>CAWAJC010000022.1:0-243254 GCA_963782245.1 uncultured Cytophagales bacterium
CGACAGGCCCAGCCCCGTACCCTCCCCGCTGGGTTTGGTCGTGAAGAAGGGCTGGAAGATTTTCGCCTGCACCGATTCAGCCATGCCGACCCCGTTGTCGCTCACCCGAATCTGAACACCCCCCTCGGTGCGCTCGGTGCGCACGCTCACTCGGGGCTGGTAATCGGCCCCTGCCGACCTCTGGCGCTGACCCACCGCGTAGAAAGCGTTGTTGTAGAGATTCAACAACACCCGCCCAATCTCCTGAGGCACTATATCCACCCGCCCCAGCGCGGGTCCGAAATCGGTGATCAGTTCGGCATTAAAGTGTCTGTCTTTAGCCCTTAGGCCCTGATACGCCAGTTTCAGGTACTCCTCGGCCAGGGCGTTCAGGTCGGTGGGCTCCTGCTGGCCGGTGATGGTACGGCTGTGCTCGAGCATGGCCCGCACAATGCTACTGGCCCGCCCACCGTGGTGAGTAATCTTTTGCAGGTTCTGCCGCACATCGGCCAGCAGCTCGCTTTCCAGCCCGGCATCGCGGGTGGGCCGCTGGGCTTCTTCTTCCAGCTCCTGGACCAGTTCGGCCGACACCTCGGCGAAGTTGTTGACGAAGTTCAGCGGGTTCTGAATCTCGTGGGCGATGCCCGCCGTGAGCTCCCCCAGGGAGGCCATCTTCTCGGCCTGCACCAGCTGGGCCTGGGTGCGCTGCAACTCGGACAGGGCCTGGTTGGTCTGGTCGCGCTGGTCCTCGATCACGGTCTTCTGCTTCTGGAGCAGGGCGTTGGCCCGCTGCTTGATGCGGTTGCTGCGCAAAAGGGCAAAAGCCGACAGGCCGATCAGGGCCAGCACCACCAGGGCGCTGATGAGGATGGTTTGCTGAGATTGTTTCTCCTGGTTGAGCTGGGTGATCTGGGCCTGTTTCTTGTCGAGGTCGAAGTTGAACTGCGCCAGGTTGGCCTTGTTGGTGATCTCATTGCTGACCATGCTGTCGCGGTAAGCGATGTAGCGAAGGTGGGCGGGGTAAGCACTGGCGAAGTCATTTTTGGCGGCATGGGCGTTGGCCAGGGCCAGGGTGTTATCGCGCAGGTACTCGATGGTGCCCACCCGCTGGGCCGCACTGTAGCCCTGCCGGGCGAAATACAGGGCGGAGTCGGGCATGGCCTTTTTGAGGTAGGCCCGCGAGAGAACGCCGTCGACCCAGGCCAGCCCTTCGTCATCGGCCAGTTCGGCGGACAGGGCACGGGAGCGGAGGGCGTAGCGCAGGGCCAGGGGCAGCTGGCCCAGACGGGTGTAGACATCGGCCAGGTTGCTTTCGTAAATGGCAATTCTTGCCGGCTCTTTCTCTGTTTTCAGGACCATCGTGATGTATTCGATGGCTTTGGGGTAGTTGCCCATCATTCGGTAGTTTTCACCGATGTTACCCCGCAGAACGCCCTCTAGTCTTTCATTTTTCAGTGTTTTATTGGCGGCCAGCGCCTTCTGGAAGTAGCTCAGTGCTTTAGGCTGATCACCCATTATAGAATACGCACTCCCCAACCCACTCCAGCTGCCAACCAGTTTGCTGGCGCTGTTGAGCTGTTCGGCGGTGGTGCTGGCGGCCAGATAATAGTTGATGGCATTGGGGAAATCACTGAGGGAATTTGAATACAAAATACCTAACAGATTCTGAGTGTCAAACAACAGATCTTTGTTGCCCCGCTGGCGGGCAATCCGTTCGGCTTGCAAGCTCATAGCCAGAGCTGCCTGGTTATCTGTGCCTCGACTATTAAACGCCAGTCTAATCAGTACATTCCCGGCCAGGTCCGGATCATCGGTGTTTTTGGCGATGGCATCCGCCTGCTTTAACAGGGCAGCGGCCTGGGGTTTCTTCCCCATCAGGGTGTTGACAGAGGCCAGATTCACCAGGGCGTAGCCCGTACCCTGGGTATAGTTCAGCTGGCGGGCCAGCGTCAGGGCCTGGCTGGCGGCCCCTTCTTTCAGCTTAGCTGGAAATAGGAAAGTCCCCGCCAGCTCGTTCAGGCGGTTGACGCGGAAGGTGTCTTGCTGGGGGTGGTTGTCGATGCGGGCCTGGATGGCGCGGGTTTCGGCATCCTGCGCCCGGGCCGCACCCGTCAACAGAAGAAGCAGACCGAAAATGCGTAGTGATTTTCTCATGAAGAGGTGAGAGGAGGTACGTTGATGAAAGCACATCGTGCTATATACGCAGAATAATCGCCAAAGATGTGTCTGCTACAGTTATTGTTGTTACTCCCAGTCTACAGCGGCTGCCCAACATCCAGTTCACAATCCGGAATATGCGGTGGGTAAATCACCTGGAGATAAAGCACCCGGGATGGCAAACAACCCACTCACTCCGGGTCTCCGGCTACAAAAAGGTCCGGCAGTAAACTACCTTCCGGGCAAGGTTCAACACGTCGCAGATAACAGAAAAGCCCTGATTCAAAGTGAATCAGGGCTTTTCTGTTAAAAGTAGCCTTATTAATCTACTGCACTACCACCGTAAAATCGGTATCCAGGTCGGAGGTACCGGGCGTAGGTGTTCCATTTTTTGACCCCGGCTGATGCCGTAATACCACCAGGAAACGGAAGCCATGCGCGCCGACATACTGGCCTTTTATGCCAAATGGTTATGAGTAATACGAGACCGGCGATTGCTGGTCGCGTGCGGTCATCACCAGCCGGACGATAGCCTGAGTTTGCCGGATACATTTACAGTCGGCCCCGTCAGGCCCGGTCCGGATGGGTACGCCCATACTGCGAGGGCAACGTAGCGCAGCAGACCAGCCGGATTGCGCAGGCCGAGGGAATCACGGACCGGGAGTTGCTGGATGTACTCCAGACGGCGACCTGCTACCACGATGCCGGTTTCCTGCGGGCCTACGCGGAACACGAAGAAGAAAGCTGTCGGCTGGCCCTGGAAGTACTGCCCGCCTTTGGGTGCACGCCCGCCCAGATTGCGCTGGTTTGCCGACTGATCCGGGCAACGCGCCTGCCCCAAACACCCGCTACGTTGCTGGAAGCCATTCTGTGCGATGCGGATCCGGATTACCTGGGCTACAATGATTATGTAGCCATCAGTGAAGTGAAACACTGCTCTTGGACTGGTGCGCCTACGACCGCCTGCCCGACCTCAGCCAGTGGCACACGATTCAGCGCTCTTTTCTGAGCAACCACCGGTTTTTTACGGCGACCAATCAGCAGCTCCGCGAACCGCATAAGCAGTTGGCACTGGCCAGCATCTGAGCAAGGCAGTGCGTAGGTATGCCCGCTCCGGCCCATTGAGCAGGCGGTGGCTTTACCCGTTTCGGGTTCGGGGTGGCACTCGGCCTGTTTTTTTAACGATTCCCGGTTTGTATCAGCGTCCACGGCCCCGTACCAGTCCAGCTCCGCAGGGTATGAGTCGGCCGGAAAATAAGTTCACCTGGCAGGATCCGGCCATGACCCAGTCTATTCAGCATCGGTATCGCCATTTTTGAAGAAACGGTACCCGGTGTTTGCAGGAAACTCCGTTACTTTGCACCGACGTTAGGGTATGAAATACAGCGTTGACGTCTGACAACAGTTTTCTACACGCGGCATCCTGACCGCCTTCCGGGTTTATGAATCTCAAAAAATTCTCAAATACCTTATATCATTGTCCATTGCCGGTGGTTTGCTCTGGTTTACCTTCCAGCAAAGCCACCTCGACGCGGCCGATCTATGGCAAAAGATCAGCGCGGCCGATTACCGGTGGGTATTGCTTTCGTGCCCTGTTCACCATTGTGGCCCACTGGAGCCGGTCTGAGCGGTGGCGTATTCTGCTGGAGCCGGTTATACCGCAACGGCCCTGGCTCACTCGATACACAGTGCCAGTGTGCTAACGGGTTACCTGGCGAATCTGGCTTTGCCCCGCGCGGGAGAAGTAGCGCGCTGCGGTACGCTGTACCGGGTCTGGGACGGTCCGGCACTCCGGTACCGGTCAACGTGAGTTTCGGCACCGTCGTGGCCGAACGTCTGTTCGATTTGCTGATGCTGGTGCTCCTCCTGGGCGCTACGTTTATTCTGGAGTTTGACCGGTTCAGTCAATTTTTTATGGAGTTTCTGGGCGGCAAACTCCCCAAAGGCTCCAGTGGGTCGGGATTCTGATGCTGGTCGGGGCGGTACTGCTGGGGCTGGCGCTGCTAAGTTGGTTTTTGTTCAACCGGTACCGGGAAGCACTGGGTCGGCACCCACTCTACCAAAAAATAAGCGCTTTACCAAAGGGCTGCTAAGGGATTGCTCAGCGTTCGAAAATTGCGTAGACCGGGAGTGTTTGTTTTCCATACGCTGCTTATCTGGGGTATGTACTACCTGATGTCTTACTGCCTGTTTTTTGCCATGCCCGCTACGGCTAACCTGGGAGCGCTGGCCGGACTGACAATTCTGGTAGTGGGTTCGCTGGGTATGGCCGCGCCTACGCCGGGGGGGATTGGGTCGTTTCACCTGCTGGTGGGTCAGGTAGCCATTCTGTACGGACTTACCAGTCAGGATGGGCAGATTCTGGCCACCTTTATTCACGGTGTTTCGACCCTGATGATTATCATCCTGGGCGTTTCATCCCTGTTATACGTCCTGTTTCGGGGCACTAAAAATACTGACCTGCCCGATGTGCTCGACGACCCGAAAGCCATCCGACTGGAGCAGTAACGAACCCATGACCGAATCCAAAATTCTTACCCGTCAGCAGGCCGTTTATCGGGTAAACCAGTGGCGGACCGACGGACAGCAGCTGGTATTTACCAACGGCTGCTTCGACATTGTTCACCTGGGCCATATCGACTACCTCGAAAAAGCCCGCAACCTGGGCGACCGCCTGATTCTGGGCCTGAACACCGATGCCTCGGTTAGTGGTATCAAAGGCCCCAATCGTCCCGTCGTAAACGAGTACGCCCGCGCCCGGCTCATGGCTGCCCTCGCGTTTGTGGATGTGGTTACGTTTTTTGGCGAGCCTACCCCGCTCGAACTCATTGAGGCCATCCGGCCCGATATACTGGTGAAAGGAGATGACTACACGGTAGCCACCATTGTGGGAGCCGATTTTGTACTGGGTCGGGGGGGCGCGTCGAAACGATTGCGCTGGTACCGGGTTATTCGACCTCCAAACTCATCGAACGAATTAAACAGAGTTACTGAATTGTCTGTTTAAGTGGTACCCGGTGTTGATAAATGGTACCATTATCGGGATACTTTTTCACCGAAACTGTTGTTTTATTAGTGACACCCCCTGGTGCGGGTTGTTCATTTAAACCATAAACCTGACGAACAAACGATGATTTGGGTACTAATGATTCTCATCTTCGGAGCCAGTGCTTTTGTAAGCTGGCGCCTGCGGAGCAAGTTTAACGAATACGCTCAGGTTGGCCTGAGTAATGGCATGAGTGGTGCCGAAATTGCTCAGATGATGCTGAAGCAAAACGGCATCTACGACGTCCGGGTAGTGTCGGTAGAGGGTATGCTCACGGACCATTATAACCCCGAAGAAAAAACGGTTAACCTCAGTGCCGATGTCTATTACGGACGCAGCGTGGCGGCCGCTGCGGTGGCCTCGCACGAGTGCGGCCACGCGGTGCAGCATCAGGTAGCCTACGCTCCGCTGAAACTGCGTTCGGCCATGGTACCGGCGCTATCGTTCTCTTCCCGCTACATGCAGTGGATACTGCTGGGTGGTATTCTGCTGTTGCAGACGACGCCCATTCCACTGGCCATTGGTGTAGGTCTGTTCGCCCTGACTACCCTGTTCTCGTTTATCACGCTGCCCGTCGAGTTCGATGCCAGCCGTCGGGCACTGGCCTGGGTTCAGACGAACAACGTGGTGAACGAGCGCGAATACGGGTTTGCCAAAGATGCCCTCTGGTGGGCTGCCATGACCTACGTCGTTGCGGCTCTTGGCTCACTGGCTACGCTGCTTTACTACGCCAGCCTCCTGATGGGCGGTCGCCGAAGCGACTAACCTCTCCTGCCCTGTTAAGCAAAAAGCCGCATCAGTCCTGATGCGGCTTTTTGCTTAACAGGGCACCAACCAATACGCGGGCGTGTAAGCTCGTTACGCCCAGCCCCCACCCGGTACCGGTACGTGCGACCGGGTCTGCATTTGTCTGGTTCGGGTGTCGGTAAACTCCCCACCTACTTCCACCACAGCCGGGTGCCGAAAAATGGACACGTCGCTAAGAAACATATGAATCGGTCCAGTACGTACGAAGCATAACCAACCCCTCTAACCATTCTTTATACGTAGTTGGTTTGATGATGTACGAGTTGGCCGAACGGTCGAACGTATCGGTAATGTCGTTCTGGTCGCTTGATCGGCTGAGAACAACGGTTGGGATTTGCTGGTATAGCGGCTGCGACTTGAGTGCCTCCAGCATGTCCAGACCTGCTTCCGGAGTGGGTAGGTACAGATCGACCAGAATTACGTCGGGCAGGCTTTTCTCCGATTGCAGACAAGTAGCCAGGTAATCCTTCGCCTGACTGGGATTTGACTGCCAAACCAGATTAGTACCGGGGAATAGCTGGAGGAGTGCCCAGCGAATAATGAACCATTCATCCGCATTATCCTCGATACTTAAGATGGTTTTCTTTCCGATTCCTGATTGATTTGATTGCTGATACGCCATAGCCTTCATCTCATCTCTTTTCATCGTCAATAATAATGTCCTCACACAATCTCACTGAAGAGCCAGTGTTGATGCGAACGCTTTGTTACTGCTGCTTCGGCTGAATCAGTCGTCAAAATACTCTACTTCTTCAACCATAGGGTAGCGGGCAATAATTGGTTCGCCCCAAACAGCTCCGCAGCTGTAGGTACAGATAAAATAACCGACATCATTACGGAATATAGCCAGTACAATCTCTCCGTTGTCGGCCGCAGCGCCAACCGCATCACTAACTATTCTACCCTCTCTCCGGTAGATAACCTTGTAGATCCGGTCGCTGGTTATCGCGCATCCTATATTTTGCAGCCGATCTATAATTCGGTTGTAAACGCGCTCGGTCTGGTTGGCATCAGTTGCCAGAGGGAGGAAGAATTTCATACATCGTCAACTCCGAGACGTCAGAGTAATCATCCCGTTCCTTAAACTTGTTAGGTAACGGTTCCACAACCCGTTAGCGGGTTACGCCAAACAGGAAACGCCAACGGTCGCGTTGTACCCTGGTTTGCGGTGGCAGAGAACCCACGTCGGTGTTTACAAACACATACCCGCTTCCTCATTACAATCAAAAATTGTTGAAGGTGCTGGATGTACTACCGATGTCCCTTCAGGTGTCGTATAAGGTCGTTGGGAACCGCAATCTTCTGCGCAAAATACCCGCCGATCAGCCTCGGTACAGCCGCTAACATCCCCGGCTTTACCCGCTGACCAGACCATAACGGGTACCGGGCTCGATGAGAAGAGCCTATATAATCTGTTTGTAGCCAACTCATATCGGTACGGCTATAACCTGGTTCGGAACCGGCAGTTGGTGGAAGACTGGCTGCATGAGATAATATGCATGGACTGCCCCGAAATGTCGGTTCAAGCCGTTAACCTGAACGATAGTTATTGTCTTTAAGTGGCTAAAAAAACAACCGGCCCAAAACGCACAGTGCGTTCTGGGCCGGTCAGGCTATTTTACTGCTTTCATTTGGTTTCCCTCCTTAATTGACAGAAACCCTCATAAGGCGGCAAACGGCCGATTTTTTGCCGCATACATCACACAATACCGGTTTCTCCTTGTGCTATAGCAAGCACGTAAGCGGTTTTGCCTGCAGCCCGATCCGGTTCGCCTACCTGGATGAAAGCTTCATACCCCGACTCAACCATTTCGGGCGTGGGGGCCGACCGGTCAATGAGCATACCGGCAATGGCAACAGAAACCGCAATCAACAGAGCGGGCCAGAAGCCAACAATGGTAAAACTATCCATAAACCGGTCAATCAGCTTAAGCAACAAGGCTGTCACAACAATACGAACAAGTCCCGTTAACAGAAAAAACGTGACCAGGTTGAGCGGAAAGCGGATGAGCCAGCCAACCAGAAAGTTAAGCAGACCAAGCACCAACGCGATAACAATAGCCGTTCCAAAGCTTTTAACATCGATCTGGGGCATGAAATACGCTAAACCGAAAATGACGGCCGCATCAAGCAATACGTGTAGGATGAGATTCATAAACAGGGGTTAATTGATTCTTATTTGACAACTGTTTCGGGTCATGATGGTTTATACGAAATACAAACCCAATCGTTATGCCTCGAATTCTGGTCCTGCTCACCACTTTACTCTTTATCTCCTGCCGGGGAGCTTCACAACAAGCCCCTACCACCACGACAACGACCGATTCAACATCGGAGTACCAATTCGTGGATGCCAGCCGGGACGGCATTGGCAAGCGGTACATGGGTCGCGAAATTGCGCATGTAATGGGCCATCTCGGCGCGTCGTGGCTCGAGCGCCCGGAACGGGAACAGGAGGAGCGCACCGATTTGCTGCTGAAATCCCTTGCCCTCAAACCCACCGATGTGGTGGCAGATATTGGTGCCGGAACGGGATTTTTTACGTTTCAGATGGCCCCGAAACTACCCAAGGGAAAAGTCATGGCCGTGGATATTCAGCCCGAAATGATTGCTTACCTGAACCAGGGGAAAGCGAAACGGAAAGTGACCAACGTAACCCCCGTCCTCAGCACGGAATCGGACCCCAAACTGGGTGCCAACAGCATCGACATGGCCATTATGATTGATGCGTACCACGAGTTTTCGTATCCCCGCGAAATGATACAGCACCTGGTGACGGCCCTCAAACCGGGCGGACGGATCGTGCTGGTCGAATACCGGGCCGAGGACCCGAACGTACCCATCAAAGAACTCCACAAATTAAGCGTAGCGCAGGCTACCAGAGAGATGAAAGCTGTGGGCCTTAAACTCCTGAAAAACGACGACCGGCTACCGCAGCAGCACATCATGTTCTTTGGGAAGTAATAAAAGTAACTCAACCTGTTCAAGCTTTACTATACCGGATTGCTAGCCGCTACTTCAGGAGTCTCCTGATCATCCTGTGGGTTCACTTCGGTCGGTTGTACCCAACCCGTTGTATCCTCTTCTTCATGCTCCAGCAACTTCCTAAATTCATCCCTGACGGCAGCAGGTATCTGCCGGTATATTACCCAGAGCGAACGAGCAGTGTCCATTGTAGTAGCTTTCACAGCATCAGCACTAATGGTCTATCAAATTCACATAAAAACTACTGCCCGGCCAGTTTACTTTTTCGGAAACTGTAGGAGAATCAGATGACTAGTCCCCTATTTTTCATTACCAGGATTATGTAGCATGATGGCTGGCATGAAAGCGAAATCCTTGGTGTTATACGTAAAAAGTGGCACTTTAGTCACAATGGCAGAGGCTCCGATTAAAGCATCGGGAATGCATAAATCATGGCTTAACCTAAATTGAGCCATTAGTTCTATAGCCTTTTCAGATACTTCAACCGTAATCTGAACCACATCGTAAAAAACTAACTTTTTACGCATCACGGTCAATTCCGCTTTGTTACGCATACCTCTATACAATTCCATGACAGAAATTGAAGAAAGGGCAATATCGGCAAAGCCTATACCTTCCAATGCATCGATTGTTGGCTGATGCTGGTTAAAAGCGTGGATGAATATATTAGTATCGCAAAGAATCATAATCCGTCACGCCAGGCATCTTTACGAACTTCCTTCAGGGTTTTTGGATTGTCCTTCCATATTCCGAACAGTGCTGTTGGGTCAATGCTTTTGTCTCCTTTGGTAATAGCTGACTTCGTTGGATTTACCGTGATTTCATCCAGAAATTTGTTCTCCCGAAGCCATTCTACGAGCGTTTCCAGTTTGCGTTGATCCTCAACTTCAATGGTAACTTTCATTGGTTTGTCGTTTTTACTGTAACATGCGTACCCCTCAACAACGTTCTACTGCCCGGCCAGTTTACTTTTCCGGAAGCCGTAGGAGAAATAGATAGCCAGTCCAATGACCAGCCAGATAACAAAAATAAACCAGTTACTGGCGCCCAGCTCCGTCATCAGGTACAGATTGGTCAGTACGCCAATGACCGGCAGCAATGAAAAATTATACCGGAAACCCTGCACGGCCAGTATCACCCACACACCCCAGAACACAAACAAGAGTGGTTTGCTTTCCAGCGTCTGCATCAGGTTGCCCGTCGTCAGGGCGTAGGCGGATACCGCCAGCAACACCACCCCAATGATGTACTTGCCGTTGATGTAAGGCACTTTGAACTTCGACTGAGCGGTTAATCCTTTGGCATCCAGGAACAGAATACCCCCACAAACGAGGATGAACGCGAAGAACGTCCCTACGCTGGTCAGGTCCACAAAGAAGTTCAAATCCATGAACAGGGACGGAATCGCTACCAGAAAACCCGTCACAATAGTAGCAAAAGAGGGAGTCTTGTAGGTGGGGTGAATCCGGGAGAACCGTTTCCACAGCAGCCCGTCGCGGCTCATCGTCATCCAGATGCGCGGCTGCCCCAGTTGATAGACCAGCAGCGCACTCGTAATGGCCACCACGGCACTGACCGAGATAACACCCGCCACAAAATCGAGGTTTACTTTCGTAAACACGTAGGCCAGGGGGTCACTCACATTCAGTTCGCTGTAGTTGACCATGCCGGTCAATACCAGGGTAATCAGTACGTACAGCACCGTACAAATAGCCAGGCAGTACAGCATGGCACGGGGCAGGTCGCGCTGGGGATTTTTGCATTCTTCGGCGGTGGTGGAGATGGAATCGAACCCGATGAAGGCAAAAAAGACCGAAGCCACTCCACTCAGTACACCGGATACCCCGTTCGGCGCAAACGGCGACCAGTTGGCCGGCTTCACGTAAAAGGCCCCTACGCCAATAACCAGCCCGATGACGGCTAGTTTGAGTATTACCAGAATATTGCTCGCCGTACGTGATTCTTTGATACCGATATAAACCAGGGCCGTAATCAGCACGGTTATAGCCCCGGCCGGCAGGTTGGCAATCAGTTTGAGGTCGCCCAGCATGGGGGCGTTGGCGTACGCGTTGGCCAGTATCCGGGTGCTCTCGGGCAAACTGCTCAGGGCCGTTCCTGCCTGTTTGGTTTGCTCCACCAGGTCAAAAGCACGGGATGCCGAACCGTAGTCAGTAGCAAAATATTTGGGAAACGTTATCCCGAACCCACTCAGCATCGAGGTAAAATACTCCGACCACGAGATGGCCACCACCATGTTGCTGACGGCGTACTCCAGGATGAGTGCCCAGCCGATGACCCAGGCAAAGATTTCGCCGAAGGCCACGTAGGCGTAGGTGTAGGCACTGCCGCTCACGGGTACCGTGCTGGCAAACTGTGCGTAGCTCAGGGCCGTAAACACGCAGGCAATCGCCGTAAACACGAACAGCAGCGACACCGCCGGACCGCCATTATAACTGGCAATACCAATGGTACTGAATATACCGGCACCAATAATGGCCGCGATACCAAACGACGTTAAATCGCGGACACCCAGCGTCTTGACTAGCTTGCCTGATTCGCCAGTTTCGGCATCGTGCAGGATTTGGCTTACGGTCTTTTTACGAAATAAGGACATAGTAGAATGGCGAAAAACTGTCGTTTGCTGGGGTTAAATGGCTAAAAATAGATATTCTTTCCGGCTTTTTGTCTGTTAGTTTTGCGGACAGTCAACGCAAAAGGGGCAGAATTTACGTTATCGGTCAGTACATACGCAGCACCATGTCAATCCAGGTTCAGAATCTCACCAAAGAATATAAGCAGCAACGGGCTGTCGATCAGATATCCTTAACGGTACAGCCGGGCGAAATTGTTGGCTTCCTCGGTCCCAACGGGGCGGGCAAATCCACCACGATGAAAATTGCGACGGGTTACCTCCAACCGACTGAGGGCACCGTGGAAGTGAACGGTTTTGATGTGCGCACGCATTCCATGGACGTGCGCCGGAGCGTGGGCTACCTGCCGGAGCACAACCCGCTGTACCTGGATTTGTACGTGAAAGAATACCTGCGTTTTGCGGGGTCGATGCACGGCCTGCGTGGGGCGGAACTGAGTCGGCGGATTGCGGATATGATTGACCGGGTTGGCTTGGGACTGGAGCAGCACAAGCGCATCGGGCAGCTCTCCAAAGGATACCGGCAGCGGGTAGGACTGGCGCAGGCGCTGTTGCACAATCCACCCGTACTCATTCTGGATGAACCCACCACGGGACTCGACCCCAACCAGCTGGCCGAAATCAGGCAGGTGATCCGGGAAGCCGGGCGGGACAAAACGGTGCTCTTCTCCACCCACATCATGCAGGAGGTGGAAGTCCTCTGCGACCGGGTGGTGATTATAAACCGGGGCCGTATTGTGGCCGATGGTCCGCTGAGTCAGCTCCGGAGTACCTCGACGGGTACCGGCGTGGTGGTGGTAGCTGAATTTGAGGGGGACCTGGCAAATCCGGATGTGCTGATGTCCGTTCCTGGGGTGGAACAGGTAGACCGAATCAGTACCGGGCAGTACCGCGTTGCAGCCAGCTCCGGCACGGATCTGAGAGCTGCCATTTTCCGCCTTGCCGCCGATCAGCAGTTGACGCTCGTGGGACTCCGGCAACAGGAAAACTCCCTGGAAACCATCTTCAAAGAATTGACCCGGTAAGGCGTTACCCGGTAAGCGATTTACCCGGTTAGGAGTCAGACGACCCGTAATCAGCCAGAAAAGAACGGCACAAAACCATTTCCCTAGCCCGTCATCTGAATCGAATACGGGCCGGTATACATAAGTTTGCCTTCCAGCCGGATATTCTTGACCGAAACGGAGCGGTCTACCGTCAGGGTGTGCCCGGCATTGACTTTAACGTATTCATTGGCAAAAGGTACCCGCCCTACGGTCCACACGTTACGATCCTGCCAGTTGCCCGATGCCACGGTTTCTACCGTGTCCGAAAACAGGGAGACCGTCGGGAATTCGCGAAAAAGCAGCGCGTTAGTGGTCGTATGCTGAGTGCCAAACCAGTCGTTAAGAATATCGGAGTACACCCGCCGGAAGTCGATCTGCATGGTAATCTCTTTATTACCCGCCTGCCCCGTCAGGTTGGCTAAATCGGGGTTCTGCCCAATGGTACGGTGTTTTACGTTACTACCGAACACAAACATGGGAGCTGCCACGCCGTGATCAGTTCCTTTCGAATTGTTGGAGTTAGCCCGCCGACCAAACTCCGAAAAAGTCATGCCCACTACCTTGTCTTCAATACCCTGTAGCGTCAGATCCTGCTGGAAGGTCTCGATGGCCGTCGATAGTTTCCCGAGCAGATCAGCGTGGCTGCCTAGTTTCACATCCGTATTATCGACCTGGCCGGAGTGCGTATCGAAGCCGTTGAGGGATACGAAATAAATCTTTGTTTTTAAGCCCCCATGGATGAGCCGGGCCACTATTTTTAACTGATCGGCCAGGGAGTTTTTGCCGCAGCGTCCGGGTACGTAGCCCTGTTCTGCCCCGCATCGGCGGCCCGCTTTATCTCCCCCGCATAGCCTACCGACAACGCCTGCTGCTTCCGGATATAGGCAATCAGATCGCCCGCGTCGCAGCAGGGTAAATCGCCGGGGGAGGTTGCCCCCCCGACCCTACCAGCTGGTAAAAACTGTCGGGGTCATTCAGCGCAATACCCATCGACTGCTGATTGCCCAGTAGGGCGGTTGACGTCAGGTAACCAATCTGAATAGCCAGCGGGTCTTCCATCTGCGCGTTGGGATAACCGGTGGGATACCCCGGAAACCGGTTTTCGAGGTAGCGCCCGGCCCAGCCCGAAACGGATGTCTGACTGGAATCAACGGCCGTCATCCAGATGTCGGTAGCCCGGTAGTGCGACTGGTCGGGGTTGGGGTACGACACGGAATGGATGATGGATAGTTTGCCGTTGTTATACAAGTTCCGCATCCCCGTCATGGCGGGGTGCAGGCCGGTGGCGGGGTTACCGTCCAGCCCCAGCACAGAACCCTGCGGAATGGCAATATTGCTGCGCAGACCCGTGTACAGCGAGTACTGGTCGAGCGGAATAACGGTGTTAAGCCCGTCATTGCCCCCGTTGAGGTAAACGATGACCAGCACCCGGTCACTGGCCAGGGCCGTTGTGTTCAGCAGTGACTGAACCAGTACCGACTGCCGCGACAGGGCTTTCAGCCCGAAGCCGTCCAGCATGACGGGCAGCAAACTGGCCGAAGCCGCCGTTAAAAAGTCTCTCCGTTTCATACTAGTAATGAGTGAATGAGTGATTGATAGAATGAGAGAATAAGTTGATTGACAGCATGACAGAACTCAGCTCTTTTATCCAATCATTCTATCATTCACTCATTAAATAAATGTCAGCCAAGGTGGTATTCGGCCATGCGCAGCATGAATTTCATCAGGTTCTGTAACCGGTACGTCACCGCGTTCTTTTTGTTAGTATTGGTCGGTGCCGAGCGGTACGCGTTCCACTCAAACCCCCAGGAGGAACGGGGAATACCCTGCATCATCACCGTATCGATCAAAAAATCCTGCTGCGATTGAAACAGATCCGTGGCAAACAGATTTCGGGTGAACGCCGTCAGCACCTCCGCGCAGGCAATTGCCGGTGTGCCCGACACGTCGGCAAAGTTAGGTTGTAAAGCCGTAGCCCAGGCCAGTAGATCGATCCCCATTTTGTACCCCGGCTTTACGGTCAGCCACCGCCAGATGTAGGCATCCGTGTAATCGCTGCGCAGCGCAATAGTCGTGGTGTTCATCCATATTTTTGAATACCCGGTCTGGTAATACGGCTCGTACCCAAACACCGACGACTGATCCAGCAGGGGCATCTGCATATCGCGTATGCGCCAGAAAATGAAGCTGCAGTACGTATTGAAGGCGGCAACGTCCGTTGTCATATCGGGAACAGGCTGGTTGAAAAACCGCATCGCGCCAACCGCCAGGTCGACGGGCGATTTGACAATGGCCCCAACATTGGCCGTATCAAAAAAAACCTGACTCGTCAGCAGCGTCACAACAACCGGCTGAATGGCCCAGTTATTAGCCGGACTAGCCAGAAACTGCGCCAGCGGAACAACGACGTTGTCTTCAATACTCTGCGTCACGTTGGGGCTCACGTACCAGCGGTACAATTTGCGGCAGATGAACCGGGCCGTTTGCGGGTGGTTCAGCAGCATTGTAACCAGGTCATCCAGTTCCGCATCGCCCGCCGTTGTTCCCGGGCGGATGACCCCGTAATAACCTTGTTTCCGTAAGCCGCCGAAAACGACTTGCTGGTCGTATCGTGTTTGGACGGGGTAAACGTGGTGGTAAAACTGGTGGAACCCACCACCCAGAAGTTCGTATATTTCCAGCCCGTCAGGACGCGGGCGGCTGCTTTCACGTCGTCTTCGGTGTAGTTTTTATTCCCGGCAAAATCAACGGCACCCACCGTAAACAACTCCTGCAACTCGCGGGCGTAGTTTTCGTTGGGTTTTCCCACCTCGTTCTCATTCCCGTTCAGGTACCGCAGCATAGCCGGCTCCTTCGTTACTTTCGTGACTAGTGTCCGGAAATTCCCCTGCGCGTTGGCCCGTAGCAGAAAGAGGTACTGGGCAATAAACCGGTAATCGTCCACCCCCTCGCGGGTAGTTACGAAGTGGTTCTGCCAGAACAGGGCGAGCTTGTCGAGCAGGCTGGGCGGGGTATTTTGTTGCGTCATCAGGCCCAGCCACCAGTAGCGCAGGTAATGACCAAAGTCAAAGTTGCGGTCGTCGTTAAAGGGTTTGTCGAGATAGGTTTGCCCCGCCGTGGGTCGGGTACTGTCCAGGTCTACCGGGGGCGGGGGGGCGTAATTGGCGTTGCTGATGAGCTGCTGCACCGCCTGAGCCGCCGTCAGACCCGTAAACTGGGTGATTTCGGTCTGGGTAGGCCCGAACGTAGCCCGGCGCAGCAGGTGCGCGGCTGTTTTAGCCGTTAGTACGGTGGTGTACGGGTCCAGATAAGGCATTCGGGCAGTACGCTACAGGTTCGAAAAGGTGGGTATTTGTTTGGTTAGGGTATTACGCAGTCCTTGACGTTTGGCCGATTTACCCAACAAACCAGCGAACACCGGGCAAAAACCATACCGGGTTGCCCGTCAGAAAACGTGGTATTCGGCCATCCGCAGCATAAATTTCATCAGGTTCTGCAGCCGATACAACACCTCATACCGGCTACCGGGATCATTGGGGTTTCGGCGGTAGGCATTCCACTGAAATGTCCAGGCGGTACGCGGTAACCCTTCCATCATGATGGTGTCGATCAGGAAATCCTGCTGGGCCGGAAACAGATCGTGCACGAATAGATTTTTGGTCAGTCCACTGAGCACTTCCACGCACGACAGGGACAGGGTACCCGACACATCCGAAAAATTAGGTTGTAAGGAGGTAACCCAGGCCAGCATATCGATTCCCATCAGGTAGTCGGGCCGCACCTGCAGGAAACGATACACGTACGCATCGGTATAGTTGTACCGAAAGCCAATCGTGGTGGTATTGATCCAGATTTTGGAATAGCCCGGTCTGGTAGTAAGCTTCGTAGCCCTGCACCGACGATTGATCCAGGATGGGCATCTGCATGTCCTGCATCCGGTAAAACAGGAAGTCGAAGTACGTTTTAAAGGCCGTGTATTCAGTGGGCAACACGGGTACCGACTGATTAAAAAACCGCATCGACCCCACCGCCAGTTCGACCGGCGATTTGACGATGGCCCCAATGTTGGCCGCATCAAAAAAAACCTGACTCGTGAGGAGTTTGACAACAACAGGCTGAATAGCCCAGTTATTGGCCGGGCTGGCCAGAAACTGGGCCAGTGGAACAATCACGTTGTCTTCGATGGCCTGCGTCACGTTGGGGTTCACGTACCAGCGGTACAGTTTGCGGCAGATGAAACGGGGCGAGTGGGGATGCGCCAGCAGCATCGTAATCAGGTCGGCCAGTTCCAACTCCCCCGCTGAGGGGTACCAGGCGGAGACGGTGCCCGCCCGGTGATAACGGTGTTGTTATAATGTGCCGAAAAAACCTTGTCGGCAGTATCGTGTTTGGCATCAACGAAAAGGGTTGTAAAGCTGGTTGAGCCATGCATTTCGTAGTTCGTATACTGCCAGCCCGTCAGGGCCCGCGCGGCCGCCTTTACATCGTCTTCGGTGTAATTCTTATTCCCCGCGAAGTCAATTGTACCTACTATAAACAGTTCCTGCAACTCGCGGGCGTAGTTTTCATTGGGTTTCCCCACCTCGTTCTCATTCCCGTTCAGGTACCGCAGCATGGCCGGGTCTTTGGTCATCTGCGTCACCAGCGTGCGGAAATTCCCCAGCGCATTGTTTCGCAGCAGGAGCAGATACTGATTCATAAACCGATAGTCGCCAACACCCTCACGGGTAGCTACGAAGTGGTTTTGCCAGAACAGGGTGAGCTTGTCGAGCAGGCTGGGTGGGGTGTTTTGCTGCGTCATCAGGCCCAGCCACCAGCAGCGCAGGTAATGGCCCAGGTCAAAATTCCGGCCGTGGTTGAAGGGTTTGTCCAGAAACGGTTGCCCGGCCGTGGGGCTAAACTGATCCAGGTCCACAGGGGGCGGGGGAGCGTAATTGGCATTGCTGATGAGTAGCTGCACCGCCTGAGCCGCCGTCAGCCCCGTAAACTGGGTGATTTCGGTCTGGGTAGGCCCAAACGTAGCCCGGCGCAGCAGATGCGCGGCTGTTTTGGTGGTTAATACGGTGGTGTACGGGTCCAGATCAGCCATTATCTTGCTTTATGCGCATGAAAAGTGAACGTGTGACCAACTTTTTGGCAATCATTACCGTATTACCAATAGAAACCATAAACTTGGACGCACAAAAACTGAGCCATTGACTGGTTCTTATTCCCTATGAACTTCGATACCCTTGCCCTCCGTGCCACGCACCAGCCCGACTCCGTAACCGGCTCTGTTGTACCTCCCCTCTATCTATCAACGACTTACGCTCGCAACGAAGCTAATGCATTACCGGCAGACTTTCTCTATACCCGTCCTAATAATCCAACGCGTGAAGCCCTGGAAAAAGCCCTGGCCCTGCTGGAAGGCGGAGTTACGGGCATGGCATTCGGGTCGGGACAAGCCGCTACCATGACTCTCTTTCAGGCTCTTGCGCCCGGCGACCATGTATTGCTGTCCACAGATGCTTATTACGGCACCCCCGCCCTGCTGGAGCAGGTATTTCACCCCTGGGGCCTCACGTATACGCGGGTAGACATGCGCGACCTCGACGCGGTGAAGGCTTCCATTCACGAAAACACGCGGATTGTCTGGTGCGAAACACCGTCCAACCCCTTGCTGCAAATCACGGATTTACTCCTGGTTAGTCAGATGGCGCACGAGGTCGGCGCTATCTGCGTGTGCGACAACACCTGGGCCACGCCCGTGCTGCAACGCCCGCTCGACCTGAACTGCGACGTGGTGATGCACTCGACCACCAAGTACCTGAGTGGCCACAGCGATGTGCTGGGTGGAGCGCTGATCTTCAAACAGGACAACGAGTTTACCCAGCGGGTACGGCTGTTGCAGGGGCTATCCGGTGCGGTGCCCTCACCGTTCGATTGCTGGCTGGTGAGCCGGGGCATTAAAACGCTGGGCGTGCGGGTACGCGCCCAAAGTCTGACGGCCCAGACCATCGCCAACTTCCTGGCCGACCATCCAGCCGTGGAGAAAGTGCATTATCCGGGCTTGCCCACGCATCCAGGTTACGCCTTGGTTCAGCAGCAGATGAACGGCCCCGGTGCCATGCTGTCCGTACAGGTGAAAGGCGGGGCCGAAGAAGCGATTCGGTTTATTGGTAAACTTTCCCTGTTCACGCGGGCTACCAGTTTGGGTGGTGTCGAAAGCCTGATCGAACACCGGGCCAGTTCGGAAGGCCCCAATTCAACCACCCCTCAGAACCTGCTGCGACTATCCGTGGGGCTGGAACATGCGGAGGATTTACTCGACGATCTGGCGCAGGCGTTAAACCAGCGGCCCGCTACCCTGTCTGCACTCGGAAACTAAAGCCCAAACGGCGGGGTTTTGTTAGTAAATTGGATCAACCTGACAAATGAAAATTGCCCTGATTTCTACTTCATCGCGCAAAAGCAGCAATTCGCTGCGTTTTATCAACTACCTCCGGCATATCCTGACAGAAGACACCCAGCATGACGTTTCTGTTGTCACGTTTGAAGACTACGATATCCCCCTGGTTGGCCAGGGTTCGGTGCGAAAAGAAGCCCTCACCCCGTTTCAGGAAGAGCTGATAAACGCCTGGGAAGCGGCTGATCTGGTCTTTTTCGCCTTACCCGAATACAACTGGACCGCACCCCCGCAGGCCACCAATGCACTTCACCAGTTGGGTGGACCCGTTTTCAAGCACCTGTTCGACAACAAGGTTTTTGCGATGGCCGGTATCTCCAACGGACGCGGTGGCCGACAGCCCGCGCTGGACATGACAACGGTAGTCAACAAACTCATCAGTTTCACCAACAGCTACTCCATTGTGTCGCCCAAGCTGTATGAGTCGCACGAAACTGATAAGAACCTGAACGAACAGGGGCATTTTGTCGGTCATGAGGTGTACGAGCGGACAACACGGGCCTTTGTCGATTACACCCTGAATGTAGCCCAGCGGTGGACGATACCCAGCCTGGTGGAGGAAAAATAGTCCTTACCCGTCAAAGATTCCTGATGTACTTCTGTCCGCCCAGGTACCGCATTTGTCGGGATATCTGGGCGGTTCGGCGTTGGATGTAGTTCGATGGTTTTTTGATCGAGAACAGGCGCGGGTTGGGGAGTACGGCGGCTATCCGGGCGGCTTCTGACCGCGAGAGGGTGGCCGCCGGGTGGCCGTAATACCGCTGCGACGCAGCCTCGACCCCAAACGTCATGGGGCCCATTTCGGCGACGTTGAGGTATACTTCCAGAATGCGCTCTTTGCCCCAGATAAACTCGATGAGCACCGTAAAATACACCTCCAGCCCTTTCCGGAGGTAACTGCGCCCGCTCCACAGGAACACGTTCTTGGCTACCTGCTGCGAAATCGTACTGGCTCCGCGCACCCGTTTGCGCGTTTTATTTTCCTTATAGGCGTCCTTGATCTCATCGAAGTCGAACCCCCAATGGCGGGGAAAATCCTGATCTTCAGAGGCTACCACCGCCAGAGCTGCTTCTTTACTGATGGCCTCATACGACCGCCATTTTTTGTACACGTGGCTGCTCTCATCGGTCCCGAACGTATCTACCCAGCGCGAAACCACGAGGGGCGTTACGTAAACCGGTACGTACTTCAACGCGATGACGTATCCCAGGGAGCCCAGAAACAGCCCCAGAAAAACCCGGATGCTAAATCGGTACACCCGCTCCAGGATGGGCCGGTTCCGGATAAAACGACGCGTCTGCTGCCAGCGCGATGACCCGGACTTAGCCGGGCGTCGCTGCCCGCTCGCCCCCCGCTCCGTAGAGGACTGGGGCGCTTTCGGGCGGGGTTGCGGGGAAGCATCGGTACGAAGTTTATTGACGGGTCGCTGAGGGTTCATAGGCGTAAGAGCATTCCGCGAAAATAACAGTAAGGACCAATTAAACCCGATTATCGACGCACATAGTCCGAAAAATCCCGAAAAAACGGGGTAGCCCATTGCGCAGAGTCAGCCGTTTACGCCACAAACAGGGTAGCCGCTACCCGGTCGGCGAAGAGTTTTCCGGCATCCGTCAGCCGGAGCCGGTCCCCATCGCGTGCGAGCCAGCCGGATGCGTACAGCGATGCCAGATCACTTTCCTGCTGCCGGGCAAAATCAGTACCCAGCAGCGTATTCAGTTCAGCGAGTGAGCAGCCCCACTGGGTTCGGAGGCCCGTCAGCAGGTACTCATTTACCTGGTCGGCGGTTGTCAGCACTTCCATTTCGGCGGGTATAGTGCCCTGCCGGATAGCAGCAATATAACGCGCATTGCTGGCAATATTGTGTTGCCGGGAGTGGCCGTTATACGAGTGGGCACTGGGGCCGATGCCCAGGTACGGCTTTCGCTGCCAGTAGGCGGTATTATGCCGGGCGTACAGCCCCGGACGGCCAGGCGTGGCCCGGGCAAAGTTCGAGATCTCGTAGTGTTCGTAACCGGGCGACGCTTCGCCGGGCGACGCTCCGCCGGCACCACCCGTACCCGTCAGCAGCCGGGTCAGCTCCTCAAACTGACTGGCGGCCAGTTCTTCATCAACCGGCGGCAGTTTGCCCTTGCGCTCCCAGCGGCCGAACGCCGTGTCGGGCTCAATCGTGAGGGCGTAGGCCGACAGGTGGGGTACGTTGAGGGCCATAATTTTCTCGAGGTCGTATGCCCAGCGCGATGCGTCGCGGTTGGGAAGCCCGTAAATTAAATCGACGCTCATGTTCTCAAATCCCGCTTCCCGCGCCAGCCCAACGCAGGCTTCGGCTTCGGTAGCCGTGTGCGCCCGGTTCATCCAGCGCAGCGTGGTTTCATCAAATGTCTGAATCCCGATGCTCAGGCGGTTGACGTACCGACGCAGTAACCGCAGCTTGTCGGCCGTGAGGTCGTCCGGGTTGGCTTCAAGGGTGATTTCTGCCGCGGGGTCTACCGAAAACTGCGTGTGAATGGCCGTAAAAAGCTGGTCCAGTTCCCCTTCCGTCAGCAAAGAAGGCGTACCGCCACCCAGGTAAATCGTCTGTAACGCAGGTGTTGGCAGGTAGTCCTTCTGGAGTTGAAGTTCCTGGCAGAGGGCATCGACCAGAGCGGGTTTCTGACCCAAGCTGGTGCTGAAGTGAAAATCGCAGTAGTGGCAGGCCTGTTTGCAGAAAGGTATGTGCAGGTAGAGATGCATGTGTTCTACTGACAACGTAGCCAGCCAATGGGTTCCTTCACAGGGTCTTCTCCAGTATAATGGTCAGGCCGTGTTTACCCTGCATGGTACCAATAATGTCGAAACCCGCTCTCAGATTGAGGAGTAACATCGAACGCCATTGATTGTACGTCTGCGTCCGAATGGTCTGGTAATTATGCCGGCGGCACCATTCGTGTTGCCGACGCATCAGTTCGGCGGCAATACCGTTTCCGCGAGAAGCCGGGGCAACGCAGCCCAGCCAGCTGTAGAAATGGCCCGGCTTACGCTCATACCCCAGTTTACAACCCACCACAACGCCGTTGGTCAGGGCTAATCCGGTATACACGCCCGTCTGGCGTTGCTGATTGATGAGTTGGGTCCGCCAATCGGACGGGGATTCGGTATCAAACACGTCAGCCAGCAAGGTAATCAGGGCCGTTAGCTGAGGTTCCAGGGGAAGGGTGTGGTAAAACTGGTACTGGATGTCCATCGGGTAAAGATGGTGGTTGCGACCGAATTAAGGGTAATCAATCCGGGCATTTCTTGCACCGCTTTCCCTTTTTGTACTTCTTGCAGCACTTTTTCAAGACACACGTCCTGACTGGCAAAGGGAGTGGCCTGAATCGGGAATTTATCGTCCTGTCCGAACGAAACGGGTAGCAGGTTATCGAAATCAGTGATCATTTATCCGTCGAGTTACCCGACAAAGGTATATCTATTTAGATTCATTACAAATAAATTCATGAAAAAAGTTTCATTGGTTATGGTTTTGAGTGGTCTGCTCAGCGTAGCCTTCGGGCATGAGTTCTGGCTGGAGCCGACTCAGTATCGCCACTACACCGCTGCGGGCATCGAAGACATCACCCCCACCCGCCTGGGCGACTCGTACGGTGGTGTGACGGTACCGCTCAAAGCACCCGGCACGCACCTTGTCAGTTTTGCCAACACGCCCAAATTTCTGACCATGAAAGCAGATAGTTTTCTGCCGTATTTGGAAGAAGATGGCCTGGATAACGGGATTACGGCCAGAAAACAGCAGGGAGACGCCAGCAAACCGAGCCGGGAACTGTACCAGCGGTGCGTAAAAACACTGATTCAGGTGGGCTCGAAAACCGACGATACATTCGCCAAAAGCACGGGCATGATACTGGAAATCAGTCCAACCAAAAACCCGTACAGGCAGCACCCTGGCCAGACGGCTGAGTTTCGCCTGTTGTTTGCGGACAAACCGCTGGCCGGGGCGTTGGTACGGTACTGGAACCGGGATGCCGCCAACCACGTAACCGAAGAAAAACAGCGTTCCGATGCGCGGGGCACTGTCCGGTTTACCCTGCGGGCGGGTGCCAGCATGGTGAGCGCGGTCAGGATGATACCGCACGAGAACCCAGCCGAGGCCGACTGGCACAGCTATTGGGGCAGCCTCACCTTCGGATGCCGCTGACACGTACTACCAGCGGCCGGAACCGGCTTACAATCTAATCTCGCCCGTCAGGTAGAGCTGTACCTGACCCGAAATATCGACGCGGGCGGGCTTCATGCCGTCATCATTCAGTTTGCACCGCAGAAAGCCTCCCCGCTGGGAAAGCTGACGGGCCGTGAGTTCCTTTTTACCAAGCTGCTCAGCCCAGTAAGGCACCAGTGTGGTGTGCGCAGAGCCGGTCACGGGGTCTTCATCAATACCCGTCTGGGGACCAAAAAAGCGGGATACAAAATCGACGGGTTCCTCCCCATCCTTCGGCTCCGGATTACCGGGAGCGGTAACGATGATACCCCTGGCGGGGATGGAGCTCATTTCCCGAAAATCAGGATCCAGCGCTTCAATCTGTTCCTGCGATTCGTAGATAACCATGTAATCGGTTTTTCCTTTGAGTACGGCCAGCGGTTTTTCGTGCAGGCTGGCCAGCAGCGCGGGCGGCTGCAGGGTAGCCATCTGGAACACGTCGGCAGGAAAGTCGAGGGTTAGCCAGCCATCTTTACCCCGGCACACGCTCAACAGGCCACTGCGGGAGTCGAAGTAGATAACATCCGGCTGGCTTCCCTCCTGCCCTTCGGTTGCGGGCTGTTCCAGAAAGAAAATGACGTAGCCGGTAGCCAGGGTAGCATGACCACACAGGTCTACCTCTATTGTGGGCGTAAACCAGCGGATGTGGTAGTGATTTTCCTGCCCGGTTTTGACGTAAAATGCCGTTTCGGCCAGGTTATTTTCGGCGGCAATCTGCTGCATCTGTGCGTCGGGCAACCAATCGGCGAGGGGTACAACGGCAGCCGGATTACCAGCGAACAACTGATCGGCAAAGGCATCGAGTTGATAAATACGCATTCGTTTAAAGGAGTTAGGATTGAAGTTTTGTTGTTTGTAAGGCAACCAGGGTGTCGGCTGAAAACTGGTTCAGCGACGGCAGAATAATATCAGCAATGGAAAATTTGGGGTCATCGTACTCAAAAGCGGCCGGGACGGCGATGGTTTGCATACCCGCATCGTAGGCCGACCGGAGACCGTTGCCCGAGTCTTCAAAGGTCAGGCAATGGGCAGGTACTACACCCAGTTTACGGGCCGTACCCAGATACACATCCGGGGCTGGTTTGTTGCGGGCTTCCAGCGTGGCCGAGTGCCAGAGGGTCAGCCGGTCCCGTATGCCCAGCCGGTCCAGCACCACCTCAATCAAACTCATGGGCGAGGCCGACGCAATAGCGGCAGGAATGTTCCGGCTCACGAAAAAGTCAATGGCCTCCAGGGCACCGGGCATCGGTTCGGCAAGGTGAGCTACGCGCTCGTGAACCCCTTCGGAAATGGCATCGGCAAGGTCCTGGAACGTTCGTCCCCGTACCGTTGATGCTTCCCACGGAAATCGGCCAAACCAGTAGCGGGTCACGTCCAGAATGGGCATCCCGGTGGTTTGTTTGCATTCATCGTCGGTTAGCTGGAGCCCAACGGTGGCAAACACCTCGCGTTCCATGGCCCGCCAGTGGGGTTCCGAATCCACCAGTAAACCATCCATGTCAAATATTGCTGCGTGTATCAAGAATTGATCGGGGGTTGAGCCGGGCGAACCAGCGGTTTATTGAACCAGCGCCTGCCGGAAGGGTTTCACGTCGATTTTATCCCACACACCCTGCACAATATAGGGGTCGGTTTTCAGGTACTCGTTCAACTGATCTTCCGTTTCCATATCCAGCAACAGCATCGACCCGATCATCTTTCCGTCGGGGTCGAGCAGCGCACCGCCCAGTATAAACAGGCCTTTTTCTTTCAACTGATGAACATAGTCGATGTGGGCCGGGCGAGCGGCCATGCGCCGTTCCAGGGCATCGGGCCCGGTATGGTCGTACGCGTGAACAACGTATTGCATGATTTGACTTTGGATTTAATTGGGCAAGATACCAACTTTCAAAATTCAGCCAACTTAACAGGACTGGATTTTAGACAAAATAGTCTTTGTCAGCTGATAAACTGTCCTGGCATGGTCTGGCAAGTGCCACGTTTCATCATCGCTCAGGAACGACTCCAGAAGATAACCGGCCTCTCACGGGGCTGCAAAACCGTTATTGTAGCAACAAGGCGGTTTCACCATCTGCCATGCTGTTCATCTCGCGTAAGTATCAACCTTACCGGTATTCGATAAAGCGATCAAGTCGGTAGCCAACGCCCCGTCATCCATATGGCGGGCGCAGGAACCGTACAGGATAACACCGCGCAGACGGTACCGGAAAGCAATTGGGGTTGGCGTCAGGCTCCCGGACAACAGGCTCCATTACCGGATTAATGGCGGATTTCAAACCAAAAAGTAAGCGTTTCGGCCTTTTCTCCTTAATTTCAGGCTTTCCAGTATTCATTCTCTTTACGCATCAATGAAATCAGTTTTTTGCTGGCCACTGGCCTTAGTTGCGGTCTCTGGTCTGGCGCAGCCTGTCCCCAAACCGGCGGCACTAACTCGCCCGACACTAACGGTCGAGTCCATTATGCAGGACCCCAAGCTGGCGGTTGGCACCTCCCCCTCCAGCCCGTTCTGGTCCGACGATTCGCAGACGCTCTACTTCAGCTGGAATCCAGACCGGGCCAAGAGCGATTCGCTCTACAAAGTAACGTTCACCCGACCAGTAAAAGGCAAACAGCTCACCGCGTCGAAGCCGGTGAAAGTTACGCCCGCCGAACGCCGTACCCTGCCAACAGCCCCCACCTCAGGCTATAACAAGTCGTACACAAAGCGGCTGTTTGAACGGGATGACGATTTATTTCTGATGGACCTCAAATCGGGTAAGGTCCGGCAACTGACCAACACGGTGGAGGCCGAAACCAACCCCGTTTTTCGCGGTCGGAAAGCCGCACCTCGCCGATGCGGGCGATGAGCAGCGGGTCGTGTTCCGGCGCGGGGGTAGCGCTGCGAACCTGTTCAGTATCGACCTGACCACCGGCGAACTGACCCAGCTCACGGACTTCCATACCGGCACCAAAAAAGCCGAATCCAAACTCACCGACCAGGATAAATTTCTAAAAAAAGACCAGGTGCGGCTATCGACGGTACTGAAGGAACGGAAAGAAAAGAAGGAAGAAGGGGAGCGCATCACCAAAGCCAACCGCCCCGACCGGCCTAAGGAAATTTACCTCGACGATAAGCAACTGGCCAACCCGCAACTCAGCCCGGATGGGCGATTCGTGACGTACCGACTCAGCAAGCGGGCGGCCGATGCCAAAACGGCACAAGTCCCTACCTACGTGACCGAATCGGGGTTTACCGAACAACTGACGGCCCGCACCAAAGTAGGTGCCCCCGCAGCCACGCAGGAGTTTTTTGTGTACGACCGGATAAAAGACACCGTTCGGGCCGTGTCGGTCAAAGGGCTTCCGGGTATTACCGATACCATGACCTACCTGAAACCGGATACCAGTAAAAAAGCGAAAGCGGACACGACAAAGAAAATGCGGGCGGTGGTTATCAACGGCCCCCTCTGGTCCGACGATGGTAAACTGTGCGTGGTTGTGGTGCGGTCGCTGGACAATAAAGATCGCTGGATTATGCGGCTTGAGCCTGAAAACCAGAAACTCACCCTACTCGACCGGCAACACGAGGACGCGTGGATAAGCGGGCCGGGTATTGGCTCGGTCAACGCAATGGGCAACATGAACTTCCTGGCCGATAACCATACCCTGTGGTTTCAGTCGGAGGCTTCGGGGTATTCGCACATTTACACCATCGATGTCTTGAACCCGGGCGATAAGAAGCAGCTGACATCGGGCAAATTTGAAGTGCAGGAAGTGCTGCTTTCAAAGGACAAAACGCTCTTTTATCTGCAAACCAATGAAGTTCACCCCGGCGAACAGCATTACTACAAAATGGCGGTTACCGGCGGGGAACGAACCCGGCTTACCAGCATGACGGGGGCGAACGACGTAACCCTCTCGCCCGACGAGACCCGAATGGCCATCCGTTACTCGTCTGCCACACAGCCCTGGGAGCTGTATGCGACGGATATGGTCGGGAAAGCAAAAGGAACGAAAGGGGAAGTAGCCGGCACACCACTCAAACTGACGGATTCGCAAACGGAACAGTTTAAACGCTACCCCTGGCGCGAACCTACGCTGGTGACCATCCCCGCCCGCGATGGCCAGCCCATATACGCCCGTTTGTACAAGCCAGCTACGGGTGCCACGGGCAAAGCCGTGGTGTTCGTGCATGGAGCGGGGTATTTGCAGAACGCCCACAAATGGTGGAGCCAGTATTTTCGCGAGTATATGTTCCACAACCTGCTGGTCGATAAAGGCTATACCGTCCTCGACATCGACTACCGGGCCAGTGCAGGCTACGGCCGCGACTGGCGTACGGGTATCTACCGCTTTATGGGTGGCAAAGACCTGGAAGACCACGTCGACGCGGCCAAATGGCTGGTACAAACGCAGGAAGTCGATGCCAAACGGATTGGCATATACGGCGGCTCGTATGGCGGCTTTATTACCCTGATGGCCATGTTTACTACACCCGACGTATTCAAGGCCGGGGCCGCCCTTCGGCCCGTAACGGACTGGGCCGCGTATAACCACCCCTACACCGCCAACATCCTGAACGAACCGCAGCTGGATTCCCTGGCCTACAGCCGGTCATCGCCGATCTATTTTGCCGAAGGCTTGAAGAATTACCTGCTCATCTGCCACGGTATGGTGGATGTGAACGTCCACTACCAGGATACCGTCCGGCTCATTCAGCGATTAATCGAGCTTCGGAAAGAAAACTGGGAGGCAGCCGCTTACCCCCTCGAAGACCACGGCTTTGTGGAACCTACCAGTTGGATGGACGAGTACAAACGAATTCTGAAGTTGTTTGAGGAGCGGTTATAAGGAAGAATCCAGCCCGCGAAATGGGTACTTTTTGCCCGTTTCGCGGGCGATGCCAAACTGGTACTAATGGGGTTTTCCTGACAGCAAGCACCAGAGCCAAAACGGTATGCTATGCCGATAACAGTAACGGGAACAGTGGTGCATTTTTCGCACGGCTGTTCCCGTTATCGTTGGTGGATAATGCCAGCCCGGCCAATGACTGTGCCTGTTCTTCTCCAGAACTGACTATCCGGAGAACACCCACCGTGCATCCTCAGGTAACGACCTAGCAGAAAAGCAGTTTAATTCTATTTTTGGCAAGGACTGCAACAGTTCGTGCGTTATTGACGTATGTACTGACAAAGGGGGTACGGTGGCAAAAAAACGGCGTTTCGACCCGATTTCCCGGACAACGACGATGATAGTGAAGCCATGCCGTTCGAATGAAAATTCACAGCTTCCGGCAAACGAGCCTAGGCTGCATCATCGAAAAATACTACTACCATGCAAATCGTTTATGCGCATCTCCGCCACTTTCTGAACCGTACGTTCACCTTGAAAAGTGCCGATATAGCACCCGACGAACAACTCCAACGGGACCTGGGGCTCAATGAATGGGAGTTTATGGAAGTTGTCGCACACCTCGAAACCCTGTTTGATCTGACCCTGCCCGACGACGTGCTGGTTCCTACTCTTACGGTTGAGCACCTTTGTTCCCTCATTGCCCAATACCAGCCGGAAAGCCTGACTCCGTTGGCCCGGATAGACAGAAAAGTAGCAGCTTAAGTAGCCCGCAGAGGTCGACAAAACCTACTTGCTGGCTTCGGCTGCTTTTTTCTCCGTAGGAATCACGGCCACGTCGCGCTCCCGCTCAATTCGCTCTATGTACACCGCGTGGTCGGCCGGTTCAATGCGGGCGCCTATGTTGTTCGCGTACGCCTGAGTGAACTCGGCCCCGAAATACAGGATGGCGGCAATGTAGTATATCCAGGTTAAGATAACGATAAGTGACCCAGCCGCCCCGTAGGTCGATTCGGTGCCGGTAGTCTCAATGTACAACCCAATCAGATAGCGGCCCAGCATAAAGAGCAAAGCCGTAAATATGGCACCCCCGCGCACATCCTTCCAGGCAATCTTGGCATCGGGCAGTACCTTGAATATGACACCGAACAGCACCGTAACAACGGCCGTGCTTACCGCAAAATTGATGGCACTAATAATGTAAGCGCCCAGCCCAGGCAACAAACGGGTAATCTGCTCACTCAGGGCCAGCACAACACCATTGATAACCAGCGAAACCAGCAACAGAAAACCAAGGCTGACAACGAGAGAGGATGACCGTAACCGGTCTTTAACCAGCTTGAGCCAGCCCCGTTTCGGTTTGGCTTTCACCCGCCATATCTGGTTAACCGAATCCTGAATTTCGATAAAGATACTACTGGCACCAATCAGCAGCGTGACAATACCGATGGCCAGGGCAGACGTTGTTTTGCCGGACAATTCCAGGTTCTTGATCATAGACTGAATCTGACCGGCCGCTTCATTGCCCAGCAGCCCGTTCAGCTGGCCAAACAGCTCCCCGCGAATGGCTTCTTCGCCCAGAAAAAGACTGGCCAGCGACATAATCAGTACCAGTAGCGGAGCCAGCGAAAAAATCGTGTAATAGGCCAGGGCCGCACTCATCTTCAGGCAACGGTCATCCATAAACCCGTTGAATGAGTCGCTCAGTACAATTTTGGCGTTGGCAACGAATCCTCCGGTCTCACTGGCAGGCTTCCTGGTCGTTTCAGTGTTCTCAGCGGTATCAGTATTCCCGGTGTCTTCAGTAGGCATCGGTTGCGGGATTGAATCGGCGAATAGTCCCTTGTAGAATCGTTTCAGTAGATTAGGCATGAAGGTAGTATTCGTAATTTGGGAGAGTGTGTCAACTTGCTTTCAGTACTAATAATAACCCTCACGGGGCCTAGTTGTTATAAATACGGTAAGGTTGCCCCATCTTCCGGCGGTGTTCCACACCGGTGGCACCGTGTTAGTCTGGCAGCATTGACGGATTTACACTCCTTACCCTTACGAGCAGGGTATATTCCGGCAGATTATCACTCCCCTGTTCAAGTAGCAACCCGTTTTTTTTTCCTTTGAAAACAGACAATCAGCTTCAACCGTCCATTATACAATGATAGGGCCAACCCCGGTTGCTGGCAATAGTACCCGTTAACGTTCAGTCAAGATGAAAAAAAGAAACCTGCGTTTACTGAAATACAAGAAGATCAGCTGGCTTTTTGCCCTGGCTCCCCTGCTTTTTCTGGTCGGCTACCAGTCGGCAAAAGATCCTGTCGACCGGCGTATCAAGCGCATGGCACCCGAAAAAGCCGCGCAGCTGGCCAAAGAGATTGAAGCTACGGTAACCCCCGAACTGGCCGACGGCCTGACCCTGAACGTGTGGGGCGTGGATTCACTGGTGGCCGACCCCATTGCCATCGACATCGACGATAACGGGCGGCTGTATTACACCCGGACCAACCGGCAGAAGAATTCGGAATTCGACATCCGCAGCCATCAGGACTGGGAAATTGAATCGAATCGTTTGCAAAGCATCGAGGATAAACGGGCCTTCCTGCATCGGGTGCTGGCTCCCGAAAACAGCAAGAAGAATGAATGGCTGAAAGACCTGAACGGGGACGGCTCGCACGACTGGCGGGACATGACCGTCGAGAAGGAAAACGTCTATCGGATTGAAGATACCTCCGGCGATGGCGTTGCCGATCTGTCGCAGTTGGTGGTCGATGACTTTCATGATGAAGTGACCGACGTGGCCGGGGGCGTTATGACCCATGGCGATGACCTGTACGTAGCTGTAGCCCCCGATCTGTGGCGGATGCAGGATAAGGACGGCGATGGTATTGCCGAAACAAAAACGTCCATTTCGCACGGCTACGGCATCCACGTAGGCTTTGGCGGGCACGGCATGTCGGGCATCGAGATGGGGCCGGATGGCAAAATATACTGGCAGATCGGCGACATTGGTTTCAATGGCAAAGGCCCGGACGGAAAAAAATGGGAACACCCGAACAGTGGTGTTATTGTCCGGGCTAACCCCGACGGCAGCGATTTCGAGGTATTTGCCCACGGTGTCCGGAACACCCACGAGTTTGTTTTTGACGAATACGGCAACCTCATCAGCGAGGATAACGACGGCGACCATCCGGGCGAAAAAGAGCGGCTGGTGTATATCACCAATGGCTCCGACACGGGCTGGCGCAGCAACTGGCAGTACGGCAAATACCGCGACCCGAACAACAATACCTACAAGGTCTGGATGGATGAGCAGATGTACAAGCCCCGCTTTGACGGGCAGGCTGCCTACATTACGCCAACCATTGCCAACTTCGTGAGTGGCCCGGCGGGTATGCGCTACAATCCGGGAACGGCCCTGAGCCCGGCCTATAAAAACACGTTCTTCATCGCCGAATTCGTAGGTAACCCCGCCAAGTCGGGTATTCACACGTTTAAACTGAAGCCAAAAGGTGCCTCGTTTGAACTCGGCGAACAGAAAAAGATCCTGAGCAACGTACTGGCTACCGGTATCGACTTTGGCCCCGATGGTGCCCTCTACATTGCCGACTGGATAAACGGCTGGGACGCCAAGGACTACGGCCGAATCTGGAAAATGGACGATAAGGCCGGGGCGGCCGGGGCCGACCGGCAGCGGACCAAAACGCTGCTGGCCGGGAAATTCGGAACCCGTTCCGAAACTGACCTGGGCCAATTGCTGAAGAACCCGGATATGCGGGTGCGGCAGAAAGCGCAGTTCGAGCTGGCGAAGCGGGGTCAGAAAGGCGCCGATGTGTTTACGGCGTCCACCAAACAGACCGATGATCAGCTGGCGCGGGTACACGGCATCTGGGGCATCAGTCAGCTGGCCCGGCAGGAGAAGCAGTACGCCACGCTGCTGCTGCCTTTGTTGCAGGATAGCGATCCGGAAATTCGGGCGCAGGCCGCTAAGTGGCTGGGCGACATTCGCTACAAAGAAGCGGGAGCAGCTCTGATGCCCCTGTTGAAGGATTCCAACAGCCGGGCGCGTTTCTTTGCCGCCGAAGCCCTGGGACGCATTGCGTACGAACCGGCCATTCAGCCCCTTATCCAACTGCTGGAGGCCAATAACGACGAGGACGCTTACATCCGGCACGCGGGGAGTCTGGCCCTGGCCCGTATTGGCAAAGCGGCTCCCATTGTGGCGCTGGCCAGCAACCCATCGCGGGCGGTTCGTATTGCCGCCGTGGTGGCGCTCCGGCGCATGAGTGATCCCGGGCATTGCGGCTTTTCTGGCCGATAAAGACGAATTTATCGTAACCGAAGCCGCCCGGGCTATCAATGACGACCTGTCTATTCCGGCCGCCCTGCCCGCCCTGGGTAAAGTGATGCAGCAGACAAATTTCACCAACGAAGCCCTGCTCCGGCGTACCATCAACGCCAACCTGCGGGTCGGCACGCCCGAAGCTATGCAAATTCTGATCGACTACGCGAAGCAGGAAGGCAGTCCACTGGCCATGGGGCCGAAGCCCTGGAAGCCCTGAGCACCTGGGCGAAACCGTCGGTGCTGGACCGGGTGGATGGGCGGTACCGGGGCGTTATCGAGCGCGACCCGGCCTTGCTCAAAAGCAAAACGGCCGACCTGTACACCAGCCTGCTGGCCCATTCGGATAAGACGCTGCGGCTGAGTGCCATCAAAGCCATTACCCAGCTAAACCTGACGAGTGCGTCCGAATCGCTTTTCGGTCGGCTGGCGACGGATAAGGAGTCCATTGTGCGGGTGGCAGCGCTGCGGGCACTGGCCTCCATGAACGATAAAAACGTTAGTAAAGCCATCGAAACAGCCCTGGCCGACCCTGAAAAAAGTGTTCGGGTAGCCGGGCTGGACTTGCTGGCTAAATCGAACATGCCCAAAGATCGGATGGCATCGCTGCTGTCGGAGGTAATCAACAACCGCACAACGGAAGAAAAACAGGCTGCTCTGCTCACGCTGGGAAAACTCCCCCTTATTAATTCGCAGAAGGTTTTCGATCCGTTGCTGGCTAAAATGTCGGCGGGTACGCTGTCTCCCGAACTCCAGCTGGAGCTGGAGGAAGCCATTGAGAGTGCGCACTCCGCCAAGTTGACCGCCCGCTACAAAGCCATAACGGCCAAACTATCGCCCGATGCGCTGGCGGCTACCTACAAGGGAAGTTTGCTGGGTGGTGAGCCGGACCTGGGTCGGCGTATCTTCTTCCGGCACCAGACGGCCCAGTGCATCCGTTGCCACGCCTACGATGATCTGGGTGGTAACGCCGGTCCCCGCCTGAACGGGGTAGCCAGTCGGCTCAGCCGCGAGCAACTGCTGGAGGCCCTGGTTAACCCCAGTGCCCGCCTGGCCCCGGGCTATGGTACGGTAAACCTGACGCTCAGGGACGGGAAAACGGTTAGCGGCATTTTGCAGAACGAAACCGCTGCGGAGGTGAGCGTGAAAGTAGGCGACCAGCCCGACAGGGTTATCCAGAAAAGCCAGATTGCCAAACGGACAAACTCGCCCTCCAGCATGCCCGAAATGAAGTACCTGCTCACGAAACGGGAAATCCGGGATGTGGTCAGCTTCCTCTCGACGTTGAAAGAAGACAAATAAAAACGGGTTGGGCAGTTGACCGGCAGGCGGTTTTCGCCCCGATTCCTGACCTGTTGGCTCCTGCTTTAATTTACCTGCTGTGTAAACTCGTTTGTTTGCGCAGCAGGTAGTTTTATGAAAATCGGTTGATTGTGTAGGGTTTGTACGGATCTATTGTTGGGCAGGCATGGAAACAAGTCGCCCTTATGCTCCGAACCGAGGTGGACTGTTTCTTACCGGATGCTACCCTTTGTATCTAAAACAATAAAACTGCTTACATCAGTTTTATATCCAATGGAAACGCAGTATTTTTACTGTTCCCCTACTTTATGTACGTTATGGACTACACGACCACAACCCGTAAAGTACTGAAAGCTAAAATCCTCGTTATTGAGGACAATGCCGATCAGTGGTTCATTATCCGATGGGCGCTTCAACAGCAGTTTCCGGAAGTAGAGGCCGTTTGGGTTCGGGAAGCAGCAGAGGTCCTTACCTATCTGGAATCCTGCGAAAAAAAACAATCATTACCCCGGCTGATCCTGCTGGATTTATACCTGCCCGACCGGCAGCAGGGCTGGAATGTACTGGAAGCGATTAAAACCCATTGCCTGTATCGTGAAATACCCGTTATAATGCTGAGCCAGTCCAATGATAAAGAGGATATCGAAGAATCGTACTCCCTGCGTATCAACTCCTACATTGTAAAGCCCAACCATTACCAGAAGTGGCTGGATTGCCTTGGTTCGTTCCGGCACTACTGGTGGGATTCGGTCACCTTACCCAAATACAGGTAGCGGGCGCGGTTGCCAGTCCGGTTATTCGGCATACTGCCGGGGCAGTACTACCTGAAAATGAGTCCCCTTCCCGGGTTCAGTGTCGACCGATACGCGCCCGCCCAGAAATTCGCACAACTGCCGGACAATAAACAGGCCAACGCCTTCGCCCTCGGTTTCGGCTCCTTTTTTGGCTACCGGCCACGACAGCCCCGGCCCCGTATCCACCACGGTAAACTGCCAGGTGTCATCATCCAGTGCCCCCCAGCTTAACGTTACTCCACCTTTCTGGGCGTACTTAGGGCGTTGAGCAGCAGGTTCTGGGCAATTCGGCTAATCTTGACGGCGTCTCCAGCTACAACCAGGGGTTCAGACCGTTCGTAGTTCAGCCATAGCCCCCGCTCCTCGGCCAGGGGGCGGCCCCCCTCTATTAATGCTCCGATCAGTTCGTTGACATTCACCGACGTAATATTAAGTGCCTCCTGCCCGGCCTCCAGCCGGGAGTAGTCCAGCAGTTCGGTCAGCATCTGGGTGGCCTGCCGTATGTTTCGCTGAAGCATGGACATCATCTGGTTTCGCTCCTCGTCGGTATCCGCCATATCCAGCATAGACACCGCGCCCTGAATAATACCCAGATTACCCCGCAGGTCGTGCGAGGTAGAGCGTAAAAACTCGCCCCGCCCCTGAATCTGTTGCCGTATCTGCTCCAATGCCTCAACGGACTGGTTTGACTGTTCCAGTTCAAGCAGCCAGTTTGCCTTATCCTGTTCCGCTTTTTTGAGGGCCGTAATATCCAATCCCGATAACACAATACCGTCGTTATGCCTGGTAATGGACATGCCAATCCACTGGTCGCGGCCTTCGCGCTGTACCTGCTTTTCAAGGTACATTCGCTGGCCGCTGAGTAGCACTTTTTCCAGGTTATCGAATGTCACATCCTGCCATAAGGCTTCGGCCATGTGTTTGAGGGATAAACCCGGCATCTGCTCAATGGGCTGTCGAACAAAAGTGGCAAAGCGCTGGTTGCAAACCGTCAGTTCAAAGTCGATAAGCTCATAGTTTTCGTTGCGCACAGCCTGCAGCAATCCAATAGCGGCCAACGAGCTGTCCAGCACCGCCTGCAGGTTGATGGCGGTCTGTTGAATTTCTTCCACCAGCTGCAAGCTGCCGATGTCCTGGGCAATGGCAAGTACACTTTTTACCGACCCATCCATATCCAGTTCGGGTACCAGTCGGGAGTAGTAATACGCCATGCCGTCCGGCGTTGGAAATGAATTATAATGGCTTTGCAGCAGACCCGTGTCAAACACCTGCTGTAACTTATTCATGTAGGGCAGGGCAATCTCGGCGGGCTGCCCCATTTCCTGATTGGTTTTCCCCAGTATCTCTTTCACGGACATGGCCGTCTTTTTCTCGAAGGCCGGGTTGGCGTACAGCAACCGGAGGTCGGGCGACCAGCGGGTAATGACGTCGGAGGTGGTGTCGACAAACAGTTTGAGGTCGTTTTCGTTCTGCAGCAGATCGTTCTGAGCCTCTGGCGCCGGCTATCGTTGGCGTGCGTTTGCGACAGTACCTGCTGGGCATGCACCACCATGGCATTGATTTCAAACACTTTTTGTATGCGCTGCTGAGCGCGCAGGTCCAGTGCCTGAATCAGGCTTTTCTGACTGTAAATTTCGGCACACGTACCGATGTACCCGCTAAAAACTTTCTTCGATGCGCCTTCCGGAGGAGCAAATAGCTTTCTTTCGGCGGCCCCGTCCAGGGCGGCCCCGTCCAGGGCGGCCCCGTCCAGGGCGGCCCCGTCCGACAAAAAGGTAGGACTGGCATTCATCAACATCCAGTGGTATTCGTCGGGCGGGAACGGTTCGGTCTGCAGCGCACTTCGCTGTCGTTTTAACCGCATCTCCAGTTGAAAAGGCAGCCGTTTTGCCAGGGCACTCGTAAAGGTGGCGACGAAAGCCTGCCGGTCGTCGGGATGAATATCCTCTATCCAGCCCCGCTCAATGGTTTCTTCCAGCGAATGCCCCGTGTACTCCAGCCAGGCCCGGTTAAAAAAGGTATATTTCCCCTCGGCATCTGCTACCCATATCAGCACAGGGGCATTATCGACCAGGTCGTGCAGCCAGGCTTCGCGTTCGGCCAGCAGGCGCTGTGCCAGCCGGTAGTCGGTAATATCTTCAATGGCCAGCAGGATGGCCTCTTCCTGCCTGACCACCCGGCGGGCGTTTAGCAGCAGTACTTTTTCGCCAATGTTGTCGAAGGTGTGCGTTAGTTCAAAGGAATCGACCTGAATGTTGCGTCGTATCACGTCGGCCAGCAACAGCCTCAGTTTGGGAATATCCCACTGCCGGTTCCCTATTTCGTAGATAAGCCGTCCTTCCGTTTGTTCTTCGTCGACCCGGAATAGCTTGTAGAATGTTTTGTTGGCACTTTTTATGCGCAGGTTTTCGTCGAGTACGAGCGTGGCTTCGCGGATGGTTGCAAAAATGATTTCCGAAAACTCGTTGGCTTCCGAGAGCTGGTCGTTGCGTACCTGCAGTTCCTGATTGATGGTCAGCAGTTCTTCGTTGGTCGATTCAATTTCTTCCTTGCTTGTTTCGAGCTCCTCGTTGATGCTCTGCAACTCTTCGTTACTGCTGATTATTTCTTCGTTGGCCGACTGTAGTTCCTCGTTATTGGCTTCCTGCTCCTCCACAATGGAGCGCATGTCTTCGCGCAGCGTAGCCAGTTCCGTTTCCAGCTGCTTGATGCGTATGTTGCGCTTTTCTGTCAGATCGGCCTCAAACGGTACGATCGCTTCAATTTCTTCGAAAAGCACCAGGTACAGCGGATCTTCCGTATCGATGTTCAGGGGCACTACCTCAATGGCTACCTGGTGCGGTATGTCTTTGATTTTTACTTCCAGGCCGGATTTGCGGACGGGCTGGCCGGACTGGCGGGCTTTATGCACCGTATTCCGCAACTCAAAGACCAGTGCGGGCCGGGCCATTTTCAGCAGGTTCAAACTGGCTTTACCGGGCGACGGCTCCAGAAACATGCTGGTCGACCCCCGAAAGCGCAGGATGTCCAGGTCGTTGTTGACCACTACGCTGGCAGGTACGTACTGGCGAAGCAGTAATTCGTCGACTATTTTCTCTAAATCGCTCACCGGAAAATCAGTTTTAAGGACGGTATTACGTTGCCTGTTATACGCAGATAAGCCAACTATGGCCTTTTTTCCGTCTGGCTCTACTCCATCCAGCCGCAACCGGTCGAAGCCGGTACGGGGGCCCATATCAAACGTTGCCCGGCTAATAACATCGTTTTTCCGCACATATACTTTATAATTCTTCTCGATCTGAGAAAAAAGGGCCGTCAGGCTACCCACCGTTTCCGATTTTCCCAGCACCAGATAGCCACTGGGGTTGAGGCCGTAATGAAACATGGCAATGGCCTTGCGCTGGTATACGCTGCCCAGATAGATGAGCAGGTTGCGGCAGCTGACCAGGTCGAGCCGCGAAAAGGGGGGGTCTTTCAGGATATTGTGCGGGGCAAACACGCATAAATCGCGTACCGACCGGTTGATGCGGTAGTGATCATCTGTTTTGGTGAAAAAGCGCTGCAGCCGCGGGGCCGATACGTCCATTACCTCCCCCTTGGTGTAGCTTCCCTGCCGGGCTTTGGCCACGGCCATTTCGCTGAGGTCGGTTGCAAAAATCTGGATAATCACACTCGAAGCCTTATCGCCCAGTGCCTCAATGAGCAACATGGCCAGCGAATACGCTTCCTGCCCCGTTGAGCAGGCAGGGACCCAGATGCGGATGGGTTCGTGGGGAGCCTTTTCTTTGATAATCCGGGGGAACAGGACCCGGCTCAGGTACGTCATGGTATCCTGATCGCGGAAAAACGTCGTGACGTTGATGAGCAGGTCGCCGTACAGCTGCGGCATTTCTTCCGGGTGCTGCCGGATATACTGGATGTATTCTTTCAGTGTCTCCAGTTTAAAGAGCAGCATCCGGCGGATAATGCGCCGGCGAATGGTGGTGATTTTATAGTTGCTGAAATCAACGCCAACCGCTTTCCTGACCAGTTGAATGATCGCGTTTATATCCTCATCCGCTTCGGCTTCCCCGCTGGTTTCAGCCGCTTCTGTTTGCTGAAAAAATTCGGGCTTACGGCTTATCCGTTCCAGTTCCCGGGCAATTTCGGCGGGCGGCAGTACCCAGTCCACGACGCCCTCGGCAATGGCAGATTTGGGCATGCTCTGAAACCGGGCGGTATCATTCTGGGCAAACGTAATGCCACCCGCCTGTTTGATGGCCCGGAATCCCAGCGTCCCGTCGTTGGCCATCCCCGACAGGATGATGGCAATGGCCGCTTCCTTCTGCCGGTTGGCCAGCGAGATAAAGAACTGGTTGATGGGCATATGACGGGTGTCCGCCTGGCGGGGTAAAAGTGCCAGCACCCCATCCACCACTTCCATGTCCTGACTGGGCGGAATTACGTACACATGGTTAGGCTCAATGCGCAAGTGATCTTCGGCTTCCCGAACGGGCATTGCCGTAGCCCGGCTCAGGATATGGGTCAGCTGGCTGTGGGCGTTGGGGTCCAGGTGCTGAATATAGACATACGCCATGTTCGTAACGGGCGACAGATTTTCCAGCAATTCCAGTATCGACTCCATCCCCCCTGCCGATGCACCAATGGCAACGACGGGGACAACGGGCGATTCATTTTCAGTTGATTTGGTTTGTCCAGATGTACGTTTTCCCTTTGCCATTCCAAAAATTTTACTCTACTAACCGTACGTTAGTTGTTATAAAAAACCAATGAAGGTAGAATCAGTTAATTAAAAATGTACGTAACGTTGTGTTTAGCAAGCACACAATCTCCCATAAAAGTAGCCAATTTATTGCATAATTGACCCTATCCCTCCAGTGCAGAAAAGCATAGTTTTACTTGCCTGCACTGGGCTAACATCAACCGTATGGCAAAACGTAATATCATCGTAATCGGCGCTTCTGCGGGCGGTGTGTATGCACTTAAAGAATTAATGGCATCGCTCCCCCCTGATTTCGACGCAACTATTTTCCTGGTTGTGCACGTATCACCGCATTCTCCCAGTTACCTTCCCGACATTCTGAATCACGTGGGGCCCATAAAGGCGGTTCATCCCAAAGACGGGGAACTGATTCAGCCGGGCCATATTTACGTTGCTCCACCCGATCATCACCTGCTGATTGAATACGACCAGGTTATTGTCAAAAAAGGACCTAAAGAGAACCGGTTTCGGCCATCCATCGATGCCCTGTTCCGGTCGGCAGCGTATACGTATGGCCCCCGGGTTATTGGCATTGTGCTGACCGGAATGCTCGATGATGGCACTTCGGGCATGTGGTCCGTGAAGCGGCTGGGTGGCATCTGCATTGTTCAGGAGCCGGAAGAGGCCATGTATGCCAGTATGCCTAATCACGTTATGGAGTACGTAGCGGTCGATTTTGTTGTTCCTGTATCTAAAATGGCGATGCTGTTGAGCGATTTGATTACAGAATGGGTGCCCGACAGGCCAGACGTAGTGCAGGAGGAGTTGAAGCGCATTGAAACGGAAGTAAACATTGCTGCACAGGACAACGCATTTGATATGGGTATTTTAGACATGGGTGAACTAACGCCCCTTACCTGCCCGGAGTGTAATGGTGTGCTGGTTAACATCAAGGAAGGCAAGCTCATCCGCTACCGGTGCCATACCGGTCATGCCTATACGGCCAGTTCACTCCTGGCCGAAACGACCAAGGTGGTGGAGGAATCGTTCTGGAAAGGTATCCGTGCGCTGGAAGAAACGGTTATTTTACTGGATCAGTCGAGCAAACATTTTGAAGAAGGGGGGAACAGGGAGGCAGCCGAGCAGTTTGCCCAGAAATCCCGCGAAACGCAGGAGCGGGCGCGGCAGGCCCACGCGTTTGTTTTCAAGCAGGAGCAGTGGAGCGAAAACAGCCGAAAATAAACGCCAGGCGGGGTACATGGATTGCTGTTGCATCGGCCACGTACCCCGCCCCTCTGTTTAACTTCTCATGAACCGCACCAGGGCAACCTCCACCAGCAAAAAGGCCAGCGCGGCCAGCAAAAAGTACGTCCAGAGGCTTTTTCCCAGGTTCTGTTCTTCCAGGACCTGCACAAAATCGCCATCCTGAATACTGTCGAACACCTCCACGCCGGGCTGACTGGCAAAGATCCGACGGAGTTCATCGGCCGAGTAGTACGCCATGGCCGACTCCTGATTGCCGTGGTTGAAGGCCAGCAGCTGTTCGGTTTTTCCCGCGCTGTTCTGCAGGGCGTAGTAGCCCGCTTCGATTTCCTGACCCACGGCCAGCTCGTTGCTTTTGGGCATTTCGAGCAGCAGCTGGTTGCCCACTACGCGCTGCACCGGGATAATTTCCAGTTTATCCCGCGTCAGCTTATACACCGACCGTTCGGACGGGTTGCTCACCGGAATCGTGATGAGGTTATCATCGAACGAGTAAGCTGTTTGTTGCGCCCGAACACTGGCAGCCGCCATCTTATACATAACGGGCACAAACAGGGCGTGTTCGGCCAGGTTACCGTAGGCCGTTGCTAATGGACTGGCCATCATGTAAACGCTCCCCCCCGACTTCCCGCCCCCTCGCGACTGGGTCAGCAGCGGGCTGCCGTCACGCAGTGTCAGCAAACGCGCCCCCCCACTCCACCGCCAAACGGGCGATTCGGACGGCATATTCAGGGATTCGGCCTGGTAACCCTGCTGAAACACATCCCGGAAAAACGGATTTCTCTTATCGGGTTCCGCTACGGGTATCGGGCTCGGAGTGCTTCCCGGCGTAGCCGTAATCTGAATGCTCCCAACGCCCAGTGTACGCAGAAAAGGACCGTACGAACCAGCGTCGGGATTGGCCGGCGGAATAATGGCCAGGCTCCCCCCCTGCCGCACAAAGTTTTCCAGTTCCGTACGCAGCGTACCATTTACGCCGGTAACGCCTTCCAGCACCACCAGGTCCGTTTCTTTTAACCGGCCAACATCAAAGTTCTGGGCGCTGAAACTGCGCTGGACAAACAGGCTGTCATTGGAATAAACGGCGTCAATATACCCCAGGGCACCGTTGGCCGGGCTGGCTTTCTGCTCGTACAAATGAACGATACGAACGGCCGGGGAGGCTTCAATAACGAAAAAGTACTGATTATCGAACGTGATCGGAAAATCTTCAAAGACGATTCGCCCCCGGTGGTAACCTTTTGTGACCACGTTGAAGTTGAGCGAAACGGTGGCCGAACCGCCCGGAGCCAGTACGGCCGACGCCGTGGAGGTCTGCGTATCATCCAGGTACAACCGGATCGGTAAATTTTTGACCGCTTCCTTACCGGCATTGGTCAGTTTCACATTCAGACTGTTGTTCTGCATTTCCCGAACAAAGGGCGTACTGAGCCAGACCGAATCGACATAAATATTTTTGGTCGACTGGGCATCCAGCGGCACGATAAAGAGCTGGTCGGTGGTGTCGATTTTCAGCCGGGACAGATCACCGGCGGTACTTTTCTGGAAATCCGAGAACCAGAACAGTTGATTGCGCCCCCCCGGATTGAGCGAACTCAACAGGTTACGCTGCCGCCGGTAAACTGTTTCGAGGGTGCGGGGAGTGTGGGCAAACCGAATTGAAGCGACCCGGTCACGAACCAGTTCGGCGGAGCCGGCCTGTTGCTCGGCCGCCGAAAAATCGTTGGTCAGCAGTTGCAGCGAAGTCGCGTTGCGGAACAGCGTCAGTAGTTCATCCAGCTTGCTAATGGCAATATCCAGGTAGCGTTTGGCATTACGCTCGTTCTGCATACTGTACGAGTTATCGACGTACAGGCTCGTAACACCCTGCCGGGATAGCCCCAGCTTATTTTTGCTGGGAATGAAGGGCTGGGCAAACGCCAGCACCAGACAAGCCAGAAAAAGGCAGCGGCACGCCAGAATAAGCCAGTGCTTCAATCGTCGGAATGACTTGGTTTCGGTTTGAACGTTGCGCAGCAGGGCCACATTGGTAAAAAACACGCGCCGTGTTCGCCGGAAATTAAACAGGTGAATGGCAATGGGAACCGAAACGGCCATCAGGCCAAACAGGAAGGAAGGATACAGGAAATTCATTCAGAATCTGGATGAGTCATTTGATGGTCATTAATTACTGGTCATTTGCAGTACGTCATTCATGGCTATTGATGGTCAGGTATTGCTACAATTAATGAACACTAATGACGTAAAGCGAATGACCATCAATGATAACGTAGTGAATGATACAAGGTAACTGACCACTAACTGACAACTGCATAAGTAACGACCCGGCACAGGCCTTTCGTGCCGAAGTTAGTCAGGGATTGTGATTTCGTAAAATGCTGTTTTCGTCTGCAGGACATCCGTGTAGGTTATCGAACCGGATTTGCCCCGAACCGTGGTAAACTCGTTGACGGGTGTATGCCCAACTACTTGCTGAAACCCCGTCAGGTAGTCTTTTTTGGTTTCCAGCCGGTCGGCCCAGACGGGGCCACTGCAGGCATCGGAACCACCCCGTTCGGGGCCTACTTCAAACAGCAGGTTCCTGATCCGAAACGATTGGCGGTGCATGTCGTTCAGGAATCCGGCCAGATCATAGTCGGGCTGGACAGCCGTTGCACCCGCACCGGTCTTTGCCTGCGCGTGCCGCAGCCATTGATTGGTAACGCCCGCGTGGGTGAACACGTAATCTCCCTGCTGGTGAGCCACCTGAAACAGGCTGTCATGTTTGGCAAACAGGTTGCTCAACGAGGGCTGCGCCCACGACCTGAATCCCGAACAGCGGTAGTGCGGAAAGTGCAGGTACTGCGCATCATGATTCCCAATCAGCAGCACAAACTTTTTCGGACTCTTCCGTTTCAGCTGAATAATGTCGTGCAGGTTAGTATAGATGGTTTCGTCGTCTTCTACGTAACTGTCGGTATAATCGCCGAGAAAAATAACCTTATCGTAGGGAGTTAGGTCGGCTTCCCGCCACACGGTTCTACCGTGGAGGTCACTAATGGTAAGGATATTCATACGCCTTTTCTGTTCAGTAAGATACAAAAAAAGCCCCAATCAGACGTGATTGGGGCAACATAATTAGTAGTATACGCTGCTTATAGGGTCCGTTTTACTTCCTTCAACTCGAAGCTTTCAATTACATCACCTACTTCGATATCGTTGAAGTTTCTGATACTCAAGCCACATTCGTAGCCGAACTTCACTTCACTCACATCTTCCTTAAAGCGTTTCAGGGCACTGATCTCACCCGTATGTACCACAATAAAGTCACGAATGATCCGGATCTTATTGTTTCGTTTAATATTACCTTCCGTCACGTAGCAACCGGCTACCGTACCAACCTTGCTGATCTTGAACACGTCACGCACTTCAATATTACCCACGATTATCTCTTCTACCGATGGAGCCAGCAGGCCTTCCATGGCATCCCGAACCTCATTGATAGCATCGTAAATAATTGAGTAAAGGCGTATCTCGATCTGCTCCTGATCGGCCAATCGGCGGGCACTGGATGAGGGCCGGACCTGGAAGCCGACAATTACGGCATCCGATGCCGACGCCAGCAGTACGTCCGATTCAGAAATCTGACCGACGGCTTTGTGAATGATATTGACCTGAACCTCTTCCGTGGACAGTTGCAGCAACGAATCGGAAAGGCTTCGACCGAACCATCCACGTCACCTTTCACAATGACATTCAGCTCCTTAAAGGTACCGATGGCCTTCCGGCGACCAATCTCTTCCAGCGTGATGTGCTTGCGGGTACGCAGGGTCTGCTCGCGCAGCAGTTGTTCGCGTTTGTTCGCAATTTCGCGGGCCTCCCGGTCCGTTTCCATCACGTTGAACTTGTCGCCCGCCTGCGGTGCTCCCGGCAGACCCAGAATCTGAACGGGTGTTGATGGACCCGCTTCTTTTATGCGTTCGCCCCGATCATCCGTCATGGCCCGGATACGCCCGTAGTGCGCACCAACCAGCATAATATCGCCCTGCATCAACGTACCATTTTCAACCAGTACGGTCGACACGTAACCCCGGCCTTTATCCAGCGAGGCTTCAATGACGGTACCTAATGCACGCCGGACCGGATTCGCTGTCAGTTCGAGCAGTTCGGCTTCGAGCAAGACTTTTTCCAGCAGTTCGTCCACACCCATGCCGGATTTGGAGGATATTTCCTGCGCCTGGTATTTCCCGCCCCACTCTTCTACGAGTAGGTTCATAGAGGCCAGTTCATTCCGGATCTTCTCCGTATCGGCACCCGGCTTATCTACTTTCGAGAAAGCGAATACGATGGGAACACCCGCTACCTGAGCGTGATTGATTGCTTCGCGGGTTTGGGGCATTACGCTGTCATCAGCCGCAATAACAATAATAACGACGTCCGTTACCTTGGCTCCCCTTGCCCGCATAGCCGTAAAGGCTTCGTGACCCGGTGTATCCAGGAAGGTGATCATGCGGTTGTCGGCGGTTTTTACGCTATACGCACCAATGTGCTGGGTAATACCACCGGCTTCACCAGCCGCCACTTTGGCCCGGCGAATGTAATCGAGCAGCGATGTTTTACCGTGGTCGACGTGACCCATAATGGTTACAATCGGTGCACGAGGCTGCAAATCCTCCGGCTCGTCTGCTTCTACATCAATACCCGCTTCGGTTTCATCCTCGGCCGATATAAACTGAACATCATAACCAAATTCGTCGGCAATGACGGTTATGGCTTCTGCATCGAGACGCTGGTTGATCGAAACGAACATACCCAGGTTCAGGCAGACCGAAATTACTTCATTAATGTTTACATCCATCAGCGAAGCCAGGTCGTTGGCCGACACAAACTCGGTCACTTTGAGGATTTTAGCCTCCAGTTCCTCCTGTTCGTTCATCAACCGGCGATCTTCCTCGCGCTGGCTCCGACGATCGCGCCGACGGTCGGCGCCCCGGTTGGGGGCATTGCCCTGCATCCGGGCATTGGTCTGCTGGATTGCCTTCCGAACATCAGCCTGCGTTGGTGCTTCACGACGGCCGCCCGTACCCCGGTTGGCCGTATTGCCACCCCGGTCACGACCACCACCCGTTCTGTTGCCAGCACCACCACCACCTGGCCGGTTGCCGGCGTTATTGCCGGTCTGTCCGCCCCGGTTAGCCGTTCCGCTACCCTGGCTACCAGTTCCCGTACTACTCCCTGCTCCCGTGCGGTTGGCCGGTGTAGCGGTACGATCGCCTTCACGGGCATTGCCCGGTGCACGGGTACCACCCGCCTGATTCCGGTCTCCCGCCGGACGGTCTCCTGGTGCCCGGTTAGCCGGTCCACGATCCCCTTCTCTCGGCAGCCGATCCGGCCGGTTACCCGGTCCTGACTGGCCACCCGGCTGAGCAACACTACCGCCAACGGCTCCTTCGCGTCCACCGCGAATACGCTTGCGTTTTTTCTTATCAGCACTGCTGCCACCACCCTGACGGGAGTTGCTGGCAGGCAATTCTATTTTACCAAGAATTTTCAGGCCACCCAGTTGATGGCTACCGGCTGCCCGAATGGTTTCGGTTGGCGTATCCACCTCTTCATCGTTCGTCGTTTCCACGTCCACTTTTTTAGGCTGAGGAGCTTTTGGCTTATCAACAGTGGCTGGTTTGACGGCAGTAGCTGGCTTGTTAACCTCCGTACGACCTGCTGGCTTCTGGTTTTCACTGACGGCTTTTTCCGGCTCAGGCTGCGGTTGCGATGCAACTACCTCCGGAGCGGGGGCCACCACCGGTGCCGCTGATTCCTTAGTTTCTTTAGGGACTTCGGTTACCACAGGAGCAGAAACAACTTTGGGCGTTTCTGCCTGGACGGGCGCGACCTTAGCCTCAACGGGTTGAGCAGGAGCGGCCTTAGGCACCTCCCTCTCGGGCTGAACCATAACTGGCGGCACTACTTCCGGGGTCGGCTTGGGTGGACTGACGGGTTGAACGGGAGTATCCAGTGGCCTGGTGGCTTCTGGCTTTGGTTCCGGCTTAACCTCCTGTGGGGGCGTGGCTACAACCGGAGCCGTAGTTTTAGCCTGGGGCACAGTAGCCTGGGGCGCAGATGGTCTGGCGTTCAGGTCGATCTTGCCCACCACCGTTAGTCCCGGCAAACCGGTCTGAGCAGTTTGTGGGGCTGGTTTAGCCGCTACCGGATCAACTTTGGGTACGTCGACCGGGGTGGATTCGGGCTTGTGTTCGGTGGTTGGACGTCCGGCATCATCACGACGGTACAAAACGACATCCTCCTCCTTAGGACGCGGTGACTCAGCAACCGCAACCGATGGTTCGGTCCGGCGAGTTCCGTTCAGGAGTTCCATTGCTTTATACTCCTTCGCTAACACTTCCAACTGTTCTGTGTTGATTTTGGTGTTAGGATTACTGTCGACTTTAAACCCTTTGGCAGACAGACGTTCTACAACTCGGGCGGCTGCCTGGTTGAGAATTTTTGCCACTTGGCTTAGGCGCATTGACTTTTCTTCTGCCATACTTCGGTTTATATTCGGCAAATTTACTAGTTGTTGGTATGGTATGAACACCAGTTCGGGCAATAAAAATCCCTCACTTTAGTAATGAAGAGTGAATAATGTACAGTGAAGAATAGCGGTATCAAAATTTATTCTTCATTTTACATCAGTCACTCTTCATTCATTTCACTCAAATTCCTGCTTAAGGATCGTCAGAATTTCTTCGACGGTGTCTTCTTCCAGGTCGGTCCGACGAACAAGTTCCTCTCTACTGCAGGCCAGCACGCTTTTGGCGGTGTCGAGTCCTACTTTGCGGAGTTCGTTGATCATCCACTCGTCAATTTCATCGGAAAACTCCATCAGGTCGACGTCTTCATCATCTTCCTGTCCTTCGTTATCCCGGAACACATCAATTTCCATGTCCACTAATCGGCCAGCCAGTTTTATGTTTTGGCCCCCTTTACCGATCGCCAGTGAAACCTGATCGGGCTTCAGAAAAACGGATACCCGTTTAGTGTCCCGATCAATCGTCATCGTGCTGATCTTAGCCGGGCTGAGGGCGCGGCTGATCAGCAACTCAAGGTTTTCGGTGTAGTTGATTACGTCGATGTTCTCGTTGCCCAGTTCACGCACAATGCCATGAATACGGGAGCCTTTCATCCCTACGCAGGCCCCTACCGGGTCGATACGGTCGTCGTACGACTCAACGGCCACTTTAGCCCGTTCGCCCGGTTCCCGAACAATTTTACGGATCGAAATCAATCCGTCGTAAATTTCGGGCACCTCGATTTCGAACAGCCGCTCCAGGAATACCGGCGATGTACGGGACAAAACAATCTTGGGCGTACCATTGATCATCTCGACCCGACTGATGACGGCCTTTACGGCCTCGCCTTTGCGGTAGCGATCTTTGGGAATCTGCTCCGTGCGGGGCAGGCTCAATTCGTTGTTCTCGGTGTCGACCAGAATAATTTCATGCTTCAGTAGCTGATATACTTCAGCCCCAACCAAGTCACCAACCTGATCCTTGTATTTTTGATAAAGGAGTTCTTTCTCCATGTCCTTTATCTTCTGGATAAGCGTTTGCCGGGCCGTTTGCACCACACGACGACCGAAATCTTCCAGCTTTACTTCCTCGGCAACCTGCTCGCCCACCTCGAAGTCATCCTGAATTTTTCGGGCTTCAACGAGGGGTATCTTGTCGTAATCCCAGATATCTTCCGAATCATCGTCAACGATTTCGCGGGTCCGCCACATTTCCAGATCGCCACTTTCCGCATTGATAATCACATCGAAGTTTTCGTCGGTGCCGTATTTTTTACGAATCATTGTCCGGAATACTTCTTCCAGAATAGCAATCATGGTGGGCCGGTCAATATTTTTGGACCGGGCAAAATCAGCAAACGATTCAATTAATAGTCCACTGGTCATTTTATCTGTTCACGGTTTAATGTTTTCCGTTTACGGTTTACTGTTTCTGACTGGCGGTCACGCCCATGTTGTTGCAACAACTAGCCGAAAACTGAAAACTTCAAACCGAAAACTTTATTTGAATGATACTTCTACTGTTGCTTTTTTGATTTGCGCAAACGGAATGGGTGTTGGGCCAGTCGGCACCGGTTCTGTCGTTAAATCAATTTCTTTTTTCTTTTTACTCTTCCCTTTTTTCTCTGGCTCAATGTTCACTATAATCTGATCGTCGGATACCGACTCCAACGTGCCTTTCCGGGTTGTACCGTCGTTCAGCGTAACGACCAGCTGCCGTCCCTGGTTACGAACGAACTGCCGGGGGAATGTCAGCGGAAAATCCACTCCGGGCGACGAAACCTCGAGTGTGAATGGCGATTCTCCGAAGAAATTCAGTTCGTCCATTTCCCCACCCAGCTTTCGGCTGACCTGAGCGCATTCCTCAATGGTGATCCCCTTGTCGCTATCCAGCAACACGGTTACTTTGATATGCCCCCCCTGGCGACCGGCAACCTGAATAGCAACTACATACAGTAGGCCATCGTTGAGGTGGGGCTGGATTAATTCGGTTAGTCTGGCGTTGTCGTCCATAAGGTAAGGCTAACAAAAAAGGGAGTGCTACTCCCTTTTTTGATCAATGCCATATGGTTTTTGTGCCACAAAGATAATACGTTTCCGTGTGCATAACAAGCCCCAACTTTAGGGCAATTGTACGCATACAAGCCATTTTCCCTTATTTTGGCCCTCGAAACGAATTTCGGTTTCGCTCGAAAGCGTTAAAACAACAATGAGAATACCTGTTGGAAGATTTATTGCCTTCTTTTTTCGGTCCTTACTATGGTCGCTCAACTTACTGCTGGCTGCCTATACCTGCCTGGCTTACTGGCTGCTTTATAGTCTGCAGATCGAGCATTGGTCGGCCGGGATGATTATGATCACGATACCGGTCGTTTGGGTTCTGAACGTAGTGGTCGTTTGTTTGTGGCTCACCAGCCGTCCCTGGCGCAGTTGGCTGTCTGGTACGCTGGTGATAGCGGGTATCCTGCTGTTTGGTTCCCGAACGTTTTCCTGGCATAGTCCCGGTACGCAGGCAGACACGGGCTCTCCACTGAAAGTATTGAGTTACAATGTGCATTCGTTTGGTGAAATGGATGTATCCGCCAGCCGGCAAAGTTCACCAAAGGTTCGGCGCATACTCAGCTACGTACTTCGGCACGATGCCCCTATCAAATGTTTCCAGGAGTTCTATACGTCAACGAAAAACCCGGCCTACGATGCGGTGGAACGATTTGAAAAAGCCGGTTATACTTATTCGGCTCTCTTGTATCCGGAAATGGCCCATGTGCCTGATGGCGACGTCGGCGTAGCCATTTTCTCGACTTATCCCATCATTGATTCAGGTCGGGAGGTGTTCGAAGCCCACAATGGTCTTGTTTGGGCTACGGTGACGGTAGGCAGGGATACCATCCGGATTATCAATGTTCATTTACACTCCATGGGTATCCGTGTGAGCCGGGTGCTCCGGCAAAAACAGATGAAGGGAGTACAGCACGAAACGAGGGGTGTGTTGAGTGCCCTGCGCATCGGTTTCATCAAGCGAAACGAACAGGTTCGTAAAATGGAAGAATACATCCGCCAGAGTCCCTACCCGGTCATTGTCACGGGCGATCATAATGACACGCCCTACGGGGTGGTGTATGAGCGGCTGCGTCGTACGTTGCCTAACAGCTTTGAAGAGGCTGGACACGGTTTTGGTTTTACCTATAACCGCCTGCCGGGGTTTATCCGCATCGATCATCAGTTTCACAGCCCTGAACTCCCCGTCAAAAACTTCGAAACGATCAACGACATCGACTACTCCGACCATTACCCCGTCGTAGGAACGTACCTGGTAAAAGAGTAGGACCGGCGGGGCAGAGAGATGATGTACCATTTTGCCCGCTGCCAATTCCTGGTATCTTCATCAGGGGTGGGCATTTACCCACTCTTCGCCACTGGTAAAAACCTCTTTTTTCCAGATGGGTACTGTTTTCTTGATCGTGTCGATGATATAACGACAGGCGTCGAAGGCATCGGCACGGTGGGCGGTGGCTACCCCAATCAGTACAGCCATTTCACCAATCTGCAAGGTGCCTTTGCGGTGAATAATGGCGTACCGCAGTATAGGCCACTGCTGTTGGGCCTCATCCGCAATTTTTTGCATTTCGGTAATGGCCATGCGGTCGTAGGCTTCATACTCCAGCCGGTCAACCGGTCGTTCCTGCGTGTTGTCACGAACAACGCCAAGAAACAGATCGATGGCTCCCGCCTGCTCCGATTGCAGATAGGTCAGCGCAGTTGGCACATCAATGGGTTCACTAGTGAGGGTAACCATAACGGGTTGTCGATAGGTAGTGGGCGATGCGTTGATAAATAAGGATGTGGTAAGTCCATCCGGTAGTCAGACCAGCAATCAATGATCAACTCATTGACGCACCGGCTATACAATTATCCTCCGCTAACGGGTGGAATAAGGGCGATTTCGTCGGCAGGATTGAGTACCTGATCGGTTTCAGCATACTCACCATTGACGGCGATGAGCAGGGAACGAAGACTGGTTAAAGCGGGAAATTGCTGATGCAGTTGTTCCAGTAAATCCGCAACGCGGGCGTTTTCACGCAAAGAAACCGACACCGCAGACTGACCCGTCAGGTCACGGGTGATACCAAAAAGGAGTACCGAAATAGATGAATCCATGCAAAAAGAAGGCAGTGGTATGCTCCACTAACGCAATTCTGGCTTATTGAAGTTCGCGCTTTTTGCACAAAGCATAAAGAAGGGTGCCTCTGATCAGGGGCACCCTTCTTTATGAAGTAATTACTTTGAATTGTCTATCTTCCGCTCGGCCTTCTTCAGTTTACGCTCCGTTTTGTCGAGGGCCTTGTTGGTTCCCTCCTTCACATCCTGCTTCGTATTCCTGGTCGCCGTTGAGATTTTATTGCCTGCTTTACGGGTTTCGCGACTTATTTTCCTGCCAGCCGCTTTGGTTGTTTGTTTGGTCTGCTGACCAACCTCTTTCATTTTCTCGTTGGTATCCTGGGCGGATACAGCGAGGACGGAAAAAACCAGCGCAGTGGCCAGTACCATGATCTTTTTCATTGTTGTTGAGTTTGTCTGTTTACCCAACAACAGCCGATAGAATCAATTGTTCAGCACTTCGCGCTACTCTTTATGCTTAAACACTTTTACCTGGTACACGTACTCCTGCATCCGCTTGATCTGCTGTTTGCGCGGTACATTCGTCAGGCCACTTTTCCGGTTAATCCGCAGGGGCAGCCCCTTCAGCGAATCGACAGGGATGGCATTGATGGCCTCGAGCAGGTAATTGGTTTTGATGGCAAAGCTCACACCCTCCAGGGTAGTTTGCTTACCGCTTATGATGCCAATTACGTTTCCGCCCTCATCCAGAAGCGGGCCGCCCGAGTTACCCGGATTAACGCCAACAGCTACCTGATAGGCAGTTGAATCACCCCGATAACCCGTACCCGAGCTTAGATACCCTTCCCCGTATACAATCTCTTCGCGCGGGAATCCGAGCGTATACACACGCTCGCCAAGATCGGACGGGCGGGCAGTGAATCCGTAGGGAACCGGCGGCATCGGCCTGAAGGCACTGTCGTCGCACAGTTGCAGAAAAGCCAGATCGTGAGCCTGGTCGTTATAAACCACCCGGGCCTTGTACACGTCTCCCCGGGTACTTTGTACGTATATCGAATCGGCCCCGATAACGATGTGATTGTTGGTAACGAAGTACCCATCGCCGGTGAGCATAAACCCGGAACCCGATACCTGAGCGGGATTAACGCTCAACGCCCGGCCCCGGCCATTGAGATCGCTCAGCAGCTGGCGCTGCGAGTACTTGACCGCCTGAATTTCTTTGCTCAGCAACCGGTACTGCTGCTCCTGCTGGTGGTTCTGCTGGTAGGAACGATAGAGAAAAATAGAGCCAAACGTCGTGATGATAGCCGCCGAAGCCGCTACGGCCAGCGTGGTGCGGTACGTTCTCCACAAGGAGCGAATCTGACCCGACTGCTCCATTGCAATCGGATAGGCATCTTGGCCGATACCTGCTTCTATGCGGGCCAGTCGCTGTTTGAATTGAACGCGTTCGCTGTAGCTGCGAAGTGCGTTTTCTATGTCTTTTTCCTCGTCTATGTTCATCGCTGGTAGGGAGTAATGCTGCCGGAGCAGGGTAGTGAGAATAATTTGATCAATCCTGTTTGTACTCCGAGAAGAACAATCTTTTCAGGCGCATCAGGCATTTATACTTCTGCGTTTTAGCGTTGTCGGTGTTCGTGTACCCAAATTTTTCGGTTATGTCCTGCATGCTCAGATGCTGGATATAGAAATCTTCCAGCAGCGTCCGGCAGGGCTCACCCAGTCGATTCAGCGAGTCGGCCATCAACTCAAACTGCCGATCCCGTTCTTCATGTTCGGCCAAATCATCACTGATCTGCCCGTTCACGAACTCATCCGACACGGGCGTTTCTACATCGCGCACCATAAACCGGCTTCGTTGCGCCAGTTGCTTCAGCCAGAGCCGTCTGCCCACCGCGTACAGGTAGGTTTTCAGTTGGCAGTGCAATTCGAGCGATCCACTTCTAACTTTCTCGTACAATACAATCAACACTTCCTGGTAGATATCCTTGGCGTCGTCTTCGCTACCGCTGTTGGTGGTTACGAAGTAGAGCACCATCGGAAAATACCGCTGGTACAAGTGCGTCAATGCCTCGTCAGAGCCATCGGCCAACCCTATCAGCAACGCTTCGTCAGTTAGTACGGGTAGCCTGCTTTCCTTCATTGAGTTGATTCATTACTTAATACAAGATGACGGAAAACGTAACCCAAAAAAATAAATAAAAATGTTGGGTTACCTTTTTCTCTATAGGGTATTAACGTTGACATTAATCAGTTTCACTTAAACAAAAACATCCCCAAATTTATGAAAGCAATCACGAAATCTGCCTTCTTTTTCATGGCTATGATCGCCCTGGCCACTTCTTGCAGCTCGAAGAAAACCGAAACCACTGAGACCAACACCATGATGACGGATTCGTCTTCTATGATGACCACGGACTCTACGATGGCTACGGATTCTTCTGCCATGATGATGTCCGATAGCGCGAAGTAATTTTTGCTAAGGCACAACTGCCGGTAACTATTACCGACAACGCTATAAACGTTTTAAGCCCCCTGATAATTCAGGGGGCTTTCCGTTTTTAAGGATATAGCTCTGGCCCGTTCACCCGTCTTATTGGTAAGCCGAATGCACTTGTCAGCCAGCCCTATTATAAGGTGCAGGAAAACAGCCCCTTAGTTAACCACGTTGATTGGATGCCCCTCCAGAAAGGCAGTCAGATTATCGACCGTCATCGCCATCAACCGCCTGCGGGCCTCCCGGGTAGCCCAGGCGATGTGCGGGGTAATCAGGCAATTTTTAGCCGTAAAAAGTGGATTGTCGGCAGCGGGAGGTTCGGCGGACAGCACATCGATGCCAGCCCCGGCAATAACGTCATTGTTCAACGCATCGGCCAGATCCTGCTCAACGATGATGGGGCCTCTCGATGTGTTCAGCAGAAAAGCCGACGACTTCATCCTCGACAAACTGGCTTTGTTAATCAGCCCTTTCGTTTCGGGTGACAAAGGACAGTGAATACTGACGACATCGGCCTGTTCCAGCAATTCCGAAAGTTCGACCCAACGAAAATCCGGCCGATGAGACTGGTCTGTGGGGTGCCGTTTTGTTCCGATGATACGCATCCCGAAAGCGGTGGCGACATCGGCTACTTTTTCGCCAATACTACCAAATCCGATGATGCCCATTGTTTTACCGGCCAGTTCGATGAGCGGGTAATCCCAGAAGCAGAAATCGGCAGAAGCAGCCCACCGCCCCTCCAGCACGGCATCGCTGTGCCGTTGTACGTGCAGCGTCAGTTCGAGCAACAGGGCAAACGTCAATTGAACCACCGAGGCCGTACCATAGCCGGGAACGTTGCTAACCACGATTCCTTTCTTCCGGGCAGCCTCCACCGCCACAATGTTATAGCCGGTGGCCAACACGCCAATAAACTTCAGGTTGGGTAGCTGGCTTAACTGGTCTTCGGTCAGCGGTACTTTGTTCGTGAAAACAGCATCGGCATCCCGTACCCGTTCCACTACCTTGTCGGCGGGTGTCCGTTCGTACACCGTCACGGTTCCCAGTGCCTCCAGCCCTTCCCAGGAGAGGTCGCCGGGATTCAGGGTGTAGCCATCTAAAACAACAATCTTCATAGGTATTATTAATTTTTTATCGGTGAATCTTCGCTTTCCAATCAACAGGAAGCCTAATCAATTGATCATGTTCTGACTCGACTCCGTTTTTCGGTCTGCCAACCGGATACCAGCGGCAATGGCAACCAGCAAAAATGCCAGGCCAATCAGGTAGGCGTAGCCGGTCGTCAGATCCGGCACGGCAGCCAACGTCTTCGTACTGATCATGTCATAAGCGGGAATGATCCATTGGATAACATACGCCTGTGCCAGCGTAAGACAACAGATAAACCCGAGCATAATAAAACTGTGTTTTACCGAGAAGCGAAATAACTGCGACTCCTGCCCCACCAGATTCCCGGCCGCAGCGGCTACCGCGATAGACTGGGGAGAAATCATTTTCCCGACGACCCCGCCTGACACGTTAGCGGCTACGGTTACCACCGGATCGACCCCGATGGATTGAGCCGTAGCGTACTGAATTTTACTGAACAGCGCATTGGCCGATGTGTCGGAGCCGGTGATGAATACGCCCAGCCAGCCCAGAATAGGCGCGAAAAAAGGGAACAGGAGGCCCGTATTAGCCAGCACGGCAGCCAGGGTAAGGGTAATGCCCGAATCGTTCATGACGTAGGCAAACCCCAGCACGGCCGCAATGGTCAGGATGGGAAATTTGAGCTGATTGAGGGTTGAGCCAAACACGGATGCTCCTTCGCGGTAGCTCAGGCCAACCAGCGGAATAGCCAGCAGGGCCGCCAGCAGGATGGCCGTTCCAGCCGCCGACAGGTAGTTCAGCTTGAACAGTTTAGGGATTGGATTCCCATCGAGGTCCAGGATGACGTTGTGCAAACCCGGAAACTCTACCTGCACCATCCCCCACTCATTCAGCACGTTTTTAATTGGTTGTAGCCCCCAGGCAATAACAATAATCGTCAGCACAATAAACGGCGACCAGGCCCGAATGGTCTGACCAGTCGTATAGCGCACTTCCGTTTGTGATACGGGTACCGGTTCATTATCGAATCGCCAGATGGTTTTCGGTTTCCAGAATCGGAGAAAGACCATCAGGCAGATAATAGACCCCAGGCCCGCGATGACATCGGGTAATGCGGGGCCTAAAAAATTGGCCGAAAGATACTGAAGCAACGCAAAAGAGACCCCCGAAACCAGCGCGGCCGGGCCTACCTCCCGCGCTTTCCTGACCCCGGCAATGATACTCACCAGGTAGAAAGGCAGCATGACGGACAGGATTGGCAGGGTACGACCCACCATCTGCGAAATGGGCAGTTCCGGAATACCGGACACCTGCGAGGCTACCGTGATGGGGATACCGATGGAGCCAAATGCAACGGGTGCCGTGTTAGCAATCAGGCAGATACCCGACGCATACAGGGGATTAAAACCCAGCCCAACCAGCATAGCCGCCGTAATGGCAACGGGTGCCCCAAAACCAGCCGTGCCTTCCAGAAACGAGCCGAACGAGAAGGCAATCAGCAGGGCCTGCAACCGCCGGTCGGACGTGATGGAAGCCATAAAGTGCTTTATAATGTCGAACTGCCCGCTCCGAACGGTAATATTGAACAGGAATACGGCCATAATGACCAGCCAGCAAATGGGGAAAAGCCCGTACAAAGCGCCGTGAATTACTGACAGGAGAGCCAGCGTCACGGGCATGCCATACACGCTGATGGCAATCACTATCGCCATAGCGGTAGCAATCATACTGGCCTGATAGCCTTTCATCCTGCGGATAATCAGCGCCCAGAAAATAAACAGGATTGGCAGCGATGCAACCAGCACCGATACGCCAATCCGGCCGAACGGATCAATAACTTGTTTCCAGACCATAAAATGTTCGGGTTAGCAATGGTGATTTCATACCGGTTATGCCAGATCAAGCGCTACGATTTCGTGATCGAGTACGCTGGGTACGGATACGGTTACCACATTGCTTTCTTTCTTAAAAACAGCCTTTTGCCCGCTCATCAGGAGTGTTACCCCCAGGACATTGGCACCCGCCGGAACGTTGACCCTGACCGTTACCGATACGGGAATCAGTTCACGAAAGGGCCCTTTGAGCATCATCGGATTGGTTAAATTGACCAGATGCACCGTCATGGATGCCGACTGCCGCCATACGGTCACATCAATCAGGCCGGGTCCGTTTACCGTAACAACGGGCACTTCGTCGAGTGCCCAGTGAATCACATTGCGCAGCAACTGACCATGATCGACACTAAGTATTTGCCAGAATGAGCGATCCAGATCGCCGGGCAGGTAGGCTACCCGCCCCTTACCCACCTGCCGCAGATAAAGCTCCCGCGTATCGGTTTCGGCCACGCGGGGATACACATCTTCCATCGGCAAATCGGGGTAGGTTGGAATCAGTGTAACAGGACTTGGAAACGTGGTGGTGGGTGTTACATTGACCCTATAAATGGCGTTGATAATGCGGGGCGTTTGTTCCAGTCCGTTCAGAATTTCCTTCGCCTGGCTATTTTCAGTATCGTGACGGAGTTGTAGGTAACTATTTCGAAGGGGTCCTTCCACCTTTTCCCCATAAGACACGCCGAACAGACCAGCCAGGCCAAAATCCGGACGAGGTTTTCCTTTTTCGTCATACAACGATGTTTCAAACGTAGCCACTACGCTCCCACCCCGGTTCACAAATGCCTGTATTTGCTGGCACTGCGTATCGGATAAGGCAGCCACATTCGGTAGTATCAGGAGCTTGAACCGGCTCAGCTGTTCGGGCGTGAGCAACCGGTCGTTGACCATATCGAACGGAATCCGACTTTCTACCAGGGCGTGGTACATCCCATCCAGGTGATCCCCACTTTTTTGCTGCCAGGGTTTACCGCCGTAATTGCGGTCGGTCTGTTCGGAGTAAACAACGCCCACGCGGGCCAGTGAAGCCGTATTGCGGAGATACCGTTCGTTTTTATGGTATCCTTCGTAGACCGTGGCTACGGCGTCCATCCACCGCTTGTCGTAGATATCTCCCCCAAATTTAACGAAACAGGGGCGCATGCCATTGGCTGTTCCTTCGGCCACCCAAATTCTGATTTCGGCCTCACTCTGAACAGAATCTTTCCAGCGGTATTCTTCTTCAACACCAACGCTGAAAATACCGATCAGGGGTTTCATCCCTAGCGTGGACCGGAGTTCTTTGGCCCCTTTTCCGTTAATCCAGGGTGGCATGAGACCCCGGCGGGCCTGTTGATCGGCAAAAAACAGGTCAGCTTCCCGACCCGTCATCACTTTATCGGGGAAGCCGTTGGGAATGAAGCGTGATGTAGCGTTGACCTGCCGAATGCCCGAATCCCACAAACTCCATAGTTCCCGGAGTCGTTTGACGCGCCAATCGGTCCATTTTCGGTAGGCAGTATCCAGTTTATCGGCTTTTGGCGGTAGGGCCAGTCCCGAATAGGCCTTAAAATTAGTCTGGCAATGTTCGCAGTAACAAATATCATGACCCGCCCAGCGGTTGGAGAAAATGCCTTCGGGCTGGTAGCGCTCCATTATTTCGCGGTTTACCCGGGGCATAAACTCGAAATTATAGGGACCCAGCGCACAGGTTACCCACAGGTCCGGGTTGGCCCAATGCCGCCGTTTCTGCCCGTCGGCCGTTACCGCAATCCAGTCGGGGTGTGCGTCGTATACATCCTGCCGGGTGGCATGGGGATCCGTACGGAGCATAATTTTCATGCCCTGTTTGCGGCACCCTGCCACCAGATACCCCAGGGTATCGGCCTCACCCATGAATGAACTCCGGTGGTGGAGCGGAATGCGGGTTGGATAAAAAGCAACTACCCCTCCTGCACTGAGGAGCGCTCCGTCGGCGTGAATACGCCTGAAGTAATTCAACCAGAAATCCGGGTCATAATGGCCGGGGTCCCGTTCTACAAAGGCGAGTTGTGCCCACCGCATCGGGCCATCGAGCCAGGGTACTTCGCCCGGCGGTGCGTGGGCTGAGGTAATGACACTGGTCAACGCATCCGCATCCGAAAGTGTAAACAGCCCTCCCAGGATACCAGTAGCTTTGACAAAGTCTCTTCTTTCCATACGTAAACCCAAAAAGCGTATTCCGTCCCGGTCCTACCTTTATGGGTCAACGTAAGCGGATCAGTTACCCGGTGTATCCACCGTTAGCGACCAGGGCAAAGCCGTTTTTCGAACGCCTGAAGCGTTATTTATAGAGCAGATGGAAACATTTTTTAAAGAATAGCGTTTTCTTGACATAATCCCAGCAAAACAGTACATTTGTTCACATAAATCCGGTAGGCAGGATTCTCACGACGTGTTTATCCGCAACGGCAGCAGATCATCCATTTCCCAAACGTTCTAGTAACCACCTCATCTGGCCCCACCAGACGGTTGCGTTTGGAGAAGGCAAATCACCCCAATTGATACTTGTTCGACTTATCTTATCGCGTAACTAATTGAATCTGTTGAGGTTAACCCGTATCGTAATCAGCCGTCCCTCGTCTGGCCATCGCAGGTCGTTCAGTTTCCCATCAAACCAACGGTTTCTGAGTTATCCATAATCTCCAATTTCCATCTTTACTGCCCAAGCGGCCCTTTCAAGGTTTATTGCTAACCTGATCTTTATGTTCAAGAAAGAAGAATTAGATAGTAAGCTTCTCTCGGAGCTTCAACCCATTGCCGAGCAATTCGGCGTTCGTAACGTTTCCAAATTCACCAAAGAAAAACTGGTTTACGAAATCATAAAACAGCAGTCCGAACGGCCTGTGAGCGAAGAAACCGTTTCTGACGACGCCCCCAAGCGGGCTAAACGCGCCCCGAAACCAACGGCCGCACCGTTGGCTGCCAGTACAGACAATCAGCCGGCAGATGCGCCCCCTGCCCGTCCGGCAAAGACTCCGGTTGCCCCCGCCCGTCCACGCAACCGCCGGGAAACGGCCGAACCGGTGGCAAGCCCCATCGCCGAAATAACCGAACTACCCGTACAGCCACCGGTAACGGACGAAACAATACCGGTAGCCATCGAGACCACACCCACCGAAACAACGGATGCGTCTGCACCCGCAGGTGATACTACCCAGGCAGTGCGCCCGTCGGGTGAAAGCCGCGAAGGTACAACCCAACGCAATGGGCAACCTAATCCGACCGACCGTAACCAGCGCACCAATACCCAGGGCACCGAATCTACTGACCGGGCCAGCCGACCCAATACGCCCCGTAACGACAGAGATCGGACCCAGCGGCCCGATCTGAATCAACAACGGAATCAGCGTACCGAAGCACCGCGCGATGGGCGCCCCCGTTTCGATGCCAATCGGGAAGGGGGTTCCCGCGACCGCACTGATCGGGACACGAATACACAGCGACGTGATCAACGCCCACGCACGTCCCGCGCCGTTTCGGACGAGTCGGCCCTGAACTATGGTGGACAAACCGACGATGCGTTTCTGACACCCACGGTTATAACCGAAGACACGGCCGCTAATCGGGAACCGGGAATGGAACCCGTTTCGACAGCCACGGAAGCCGTTGTTGAGTCGACCGATACTCCCCAGGAAGGTCAGGACGATCAGGACCAATCCGAATCAGGGCAGTCGAACCAGCCACAATCGACAAGCGCTACCCGGGAAGCCCAGGAGTACCAGAACCGCATCCGTCGGCAGTACAACCAGCACATTCGGGAGTTTGATGGTATCATCGACAACGAAGGTGTTCTGGAAATTATGCAGGACGGCGGCTACGGATTCCTCCGCTCAGCCGATTACAACTACCTGGCCAGCCCCGACGACATTTACGTATCGCCCTCGCAGATTAAACTGTTTGGCCTGAAAACCGGCGATACGGTACGCGGAGCCATCCGCCCACCGAAAGAAGGTGAAAAGTATTTTGCCCTGCTCCGGGTTTCGACCGTGAACGGAAAGACTACGGAGGAAATCCGCGACCGGATTCCGTTTGAATACCTGACGCCCCTTTTCCCCGAAGAGCAGCTTCACCTGAGCAACCGCCCCGAGAATTACTCGTCGCGGGTGCTGGATTTGTTTGCCCCCATTGGTAAAGGGCAGCGGGGGATGATTGTGGCCCAGCCAAAAACGGGTAAAACCGTGTTGTTGAAGGAGATAGCCAATGCCATCACGCGGAACCACCCGGAGGTGTACCTGATCGTGCTGCTGATTGACGAGCGTCCGGAAGAAGTAACGGACATGGCCCGCAGCGTGAATGCGGAAGTTATTTCGTCTACCTTCGATGAGCAGGCCGACCGGCACGTGAAAGTATCCAGTATGGTGCTGGAAAAAGCCAAACGGATGGTGGAGTGTGGTCACGATGTGGTCATTCTGCTGGATTCTATTACCCGTTTGGCGCGGGCCTACAACACGGTTGTGCCTTCGTCGGGCAAGATTCTGTCGGGTGGTGTGGATGCCAATGCCCTGCACCGGCCAAAGCGGTTCTTCGGTGCCGCCCGGAACATTGAAAATGGCGGTTCGCTGACGATTATCGCTACGGCGTTGATCGATACCGGGTCTAAAATGGACGAGGTTATCTTTGAAGAATTCAAAGGCACCGGCAACATGGAACTCCAGCTTGACCGTAAACTGGCCAATAAACGGGTTTATCCGGCGGTCGACTTATTGGCGTCGAGCACCCGTCGGGAAGATTTGCTGCTGGACAAGGAAACGCTGCAACGGGTCTGGATTTTGCGAAAACATATGGCCGATATGAACCCCATGGAATCCATGGACTTCCTGCTCGACCGGATGAAAGGAACCCGCAACAACGAAGAGTTCCTGATTTCAATGAACCGATAATGATTCCCTTTAGAAATCAACGGGGTGCCATTCAAATGAGTGGCACCCCGTTCTGTTTAGGCTCTCCCCTGGTCGACTTGATTATCAGTGGCGAAGTCCTTAAATTGCACAAACGCAGGAAAAAAAATGAAAGACCTGATTCAGTATGCCATTCCCGGCTTCGTTATTCTGCTGGTTGCGGAGGTACTTGTCACGGCCCGGCAGCAAAAGGATTATTACGATGCCAAAGATACAGCCGGTAGTCTGGCGATGGGAATTGGTAATGTGATCGTTGGTTTTGTAGGGAAGGCAATCGTGTTTGGTGCGTACACGCTCGTGTATCAGCTGCGTTTTTTTACGGTCGACATGACGCAGTGGTGGGCGTGGGTGGCACTTTTCTTTGCCGACGATTTCAGCTACTACTGGTTTCACCGGATCAGCCACAGCAGCCGGTATTTCTGGGCGTCGCACGTGGTGCATCATTCCTCCCAAAAATACAATCTGGGCACGGCCCTGCGCCAGACCTGGACGGGCAACCTGTCGGGGGCATTCATTTTCTGGATCTGGTTACCCCTGTTCGGTTTTTCGCCGGTGGCCATCATGACCATGCAGGCCATTAGTTTGCTGTACCAGTTCTGGATTCATACCGAACACATCAACCGGTTTCCGTCCCCCATCGAGTTTATTTTCAATACCCCCTCCCACCACCGGGTACATCACGGATCGGATCTGGATTATCTGGACAAAAACCACGCGGGCGTACTCATCATCTGGGATCGGCTGTTCGGTACGTTTGAGCCGGAACGACACCGCCCCACCTACGGCCTGACCACTAATATCGATTCCCACAACCCCGTTCGCATTGCGTTTCATGAGTGGGTGGCCATCGGGCAGGATGTTCGCCGGGCCGGTTCATGGCGGGCGGCCATAGGGTATATGTTCGGACCGCCGGGCTGGAGCCACGACGGGTCCCGGAAAACGACCAGACAACTCCGTAACACCAGCAGCAAACAAGTCTCAGACGCTGGTGTCAGGCACTCAGACCTGGCTTAAAAAAATCGCGTATTGGTGGTGTAATTCAGTAACTGCTGCGTATTGAAGAAATAATATTGAACAGGTTTTCTAATTCAGCTGGGGCAATTACGGACGTTAGCTGAGCGAACAAGAGTGCACCTGTCAGCAGCTCTATCAAGACAAGATCACAAAAAGGAATAAAGCGAAAATAAGCCATAGGGAGTATCCGTAACCGGCTGAAAACCGGCCGATGCGGGTGCGCATAGCAGACAGGCGGTTAATTACCCGGTGAAGCGCTGTTAATTGCTCCTTGAAAGGCAGAGCAGATGGCAAAGGACTCGCGCACGGGGAGTTGAGGTGTACGTCTGCGGGCGTAAACTATGCGCAGAGAGCTGATGGGTGAACAAAATGGGCAGGCAACCCTAAACCAACGACGGCTTTTTCGGGTTCTCAGGGCATTATGCTCTCGGCTTGCCTGCTCTCTTTTTCGCTCCTGACAGTCCGGCCCGACTCAGTTGCCCCTTCGGACACTAACCGGTTGGTGCGGTTTGGGCCAAGGCCAGCCTTCAACCTCGACTTCCGCACTTCCTTTCTTGAGCAGCAGCGGGTCAATGTATGGGGGGTCAATGCCGGTATTGAGTACGGCCCGAAACGTCATCAGTTAACCCTGGGCTATTACTGGATAAATTACGCCACCTACCTGCGGCTCATTAACTGGCGACGCGATGCCGCCCGGCGCATTAACCTTGATTATTACACCCGTACAGACCTTTGGTACGTAAGCGTACTGTACTGGTGGAACATGATTAACAACAAGCGATGGATCGTGCGCATACCAGTGGAGGTAGGCGGTGGTGTTGCCTATGCCATACCCCTCAACTTACGGATGGATACGCCCATTGACCGAAGCCGTCGGGATTTCTTCGTACCCGTTCAGGCGGGTGCTTATGCGCAGTGGAGAGCAACCCGCTGGGTGGGTTTGAGTGCTCAGGCAGGCTACCGCGTATCCGTATTCCAAACGGCCATCGACCAAAATTTTAATGGCACTTACTACAGCTTTGGCGTAACGGTTTACCCGGCTCTGGCAACGGATATCTGGCGGTGGGTCAGAAAAAAAGAGCGTATTTCTCCCCTGCACCCACCCCAGCCACGCGAGGCCAACCCGCTTAAAACCCCGTAGAGGTATAGGCCGTAGATATAACCCGATTCCAGTCGGGATGGCGTTTGATATAGGTCGAAATAAACGGGCAAGCCGACACTATTTTCAGGTTGTTCTGCTCCACATATTGTAACACACCCTCAACCAGCTGGGAGCCAACACCCTGTCCTTCCAGACTCTCGTCTACTTCAGTATGGACCAGCGCGAGTGTTTCATCGTCAACTTTCTGATAATCAACAATCGATAATTTACCATCCGTATCCAGTTCGAAGCGGTGCTGATGGGCATTGTTCTTAACGAGCGTTGTGTTCATATACTTAGAGGCCTTTTTTACTCCCTTTACACCAAAAAAGGTCTACTTGTTCAAATGCACTGCGTTAATTTGCGCTGGACTTCCTCTCGTTTCGCCTATGAACCGGCTCGACCGCCTGACCGCCATCCTGATTCATCTGCAAACCAAGCGGGTTGTTCGGGCGCAGGAACTGGCCAGCCGATTTGGTATCAGTCTACGAACCGTGTACCGCGATGTCCGGTCGCTGGAGGAAGCGGGTGTGCCTATTGGTGCCGAAGCGGGCGTTGGCTACTTCCTCACCGACTACCACCTGCCACCCGTGATGTTCACCAATGCCGAAGCCAGTGCCCTGTTGATGGGGGGTAAACTGATTGAGACGTGGACGGATGAGTCGGTGCAAACCGAATTTGACTCCGCCCTGTTCAAAATAAAATCGGTACTGAAACGCCCCGACCAGGAGCATCTGGAGGATTTGACTGCGCATATCAACGTGGCCAAACCAGCTTCCCGAAAGCCCCACCATGCTACGGGACTCCTCAATTCGCTACAACACGCCATTGCCCGCCGTCATGTGCTGGCTATTCACTATCATTCGCATTACAACGATACTGAAACCCGGCGCGAGGTAGAACCCGTTGGCCTTTACCACGCCCATATGGCCTGGCACCTGATTGCTTACTGCCGTACCCGTCAGGACTACCGCGATTTCCGGGTTGACCGCATTCGCCAGCTTGCCGATACGGGGCAGTTGTTTTCGCGCCGGGACCGGCTCTCGTTGCAGGACTACCTCGACCGGGTTGGCAAAACCGATATGCCCGTTACCAACATCGTGCTTGTTTTTCAGAAGTCAGTAGTGCGCCACCTGCAGGAGCAGAAGTACAGTTTTGGCTTTCAGGACGAAGTTGACCTGGGCGACCGGGTTCGGATGCGGTTCCAGACTCCCTGGGTGGAGGGCATGGCCCGTTGGCTGCTCATGTTTGGCCAGGCGGTTGCGATTGAAGAACCGGAATTGCTGCAAAGCCGGATGCGGAGTCTGGCCGAAGCGTTGCGGGAGCATTACGCCGAAAAAGCAAGCCACTGATGCATGACTAATGGCACGCTGCCATTCCCACCGAATTACTTCCTGCGTAAACCAGCAATCATCCCGTTCAACAGGTACACCGGCAACAACGGAATCCCCTTTTACTCGTAGTGCAGCAACCTGATGGCTATTTAAACGCCGGGATACCTGTAATATCAGCCCCCAGAATTAGTAGTTGAATATCGTGTGTTCCCTCGTAGGTACTAACGGATTCAAGGTTCATCAAATGGCGCATAATCGGGTACTCGCCGGAGATGCCCATAGCGCCCAGAATCTGGCGGGCATCGCGGGCCACGTTCAGGGCTATTTCCACATTGTTTCGTTTGGCCAGAGAAATCTGCGCAGCACTCGCCCGGCCCTCATTCATCAGGGTACCCAGGCGCCAGCAGAGTAATTGCGCTTTGGTAATCTCGGTCAGCATTTCGGCCAGTTTTTTCTGCACCAGTTGAAAGCTGGCAATGGGTTTGTTAAACTGGATACGTTCCAGGGAATACCGGCGGGCCACTTCGTAGCATTCCATAGCAGCACCCAGGGCTCCCCAACTGATGCCGTACCGAGCCTGTTCCAGGCACTTCAGGGCACTTTTCAGCCCAAAAGCATTGGGCAGCATATTCGCTTTGGGCACCTGTACATCCTGAAAAATCATTTCGCCGGTGGTGCTGGCCCGCAGCGACCATTTGTTTTTTATTTCGGCGGTGGTGAAGCCCTCCATACCCCGTTCCAGAATCAGCGCCCTGATTTTCCCCTGATCGTTTCTGGCCCAAACGATGCCAATGTCCGCAATGCTGGCATTGGTAATCCATAGCTTTGAGCCATTGAGGAGGTAGTAATCGCTCCGTTCGATGAAGTTAGTTTCCATGCTGCCGGGGTCCGACCCGTGGTTGGGTTCGGTCAGGCCAAAACACCCGATGAGTTCCCCTTTTGCCAGCCGGGGCAGAAATTTATTTTTCTGCTCATCGGAGCCGAACGCGTAAATCGGGTGCATCACCAGGGAGTTCTGCACCGATACGCACGACCGCATACCCGAATCACCCCGTTCAATTTCCTGGGTCATCAGGCCGTAGGAGATCTGATCAAGTCCGCCACCACCGTACTCGGTTGGAATCGTGGCCCCGAAAGCCCCAATCTTACCGAACTTATGCACCAGCTGCCGGGGAAATTCAGCACGCTGTGCGCACTCTTCCACGATGGGCGAAATTTCACGTTTCACAAAGTCGCGTACCGCCGAACGAACCAGTTTGTGTTCGGCAGTGAGCAAATCGTCAATACAGTAGAAATCCGGCGACTCGAACGAATCTACCTTGTTTCGGGGCGGGGTCATGGTTGGGGCTTGCATAGGAAGTTAACTGAAAAGGTTAGGGCTTGTTGTCAGGTACTTATTTTTTGCTGGTTTGTCGGCATCCCAGCAGCCTACGTCCAGTACAGAATAGGTGCATCCGGAAACCGCTGCTGCCATTCGGTGTAGAAGAAGGAACGTAAAGCCTTCATCGCATCGGGTTGGTAGACGTACTTCAAACCTCCAAATTTATTTCGCTTCGAGGCCCGGCCCTGTTCATCCATGTCGAGACTCGTATTTGGGTACCACGTTTCCAGCACGGATTTGCTACCGGGGGTGAACCGGTGACTGATGAACTCAACAGTCAGGTCGCAGGGAAAATCGAGCGCGGCCGCTATTCGGTTCAGCAGGTCGGTGTACTGTTCACGCCAGTTTTCGACCGGCATAATGGGGGCCAGTACTACGCCCACCGGATACCCGCCCCCGCCCATACTGCGGGGCATGGCCAGCTTTCGCAACGCCCTCAGGCGGGCCTCTATGGAAGCAGTGCCTCCTTCCAGCCGACGGGCAATGGTATCGGTATTCAGACTTACTCTGGCGCGGGTACGCCCGTTATGAGCCAACCCAAGCAGGGAGTCCACCTGGTCGTATTTCGTCACGAACCGGAGTTGGGTGTCGGGCCGGTTGCCAAAGTGGCGAATGCATTCGGCCAGGCCGCCCGTCAGGTGCTCAATGCCAATCACGTCCGTATAACAACTCACTTCAAACGTAGTCATTTTACCGGTCTGTTCATAGGCCACGGTATTAGCCAGCATCTGCGGCAGGTTAGCAAAGACCCGGGTTACGGGCGGCCCCTGCAAACTGCCCGCCAGGTAACAATACTGGCAGTGCGCCGGGCACCCTTCGGCCAGGTTCATCTGCCAATCGGCAGAGGGCGGTATGGGCTGCAACCGAAAGGTACCCGGCGGGGCTTTCACCACCGCCAGCGTTTGTTTGGCATTCCGGTACGTTTGTCGGTCATCTTCTCCCCGCAAGCCCGTCAGCCGGTTGGTTTTCAGGATGGTAACGGGTAGATTCAGGTCCGTGACCCGGGTATAAATCTGCTGCCCAAATGGCTCTTCGAGCGCGTCGGGTGTGAACAGTACCTGCCTGGGCATCCACAAGCGGGACGTCATCAGGTGGGATGGACTAACTGAATTTTGCGTTGGTTGAGCGGACATAGGTGTAAAGGTAAGAGGCACTTAGTTGACTTATTCTCTGTAGTTAAAGAACAAAACAAACGGCACTTTAATTCTTTTACGCCCTACCTATTCCAAATATCAATCTATTGAAAATCAGAGTATTAGAACAAATTTCTGATTGATTCGGTACCGATCAGAAATTAGCTGACGGCTTAGGTGCTCACGTCATTTCAGGGCTTTTTCACTCCTCAGCAGCCAGGTGGCCAGTTCTTTGGCCGCGCTGAAATTGGCGTACTCCGCCGGAATCCGCCGACCATCAACGTATTCGTTGTAAAGCCAGGGATCACCCACGGCGAAGACCCTTCCTTTGCCCACGCTGGCCACCGCCATAATGACATCGCCCCCGTCCGTTACAACGGCTTTGGCCGGAGCTTTTACCTGGATGGGCGCCAGTTCTTTGATGTACACCGTACGCGTAGCGGGGAAAATAGCAGTTCCGGGTGGAATGGTGACGGTACCCTGCTCCCACTTGGTCCCCTGAACCATGTTGCGGTTTTCGGGCAGGAACTGCATACCAAATCGTTTGGCCAACTGATTGAAATGCGAAATTTCGGCGTTGGCGGTGTCGTTGGCCATGAGCACCAATGTCCCCCCTGCCTTTACCCAGCTTTCAATGGCGTTTATGTCGTTAGTCCCAATATAATTGGGCTTCGCGGTTTCTTTCGGTGTGTCGGGGTCCACGATAATGTACACATCCACGCCATTGAGCGAAGCGGCCGTTGGCGCTCCCGCAATCGTATTGGTTTTGGCCCCCAGATTACGGAAGAGGGTACCCCACCAGAAAAAACCCGAGTGCATCCGGTCGGCCCAGGTGTAATGAAAGGGTTCCTGTTCCGTTGACCCATCGGCGCGGGGTTCTGCCTTGCGAAATTCGTGGTTGAAGTAGTTATCGACGGCTACGGTTTTGCCTTTTCCAGCACTACTCTCAGCGGCAATTTCCATCTCGACGCTGGCCATAATGAAGGGGCCAACGCCTTTCAGGTCGTCCTGCCGCAGGGGTTCGCTCAGGTAGTATTCGTAGCTACCGTCGCGGTACGGACTTCCTCCCAGCCCACTCACCAGCACGGTTTTTTCCAGGTGAATCATCCCCTCACTATCCGTCGTAATAAATTTCTTCAGCATACCCTCGTAGCCTCTCCGGGCCGATGCCAGCATAGAAGCGGGCAGATAGCCCATTCGCACCCCTTTTGCCGTTGCGTAAACAAACATACCCGTGCCCGATGCTTCGAGGTAGTTTCCTTTGCCCCCGGCCCGGTCCGTAACCTGATACCAGCAGCCCGATTTTGGGTCCTGGTACCTGAGGATGGCGGGCATGGTCCGTTGCAGAATGGCCAACAGCTCTCCCCGGCGGGGGTAGTCCAGTGGAACAAAATCCAGCACGTCGACCAGTGCCATCACGTACCAACCCATTGCCCGACTCCAGAAATTAGGCGACTGCCCCGTTTCCTTGCTGGCCCATTGCTGCTCCCGGCTTTCGTCCCAGCCGTGGTAAAGAAGACCCGTTTTGGTGTCGCGGGCGTGATTTTCCATCCACACAAACTGGTTCACAATATCGTCGAACGGTTTATTCGATGGTTCGTACAGGCGGGCATATTCAGCGTAAAACGGCTCGGCCATGTACAGGCCATCCAGCCACATCTGGTAGGGATACCGTTTTTTATGCCAGAAACCACCTTCGTTGGTACGGGGCTGTTGGGTTAACTGCTTCCGGAGCAGCTCAGCCGCCTTACGGTATTTTTCTTTGCCGGGTAAGGATTGTTGCGCCAGCAGCAGCAGCGACCGGCCCGGCGTTACGTAGTCAATGTTGTACTCATCCAGTTTATACGTCCGGATGCTCCCGTCGGGCTGCACGTACCGATCTATATTTTTCTGGATGTACTGAAAATAGCGATCATCGGCCGTGCGGTACCACACCTGCTCGATGCCCTGCAGTATAACCCCCATTTCGTACTCCCAATGGGCATCTTTGCCTTCTTTCACGTACGCAATCGAGTCCGCATGGGTAGCCATAATGGTAGCAACCATCCGTTGCGACCAGGGCCTGTTTTTATCGGCTGACCGCTTAACCGACTGCGCCAGTACTGCCTGCCCAAGGAGCATTAGCCCAACCACTACGTTTATTATTCGTCTCATTTTTCCTGGCTTGATGGATTAAACGGCCAATTTGTTTAAAAATTTACTTAACCCCACTTTTCTGGAAGAGACAATCCCTGCGGCCTCATACTCGCTGACAAAGAAATAACGGGCATGAATGAAAAAAAGAACCCAAATTCGCGTCGACCTGTTACGTATGAACTGTCGGATAGATACCGGCCCCTATCAGTCATGATTCATCAACTTTCGCTTACTCTCCCGCCCGAACTGGCTTTTGACGAAACGGCTTTTCGGCAACAGGCACTCAGGCACCTTTCCCTACCGGATACCAGCGATGTCGTGGTGCGGAAACGTCGCCAGTCCATTGATGCCCGGAATCGGCAGGTGCGGGTAAAAGTCGATGCGGACGTGTACACCGGCAACACTCCTGCCCCCCCTCATCCAGTACCAGAAACCACAGGCCGATGTGAGCCAGTCACCCCAGGCCATTGTGGTGGGGGCCGGGCCGGCGGGTCTCTTCGCGGCTCTCCGGCTCATTGAACTGGGCATCAAGCCCATTGTGCTGGAACGGGGCAGCGACGTGCGTGCCCGCCGACGCGATCTGGCAGCTATCAACAAAGACCATGTTGTTAACCCCGAATCCAATTACTGTTTTGGCGAAGGCGGAGCCGGTACTTATTCGGATGGTAAACTCTACACCCGGTCTACCAAACGGGGCGATGTAAGGCGGATTCTGGAAATTTTTGTGGCGCACGGGGCCACCGAGCAGATTCTGGTCGATGCCCACCCGCACATTGGCACCAACAAACTTCCGAATGTAGTGACCGAACTGCGCCAGACCATACTGAACGCCGGGGGTGAGGTTCGCTTCGACACCAAAGTAACGGACCTGATCCTGGCTGGTTCTTCCGCAAACCCAACTGCCCTGAAAGGAGTAGTACTGGCTACCGGCGAGGAACTGACGGGCCTCGGCGTTATTCTGGCAACGGGCCATTCGGCCCGCGATATTTTCCAGTTGCTGCACAAACGCAGCGTTCGTATCGAAGCCAAACCCTTTGCCATGGGTGTGCGTATCGAGCATCAGCAATCGCTGATTGACCAGTTTCAGTACCACCGGCCCAACCGGGGCGACTATTTGCCCGCAGCCTCGTATAGCCTGGTCACGCAATCCCGTTTTAAAGGAGTTGACCGGGGCGTATTCTCCTTTTGTATGTGTCCCGGTGGATTCATCGTACCAGCGGCAACAGCACCGGGCGAACTGGTGGTGAATGGCATGTCGCCCTCCCGTCGGGATTCGCAATTTGCCAATTCAGGACTGGTCGTAGCCATTGCGGATGAGGACCTGCGACCCTACGCCGACGAAGGACCACTGGCCGGACTGGCTTTGCAGCAGGATTTGGAAAAATGGGCGTGTAAGATGGGCAACAGCAGCGGGAGTGCGGCTTCGCAAACGGCACCCGCCCAGCGCGTAGCCGATTTTGTGGATGGCCACGTTTCGGCGGGGTTACTGCCCACGTCGTATCAGCCGGGGCTAACGTCTGTGGATATGGCCGATGTGCTGCCCGATCATATCACCCAGCCACTTCGGCAGGGCCTGCGCGATTTTGGCCGAAAAATGCGTGGGTACCTGAGCAATGAGGGACAGATTATTGGCGTTGAGAGCCGCACTTCCTCGCCCGTCCGTATTCCGCGCGACCGCGAAACCTGCGAACATGTGGCCGTTCAACGGCTTTTCCCCTGTGGCGAAGGGGCGGGGTACGCGGGTGGCATTGTATCAGCAGCCATGGACGGCGAACGATGCGCCGAAGAATTAGTTAAACTGTACAGTCATTGATTGTCAGTTATTGTCATTGATTCGTATTCGATTGTGGTACGGCAATCAACAACGACCCAATGACAAGCAATGACGACAATGACAACCCGATGACACCAGATGATCGACACCACCTTTCATACCTTCACTGAAGACCTTCGGCAGCGGTTACAACGACCATTGCCGGGCGAGGCCGCTCACCAGAAAATGGCCTCGTCGAACCGGTACAGGATGACTATTAAACCCAACGAGCGGACCCGCCGGTCGGCGGTACTGATTTGTTTTTATCCGTACCGGGGGTCCATCTACCTGCCGCTTATTCTGCGCCCGCAGTACGACGGTGTGCATGCCGGTCAAATGGCCTTTCCGGGTGGACGAATGGAGCGTGTGGACGAAAATCTGACCCGCACGGCCCTGCGCGAGGCTCAGGAAGAGGTGGGCATTCGGGTGTCGGATGTACGGGTGCTGGGACTACTGACGGAGTTATTCATTCCCCCCAGCAACTTTTACGTACAGCCCGTAGTAGGCGTTTTGCCGTACCGACCGGATTTTTACCCTGATCCCCACGAAGTAGAAGCGGTTGTAGAGGTGTCGCTGGATTCGCTACTGGATGAAACGATCGTTGGCAGCAGTCAGATTGAGATTCGGGGCGTACAGATTGAAGCCCCTTTTTACCAGATTGACGGTCAGCGGGTTTGGGGTGCTACGGCGATGATGATCAGCGAGTTACTAATGGTTATGAACACCTGATCAGTGGGCCTGGTCTGTAGGGATGAGCGCAGCCCGGTTGTAACGCGCATACCGATAGTGCCGACCGATTCTGGCTTCCGGATGACAGGGGTGCTTCCTGCGACCCTCCCAATCCCGTTCTTCACCCCGAATTCGTGTCGTTCGCGGGTTTTCGTCAAAAATAATCCTGCTGAAACGGGTATCTGGCCAGCGTAGCGCTGGTACCCGTTTCCACGACGCACTTTTCCGTCCATAGCTACGGCGCACGAACGGTTTTTTTTTGCGATGGCGGCTATTGCACCGTGCCAGCCGCAAAATACAGTTCGGCTACGGCCTTCTGGTATTTTGTTTTCAGTTCTTCCCCTTTAATCCGAAGGTCAATCAGTTTTGTTTCGCGGGCGTTGACCAGGAACAGGGAACTCTCGCCCAACTCAAACTTCTGCTGTTCGGCCCGAAGCAGCAACTGTTGATTCTGAATGGTTTGCTGCTGGAGGTTCGTTTGACGGACCAGTATCAGGAGTTGGTTGTAGGCGGCCTGAATTGAGTTGGTAATATCCCGCCCCGTCTGCCGCTGTTCCAGCACAACCTGCTGGTTTTTCACCTGAACTTCACGGAGTTTTCCCCGCTCTTTCCGCAGAAAAAGGGGAAAAACGAAGTCGACGCCTATCTTATGATTCTGCGGACGAAAGGAATAGTAACTACTCCAGTCATACCCATCATCTACGGTAGGCGTTTCACTCAACAAACTGGCACTCAGCGCAATCTGGGGCTGAATCATAGCACGCCGAAACCGTTCTTCCAGGGTCAACTGCTGATTTTTTGCGGCCAGCTTCAACAAATCGGGGTGCAGCCGGCCGGCCTGATCCTGCAGGGTCTGCACCATATTCTCATCGGGCACTATGAGCAGTGGCTCCTGAGGACGGGCCGTCATTGGCAGCTCAACGGCTTGCCCAAGACTATTCCATAAGAACGTACTGACCCGTAGCCGGGCATTTTGCTCATCCAGTTCGGCTTGTTGACGCTGTAGCAATCGATCCTGTACCGTAATCAGGGCCTCTGTGGTATCAATAATGGCGGCCTCACCAAGCAAAGCCCGTTCGCGCAAAGCCAGAAAGCGAAGGTTGGCCAGGTCGTAGCCTTCAATCAATAACCGTCGCTGCTGGTGGGCCAGGTACCATTCCCAATAGGTTTTGGCCGCGTCGAACAGCAACTTATTGACCAGTTTCAACCGATCTGCTTCGGCCATGTTCTGCATCAATGCCGCCTGCCGCACGGCATTACGCCGGGCATCGATCATCAGGCTCTGCCCAATGGGAACGGATAGCCCGATACCACCTAAACCCGATGCGGGCGTACGCTCCTCGGGATTGATGTACCGGCCATTGTTACGGTTATAGGTTACGTTCAGGTCGATACCCCCCGGCCACAGGGGTACGGCTAACTTATTCTGCCAGTGGTCGTAGTACAAGTCATTGCCAAACTGCTTGCGGTCGTAGCTGGAAACGATCTTGGGATCAAACGCACCCCGCGCCTGCATCAACACCTGCCGGGCTTCTTCCCCAAACAGATTAGCCTGCTTTGCCAGGGGGTGATTTTCCCGGATAAGGTCATAAAATACCGCAGCCGGAAACAGAGTCGTGTCGGGTTCTGCCCTCCCTCCACCAGCCTGGAAGACGCCACTCTGGTAAGTGGAATAGGCCGACGCAAAAGCAGGCCAGAACAACAGACAACAGATAGTAAGCCTCCTCATTTTTTCCCTCCTTTATCCGCTGTGGGTTCTGCTTCCAAGCTAGGCGGGAAGCCGTTGAGTTTTCGCCACAGTTCGTACCAGATAGGCACATCGTCGAGCATAACCCATCCATACACGCCCGAACCAACCCGAAGCTGAGTAGGCCAGGGCTGATCCCCTTCCTGAACAAGGGGCCGCACCAGCAAACGGTATTTCCCGCCTACGCTGCTAACGGCATCGATGACGGCTACCCGCCCCCCGAAGGTGCCAACGGCTACCGTAGGCCAGCCCGAAAACTGGATGGCTGGCCAGCCATCGAATTGCAGGCGTACAACCCGGCCCGGCTGAATCAAGGGTACGTCCATGGCCCGTACGTACAGGGCTACGGCCAGTTGCGGTTTGGCTGGCTGGAGCGTAGCGATAGGCTCCCCTTCCTTGATGGTTTCGCCGATGCCCGCTTTTGTCGGGCTTACAATGTAGCCATCCTGGGGTGCCCGGATAGCGTACAGACCCTGCCGAACTTCCACGCTGCTGATTTTATTGCGCAGTTTGGCTATTTCGCCATCCGCTTCAACCCGGTAGGACACCGCCGAGCTTCGGTCCGACTGAGCTTTGGCAACCTTTTCCTGGAAATCGGCTTCAATTGTACTCAACTCAAGCCGGGCATTTATCAGTTCCTGTCTCGAAACGCTCAGCTTGGATTCCTGCGAGGTGACTTTGGCCCTGTCTTCCTGCACTTTCAACCGCCGTGCTTCCAGGTCGGTCAGCGAAAATAATCCATTCAGATACCCTTTTTCGTACCGGTCGAGCCGATCCTGGGCAATCTGGTAATTTTTTCGAATGGCCAGCAGGTCAGCTTCGTCGGCGGCTACCTTAAATTCACTCTGTAGAACCTTGTTGCGGGCAGCTTCCAGCTTAACCCGTAAGCCGGCATTCAGGGCCTGAATCTGACTGTTCAGTGCCTCTATTTTTGTTTCGGTAGCATCCTGACTACCTTGTTTGGCGGTGAGTTGTTCATCGAGCCGCTGGGTTAGGTTGGGGTCAAAATATTCGTCTTTGATTTCAGAAATAACCAGGATGGTATCACCTTTTTTCACAAAATCACCATCCCGTATTTTCCAGCGTTCGATCCGCCCGGCAATGGCATTCTGGATAGTCTGGGGCCGATCCTGGGGGGTCAGGGCCGTGATTGAGCCTTCGCCGTTAATATTCTGCTGCCAGGGTAAAAACATGACAACCAGACCAAAGCCCAGCAAAAAGAGCATCCAACGCCCCAACCGCCGACCACTTTTCAGGTGGGGCAGCGCATGAAGCGTTTTCAGTGGATACTTCTCGAACAGTTCTTCGTTGACCCGGTTATTCGATAGGTTGAGCATGTGTTAATATAAACTAGTAGACATTGAACAAAAAAGTACCCGTGTAAGTACCGCTCATTTTTTATTCTGTGTCGTCTATTTCTGTTAAGGGTAAATCCGTTATAAAACCAATTTTCTCGACGGCCGTCAGCAGGTCGAAGACCGTATCGATACCCGACATCAGTTTATCGACCGAACCGGTAATCAAAACAATAATCAGTTCGGCCGCTACAAACTGCCCCATCGACATCTGTCGGCCAACCACCAGTGTTGTCCCCAGAATAAGGAGCCCGCCCGTTACCACCGTTTTAAACGCTACAGCGCTGTAGAAGAACCGTTTTAACACGCCAAAATGGTCGTTTCGATGCGATACATAGCCCGCTACCAGATCGTCCATCCGGTCAATGGACCCCAGGGTGTCAGACTGGTGCCGGTGAGCGGGTAAGTCGCGCGCCATTTCTTCCAGCCAGGCCACTACCTTGTATTTATACTTCGACTCGGCTAAACTGGTTCTAACCCCGCTGGGTCCGTAGATACGACTGATGAGGAAAATAACCAGTATTACCAGGGCACCAAATCCTACAAACACCGGGTGGTAGGCAGACAACAAGATCAGCCCAAAAATAATTTGTACGGCAGCCGCCGTCAGGTCGATCAGGAGTTTGGGCAGTCCTTTTTGAATGGTCAGCACGTCGAAGAAGCGGTTCATCAGTTCGGGAGGGTAATGATCCGACAGGGCATCGGGCAGAATCCGGGGTAACCGGTACGTGAACTCAAAGGCTGCTTTGGCAAAGATACGCTGCTGCAGCACCTCCACCAGGGTCATCTGCGCTACCAGCAACAACCCCGTTGCCAAAACGCCCAGAATAACGACACCAATGAGTACGTAGACGGAACTGAACAATAAACCACCCGACACCAGATTGAATACTGCCTGGATACCCAGGGGTAGCGACAGGCTGATAATACCCGTTACCAGCGCGTACAGGTAGATATACCAGATGTCCTTTTTCTCAGTAATCAACAAACGGATAAGCCGCTGTAGGGGTGATGGGGGCGGTTCAACTGCCAGTATCGTTGCCATGAAAGTTTATTTAACCTGGTTGATAGTGTTACTATCTTTTTTGTAAATATAACTATCATACCCGCGGTTTTGTTACATTGCCAAACGATTTTGATGATTGGCAAAAACAGTTAGATAAATGGAGTATTCAGTCCACGTCCGCATGAATGAGCGGCTCTTCCTACGCGACCCGGAATGTTCGGAATTTGGTCGACGGATTGTGCGGCAGGGAATTTCGCTTTTCAACGATGTTGGCTTTGAGGAGGCAACTTTCCGGAAACTGGCCGACCGTATGAGCACCAAGGAAGCCAGTATTTACCGGTATTTCGAGAATAAGCACCGCCTGTTGGTGTATCTGGTGGCCTGGTACTGGCAGTGGGTCGATTTTCAGCTTGTTTTTCAGACGAATAACCTCACCAGCCCGCGCGAAAAGCTGGAAAAACTAGTACGCCTGTTGCTTCTGCTCGACCTCAGTGATTCATTTAGCCACGATATTGACATACGGGCTCTGCACAGCACGGTTATCCGCGAAGCCAGTAAAGTGTATTTGACCCACCACGTTACGGAAGACAACCGTCAGCAGCTGTTTAAACCCTACAAAGATCTTTGCCAGCGCATTGCCGACATCATTCTGGCCTACCGCCCCGATTACCCTTACGCGCACTCCAGGGCAAGCTCCCTCGTTGAAACAACGCATTATCAGGCGTTTTTCATGCAAAACCTCCCGGCACTCACCGATTTTAGACAAGCTAATTCCAGCGAGCCGGAAGCCATGAATAAACTGCTTGACTTTATGCGCCATCTGCTGTTCTCGTCGCTGGACGCCGTATAACAACGGCGCGTTGGGCTACCAATTCGTACGCGCGGCTTCTGAGCAGGGCGTAGCCCGCCGAGCTAGCACAGCGGCCTTTGGGGTAGGGGTAAACCGATACGTGCATGTACTCACACTCCGGGCTCGGCAGGGTAGGTTCCGTTTACCCGTTCTGGGGTCTCTATACACTCGCATTTCTCCCGGACTGTTGCCGGAGAAAAAAGGAGTCAGCCTCGTTTTACGGGCATTCAGCACCTAAAATAAGGCGGTCGGAGACGACGGTAGTGCATATGAACGCCAACAGTGATAGCTTTGTGGACGTAGCCAAAAAGCTATTTTGCCTTAATTGACCAGTTCCTCCGTATAAAATACGTTTCTGTGAAAAGATGGATTGCTATCGTTCTCGTCGTCCTTGTGGTGGGCGGGATAATCGTGTATAATAAAGTACTTCATCCGGCACCCGGTGCTGAAGGCAGGTCGCCTGCTGGGGGCGCTAAGGGAGGTCCGGGGGGTGCGCGAGGGGGCGGCCTAACGTCCATCAATGGCTTTGTGGTAGTCTCGAAGCGCTTACAGGAAGATATCGTCTCCAGTGGGTCGCTGCTGGCGGCCGAGCAGGTTGATATTTACCCCGAAATTTCGGCCCGGATTACTCAGCTCAATATTCGGGAAGGGCAACCCGTAAGTAAAGGGGCGTTGCTGGTAAAACTGTTTGATGCCGATCTGCGGGCGCAACTCCAGAAGCTGCAGGCGCAGGCCGATAACGCCCGGCGCACCGAGGAACGGAATAAACAGTTGCTGGACCGGGGGGGAATCAGTCAGCAGGAATACGATATTGTCACCACCAATCTGCGGTCGTCACTAGCCGACATTGAGTTGGTCAAAGCGAACCTGCAGCGAACCGAAATACGGGCTCCCTTTTCGGGTATTATCGGTCTGCGTAACGTTAGCTCGGGAGCGGTTGTATCGCCCAACACGCTGATTGCCCGCCTTCAGCAGGTAACGTCGCTTAAACTGGACTTCTCAATTCCCGAAAAATACGGCCCGTTCGTACGTAGCGGGAGCAAAATTTTGTTTTTGGTAGACGGAGCCACCAAACCGAGTCAGGGCGTTGTGTATGCCCTTGAGCCGGGGGTGGAAGAGCAAACCCGCAATCTGCGCATCCGGGCGCGGGTTAGCAATACGTCCCTGCAGTACCGGCCCGGCACCTTTGCGCGGGTTACCCTGACGGTGCAGAACGAACAGAGCCTGGTTGTACCCACGCAGGCAGTAATTCCGCAAACCCGCAGTAATCAGGTGGTTGTTATTAAAAATGGCAAAGCTAAATTTACGGATGTAAAAATCGGGCTTCGCACCGAAGGTACCGTTCAGGTACTGGAGGGTCTGAGTCGGGGCGATACCGTAGCCACAACGGGGCTGCTGTTTTTAAAACCCGATTCGCCCGTTAAAATTGGTGGTATGATAACCCTGCCGTCATCAGAAGCGCAGGTGGCAACAAACTAAATTTGATGTTTGCCGTCTGTTGTTCATTCGTCAACAAACGACAAACATCAAACGACAAACATCAAACTCAACATGAGTCTTCCCGAATTAAGTTTAAACCGGCCAGTGTTTGCGATGGTCATGTCGATCATCATCGTGTTGTTCGGCATTATCGGTTTTACGTTTCTGGGTGTGCGCGAATACCCGGCCATCGACCCGCCGGTTATTTCGGTGCGCACGAACTACACGGGTGCCAACCCCGAAATCATCGAGTCGCAGATTACGGAGCCCATCGAGAAATCCCTGAACAGCATCGAAGGAATCCGGACCATCTCTTCGAATAGTGCCCTGGGAGCCAGTTCGATTACCGTTGAGTTTAACCTCGACGCGAACCTGGAACAGGCCGCCAACGATGTGCGCGATAAGGTGGCGCAGGCGCAGCGGCAACTCCCGCAGGACATCGACTCCCCGCCCGTGGTGACCAAGGCCGATGCCAACTCCGATGCCATCCTGTACATGAACGTTCAGAGCACCACCCGCAACCCAATGGAGCTGTCGGACTACGCGGAGAACGTACTTCAGGAGCGGTTTCAAACCATTCCCGGCATCAGTCAGGTAAACATTTATGGCCTCAAGCGGCAGGCGATGCGGCTCTGGATCGACCCCATCAAGCTATCGGCCTATAAGCTGACGACGCAGGACATTCAGGCCGCCCTGAACGCGCAGAACGTTGAACTCCCCGGCGGAAAAGTATACGGCAACACCACCGAACTGACGGTAAAAGCCGTTGGCCGACTCAAGACCGAAGATGACTTCAACAACCTCATCATTCGGCAAACGAGCAATCAGATTGTGCGGCTGAAAAACGTTGGCTATGCCATTATCGGGGCCGAGAACGAAGAAACGATTTCCAAGCAAAACGGGGCGGTAGGCGTTATTCTGGCCCTGATACCCCAGCCCGGTGCCAACTACGTAAAAATTGCGGACGAGTTTAACAAACGATTCGATCAGGTAAAAGATGACTTGCCCGACGATATTATTGCGAGCGTTGGGCTGGACCGCACCCGCTTCATTCGGCGGGCCATTGAAGAAGTGGGCGAAACCCTGATTATTTCCTTCGTGCTGGTGGTGCTGGTTATTTATTTCTTCTTCCGCGACTGGCTCATTGCCTTTCGACCGCTGATCGACATTCCGGTATCGCTCATCGGGGCCTTTTTCATCATGTATCTGGCCGACTTCAGTATCAATGTCCTCACCCTGCTGGGTATCGTGCTGGCAACGGGACTCGTGGTGGATGACGGGATTGTGGTAACCGAAAATATTTCAAGAAGATTGAGGGGGGCATGGAGCCCAACAGGGCCGCCCGGGAAGGGGCCAACGAGATTTTCTTTGCCGTCATTGCGACCTCTATCACGCTGGCCGTTGTGTTTTTGCCCATTATTTTTCTGGAGGGATTCGTAGGCCGGTTGTTTCGCGAGTTTGGTATTGTGGTGGCGGGAGCCGTATTGATTTCGGCTTTCGTATCCCTCACCCTCACGCCGGTGCTGAGCGTAAAACTGACCAGCAAGAACCACGGCCGGTCGTGGTTTTACCAGAAAACCGAACCGTTCTTCAACTGGCTGGACACGATCGTACCGATCATCGCTGAACAGTTTCATGAATCGGCGGTGGTACGCGTTGCTGATGGTTGGCGCGTGCCTCCTGCTTATTGTCGGTATTGGCTCTCTGCTCAAATCCGAACTGGCTCCGCTGGAAGACCGCGGCCGAACCCGCGTGGTGATTACCTCGCCCGAAGGCACGAGCTACGAAGCCACAGGCCAAAGTAACCGACCGGGTCATGCAATTTCGTGCTCGATTCCATTCCCGAATCGAAGCTGGCTTTCAGCGTGGTGGCACCCGGCTTTTCGGGCGCGGGAGCGGTTAATTCGTCCGTTCGTGATGGTCAACATGGTGGAACCCGACGAGCGGAAACGGTCGCAGCAGGACGATTGTCGATTACCTGACCAAAAACCTCAAGAACTTCAACGAAGCCCGGATGTTTGCCACCCAGGACCAAACCATTCAGGTGGGCCGGGGCGGTGGACTGCCCGTTCAGTTCGTGATTCAGAACCTGAACTTTGAGAAACTCCGGGAAAAACTGCCGACGTTCCTGGATGAGGTACAGAAAGACCCAACTTTCCAGAACTCCGACGTCGACCTGAAATTCAACAAGCCCGAACTGAACATCAGCATCGACCGCGAGAAAGCAACGAACCTGGGCATTTCGGTGCAGGACGTGGCCCAAACGCTGCAATTGGCCCTGAGTAACCGGCGGCTGGCTTACTTCCTGATGAATGGCAAGCAGTATCAGGTCATTGGTCAGGTAGACCGCGCCGACCGCGACGCGCCGGTGGATTTGGCCTCGCTCTACGTCCGCTCCAATCAGGGGCAACTGATTCAGCTGGACAATCTGGTGAAGTTTCAGGAAGTGAGCAGTCCACCCCAGGTGTATCACTACAACCGCTTCAAGTCCGCTACGGTATCGGCCGGTCTGGCTCCCGGCAAAACCGTTGGCGACGGCGTTGACGCCATGAGAGCCATTGCCGACCGGGTACTCGACCAGAGTTTCCAGACGGCGCTTGTCCGGCCCATCGCGCGATTATGCCGAGAGTTCGTCCAATACCCTGTTTGCTTTCGGCCTGGCCCTGATTCTGGTTTACCTGATTCTGGCGGCCCAGTTCGACTCGTTTATCGATCCGCTCATCATCATGATTACGGTACCCCTGGCCCTGGCCGGAGCCGTTTTCTCGCTTTGGATGTTCAACCAGACACTGAATATTTTCAGTCAGATCGGCATTATCATGCTGGTGGGTCTGGTTACCAAAAATGGTATCCTGATTGTGGAATTCGCCAATGAGCAGCGACTGATCGGGAAGAACAAATTTGAAGCCGCTGCCGAGTCGGCCGCCCTGCGCCTACGCCCCATTTTGATGACTACCCTCGTGGCGGCCTTTGGTGCCCTGCCGCTGGCGCTGGCGCTGGGCTCGGCCTCAAAAAGCCGGGTTCCGCTGGGTATCGTTATCGTTGGCGGACTGTTGTTTTCGCTGATACTGACCCTCTACGTGGTACCGGTCATTTATACCTACATGAGCCGCCGGAAAGACGTAAAACCGGAAGCGCCAAAGCCAGATAACGAGTCGCAGCCGGAGCAACTGGCCGTACCCGTTTAACGGACCAGGGTGGGTTGAATACACCAACGGGGTGAACCGGCCAGGCTGGTTCACCCCGTTGGTGTGTGTATGCGGTTAAAAACGGAACAATCGCGCCGTTTGGTATTAATCCCGGCGGATGGATTGTATGGTAATGATGGTAGGCGCCGACAAATAAAAATCGAACAGTGAACGCCCCAGCAACTCATGGCTGACGGCACTCAGGTGATCGACATCGTTCGGCAAAAAGTACTCTTCCTGCGGCCGTATAATCGCATCCGCATCGAACACGCTGATCGTCTGTTTCTGGGCTTCCCGCAGCAGGAGCGCCCGCACCCGTAGCCGTAACCAGCGGGTTAGCCGCTCCCGGTGCGGAATCGGCGTTACAATGAGCACATTATGCTGGTAAGGGCGTACCTGTTTCATCAACCCCGCTATAGGCAGCGTATGGGCGGGCCTGATAATTGAACGGACCAATGTACCCAGTGCCTTCAGCACCGTAAAGCCCGTTTTCCTGCCCGTCCCCGGTTGTTGGATGAGGGAGTAGGGCAGTGAAGGCATGGCCAGGCCAGGCGTATTCGTAAGATCACACTCAACGGATTGAATGAGTAGCTGGTCGAGTTGAAGAATAATGAGGTCGTAACGACTGAGCGGCAGATGGGCCAAGGTCGATGTCACCTGCGCCATCGTCAGATGAGCGTATACCTCAACCGATACCGCCTGTCCGGTATGCTTGATCTGCCGAATAAAATGCCCCACAAAGCTAAGCCTACCATGCGTTAGCCCATACCCGTAGGTATGTTCATCGCCAATTACCAGCACGTTCATGCAACCAAAAAAAGGGGATGAGTAAACCCATTTCCAACTGGTACGTAACAACGGGGCCTACTGTGGCAGATTTATTGAAATTTTTAACAACTTTAATCAATAATTGCAACGTTGTGCGTCTGTCGGGCGTACTTCACAGCAACCAGGGTATGCCCGTAAATCTGACCAGACTTTGTTTTTCCGGAAATCGTCTCCCTTTGCTGAGAATGATCTGCTAAGCGTCATTCAGGCTTGCCGCGCGAATGACCCGCGCGGGCAGAGAGCGTTGTTCAAGCAGTTTTTTGGCTACGCCAAGAGTATCTGTCTGCGGTACACCTCGAGCGTTGAAGAGGCCGAAGACGTACTGAATGAAGGGTTTCTGAAAGCGTTTCAACACCTGGACAGCTACAATGATGCCTTGCCTTTTAAAGCCTGGCTCCGCACCATTCTGGTCAATACGGCCATCAGCCATTACCGCAAAAACAGCCGTTTTGAACAACACACATCGCTGGAAGCGGGTGAGCAGGTCTCCTTCGACGATAACATCGTCGATCGGATTGCCGCCGAGGAAATCCTGGCCCTGGTACAACAGTTAACACCAACCTACCGAACGGTGTTTATGATGCACGTCGTGGACGGGTACAGCCTGCACGAAATTGCCGGCATACTGGAGCACAACGAGGCAACCGTCCGCTCCAACTACGCCCGTGCCCGGCAAAAATTACAGGTACTCATCAAACAGGCTTATCCATTTTACGAAAATTCAGGCCCTGGGGCCTCCATTCCCTACCATGAAAACTGACCGATTTTCCGACATTATCCGGCGAAAACTGGAAAGTATTCGACCGGAATTTACTGACAAAGACTGGACGCGGATGCAGGCATCGCTCCAGCAGGCTATGCCGCCCCAGCCGGGCTCACCCGCAACTGGTACGCCTTTTAGCGGTGGTGTATGGTCGGGTTCCTCCTGGTTGCTGGCGGCAGCCTCCGTTAGCACCGTCGTGCTGATTGCCTTCAGCATCTGGCAACGGAGCGAAATCAACACCCTTCGCGAAACAGTAGGGCAACTCAAACAACAGGTAGTGGCTGCCCGGCCAGCCCCGGCTTCGGCAACACCCGACAGCCCTGCTTTAGCGCAACCCGATAATCTGGATCGTTCGCTGCCAGCCCCCGCCGGAACGGATGGGGAGGCAGCGCAAGTGCTACCTGGCAACCGGGATACGGTCGCCCGTACCCGCTCCGGTGCCCTACCCCGTTCGGAGCGGCCGGAAACAGCCGACGAACGAACCACCACGCGAATGGATATTCCTCCCAAACAACGCGATGCGGTGGCCGGCCGAACGTCGGTTCCGGTCGATGACGCACGCCCCCCGGTAAACTCGAACAAAAACCTTCAGACAGATAACTATGGTGCTTCCTCTACGTTAACCAGTACCCAACCCCTTTCAGACCCGTCAGTAATCACCAGCAAACCCGTTCGCCGGTCGGCTTCGGAGCAGCCCGCCAATCCTGCCGAGACCAGGAACCAGCCGTTTGCATCGAGCCCGGTTAACCCAACCGATACCCGGAACGGAACGATGGCGAACAGGGACGCCCCGCGCCAAAACCGCTCAACGACTCAGGCAGGTAACGTACCGGATGGCTACAGGCAATCGGCCAAACCGAATCAGCAGGTATCGGAAACGACAGCGTCAGGATCGGATCAGGTCAACGCCAATCCATCCGGAGCAGGAGTGACTGGAACGGAAGCCTCTGAAACGTACAGGCTGGCAAACAGCTTGCCGCTGTCTTTACCGGCTCGCGACTGGAATTCAGCCCTGACCCGGAGGGCAAAGCGGATGCGTCTGGCGCAGCCGGTGCAGCCAACGGCTCCGGTAGCGCCCCAATCCGTTGCTAAGGCGCCAGCCAGCTCAGCCCGTTGCACCGCTGGGAGCCGGATTCCGGGTGGGCGTAGGCAGCGATGTGGGTGCCCATACCTGGAGCGCCGGTGCCTTTAGCGAAATTCAACTCAGCAGGCATTGGGCTGTTAGCGTTGGCCTGAGCAGGGCAACGTATCTGGGTGGTCTGTTCATCACCGCCAATGACTTCGACAACCGGACTCACCGGGATTTCAAGAAGGAGTTTGTTCCCAGGCTCAATCCAAAGTCAACCCCGAAGGGTGATGACATCCTGAACATCGACACCCGTGTCCAGCGTTTTCAGATCCCTCTGAGCCTGAGTTACCGTATCCCCCTGACCCGTACGCTGACCTTGCTGCCAACCATTGGTACCTACCTGAACCTGAACAGTACCGAAAAAATAGCATTCTACTTCCGGGATACCCCCGGTCGTTTTGACCAGGCCAATTTCAGCATAAACCGGTCGGCTGCTTTGTTGAACACTTTTACGCTGGGGACGAGTGTTGAATGGCAGGGCCAACACTGGGCGATACAGGGCAGCCCGTTGCTGGCCCTGCCGGTAAAAACTGATCCTGACTGGCAAAAGGGAGCAATACTGGGCCTTCGGGCGCGGGTGTACTACCAGTTTTAAGCCATTGGTTCAATACAAGCGAGGGGCGCAAATCTGGTTTGCGCCCCTCGCTTATCCTTCTTGGTTCACGACTCACTTACTGACGGCTACGCGCCATATCCGCCCGGATACATCATCAGCCACGAGAAGTGCCCCGTCGGGCAAGGCCAGAACACCAACTGGCCGACCGTAAGCATCTTTGTTGTTACCCGCCAGAAAACCCGTCAGAAAATCTTCCGGCGTACCCGGTTTCCCGTTCTGGAAGGGTACAAAAACGACTTTATAGCCGGATAGCTGCGCCCTGTTCCAGGAACCATGCTGGCCAATGAACGCGCCGTTCTGATAACGGGCCGGAAAGCTGTTGGCTCCATTGCTACCCTCATCGTAGAAAGCCAGGCCCAGCGAAGCGGTATGCGACCCTAACGGGACATCAGGCATGATGGCTTTCTGAACCAGATCCGGTCGTTCGCCTTTCCGGCGGGGGTCTACATTTTGTCCGTAGTACGAGTAGGGCCAGCCGTAAAAGCCGCCTTCTTTCACGCTGGTCAGGTAATCCGGCACCAGATTGTCACCCAGTTCGTCGCGTTCATTCACAGCGGTGTAGAGTACTTTGGTGGTGGGGTGCCAGTCCATACCAACCGGGTTACGCAGCCCACTGGCATAGATGCGCTCGCCCGTACCGTCTGGATTGATTTCGATGATGTTAGCCCGCCGTTTTTCTTCTTCGGGCCCGTGTTCGCCAACGTTACTCGCCGACCCGACCGAAATGTATATTTTCTGCCCGTCGGGACTGGCCAGCAGGTTACGGGTCCAGTGGTTATTGTAGCCCCCGGCGGGGAGGTCCAGAATTTTCTTGCCGGATGCGGTCAGTTTAGTCTGGCCCGGTGTATAATCATACCGCATCAGCGCATCGGTATTGGCCACGTAGAAGCTATTGCCCAGTACCAGCATCCCGAAGGGTTGGTTCAGACCAGTCAGGAACACTTCGCGCAGGTCTGGTTTCCCATCCTGGTTGGTATCCCGAAAAAGCGTGATCCGATTGGCACTGGCTTCGGTCCGCTGCGATTTACCCTTGCCGGTTACCGTGTTGACAACGGCATCTTTAACGCCTTTGGGCTCCGTATTGGCTTCGGCCACGAAGATATCGCCATTTGGCCCTACGTAGAGCCAGCGCGGGTTGACCAGGTCGCGGGCAAACTCGGTTACGGCGAAACCGGCTGGAGCCAGGGGCGTTTTATCTTCGGGCCAGCCAATTACCTTACTGAAGTTCTTGGCTGATTCGGTGGCGTAAGGAGCCGGCAACGTAAGATTCGTGTCCGCAAGAGCAACCGTTTCGGCTGTTTGAGCTGGTTTCTTTTTTCTGACTGCAACCCAGAAGGAGTACCGACGTGGCAACGCCCGTCAGCAGCAATGATCGTGCTTTCATAGTTGAGAAATTCGTTTGATTTCTCAACTATGAAAGCATTGATTTAGTTACGGGTTATCTTTTTTTGCGGTCAGTTCAGCGCCCTGAACGGCCATCTTAAAACCACTAACTGCTTTGGTGGCCGTATCCCGGATAAATGTAATGACAGATCCGTAGGAGCTGGTCGACTGGTAGGTGTCATCGCCCTCCTTCTTCACCAGTTTATTACTACCCATGTCGTCCGCCTGCCCAAACAGGTCGCCTTTGTTCAGGGTAATAACGTATTTGCGCACGGGGCTGTCGCCCTCAAATGTGTACGTACCAGCATAGGCTTTCAGCGCCGTGGAATCGGTAGGGGTCGTTTGTGCCTTGGCCAGTGTGCCTATTGAGAGCAGGCCACTGAGCAGTACGAGTGCCAGGAGTTGTTTCATGTTTAGATCGAATGCGTTTTTTCCGTAAAAATAAGGCTACAAGGTACACGAAAATCGGGCATACGGAATCGGTCCTTTGTAGAAAACTTCGCTAACGGCCTCCATACCGAAACGCCGGTAAAAATCAGCCGCATCCAGCCGGGCATCGCACCACAACGAAACAGCCCCCAGGCGTTTGGCTTCGGCCATAACGTGCCGGAGCAGTGCCGTACCAATGCCCTGATGCTGATGATCGGGATGGACCGCAAACTTCCTGAATCGAGCCAGGCCAATCCAGGAGGAGACCGGATTGGCCTGGCCTGGATTGGCCAATCCAGGCCGGGCTACTTCGCCGGTCACGAAAAGCGAAATAACGGCAATGAGTTCACCCTGTCGAAATCCGCCAAAATGATACCCTTCCGCATCATTTTCTACTTTTACGTATTCGGGAGACTTATCAGGCCAAAGGACACGGTGCCGTAAGGGATAGGTTTGTTCGGGGGTGATGGGTTGGATGGTGAGCACGGGGTGAGCAGCGTTTGGCTGAACGAAGTTATAGCTGTCCCGAAAAATACCCAAAAGATCACCGATTAACATTCACCAACCGACCCCACCCCCTAACCAACGGGGCCGGAAAACCAGAAACTCCCTTTCTGGCTGCTCCCACCAGGGAAACAGCCAGAAAGGGAGTCCGGCAACCGGGGCCTGGGGCCCTATGGCTTGATCAGTTTCAACATGCGCATCTGCCCTCCGCTGCTGACCTGCAGCAGCAAACTGCCTACCGCATGGCCCCGCAACTCTAGTACCTGGCGTTCGGTCGGGCCGGCCTTTTCCACCGCCCGCTCGCTCACAACCGTCCCCATCAGGTCCACAATCCGAGCCGCACCGGTTGCCCTTCGGCACCCCGAACCGCCACCTCGACCGTTTCCCCGACGACCGGGTTGCCCAGCACCACCACCGATAAAGGTACTTCGACGGAGGCTGCCTGACGCGTTCCGGGGCTACAGGCAGCCAGCCAGCCGTAGCTGAAGGTGCTGCTCACCCCGCTCTGCACCGCCCGCAGGGTAATGACCGGATTGTCGGTGTACAGGTCCAGACTGTACGGACCCGCATCCGTGGTGGGCAACAGCTCATTGTCTACCGAGAAACTCACCGGACTGCCGTCCAGACCCGCGTAGCGAGGATTGAAACTGACCCGGCGCTGACCAGCCGAAAGCACCTGACAACTCACCGTCGTCACCCCCGTGATGCTGAATGGGCCGCTCAGGCGGTGGGGTACCCCCCGCCGGACTCACCGTAATAGTGAAACTGGTGCTGGCACTCATGCTGCCCGGATCAGTGGCCGTGACGGTTACGGTGCTCACCCCACTCATGGAAGGCGTGCCCGAAATGGTCGAAGGCGGATTGAAACTTAGCCCTGCCGGCAGACCGCTCACCGCCAGCGTTAACTGGTTAGGCGTTTCGGCATCGGTGAACACGTTGGCCAAAGACAAGGTGTAGCCAACACCCACCGTAGCCGATTGGGGTGGCACCGGATTAGCCACCGTGGGCGGGGTGTTGGCCGTCGAGGAACTACAGGCCGAAAGCCAGTTGTAGGCAAAGCTACTGCTCACTCCGCTCTGCACCGCCTGGAGCGTCACCACCGGATTGTCGGTGTACAGGTCCAGACTGTAGGGGCCCGGATTCGGTGGTTGGAGCCAGCTCGTTGACCACCGAGAAGCTGATTGGGGCACCGTTCACACCCGCGTACTGCGGATTGAACGTCAGCCGACGCTGACCGGCCGAGAGCACCTGGCAACTGATGGTCTGCACGCTGGTAATACTAAAGGTGCCACTGGGCGGAGGAGGGGTACCAGCCGCCGGACTCACCGTGATGGTGAAACTGGTGCTAGCACTCATGCTGCCCGGATCAGTGGCTGTCACGGTTACGGTGCTCACCCCACTCATGGAAGGCGTGCCCGAAATGGTCGAAGGCGGATTGAAACTTAGCCCTGCCGGCAGACCGCTCACCGACAGCACCAGGCCGTTAGGCGTCTCGGCATCGGTGAACACATTGGCCAAAGACAAGCGTGTAGCCCAGGCCAACCGTTGCCGACTGGGGTGGCACCGGATTAGCTACCGTGGGCGGGGTGTTAGCCGTTGAGGAGCTACAGGCCGAGAGCCAGTTGTAGGCAAACAGCGTATTGGCCCCGCTCTGGGTACCACTCAGGGTGATGACCGAATTATCGGTGTACAGGTCCAGACTGTAGGGACCGGGATTGGTCGTTGGCAGCATCTCATTAACCACCGAGAAACTCACCGGAGTACCGTCCAGACCCGCGTAGCGAGGATTGAAACTGACCCGGCGCTGACTCGCCGAAAGCACCTGACAACTCACCGTCGTCACGCCCGTAATGGCGAAGGGGCTACTGACGGCGGGATTGACCGTTAGGGTGGCTGTGGCCGCGGCCGTGCAGCCGTTAGTAGCCGTGCCTGTTACGGAGTACGGTCCAGCGATACTGACGATGATGGAGGGTGTACTTTCCCCCGTGCTCCAGGCGTAGGTGTTGGCTCCCTGGGCGGTAAGGGTGGCAGACTGTCCCTCGGTGATGGTTAGCGAGGGATTGGCCGTAATGCTGACCGCAGGCATGGTATTGTCCTGGGTAATGGTGATGGCGGTCACACTGGAACAGCCACTGCTGGTGTTGGTGACGGTCACGGAGTAGGTGCCCGATGCATTGACCACGGCTGTGTTGCCGCTCTGGCTCACGATGCCCGGCCGCTGAAGGCGTAGGATGCCCCCGCCCGCCATAGCGTCAGGCTGGTTTGGCTACAACTCAGGGTGGTGGATGGACTGGCAGAGAGGAGTGGCTATTGGGGCCGTGTTATCCTGACCAACACTCACGCTGGCTACACCAGTGCAGCCGTTGCCACCGTTGATGACCGTTACGGAGTAAGTGCCTGAGGTGCTCACCGTGGCCTGGTTACTCGCGCCAATCTGAGTGGCTCCGGCGCTGAACTGATAGCTCTGCCCACCGGGCTAGCCGTTAGGGTTACACTCGTCACCGCGCAAGTCAAGGCACCGCTGCTGACTAGACTGGCTGAAGGAGAGGAGTTATCCTGACTGATGGTGATCGAAGTGGTGCTGAAACAACCCGTCGTTACGTTAGTGACCGTCACCGAGTAAGCACCGCTGTGTTGACCACGGCCTGGTTACCACTTTGACTGACTACCATTGGGACTGAAGATATAGCTGCTACCCCGCCCGCCGTCAGCGTGAGGCTGGTCTGGCTGCAACTCAGGGTAGTGGACGGACTGGCCGAGAGAGTAGCTGATTGGCGTGGCGCGTATTGCTCTCAACCGTGGCGGTAGCCGTGACTGTGCAACCGCTGGCATTGGCGATGGTGACCGTGTAAATTGATCCGGCTGAGCTGACCACGAACTGACCCGTGGGAGCTGGTTTGGCCATCGCTCAGGAAGTAGTAGCTGTTGGCCTCCGGTGGCACATGGCCGTCAACGTTACGCTGGTACTGGCGCAGGTTAACGTACCGGCTCGTCAAACTGGCGTTAGTAGGCAGAGGCATTGACCGTCACGCTGACCAGAGTGGTACTGGAGGGCGAACCACCCGACGAGGTAACGGTAACGGAAAGGTTTGCAGCCCGCTCACAGTGGCTCCCACGCTGGCCGAGACCGCGCTGGTACTGGTGGCCGAACAGGGCGATGCCCGCTGGTGCCGCCCAGGTGTAGCTGTAGGGCGAGGTACCACCGGTAGCTGTTACCGACAGCGCTACTGTACTACCCGCACAAACCGGATCGGGGTAGCCAATAACCGGCCGGATAGACAGGGTAGTCGACATGGTATATTTTACAACGCAAACTGAACTGATGCGGGAACTTGGTATTTTTTTTCGAAAGCGCAAATATGAACTGCTTCTGTGTGCATTGCTTCAGCACTTGTTCATTGGCATTTTCCTGTCGGATTTACCCGCCTACACCAAAATAATCTGGCCCGTCAACATGGCCGTGCTGGGCATTTTCAGTACCGGCGTTTTCATTGGAAAAAGCAGGCATAAAATTATACTGAGAAATATTCTTTTCGTGCTGACCATTCTGTTGCCCCTTGCCCTGACCTACGCCACCGATTTTCTGGCCGTAATGCTCGCGTTGAATATAACCTACGTTATCTTCTTCATTGTCATTTTCATTGAAGTTGGCCGGTTTTTAATCAGGCCCGGCTACATCAATATCGATATTATTTCGGCATCGGCCTGTGGTTATTTACTGCTGATTGAAATCAGCGTTTTCCTCTTTCAGGCTTTTTACTACGACGATGTCCATTCGTTCAAGGGTATCGACATCAGCAGTCCGGCGGGTACGTTTATGGACTTCGTTTATTTTTGCAGCATCACCTTCACCAGTATCGGTTTTGGCGACATTACCCCCACCCAGCACCATACCCGGCTAACCACCGCATTGCTGGGCATTGTAGGGCAGTTTTATTCCGTTGTCCTGATTGGCATTCTCATCAGCAAATTTTCGTCGAAGCGGGAGATCATGGCTGATTCATCCGAGAACGACTAGAAGCCGCTACCAACCGGCTCATACTGCCCCACTTCATATGGATATACTCACGTTAGGATACAGACACCGGCCTGGAGAACTAGTTTAAGGGCGGTTTATCAAAAGCTGAAAGAAAGCACATCGACTTCGTCGTTTCGGGCCAGTCACTGGGCGAACGGGTTGGCGCTTTTAGGGCTGATCAGGTTGGCATCTTTGGCTGGATACCGGACAAATGGTACGAAAATGACCGGATAGACGAGTTTCTGGGCCTTATCCCGCCCGAATTGACAACCGGCCGAACGAGCTTTTACGTTTGCCCGGAGTGTGGCGATATCGGCTGTGGGGCTATAACGGCCAAAATAGAGGTAACACCAAAACATATAATCTGGAAAGAGGTCGGGCATGAAACAAACTATTCCGCCCCCGACCTCTCCCGTTATCAGGACATTGGGCCTTTCATTTTTGAGCGAATGGCCTATTTTAAAACGTTTAATGAACTACGTAGACAGCTTCTAAAACGGTAGTTTCCCCAGATCCACATTGCCCCCCGTCAGGATAATGCCGATTTTCTGCCCGGCAAACTGCTCTTTGTGTTTCAGTACGGCGGCCAGCGGCACGGCGCAGGATGGTTCAATAATGATTTTCATCCGCTCCCAGATGAGCCGCATGGCGGCAATAATTTCCGCATCCGAAACGGTCAGAATATCGGTTACGTGCGCCTGAATGATGGCCAGCGTCCGTTCGCTCAGAGTGGTCATCAGGCCATCGGCAATGGTATTGATGTACGGTGCTTTTTCGACCTGCCCGCTCTGAAACGACAAAACCGCATCGGCTGCCCCCTCCGGCTCCCCGGCAATGACGCGGGTGGTGGGCGACAGATAATGGGTAGCCAGGGCGGTTCCGCTGAGTAGCCCGCCCCCACCAACGGGTGCCAGAATCACATCGAACGGACGATCCTGACCAAGACCATCCAGTCCGGCATCCTCAATCAGTTCCTTGGCGGCTGTCGCCTGCCCGGCAATGACCCGGTCATCATCGAACGGGTGTACCAGCACGGCGCCCGTCCGTTGCATCACCTCCCGAACCCCGGCCTCGCGGGCATCCAGCGTTGGTTCGCATTCGATAACCTCGGCCCCGTATCCCAGTACAGCCGCCTTTTTTACGGTTGGAGCCGTTCGGGGCATTACGATGTAGGCAGGCAGGCCAACCTGCCGGGCGGCAAAGGCAACGGCCTGCGCGTGGTTGCCCGACGAGTGCGTGGTAATGGCCGTTCCTTCTTTGTTCTGCGCTACCTGCAATACGGCATTCAGCCCACCCCGCGCTTTGAAGGCCCCTATTTTCTGAAAGTTCTCACATTTAAAAAACAACTCCGCCCCGGCGCGGTCGTTGATGGTCTGATTGGTTAGTACGGCTGTCCGGTGGATGTACGGCCGGATGCGGTCGTGCGCCGTTTGAATGATATCGAGTGTAATCATGCGGCCAAGTTACGCAGGAAACCAATTGGCCCTGCGTTAAACCCTGACCCGTGGAATAAATCGAATGAGTAAGATTTCATTCATTTTTATCTTTACCGGGTGAACAATCGTTTACCTGAATGTATCGTCAAAATCCGTTTTCTATGACTACTAATCGTCGACATTTTTTGCAGCAGGCCGCAGGCGCAATGGCGGGTATGGCCCTATTACCATCTGCTTTTGCCGAAGCCCCCACAAAGAAGCTGTTCTTTGATATTTCGCTGGCCGAATGGTCATTGCACAAAGCCCTGTTTGCCAAGAAAATCACCAACCTGGACTTCCCCGGCATTGCCCGCAAAGAGTTCGATATCAGCATTGTGGAGTATGTCAACCAGTTTTTCAAGGACAAGGCACGGGACAAAGCCTACCTGAACGACCTGCTGACCCGCTGCAAGGACAATGGCATTACCAACAACCTGATCATGATTGACGGGGAAGGTAATCTGGGCGCTTCGGATGCTGCGGAACGGAACAAAGCCGTTGAAAATCACCACCAATGGGTCGAATGCGCCAAGTACCTGGGCTGTAAAACCATCCGGGTCAATGCCGCCGGGCAGGGCACAGCCGAAGAAGTAGCTAAAGCGGCCGTTGAAGGACTGGGTAAACTGGGTGAGTTTGCCAAAACCATGAACATCAACGTTATCGTTGAAAACCACGGTGGGTATTCGTCAAACGGTCAGTGGCTGTCCGGCGTGATGAAGCAGGTGGGAATGAAAAATGTGGGGACACTGCCTGATTTCGGCAATTTCTGCATCAAGCGGGGCGAAAACCGGACCTGCGCCGAAGAATATGACCGCTATAAAGGTACCAAGGAACTGATGCCCTTCTCCAAAGGGGCTTCGGCTAAATTCTACGATTTCGATGCCAATGGCAACTGCGTAGAGACCGACTATAACCGCATCCTGAAAATTGTAAAAGACAGCGGTTTCAAGGGCATCATGGGTATTGAATACGAAGGCAGCGGCCTGGAAGAGTACGAAGGCATCCGCAAGTCAAAGGCCCTGCTGGAGCGCGTCGGGCCGGTTGTGTAACGGGTCACTGCATTAACCGGGTGTTTGTTCCTGACGGGTTTGGAACATACGCCCGGTTAGTGCAGCAACTTATTCTCCAGGGCGTATTTGACCAGCGTAGCCGTGTTGGTACAGTTTAGTTTGCTGAGCATGTTAGCCCGGTGCGTTTTAACCGTAAGCGGGCTGAGAAACAGCTTTTGGGCAATCTGCTCATTGGTCATGCCACCCACAATCAGCGTTAGCACATCACGCTCCCGTTGCGTTAATGCCTGGGTATACACCTGGCTGGGAAGCTTCCGATTGGCCACGCCATGAAACACGACCGGCGTCAATTCCGGACTAATATAAATCTGGCCCCGGCTAATGGTATCCAGTGCCTTCAGTAAATCGGCTTTACCCGTATTTTTGGCCAGGTAGCCATCCGCACCCGCCCGCAGCATAGCCCGCACAGTATCATAGTCACTGGACATGCTGATAGCCAGCACCCTCACCCTGGGGAACTGCTTCTTTATCTGCTTCGTCGTTTCGATACCGTTCAGTTCAGGCATTTCTACGTCCATCAGCACGCAATCGGTGGGCGTTCTGGCCAGTACAGCCAGTACCTCTACCCCGTTGCAGGCCTCTCCTACTACCTCGCAGGTTTCAATTCTGTCGAGCAGACTACGCAGCCCGTCCAGAAAAAGCTGGTGGTCGTCGGCAAGCAGAATACGGGTGGGCGTCATACAGTAGTGTAGATCATTTCATTATTCTCCGTTCGAATTTATAAAAAGGTGTGGATATATCGACAAGCGCACTTTAGTGAATGGCACCGGGCACAACGGTAAAAAGTATGGTGTGGATAGAACTGATTTCTGTTACAAATATCGCAGCGGAGTGTATAGGCAGGAATCAGCCAAAAGGTGTAAGAGTAACCGTACTCCTTTAGTAGTAGGAATAGGGGGCATTTATCTGGTCTGTTCAGGAGAAAATACCCCAATCGCGGTATTGCGCAGTGCCCTTGTCCACCCTACTTTTGATTTAGTAACCAAACACACCCAACATGAATCAGTCAATCAGTATCCGTTTACTGCTGTATGGCTGGCTCGTACTACTCGCAACAACAGAGAATCCGGCCGCAGCACAACTGCCCTACACGGTTCAACATTATACCATTCGGGATGGGCTGGCGCAGGGGGGTGCGTATTACATGCTCAAAGATTCGCGCCGGTATCTGTGGTTTATGTCGCAGTATGGGCTAACCCGATTCGATGGTACCCACTTCGTCAACTACTATTCTTCCCAAACGGACCCCGGCAGCGGACCCACCGGCGAAACGGGGAACGGCCTGGTAGAAGACCCCGATGGCGATTTGTGGTTTGGGACAGAAAAGTGCCTGAACCACTATATCCGGGCTACGAATCGGTTTGTTCCGATTTTTTCAGTCGATAAGGCGGGCAAACCAATCCGGAGTCCCACGTACGTTATCGATGCCGATTCGGCCCGTATCTGGTACATCAATGAGGCCGAGGGCTTGTGTAGTCTCGACCGACGAACGGGCAAACAAACGCCTTACTCGGCTACCCTGCGCTACAGTTCCTCCTACGATAATGAGTACATCAAGCATCAGCCCAGCACAAAGGAAATCTGGATGCTTCTGCCGGACAACGGCGTGTTATCCTTCAATTACCAGACGGGCCAGACGCGCTCCTTTTTCAGTCGCCGACCCGATAACCGGGCGGGTACTCCCCGCAAGTTCTCGGCGCTATACCCCGATCCGGATGGCACGATTTGGCTGGCCAATACCGATGTGCTGGCCGCCCTTAATCCCAACACCAGCCAAACCCAGTTTTACCCAACCCCCCACAAGCCAGGCTCTGACTTTACGGCTGCCATTGAACCCAATGGCCGGGATAACCTATGGCTGGCAACCGGTACTGATGGTATTTACCAGTTCAGCAAAACGCAGCGAACCTGGACGGGGATTTTACGGCATGACCCTTACAATGCCAACAGCCTGGCTACCAACGCCATTTCTGAACTGCTGATAGACCAGGAAGGCGTTGCCTGGATAAATACCGATCCGGTTGGTTTGGATAAACTAACGTTCGACACGTATGGCGTTCGCCATTACGATACACACCCAATGAAAGCGCCTTCGCTCAATTCGCCTTCAGTTTTAGGCGTGGTAGAAGACCGACAAAGCAACATATGGATTGGCCTGTACATGGGTGGTATTGATGTACTCAACCCAAAAACTGACCGTATTATTCACCATTACGAAAGCACCCGACAGCCGGGCAGCCTGCCTTCCAAGTCAGTCCATAGTTTGTACCACGATCAGTGCAGGGCGCATCTGGGCGGGTACGGGCAAAGGTCTTTGCTACTACGACGAATCGACCGATTCATTCATTCGGGTTCCGCTACGCTGGTCCGTACCGGACCCCGGAGACAACCGAATCCGGGCGATGGCCGAAGTCGGCAATGGGCAATATTACATGGCTACCGGCAGCGGCATGTACCGGTTCGACAAGGCTACCAACCGAATGGATCTTCTGGCTGATTCCACCGTATGGTTTACGCGGGCCCTGTATTATGACGCCGGAAACCGCTACCTGTATGCAGGCAGGCGAAGGCGGGATTTGGTTTGTTACGACGCTAGTAATGGTTCGCTGCGGGTACGCTACACGGCTTTTCACAGCCTGAATATTCAGGCTGTCACGCCCGATACTGACCCGGACCGGCTCTGGGTTGCTACGAACAACGGGCTTTACTTGATACGGGCCGCTGATGGGAAAATACTACGCGCCTGGCACGAAAAAGACGGACTGCCCCATCGGGTAGTGTACAGTGCCTTAGCCGATAAAAATGGTGACCGCTGGATCAGTACCGACCGGGGCATGGCTGTACTAAATCCCAGAACCGGGCGTATTCGTCGGGTTCGCTCCATTGATCCGACAGAATTCAACAACATGTCCTACCTGCCTGCCCGATCCGGGGAATTCTACTTTGGCAGTGCAACGGGTCTTTACCGGTTCGACCCACTACGCCAGAAACCGAAACAGCACGCCCTGGAAGTGAATTTTACGGGTTTACTCCTCAACGACCAGCCGGCCAAACCCGACTCAAATCTTACAGAACTCCACCAGCTGTCTCTGCCTCCCAATCAACGTACACTGACATTACAATTCAGCGTTATTGACTACTTCAGCAATGGTCAGAATCGTTACCGGTATCGGCTGACTAATTTCGACCGAAACTGGGTTGAAAGTGGAGCGGTCAACACGGCCCGCTACGCCAACCTGCCACCGGGTCGTTACCTGTTCGAAGTGTTGGCGGCTGATGCGGAAGGTCGCTGGATGAAACAGCCCCGCCAACTGGCTATTACGGTGACACCCCCGTTCTGGCGCACAACGTGGTTTATATGGCTTGCTATTGTGCTGACGGGTGGCCTCATCTACGTAAGTTCCCGCGCTTATCTGACTGGGCGGCTTCGTCGGCAACGGCGGGAGTTTCAGTTGCAGACAGCATCGCAACTTGCGGAACGGGAACGGCTGGCCCGTGACCTTCACGACCACATTGGTCCCGATGTGATTGCGCTGAAACTTCAGCTCGAAGCCTCTTACGAAGGGATAAAGAAGGACCCGGTTGGCGCAGTTCTAAAGCGATTAATCAGCCAGACCGAACGTATTGTAGTCGATATCAGGCAGGTTTCGCACGCGCTGATGCCTGTAGAACTTCAGCAAAGGGGATTACTGGAAGCGCTGCAGTTATTTATCCGGCAAGTAAATCATCGGCTGGCAGGCCCCGAAATAAGTTTTACGTATTCACTGGACATAAGTCTGCCTGAACACCTGCAGCAGGCACTCCTGCAAGTGGCTAAAGAACTAATAAACAACTCATTAAGACACGCCCAGGCCACCCTTATCGACGTGGAAGTGTACCAGACTGACCGACAGGTTCACCTCGTTGTATCGGACAATGGGCGGGGCTATAACCCAAATGAGTTGGTAAAGCCTCAAGCGGGCATTGGTCTGCGCAATATCAGAACCGTGATTAAAAATCAGCGCGGCCGCCTGACTATCGTCTCAAAACCTACCAGTGGTATGAGCCATCAGGTGATTGTTCCGGTTTAACCGGATCGGGCTTACTTCAGGCTTCCCATGCCTCCGTCGATACCAATAACCTGACCGGTTATCCAGCTGGCCTGATCGGTGAGGAGGTAGGCGGCCATACTGGCAATGTCCTCGGGGGTGCCGTAGCGATTGAGTGGGTGCCGTTTGTTGCCCGCTTCGCGCTTATTGTCATCGGCCAGCAGGAATCCAGCCAGGGGGGTATCCGTCAGGGAAGGGGCAATGGCGTTGACCCGCACATTGAACGGGGCCAGTTCGGCCGCCAGCGATTTGGCCAATCCCTCTACCGCCGACTTGGCCACCGATACGGACGAATGCATGCCCATACCCAGTTTGGCGGCAACCGTACTGAACAGTACAATACTGGCCGATTTAGATTTCTTAATGGTAGCGTAAGCCGCATGAATTGCACCAATGGCTCCCAGCACGTTTACCTCGAAATCGTGCCGATAATCGTCCGGCGTCAGTCGGTGAAAGGGTTTGAGGTTGATGGTGCCCGGACAGTAGACCAGCCCGTGCAGGATATCGGGCAGTTGGTTGAGGGCTTCCGCAGCGGGGGTCTGGGTCACGTCCCAGGTCATATGCGTCGACTGAATGCCTTCGGGCTGTGTCCGGCCGGCGGTAAAGAGTGTGGCTCCCTGTTCCTGAAGCTGCTGCGCCAGCGCGTGGCCAATACCCGAACTGGCTCCGATGATGAGTATGTTTTTGTCTTTCATAAGCTGTTCGTATAAACTAGAAATGCGGATGTCTGACGCTGTAGTCAGGCACCCGCATTACTAAATTAACCGTTTAATTAAATTGTTACACTCGGCTGCGCTACATAGCGTAACAACTCCTGCCGGGTACTCTCTTCGTCAAATTTACCGCTGTACGACGATGTAATCGTGGAGCTGTTTACGTCACGAACGCCCCGTGTCGATACGCACAGGTGTTTAGCGTCAATAATGACGGCTACATCGTCCGTATCCAGCACCCGCTTCAGTTCTTCAGCAATCTGCATGGTTAGCCGCTCCTGCACCTGAGGCCGTTTGCAGAAATACTCCACAATCCGGTTCAGTTTCGACAGGCCAATCACCTTACCGCTGGAGATATAAGCGACGTGTGCTTTACCCAAAATAGGAACAAAGTGGTGTTCGCAGTACGTCTGAACGGTGATGTCTTTTTCCACCAGCATTTCATTGTACTTAAACTTATTGTCGAACAGCGTAGCACTCGGTTTATTAGCCGGGTTTAACCCGCTGAACACCTCATTGACGTACATCTTGGCAACTCGCCGGGGCGACCCGTTCAGGCTATCATCCGTCAGGTCCAGTCCCAGAATAGTCATTATCTCCCGAAAATGCTCTTCGATCAGGTCAATCTTCAGGGCATCATCCATGGCAAAAGCATCGGCACGCATGGGCGTATCAATGGATGAAGCACCGTGGGCATCGCCCAGTTCATCCACCAGCTCGTCGTGGTACCCGTTCAGTGCATATCCGTTTTTGTGATTGCCATTCACGGATTGACCAGTTAGCGGGGATCCATTAGACGGGGTATTCGACGAAGTTCCGTTCAGTTTCATACAATCTGATTTTAAGGTCTAAGCCCTCGCTTAGTTTGTTGCGTAAAATGGTATAAATGACAATGGCAATGTTTTCGGCCGATGGATTGAGATCGGCAAATTCTTCGGTATCCAGGTTCAGGTTTTTGTGATCGAACCGGTCGGTAACGTGTTCTTTTATCAGGTCGCCGAGGTACTTCATATCCAGCACATAACCCGTTTCGGGGTCGATGGGCCCGGTCACCTGCACAATCAAATCGTAATTGTGCCCATGAAAGTTGGGGTTGTTACATTTGCCGTACACCCGGGTATTCTTCTCATCCGACCAGTTTGGGTTATTCAGACGATGAGCCGCGTTGAAATGCTCCTTTCGAAAAACCGCAACCCGTTGGGCAGTATCCACTGGGGCAGCATCCACTGCAGCAGCGTGCACGGCAGCTTCTACTGGGAAATTTTCCATCATAAACTAAATCGAAATAGGGTTCGATCAACCTGTCGTTACAAAGTATGTGTACAACACAGGCAGACAGCAGAGCGAGTAGCCAGGGCGCTCTTTCGTGTGCGATTGTTATAATTAATTCAACGAGTGGTTCTGTTTATTTGTTCAATGTTTTCTCAAGAAGATTAAACAAACAACGCCAGCCAATTGCTACTCCTTAACGTCTGCCTATACGGTAATGTTCCCATCCGGGTGTTCATTCGCCGGGTACGGAACCTGACGGGAATGGTGCCCGTTGTGCCTCCATGAAACGTTTCCGAAAATTCATGCTCCTTTCTCTACTGATTCCTGCTGTTCTGATTACCGTTGTTTTCCTGTTCATGCAACAAAGCACGTTCGGGCACGATCCGGCCGAGACTCGCCTGGAACGAATCAAACGCTCCCCCAACTACCAGGAAGGGGCATTTCAGAATCTGGAGACAACGGCGGTTATGCGTGAAGGCGCATCGTACATCGGCATGATGGGCGATTTTTTCCGTAAAGCGCCTGACAACACGCCACTAAAGCCCCTTCCTTCCGTTAAAACAAACCTCAACGCGTTGCCCGATTCGGTTCCTACCCTCGTCTGGTTCGGGCATTCTTCCTACCTGATCAAATCAAAGGGAGTTACTATATTAATGGACCCGGTTTTTAGTGGTCATGCGTCGCCCGTTTCGTTCTTTGGCAAATCGTTTCCGGGCTCCGATGTGTACAGCGTGGATGATATGCCCGCTATCGACCTGCTCATCCTCTCGCACGACCACTACGACCACCTCGATTACGAAACCATTACCAAACTCATCCCGAAAGTAAAGAAGTTTTACACGCCTTTGGGCGTGGGTGCCCACCTCGAACGATGGGGCGTACCCACCGACCGGATTGTGGAATTCGACTGGTGGGAGAACAAACCCGTTTCGGCCGATATTGACCTGACTGCCGTTCCGGCGAGGCACTTCTCGGGGCGTAGTTTTACGCGTGGAAAAACGCTCTGGACCGCCTATGTCCTGAATCTGCACGGCTACCGGCTCTACCTGGGTGGCGATTCGGGTTACGGTAAACACATCAAAGAAATCGGTGACAAATACGGCCCTTTCGATTTGGCTATGCTGGAGTGTGGTCAGTACGGCAAAGACTGGCCAACCATTCATATGTTTCCTGAGGAGGTAGCCACAGCCGCCCAGGATTTACGGGCCAAAACGATTTTACCGGTTCACTGGGCCAAATTTGCTTTGTCGTACCACGGCTGGAAGGAGCCCATTGAACGCTTCACCAAGCGGGCTGCGGAACTGGAACTCGACGTCACGACGCCCCAGATTGGTGAACCGCTCGTACTCGGTGTCGATTCTCCCCGGTCGCTGTGGTGGAATTACTGATAAAGCGTCCATTCTTGTTATCCATCAGGAATCGGGTGCCATTGACGCCAAAGGTTAATTTAATTGTTAGGCAACGGTTGATTGTTGAGCTATTGCCGCCACCCGATCAGCAATCGCTTCCCACTGCTCCTCTGGCAGAAAATGCCGGGCTGGTAGTGCATGTATCTCTTCCAGACCAGCTGCTTCTTTTATTTCTTTTCCATATTCCTCCAGCGTAAGAGCCGGGTCTTTGGCGCCCCACACTGCCTGAATAGGGTAAGGCACCTGCTGAACAGCCTTATAGCATAAGGTTCTGAAGTCTTCTGACTGATCAAAATTCCGCATAATTTTTAGAAAAGCCTTTCCGTCATCGTCGCGCTTTAACAGGTCAACGTAAGCGTTGATTTCTTCCTTCGGGATCCGGTCATCGCTTTCTACCCCCATTGTGTTAAACAGTAGGGGCCAGGTAAGGTGGCTTACCATGGCTAGCTGAGCCTCTCCCACCAGCGGTACTTCAAAAGGGCGCATGGGCAATGGCTTTTTGAAATTGACTACGTCTATCCAGGTGTTCAGAATGGTAAGGGAGCGTACTTTTTCCCGATTTTGGGCTGCCAGGGCAAACCCGATTGGCCCACCAATATCGTGAATCAGCAGATGATACTTATCCAGCCCAAGCACGTCGGCTGCCCGGGCGCAGAACCGGGCAAAATTCGAAAAAGTGTAAGCAAACTCTTCCGGACGGTCAGACAGGCCGAGCCCGGGAAGGTCAATGGCAACCCCTCTAAGGCCTTTGGCTACCAGCGCGTTTAGTACTTTTCGATACAAAAAAGAAGACGTTGGCACTCCGTGGATACAGAAAACAGCCTCTCCGGTTCCCTGATCCAACACGAACGTGCGGACACCATCCACCTCAATAAACCGGCCTGATGCCTTGTGGTCTTCAATAACTTTTTCAACGGTAATGTCCCCGGCCATAATCGTAATTGGTTAATAGATAAGTAACAACATGTCGACTCACGCCAGGCTACCTCGATGCAACCGTGCTGGTGGCTTACCCGCCTGTCCAACACCAGCACGTATAGCACTAAATGCGCTGGTATTGCTACAATCATCCGCCTTTATGAACTACATAGCCAAGCTTATGTTTGCCCGTGCCAGGTGCGATGGACCGCTCATTAATTATTTTCGAAGGTTCTCTTCTCTTCCCTGCTTTAGGGACCTAAACTAATTTTTTAGTTCTCTTCAGCTATGCCCTTCGCTGAAAAAAGCGTATGTTTTTTACGCTGAAAGAGCGTTCTTTGAAAAGAAAACTGTTTCCGTGCAACGCGTTCCTTATGCAAACCCCTACCCGACGCCAGTTTATCCGTGCCGCTGCCCTTACCGGCGCAGCAACCTCCGTTTTCCCCACCATCCTCACGGAAGCCGGGCCGCGCCCGGCTGAGCACGCCGATACCAAAGTCAGGCTGGCCTTTATTGGGGTGGGTGCCCGCGGACGAAGTCATGTACAGCAGGCCCTCTATCGCGATGATGTGGTAATAACGGCCATCAGTGACCCCTCTGCCGAAGCCATCAGCCGAACAACGGCCATGATTGAAAAGGCAGGGCGTAAAGCACCCCTTACATATGGCCAGGGTGACGAAGGCTTTCGGGAAATGCTCAAACGCGATGATATTGATGGCGTCGTGATTGCCACCCCCTGGGAATGGCACGTGCCAATGGCGGTAGCTACCATGGAAGCCGGAAAATACGCCGGGGTAGAGGTATCAGCCACGGTGACGCTCAAGGAATCCTGGGACCTGGTGAATGCCTTCGAGAAAACCGGTTCTCCCTGCATGATTCTGGAAAACGTGTGCTACCGACGCGACGTACTGGCCATCCTGAACATGATTCGGAAGGGTATGTTCGGCGAAATGACCTACGCCCACTGCGGCTATCAGCACGATTTACGAAACATTAAATTCAACGATGGAAAATCCATTGGGGGTGTGGGCGCTGAATTCGGCGAAAAAGCCTACTCCGAAGCGCACTGGCGCACCCAACACTCCGTCGACCGCAACGGCGACCTGTATCCTACGCACGGTCTTGGCCCGGTAGCCCACTGGCTTAACATCAACCGGGGCAACCGATTCACGCACCTGACTAGTATGGCTACTAAAAGCCGGGGGCTGCACAAGTATGTGGTGGATAAGGGGGGAGCCAGTCACCCCAACGCCAATGTTAATTTTAAACTCGGCGATGTGGTTACGACCATGATTCAGTGCGCCAACGGCGAGAACATCGTGATTATCCACGATACGAATTCGCCCCGCCCCTATTCGCTTGGTTTCCGGGCGCAGGGTACGGAGGGCATCTGGATGGACGATAATGACATGATTTATCTGGAGGGTAAGTCGGCCGAAGCCGCATTCGTGGGAACCCTTTGCGCCCTATCAGGACCAGTATGACCACCCCCTCTGGAAACGCCATGCCCAAACGGCCGAGAATGCCGGCCACGGTGGTATCGATTTCTTCGTGCTTCGTGCCTTCATCGAATCCATCAAAGCCAAAACGGCTCCGCCCATCGACGTATATGATGCCGCCGTCTGGAGTGCTATCAGTCCGCTGTCCGAAGAGAGTATTGCCGGGGGAAGCAAGCCCATCGAAATTCCTGATTTTACGCGGGGTAAGTGGAAAACCAACAAGCCCATCTTTGGGCTGACAGACAATTATTAACCGCTCGTTGGGCGATTATCCGGGTTCTTTTTTTAATTTGTAAAAAAAATTAAAATCTATTCCTTTTACCTGCCTTTAACGCCTATTCAATCGAATGACTCCAGTTACTGCTCCTGCCAAGACCCAGAATTATGTTGGCCCACTGCTCATTATCGGGGCGCTTTTCTTTGTATTTGGCTTCGTTACGTGGGTCAATAGTGTGTTGATTACCTTTTTCAAGCAGGCCTTTAATTTGACCTCCTTTCAATCGACGCTGGTAGCCTTCGCGTTTTTCATTTCGTACACCATCATGGCTATTCCTTCGTCGGCCGTACTGAAACGAACGGGTTTTAAGAACGGAATGTCGCTGGGTCTGGTAACGATGGCTATTGGTACGTTGATTTTCGTTCCGGCGGCTAAATCGGTATCCTATCCGCTGTTTCTGGTGGGCCTGTTTATCATCGGTATCGGGCTTACGGTGCTGCAAACAGCCTCGAATCCCTACGCTACTATCCTGGGTCCGCGTGAGAGTGCTGCCCAGCGCATCAGTTTTCTGGGTATTGCCAATAAACTCGCCGGTATCTGCAGTCAGTTTATTTTTGGCGGCTTACTGCTATCGGGAGCCAACGAAGTGATCAACGCGGCTTCGCTCGAAAAAGTCGTTACCCCTTACCTGATTCTAACCGGTATTCTGATTGTACTGGCGGGGCTGATTCGCTTCTCCAACCTGCCGGAAGTATCGGAGGAGCAGGACGACGTACCGGCCGATACCACCGCTATTCACACGAGTGTCTGGCAATTTCCAAACCTGGTACTGGGCGTACTGGCGCTGTTCTGCTACGTGGGTGCCGAAGTCATCACCGGCGATTTGATTATCAGCTACGGCCACGCCATCGGCTTTAGTAACGACGAAGCTAAAAATTTTACCACGTATACGCTGATTGGTCTGCTGGTAGGCTATATGCTGGGTATCATCATGATTCCCCGTTTCATTACCCAGCAAAACGCCCTGCGTTACGGCATGATCCTGGCCTTGCTGCTTACGGTGGGCGCATTGGTAACGGATGGCTTTGCGTCAGTCCTGTGCATTGCGCTGTTGGGCTTTGCCATCTCGCCCACGTGGCCTGCCATCTGGCCACTGGCCCTCAACCGGCTCGGCAAGTTCACCAAGCTGGCCTCCGCCCTGTTGATTATGGGTATTTCGGGCGGTGCCCTGCTTCCACTGCTGCATGGCTACCTGACGGACACCGTTAGTCCCAAAGCGGCCTACGCCCTGCTGCTACCCCTGTTCGGGTTCATCTTGTATTATGCCATATCGGGGCATAAGAAGACAAATTGGTGATACTTACCCCGGATAAAGGAAATACGGAACAACGCGGTCGACCCATGTGTACTGGTCATAAAGAACCGGGTTTTACCACATGCCCGGCTGACCTCGGCGAAAACCTTGTTGTGATCCGCAATAGGCCAGCTACCATTTGCAATCAGTGTGGTAAGGAGTGGATTGACAATAAGACTGCTCAATAGGTAGAAGCAGTTGTTGTAAAAGCCCGCGCTAAAAAACATCAGATAGAGGTGCTCTCTTTTTAAGAATTGGTGGGTTACTGCCATTACTCCCGGTCGGATTTGTTTCTTTGGCGAGCATCAGGATTGTTTAACTGGATGCCGCTCTGGGCGGAAAAACAAACGGTTCGGGCGGGGAGGCTGCATGTTTGTCTACGCGCCGGTCAGACCAAAGCAGGTGGCCGAAGCCATCGAGCGGGAAGGCGGCAAAGCGTATATCGTCACCGTAGCGGAAGGGACAGCACTATCCACCGCTTATCTAGCCTACTTTATTTCCCGGATTCTCACGCCTGGGCTCAGCATTACCCTGGAGTCTGGTTAGTACAATTACCAGCATATGGCCCGCGATTTCAGGGCGTTCACAAAAGTGACACCCATCGAATTTTCCCAGGCAGAGCGTGATGCGCCGGAGCGGGTGTTTGGTAACGCCGAAACCACCGGGCCGCTGACCGACACCCACGCGATTCGCTGAAAAATTGCCATATTTTACCACTAACTGCGCTGAAAATCAGTAGACTTTTGCATAACATATTAATCCCTTACCAGTTATGCAACGCAGAAAATTTATTACCCGAGCCACAGCAGCCGCCACCGTAGCGGCTACCGCCACAGTAGGAGCATCGGCTACACCCAGCCGCCTGGCCTCTGCCGATAAAACCTTCACCGTTAAAACCGGGAAAGACCGTTTCAATGAACCCATTTTGTACCGAGGAGTTAATCCAAACCATGTTAAGATTTCGGCTAAAGACACGGGTGGGTTGCTCTCCATGTTTGAATACGAAGGGTTTGTGAAAATGGGACCCGAATTACACGTACATTTCGATCAGGACGAAGTTTTTTACGTAATAGAAGGCGAGTTTCTGTTTCAGGTGGGTGACGATAAACAAACGCTGAAGGCAGGCGACACCATTTTTCTGCCCCGAAAAGTACCCCATACCTGGCTGCAACTTTCCGATAAAGGAAAATTGATTTACCTATTGCAGCCAGCTGGCAAACTGGAGAATTTCTTCAAGAAAATGAATGCCTTCAAACGGCCACCCACCACCGATGAAATCCAAAACGTTATGAATGAACACGACATGAAAATGATGGGGCCACCCCTGACTGTGTAGCCAGGATATAATTTGGGGTGTTAGGCGTTTAAATCCGGCATCCCCAAAACAGGTTTATTTTACTTACACAACCATGAACGTCTTCGATTACAGGCTACCCAGTCCGGCACTTCAGGAATATGTCCGGCTGTATCAGATTATCGGGTTTTCGTTTGGACCAGAGCTAGTTATTCCTGTAAAACCCTACTGGCCCCGGCCCGAAAACTGCCTGACGTTTTATCCTCGTGGGGGCGACACGGTTTATCATCCTACGGGTGATGGCAGGGACATACCCGCTCGTTCGTCCATAATGGGCCAACATTCCTACCTGATTAACCGTCAGGTTGGGTATGATTTCGTCCTCTTTCAGATTGTACTTCAACCCGGTGCGCTGTTCCGACTGACGGGCATTCCGGTGCATAAACTGACGAATCAATTCGTGGATGCTGAAGCCGTTTTTTCATCTGAAATTCGCTTAGTCAACGAACGCTTAAGCAGCACCGATAACCACCTGGAAATGGTTGGCATCGTGGAAGATTTTCTCCACTACCAGCTACGGCAACGACGGATGATGCAGTCCAGATACTGTAGTTTACCCATTGATAAAGTAAGTCAGTTTCTACTGCAAAACCCAACGCGCTTTTCGCTGGACTGGCTGGCTAATCAGGCGTGTTTGAGTACCAAGCAGTTTTATAATCTCTTCATGCAGCGCGTGGGCATCAGTCCCAAACTCTACGCCCGCATTGCCCGCTTCGACCAGTCGGTAAAGCTCAAAAATGCTCAACCCCACAAAGATTGGCTAACCATTGCGCTGGAGTTGGGCTACTATGATTACCAGCATTTGGTACGTGATTACAGGGAGTTCACCCGCCTGACTCCCACCGAGTTCAGTCAGCGGGAAAGCCACGCCCCCGAGCGCACATTCGGCAATGCCGAGACATGACCGAATACTAAACGCATGTTGCCCTGTCGCCTGTAAATCAGTATATTTCCCGGTACAAAACCGGTCTTCTACTGCATATGGATCCGATGATGAATAAAGGGCAGTTTGGCCATCCGGCTCTGCCGGACTTTGTTCTTCGTTACGATAAGGCGTACCGAATGCGTAATCAATTCCCTTCGCTCGACTGGCTGAGCGTCGCCATTAACTGCGGCTATTACGATCATCAGCATTTCGCCAAAGATTGCAAAGAGCTTACGTACCTGACACCAACCTTTTTTTTGAACAGGAGCAGAAAGTCCCCGAACAATTTTTCGGGTTGCGCTACCTATAAAAAGTTGTCACTTTTTTACCAGCATCCGGCCACTCCATACCGATAGTTTTGCCGAACAAATTATTCACTGTTTCGGCAACAACCAGACTATCAACTGGAACGCAGAAATTTTATCGTATCAGGCCTCGCTGGAGGTGCATCAATCAGTATGGAAACGAATCCACTTATTCAGTTGCCGGGCGAAAATTCTCTTCGCCCTTTCATCGGTCGCGCCCTCGAAACCTACCGACATCGGCGTAGGAAACGGAGTCAATATGGTCCGAACGATGATTCGCCAAAGCCAGACCAATAATCGCTTCAGTTGCATTGAGGGTTACGTAGCCCCCAAACGCATGGGGCCACCTATTCACCTGCATAAGGAGGCCGACGAACTGATGTACGTAATGGAAGGCACGGCGGGCATGATGGTCGATGGGGAGATTTTCATTGATTGAAGCCGGTGGGTTTGGCTTTCGTCCGCACGGGCTGGTGCATACATTTTTCAATCCGGGCGACAAACCCATGCGGTTCATCGACATATTCCCAAATCAGGACATGGAGGTGTATCTGGAAGGGATGTTTACCGAAATTCCGGCCAAATTAGTCGCGCAGGGGATCAAACCCGGAACACCCGAATTTGGTAAAGGAATGCAGGCCGGATTACAGGAACTCGACAAAAAGTTTGACATTGTCTGGTTCATGGACGATCCGCGCTATCAGGATATTGTAAAAAAGTATGGATTGATTGTCTAAACGCTCTGTGCAGACGTATTATCCAAAACATGCGGTTTTTTTTACCACTAACGATAAATTCCCCTTCTTACATTCGCGCTAGTATGAATTGACTTACAACAATTTGCGCCATGATTCACACCTACATCCAGCCGTCTGCGCATCTGCGCGACTATATCAAGGTGTACATGCTGCTACATTTTCAGTTTTCGCCCAATGACCCTGCGCCAATAAAACCGTTCCCGGCATCACCCAATCAGGGAATTACGTTTTATCCGCGAGGCAAAAAAGGCATTGCCATTAAAGACGGCGAAGCCCCTAACAACGAGAAAATCGTTTGCGCCGTTACACCCATTAATTTCAAAGTAGTTAGCAGCGATACCAACGGGGATTTATCCGTATTTATAAGCTCTAACAACCGAAAAGGAGATGGCCCCCCGCTGCATGTCCACCAAAAATTCGATGAGCTTTTCTGCGTACTAGAGGGTGAGTTTTTGTTTCAGGTAGGCGATGAACAAACCCGCCTAAAACCGGGCGATACGATGTTTGTGCCGCGTACAGTTAAGCATTGCTTCAACTGTACGAGTAGCCAACCGGGTAAGCTGCTGGTAACCGTCCAGCCCGCCAACAATATGGAAGTGTTTTTTCGGGGAATTGCTAAACTTTTACCCGTTGCGGGTTCGCCCGATATGGTTGCGATGCAAGCCTTGTATAAGCAGCATGATTCAACCATTGTTGGTCCGCCGTTAGCCGTAGACTAATCCATCAACGGAATCGTGGGTAAATCTCTTCGAAAAGATGTCGGTTTTCTACTTGTCGTATCCAGCTGTAGGTCAATAGGTTTGTGGCGGATATTAAACCCCGACAATCATGAAAACCGCACTTCTTTTTCTGTTGATTACTGGCTTTCTGTCAATCATTTCGCAAGCCCAGCCTAAGACCTACATTCTCGTTCACGGAGGCTGGCATGGGGCCTGGTGCTGGAAAAAGGTTGTACCGCTGCTGGAAGCCAAAGGCAATCGGGTATTGGCTATTGATTTACCCGGTCATGGCGACGATAAAACCCCTATGGCAACCGTGACACTTACTGATTATGTACAAAAAATAGTAAGTGTAGCCAACGCCCAAACCGGGCCGGTTATTCTGGTTGGCCACTCGATGGCGGGCGTTGCCATTGCGCAGGCCGCCGAGGTATTAGGTACCCAAAAAGTGGCGAAACTGGTATTCCTGGATGCCTTTATGCCTAAAAATGGCGAGTCGGTCTTTGCGCTGGCCGGGAAAGCCGAGGCACAGAATAAAGCCGCTGGTAAACCAGCATCAGGACCGTCGCTAACCGAAAGTCTGATTCTTTCGGACGATAAAAAGACGTCATCATTGAAGCCTGATAACGTGGGCCAATTATTCTACCATGACTGTACTGCCGACGACGTAGCGTTTGCCAAAGCGCATGTGGGCGGGCAGTCGATGGCGTGCTTGGGCACACCCGTGAACGTAACGGACGCCCGGTATGGGGCTATCCCGAAAGTATATATTCTTTGTACGCAGGCTAAAGACCTGGACAAGAGCAGCCTGACGGAGAACGTACCCATTCAGAAATTGTATACCTTAGACAGTAGTCACTCCCCCTTCTTCTCGATGCCGGAAAAATTGGTGACTATTTTAGCTGAGCTATGATTTACCAGGAAATATGTCCGCATCCGGCTTTGCAGCCTTTTGTCAGGAACTACCTGCTGGTGCATCTGCATGACGTTATTTTTCCCGTTAAGCCTTACCCAACCCGCATTGAGCAGGCGCTGGTCTTTTTTGCACGAGGGCATATCGAATCGCATGACCCACTGACGGGTAAATGTGAAAAAATTGCCCAGAATGCGCTCTTTGGCCAGCATGTTTCGCGGCTCAATTTTCACACCTACACTAAACCAGAGTTCCTGATGCTGATGGTTATTTTTCAGCCGGGTGCGTTGTATCGGCTGCTGGGCATGTCCAGCAACGAACTCACGCAGGAATTCTGTGATGCGGAGGGGGTGATTAATACCGAATTGCAAACTGTTAATGACCAGATCGCCAATACCAGTACGTATCCGGCGATGATTGACCGGGCAGAAGAATACCTGCTCCGAAAACTAAAGAAACCAAAAATCGACGCCCATCCCATCGACCGCATTGGGCAGTTACTGCTACGTAATCCAATACCCTTTTCATTGGACTGGTTAGCGGATCAGGCTAATTTAAGTCCCCGCCATTTTGAACGAAAATTTAACGAACGGATTGGTATCGGTCCCAAACTTTACAGCCGCATCAGCCGGTTTTACCAGGCGTTCGAGTATAAAGAAAAACACCCGGACATTGACTGGCTCACCGTAGCGGTCCAATTCGGCTATACTGATTACAATCACCTGGCAAAGGATTTCAAACAGTTCACCAATGTAACGCCAAACATCATCCTGAAAGAATACGAACAGCGGCCCGAGATTATCGTGAATCTATAAAATATCCAGTAGGGTAATAACCAGCCAATCCGTTGCACTAACTCTTCGTTCTGATTTCGGACAACGGGTCTTTACAAACCAATTCACCTGCTGAAGATTGGTACGCTACTGAATCTTAGCCGCGCGCTGGGCGGGAAACCAGGAGGTTAGAATGGTCATTATAACGGCCAGTAAACCCGTCAGAATAATATCCTGCGCGTCCAGACGAACCGGGTAGGCATCAATGATAGAACTGACGGTTCCCATCCGGATAAAGCCGTACTGCTCCTGCGCCAGACAAATCAAAATGCCCAGAGCCAGACCCGTAAACGCCCCCACCAGCGCAATGATGGCTCCCTCGGTCAGGAAAATCCGGCGCACCATCGATTTTGTAGCGCCCAGCGCGAACAGAATCAGGATGTCGGCTTTCTTTTCGATGACCAGCATCGATAACGAGAAAAAGATATTGATACTCGCAACCAGAATAATAAACGAGAGCGTCAGTGCAACGAATAATTTCTCTACGTAGATGGCCCGGTAGAGATCAATATTCAAATCATCCCGGCTTTTTACGTCGAGTTTATCGCCCGCCACGGTCTGTAGTGCCTGTTTAATAACCTCTTCGCTGGTACCGGGCAGGAGTTGAATCTCCAGACTCGTTACCTCATTTGGCTGGTATTCGAACAAAGACCGGGCTACGGCCAGGGGAGCCAGCACAAAATTATCGTACTTCGATTCAATGAAAAAGATGCCCGACACGGTCAGGGATTCCCGGTTGAACGCATCGGGATTGAGCACACTGAAGGATTGACCGCTTTGCGGGTAGAGCACTTCCAGGGGCGTTAGAATATCAACCGGCGAAATGGAGAGGTCATTGCGGACGCCATCGGCCACAATGGCGTAGTTTGTTCCATCCCGCTGGAGCAGCAACCGGCCTTCCAGCATGGCCGAATCCAGTTGCCGACGGCGCAGGTAGTTATCATCCACCCCTTTGAGTTTGATAACCGTCTGGGCATTGGCGTAGCGAGCCAGGGCATTATCCTGAGCAACGGATGCAATCCATTCAACACCATTTACCCGTTGCAGGCGATTCAGCAGGGCAGGCGTAGCCAGAAACCGTTTTCCCTGCCGGGGCGAAACGGTCATATCGGCTTCAAAGGTCTTGAACATTTGCCGGTTCAGTTCTTCCATCCCGTTAAAAACCGACAGCACAACGACCAGCGTCATCGTGCCCACGCCCACACCGAGCATAGACAGAATAGACAGCCAACTGATGAAACTGCGCTTTTTACGGGAGAAAAAATACCGGCGGGCAATCCAGACGGGGAGGTTCATCTTCTAATTTTGACTGAGTGAATGCCTGAATGAGTGAATGAAGGCAAATAACTACGCGTCAGCTATTCGCTCATTTACTCATTCGCTCATTCAAAATTTCTCTTCTTCACCTTCCTCTTCCGTTTCGGGGGGGATTTCCAGACCGGCGAAGAGCTTATCCATTTTATCGGCGTAGTCGGCGGTATCATCCAGGTAAAAACTAACCTCAGGCACAATGCGCAGCTGATGCCGGACACGCTCGCCGAGGTGTTGCCGAATCACTTTACTTTTTTCCTGAATACTATCCAGCAACAGCTGTTTGTTTTTTGCCGCCAGAAAACTCAGGTATACACGGGCCACACTCAGGTCGGGCGAAACGCGCACACTGGTAACGGTAATGAAAGCTCCCGGATTGGCCGATCCGTTGAACATATGCGGCACCTCGCGCTGAAAAATCTCGCTTAAATCTTTCTGCAATTGCCGGGCAACTTTCTGCTGTCGTTTCGATTCCATAGCACTAAATAGGTAATGTATCTGCAAATATCCACCCATTTTTCCGTTCTGCCGAAATTGACCGTAAATTCGCCGTTGTCGGCCAGACGATCCGTTAGTGAGTCGACTGGCTGATTAACGTACCGACTCACTACCCAATTAATCTTGTTACGCTTTTTCCAATCGTATTTTCCTTACCAGTACGTCAGTTTGCTGGGTTTGCTGCTGCTGATCCGGCTGCCGCTGCTGCTGCATTCCTTCCCGCTCCTGATTCCGGAGCTGAACTGGATGATTGTGGGCGAACAGATCAGCCAGGGCAATCTGCTGTACCGCGACATCTGGGATAGCGTGAGTCCGCTGTCGGCCCTGGTATACTGGGGGATGGATACGCTGTTTGGCCGGTCATTGGTGGCACTGCACGGAGCCGCCACGCTGGTCGCTGTTTTTCAGGTCGTTTACTTCAACTACCTCATCAACACGCGGGATATTTTTCCGGACCGTACCTTCTGGCCCGGTTTGCTTTACATGCTGTTCATGCACCTTTCCTTCGACTGCATGACGCTCTCTCCGGTACTGATGTCAACCAGTTTTCTGCTGCTGGCCTTCGGTACCCTCGTGCGTCAGATGGACCGGCGGGGCGCTACCGACGAAGTGTTCGAAGTAGGTTTTTACATCGGTATAGCCGCCCTTTTTTACCTGCCTTCCGCCCTGTTTATTATCTGGGCCGTGCTGTCGCTGCTGTTTTATACGGGGGCTACCTTCCGGCAGTATTCCCTGTCGTTGTTTGGTTTCCTGTTTCCCTTTGCCGCCACCATTCTTTTCTATTACCTGTTCGATAGCCTGGATGATTTCAACCGGAACCTGCTGGCCGCCGTTTTTCGGGTCCGGCAGTATTCTCTGTCCGATTTTCAATCGCTGTTGGTTTCCCTGTTTATCCCCCTGGGGCTGGGCGTGCTGGGGTTCGTGAGCCTGTTCAACCGGGCGGGCCGGTATGTAAACTTTCAGCAGCGCATCCAGCAGATTATGGTTATCTGGTTTGTGGTGGTTGTGCTGACTATTGGTCTGATGCCTTTTCTGGCCCCGATGATGTTTTTGAGTTTCGTGCCCCCTATGGCTTACTTCGCTTATTTTTACTTTGAAGGCATTCGCCGGGTCTGGCTGGCCGAACTAACGTTCACGATTGCGTTTATGCTGATTCTGTTGTTTTTTTACCAGGGTGCGCTGGGCCTCATTCCCGGCTCCGGGCTAGGTCGGCTGAGCAGCCTGCAGGTACAACCCTCTCCCCTGCCCGACAACATCCGCAATCAACGGATTCTGATTATCGGCGAAGACCTGAGTGCGTATCGCTACAACCAGTTGGCCACCCCTTACCTCAACTGGGATTTGTCGAAGTACGACCTGAAGAACCTGGATAACTACGAAGCAGTCATCAACATATTCGACCACTTCCGAAAAGACCCACCCGACTACATTCTGGACCGGGAAAACGTAATTGAGAAGCTATTTCAACGCGCCCCGGCCCTGGCCAATCAATACGAAAAGACGGAAATTGCGGATGTGTACAAAAAAAAATAGGTACAACGGGGTTGCCCCGGCCGTGATGGTTGAGTATGGCTCCGGTGCCACTTGCCGGGCGGGCCGGACCGGCAGACAACTCATGCGTACCTTAGTGCTAACCCAGTCCTTTTACCCCGTATAACGTTACTATGGCCTCATCCTTTACGAACAAACGATCCAACCTGTACATTTTTCTGAGCGCCGTCTTTCTGACCAACGCGCTGGTGGCCGAGATCATTGGCGTCAAAATCTTTTCCGCAGAATCTCTTCTGGGCATAAAACCCGCTCAGATTCACCTGTTCGATGATTTCATCCTTGATTTTAACCTGACGGCGGGGGCGGTTATCTGGCCGTTTGTCTTTATCACCTCCGACATCATCAACGAATACTTCGGCAAGGCCGGCGTTCGGCGTATCTCCTTCCTGACGGCCGGGTTCGTGGGCTTCAGCTTCCTGATTATTTTTGCCGTCACTGCACTGCCGCCCGCTCAATTCTGGCTCGACGTCAACGCAACGGATGGAGCCGGGAATCCAATCAACATCAATAACGCCTTTCAGATGATTTTCCGGCAGGGGCTGGGCATCATTATTGGCTCACTGACGGCCTTTTTACTCGGGCAGATTCTGGATGTGTACGTGTTTCATTCCCTCCGCAAGATTACCGGCAGCAAGCAAATCTGGTTACGGGCCACGGGGTCAACACTCGTTTCGCAGTTAGTGGACTCGTTTGTCGTGCTGGGCATTGCGTTCTATGTGTTTGGCAACTGGTCGCTGACGCAGGTGCTGGCGGTGGGCATTATCAACTACATCTACAAAGCCACCTCGGCCATTGTGCTCACGCCGTTGCTCTACGTAGCCCACTACTTCATCGATCGCTACCTGGGTAAAGAACACGCCGAAGAACTGGCCAATGAATCCGCCATGAGTTCATTCGTGTAAGCAGAAAAAAAGAGGGAGGCTATAAACAGCCCCGTTGCCCTGCCGACTATCCGGTTGGGCAACGGGGCTGAATCATGCTGTTCACCAACACCACTGGAGCAGCTACCGGAGGGTCTACGTCTTCCCTACTTCACCACTACGGGAAAATCGGTATCCAGATCGGATGTGCCGGGCGTGGGAGTCCCGTTTTTTGAGCCTGGCTGATGCCGTAGTATGACCTTGAGCTTACCCGTCCCGGCCGCTCCGGTCTTTATTTCCGTGGTTAATCCGAGGGTATACGGACCGGGAGCAGGGTTGGTATCTTTATCCGTTGGGGTAATGGTCAGCAAACTCACGGGGGTAGGCGTATACACAAACAGGTGCTCGTTTGCCTTTTCCCTTATTTCCTGCGTAGCATCCAGGGCGGGTGTTTTTGTTTTGTCGAGCAGTGTGATGGTGCCCGTATAAGTCGTGTTGGCTTTGAGGTTTAGCGTGGCTTTACTAAAATCGCCCGTTGTGTTCAGATTATCGATTGTAGCCGAAACACTTTCGGTGGGTGTAGCCTTGTTGACCAGTAATAGGGTTGCCGTTGTAATCGCTTCATTGTCGCCGGTTGGCGTCACGTTTTGCTCGTCTTTGGTACAACTGGCCGTTATCAATACGATACAGGCTAACCACAGGAGTTGTTTTTTCACTGGTTTCATAGTACGCAAGAGTTAAAATGTAAAACAGGTTGTATGTGATTGACTTACGATTGTTTACCCACGGAGAAGGGTAACCGAAGTTTAAGGATCAGGCTACGGCCCGGTTCATCGGCATAATAGCGGAACCGGTTCAGGTAATCGCGGTAGGCGGTATTAGCCAGGTTGGTACCGCTCAGGATAACACTCAACGGATGCGATCCAACCTGAGCCGTAAAGCCTACCTCGGCTCCCAATAGAAAATAGGCCGGGGGCGGGGGAGCAAAGTCACCCGTAAAGATTACCTGCCCGTCGTCCTGCCGAATGGTGACGGCGGGGGCGCGATGCTGTCGGGCTACGTACAGTCCACTCGCAGAAACATAGACATCCGATAACTTACCCCACTTACTCAGGTCATAGCGCAGGCTATTGTCCGAGCGATTGGGCGGAACAAAAACGAGGTAGTCTTGCTCCGTCTGGTTATAGGCAAACAGCAGGGAATTCTTGGTGGTAAGGGTTAACTGCGGAGTTATTTTGTAGTTCAGGGTAGCATCAATACCCCGGAACGTGGCGCGTACCTGCGTATAGGTATAAGCCGGAAATGCCCCCCGCTGCCGGATAATGGGTACCGAATCAGGTTTGAGGTAGATGTAATTGGTGATGAGGTTGGAATAAAAGCCAACTTCTCCACTCAAACGCTGACCCGAATACGCCAGTACGGCGTTGCTGTTGTACGCCTGCTCGGGTTTGAGGGTTGGATTGCCAATTTCGTAGGCTACCGCGCTCTGGTGCAGACCATTCGAGTACAGATCAGCTACGTTGGGCGACCGCCAGGCGGTACTGAAGTTAGCCGTCAACACCAAATCGGGGCGTAACTGATAAGCAGCCCCCAGTGACCCATTCGCGTTCTGCCAGTTGTGGGTCGTATTGTAGGGTTGGTTCGTTGCGTCGCTGAGGAAGTAAGCCCGTAGCCAGCGGTAATCGTAGCGTAACCCGGCCTCCAGGGTCACCCGCCCTTTGGCATACCGCTCAATGGCAAAAAGGCCAGCCCCGTAATTACGAAAATTGGGAATCAGAAACAGGTACTGCCGCACGTTCCCCTGCGTAATTCCGTTGAAGCCCACGCTACCCGACCACTGGCCACCGCCCGGCGTTTTCAGATCCCGATGCTCCCACACTAAATCGGCAGTATGAGTTACCAGTTTGAGCGACAGTTCAGGGTTGGTTAAGCCACTGAACGACACGTAATCATACTCCTGGCGAGTGTTCTGCTGCCGGGCAAAGGTAGCTGTTATCGTGCCGTCCTTCGTGGTGTGATAATAGGCCCGTATTTTCAGCAAATCGTGCTTAACGGCCTGATAAGGGCGATCCAGGGCGTATGAGAATCCAGGTTGGGATAGAGGTTCGGGGCGGCTGATGGCCGCGTAGAGATCGGCCAGGCTACCCACCTGTGCGCCGGTAAACAGACCGATTTTTGTGTCGAACTGACTATAAAAAGCTTCAATACCCACATTCTTGTGCTGGTAGTGAATATCCCCCGAATAGTTGGTTTCGTGATAGCTGGTGTTGTCCAGAAAATAATGCGGTGTTTTGATGTAACCCGACCGTTTGAGGGTTCCCTGCAACCGCCAGCTCAGCCCCGTCAGTTTTTTCGCAAAGGCCCCCTCTATCATGCCTGACGCAACCCCCATTCGTCCGTTGGTGGCTCCCACCAGATTCACTTCGGCCTGCACGCCCGGCCGGGTTGGCATCTCGTTCGGTTCGACCAGAATGACGCCCCCAATGGCATCGGAGCCGTACCGGATGCTGGCAGCTCCTTTGATAATCGTGAGCCGGGAGGCCAGAAACTGGTCTACCTGCGGAGCGTGTTCGGTTCCCCACTGCTGGTCCTCCTGCCGAATGCCGTTGTTCAGGATAATGATCCGGTTGCTGTACAACCCGTGAATAACCGGCTTGGCAATGGTCGGGCCGGTCTGGATGGCGTACAGCCCGGTTATTGTTTTCAAACTCTCACCCAGCGATTGCCCCCGCGTCTGATCGAGGGCCGCCCCCGATAAACTACTCTGGGTCTGGAGCAGTTGCTGCGCTTCGGAGCGGTGTTCGGTTACGACTACCTCCTGAAGCATCTGGTTATCCGGCACCAGTTGAACATCGGGCACGCTGATCAGCGTATCCTGGGTTATAACGAGAGGCAGCGTAACGGCTTTGTAACCAACAAACTGGTAATCAACCGTGTATTTTCCGGGACACAGATTTATCAGCCGAAAGTAACCGGTGGTATCCAGTACCGCACCGGCCTTAAGTTCCCGGATATAGGCGGTAGAGCCCGGCAAGGGTTCGCCTGAATCCTGCCCCACAATACGTCCTTTGAGTACGGCAGTACAGGTTCCCGACTGCGCCCACCCCGCCGTGATGGTACCAATCAGCAACCAACCTATTATTCCCGACGTCCCTTTTTTACGCATCCCTTCTTAAACGATACTCCTGTGAATTACTGAGCGAAATTCGTCGATATGCAACAATGTTGCAATATTAACGCAAAAATGGTCAGGTTGTCTATAAAAAAATACGCTGGTGGCCTTTTTTCTATTACCTGCGCTACCAACTCATTTCCCCAAAAGGCAAAAAATCCTGGACAACCAGCCACCTTTTTCTTTATCAGCGGGGTTTCTCTGGTTGAATCAGTTGCCTGCCAATCAGTGCAGGATGTCGAAGATCAGTTCCCGTAAAATATCCGCTTCGGTCATGGTTGGGGTATCGATCCCCTTACTTTGGGCGTCGGCCCGGCGGATGGCGTGGATGATGGCCGCTACTTTGGGCAGGGGGAACGTGCGGGCTGCGGAGAGATAATCTTTTACAAAGTAGGGATTTACACCCAGCAAGGGGGCCAGCCCTTTATCGGTCTGATCCTTGGACGCCTGCACCAGTACCACCTTGCTGAAATAGTTAAACAGCTGCGCCAGAATGACCACCAGTGGATTATCCTTCGCATTACGCCCGAAGTAATTGACAATCTGGTTTGCCTTCACTACGTTGCGCTCGGTCAGGGCTTTCTGCAATTCAAACACGTTATACTCTTTGCTGATGCCCACCAGTCGCTCCACGGTGCTGGCCGAAATCTCTTCGCCCACGTGCAGGTTGATCAGGATTTTGTCAATTTCACTGGCCAGCCGTTTCAGGTCGTTACCAATGTGATCGGCCAGAAGCTGACACGCTTTGGGGCTTACTTTGGCCCCCTGTTCGCGGCAGTACTCTCCCACCCAATCCGGTATTTTGTTGTCGTACAGCTTTTTAACGCCCAGGAGTTTCCCCTTTGCCCCAAAGGCTTTCACCCACGATTTGCGTTCATCGAGCGCAGGTTTTCCTTCTTCCCGGACGTAGCAAAGCATCAGAATCGTACTGGAAAGGGGATTTAGGGCGTAATCTTCAAACAGCGTCTGCGTCGATTTATCCCCGATACCGTTCATCTGCTGGGCTTCTTTCACCAGTACCAGTTGCCGCTCAGCCATGAACGGGTACCGGCGGGCGTAGTTTAGTACGGCCCCGGCATCGGTATCTTTCCCGAACAGCACGAACTGGTTGAACCCCCGTTCGGCAACGGGAACGGCTACTTTCTCCAGTTCCTCGGCAATTCGGTCGAGGTAAAAGGGTTCGTCGCCATGAATCAGGTAAACGGGAGCGATTCGTTTGTTACGAATATCTTTCAGCAGAGCGTCAACAGCAGCAATCAAGGTAAATACGGTTTACGACCGAACAGCCGGTACAACACATTCGTTGGGCAACCTCATTCGGTCTATGCCGCAAAATTAACGGTTTGGCAGTTACCCCATTCCTTTATAAAGAGATTTTACCCGTTCGGGCAATTGTTGACTTAGTTCTCCTGCCTGCTACCATACCGGCCGGAGTTTATGCCAGCAAACCAGTCCAAACGCCCCTGCCCCCGTACCGTTCTCCCATTAATTGTACCATCGCCACGAAACTTTACTGGCAGGCTTATAACCGCGTGAGCAACAACGTGCGCGTTTGCTGGCAGTGGTCGACCAGGGCAGGCCAGAAAAGGGAGAAGTGCCGGGCAATCTGATCGTAATACTCCATGAAATCGATAATGGCCGTATCCAGCCCTGATGGATAAGCCGTTCGGCGGGATACGCCTTTGAGGGAGCGGTCAATGCCTTCGGCAAACTGATAACTCGATAGCCAGTCCTGCCGGATCATGTACTCGGCCATACGCCCGGCAGCGGGTGGCAGCAGGGCGGCATTCACGGTTAGAACGTGGTAGAAATCAGGTACAAATTCGGACAGTGGCTCGCCGGTTAGTTCCTGAAAATTGACCGCCAGAAAATGATCGAAGAAAATATCGACAGCCACACCGGCGTATTTATGGCAGCGGGGATGCAGCAAATCCCGCACAGCCGCCACCTCGGAATGGGCATCGGTAAAGGTATCGATGGCCCGGTGCAGCCGAACGCCCGCCACCTCGCCTGGTGTGAGGTTATGCCGGGGATTTCCGGGATCACCTTTGATAAAATCACCGATAAAATTGCCGATAACAAGCCCCGGTTGCCGGTCCGACAGGTAGGCGTGGGCCAGAATATTCATGGTTGTTCGGCGGGAGCATCCATGCCTGCTACGTAGCGTTCGACCGTTACGCCAAACCGGCGCAGAAAATCGACCCCTTCGTCGGACGGTATGCCTTTGTATTCCGCGTAGGAATTAAGGTACACCACCCGGGCTATTTTCATGCTGTAGATAATCCGGGCGCAGGCAATGCAGGGCGACAGGGTGACGTAAATCGTGGCTCCTTCTATCTCAGAACCGTTTTTGGCCGCGTACAGGATGGCGTTCTGTTCCGCATGCAGCGCCAGCGAGCACGACCCTTTCGAGTCGCGGGGGCAACCGGCTTCGGGAAATTCCTCGTCGCAGTTGTGCGTTCCGGCGGGAGGACCGTTGTAACCAATGGAAATGATACGGGTTTCGCGGGCCAGCACCGCTCCCACCTGCGCCTTGATGCAATGCGAACGCTTGGCCAGATTCACGGCCAGGTCCATGAAAATATCATCAAAGCGCGGACGATGCATGGGTATCTGGGACCCGGGAGAAAGTAATTGGGCGGTGGGTATCATACGGTAAAGATAACGTCGGGACGAAGTAATTTAGTCGGCGCACGCTAGCCCGGCAGCAAATTGGTGTACAGAGCGGGGAGCAGCGTCAGGGCATTAGCCGTTGTGTGCCGGGCCACCTCGTCCACGCTTACCTGTTTCAGGTCGGCCACCCGCTGGGCAATCAGGCGCAGGTAAGCGGGTTCGTTGCGTTTACCCCGGTGCGGCACGGGGGCCAGGTAAGGCGAATCGGTTTCGAGCACCAGGTGTTCCAGCCCCACGTGTGGCAGCACTTTGTCTAGCCCCCCATTCTTAAACGTACTAACTCCGCCAATCCCCAGCTTGAACCCCATTTCGGTGGCTCGCCTAGCTTCATCCAGGGTACCGACAAAACAGTGAAAAATGCCCGTCAGATTGGGCAATGCCAGCTTTTCAATCAAATCGGCGGCTTCCTGAAACGCGTTTCGGTCATGGCCGGAGCGGGTGTGCATGGATACGGGCAGCTTTTGTTCGGACGCCCACTGCAACTGAATCTTAAACGCACTGAACTGCTGGTCGACATAAGTCATATCCCAGTAAAAATCCAGGCCAATTTCGCCCACTGCCATGAAGGCATGGCGGCTCAGGTTTTCTTCCACAGCCGCCAGTTCATCCTCCACGGTATCCGTCACGTAGGACGGGTGCAGACCCATCATGGGCAGGCAGCGGTCGGGATACTGCTCCGCCAGGGCCATTAGTCCCGGTATGGTTTCGCGGGCGCAGTTGGGCATCCAGATTTGGTTAATCTGCTGGGCAACGGCCCGTTCCAGCCAGTTTTCTCCGTCAGCGCGCGCTACTTCTTCGGCAAACTGCGGGTCGTAACTATGGGCGTGAGTGTCAATAAGTATCATGCGTATTTCCTTCCTTTCCAGTCAATTTTTGTGGGCAGCCAATAAAAAACGACGGCTAGTGGCCCGATAATGAGTTGGTACCCATCAAATAACAACGCATACGGCCATAATCTGGTTTGCCGCAGTCTGCTCAACCCCAGCGAAAGTACCATGGTTTGGACCAGCAGCCGACTCAGATACAACCCGATTGCCAGCACCGGCGAGAACCAGCCGAGCAGCAACAGCAGGGGTCCGGCCAGGTAATTCCCGTACAAAAAAATAACTATCCAGCCGGGTAGCGCGGCAGCGCCCCGCATCCAGCGTTTGCGCTGCTGCAGAAAGGCTATGAACGTATCAACGGGCTCGGTATGAGCCAGTACCGATTCACTGAGCAGGGTCTGAAATCCGTACCCCTTCGCCAGAATGGCCCGAAAAAGAACGTAATCCTCCGTCACCGAGAAGGGTAATGCTTCATACCCCCCAATGGCATCATAAGCCGAACGGCTGACGGCCATGTTGTTGCCCATAGCGGTAATGGGCGTACCGACGCTACTAACCAGGTGCGTCAGGGTCAAATTATACAGCCAGTCGAGGGTTTGTAGTTTGTCAAAAAAAGATACGCCTTCGGGCAGCGTAACCCCGGTTACCACACCCGTATTACCGGTAAAAGCACGCAGGATTTCGGTAAGCCAGTCGGGTGGCACCTGCGTGTCGGCATCCGTAAAAAACAGGTATTCCCCCGTAGCCTGTCGGGCCAGTTGCGCCAGCACGTTGGCCTTGCCAGATAATCCGGCTACTGATTCGGTAATATTGACCAGACGGAAAGTGGGCTTGTCACGAACAAATTCAGTAACCACTGCTGCAGTCTGGTCGGTGGACTGATCATTACCGATAAGCACATCAATCAAACCGACCGGGTAGTGGAGCTGGCTAACTGCCCGCAGGCAGGCAAGTATGGTTTCCTGTTCGTTGCGGGCTGCAATCAGGATACTGACTCGCCGGTATGGCTGGTCGGGAGGGCTAATAGCCGGCATAAATGGGTTGTGGAACGGCGCGAAACGAGAATCCTCTCTCGGCAAAATACGCCAGCACCCGGGGCAGCACGTACCGCATGGTTGGCCAGGCTTTCAAACTATCGTGAAAGACCACGATGGAGCCGGGTTGGGTGTACTGAATTGTTTTCTTCAGGCACACATCGGGCGATAGTTTCTGGTCAAAATCCCCCGTCAGCACATCCCACATCACAATGGAATACTGCTCCATCACCTGCGCTGCCTGGGTCTTTTTAATGCGGCCGTAGGGCGGGCGGAATAAGGACGTTTCTACGCCCAGCAAGTTCTGGCACTGCTGAATATTATCCAGGTAAACGGCATCATCCGTTTTCCAGCCGTTGAGGTGATTGAACGTATGGTTACCAACCATGTGTCCCGCTTCGAGCACGCGATACAACACCTCCCGATGCTTACGGACATTATCGCCAATGCAGAAAAAGGTTGCCTGTGCCGAAAACTTATCCAGTTGCTCCAGAGCGAACTCCGTTATTTCGGGAATGGGCCCATCATCAAACGTCAGATAAATCGTTGGTTCGGACTCATCCACAATCTTCCACCAGCATTCGGGATAGATTGTCCGGAATAGAAAGTTCGACTTGTGAAGAAAAATCATAGGTAAACGGCTACTGGCAGACAACAAACAGATTCGTCGAAAAAGGTTGTGGTTCCCTGCAACGAGTTGATCTTCGTTCCAAAGTTGGGAATAATCTCTCTATAAATGAATACCCGTATCCGCAGCAATCCGTTTGGGCACTTTACTCAACACTGATTGCCGCTCTATCCGGCGTACTATACTCATCTACTGTAATGTACAACTAGCTAACTCCCTGTGTGCAGCGATGTTGGGCGTAGGGCCAATAAAAAACGCCTGAAAGCAGATCAAACAACTCGCTACCGTCTCACTAAGTACGCAGTATTCCAATTAAAATGTGATTAACCCATAGTCACTTACAACTATAAACCACCTCGCTTAATAAATAGTACTCAAAAACCACACTAAGTATATTTACTAATTACATGTATAAACAGTAAGTTTGTACACCATTCACCGTAACTTGTTTTTATAACATGTGCCGCTTTATTTTATCAATTGACGTAGTGAACACGCTTACCTGGTCAACAGTCCTGACGATTGCCATTCTTATAGCTATACTGATGGTTAAGGTTGTTTTATAAAGGCAGCAGTTGTGTTGCCTCAGGAAACCTATATTACCACCGTTAGTTTGTTTACGTAAGCCTGCGGTCTTTCCAGACATACCCTTTCCCCTGAGCGGCCAGCCCAAAAAAGAGTACGTAGATTGGGTAAACCAGCTGCGTTAGCGGTATCCCCCAAACGGCCGATTTTTTTTGCAGGAAAACGAGTATCTGACGCAAAAACAGCCATTCGGGGATGATTTTCAGTCCCAGTACCAGCAACACTGTGTTGCCGGTTAGGTACCCCCCCAGCCAGCCCAGTAAGGCTAAAGTAGGGGCGGCATTACTGAGAAAAATAAACACGGCCAGCACCGATGGCCCGTAACTGGCGTAGGCTTTCCATTTACTGGCCCATCGTTTTCGCTGGTTGTAGAATGCGCTCCACGACCGATGCGGCCCGGTACGCACAATCGCTTCCGCAGTTTTCAGAAAACGAACCCCATCCGGATACCGGGCGGCAATCTTATGCAGCAGAAATTCGTCATCGCCCGACGCCAGGTGATCGACGCCGGCAAACCCACCCACTTCCGTAAATACCTTTTTCTCGTAACACAGGTTGGCGCCGTTACACATGGTTGGGTATCCCAGGCCCATCGTACACGCCCCGGAACCGATTAAACTGGCAAACTCCACCGTTTGCAGGGTATCGAATAAGCCCTGTTCATCCGTGAAGGTTACCGGTCCGGAAATCAGTTTGGCACCCGTCCGGGTATAACACGCAGCGATTGTCGCCAGCCAGCCGGGGCCAACCCGACAGTCGCCATCGGTAGTAACGATGAGGTCGCCCGTGGCCTGCGCGACACTTTGGGTGATAGCGCGTTTCTTGGGAGACGCCGTACGCTCATCGTTCAGCAAAAGCGGATGCAGTGCGAAAGAGGCCCGTTCGGCGTATTTACGAACAAGTTGCCCGGTGTTATCCGTCGACGCATCATCCGCTACGATTACTTCGAACTGGCGGAAGGTCTGCCTGCTCAGATCATCCAGCAGTTTCCCGATGGTAGCCGCTTCATTCCGGACCGGGATGATGACCGTAATACGCGGGCCGCTCGTGCTGGCAGCACCAGGCATAAAAGTCGGTAGCCGGAGCCAGGTTATCCAGAGCAGGAGCGTAAACAGGGCATACAGCAGGCTAACGGCCAGCAGGAATAACGTCATTCGGCAGTTAGTTTAAGTTTCCAGACCCAGTACAGACCAACCAGCACGGGCAGTAGAATATTAGCGAACCAGAGCAGTAGTGTAGCAGTAATCAGCACCGGAACGGAAAGGCCGAAGGGCGCGAATACCCACAGGGCAGCCGCTTCCCGAACGCCCAGATCACTCAGCAGGTTAAATGCGGGCGTTACGGTTTTCACCAGAAAGACCAGCCCGATACCCGACGTAGCTACATCCGGCTCCATCACGACCCCAACAACCCGCATGGCCAGATAAAACTGACTGGCAAATATGCCGTACCGCACGGTAGCAACCAGCAGTGCCAGCACTATCTCGCGGTTTGAGTATAACCCGGCTACGTTCCAATACGTAGCAAAGCGTTTCAACGCGGGCCGGGCCGATAGCCAGGTCAGCAGCCGGGTTCGGACAAGCCCGAATACAACGCCACCCAGCGATAGTACCCCCAGCAGGGCTAATAGCCACCGTCCGGCAGTACTATTACGGTCGGGCACCAGACTGATGTGGTAGGCCCAGGCTAGGGTTCCCATGACCAGTGCCACGTAAAACTGCATACCACCCGACACCAGGGAGGCCCCAATGGCCGATCCCCGTTTACCATCGCGCAGCGATAGCACCCGGCCGGCGGTATCGCCCAGTTGGGCGGGTAACGCAAATCCCAGCGAGACACCCGCCAATACCCCGCTGTAGGCCGCCCCGAACGACGTTTTTTCCACCCGCTGAAGCAGTATCCACCATTTCAGGGCTTCGAGCCCCCAGTTTATGGGCGTAAGCGCGAGTAAACTGATGCTCCACCATGCGGGGTGTTCAACGGTTCGCAACTGCGTCTGCAGCACAGCCCAGTCGACTGGCTGTTGACGCAGCACATAACCGATATAAATCAGCAGCAGAGCAAAAACGGCGATTTTGGTCCAGAAAATGATTTTTTTACCCGAATTCCGCGACAAAACAGACAAGAACACGTTACTTTGTAAAAGACCCAACACCGTATACATGATTATAACGCCCAAGCCCGTTGATACGACCAAAGAAAAAATTATTCTGGGCGTAGACCCCGGCACCATGGTAGCCGGTTACGGCATCATCTCCGTATCGGGGGGCGTTATGCGTATGATTCAGTATGGTGTGGTTCAGTTGAGCAAATATAGCACCTACCAGCTCAAGCTCCAGAAACTCTACGAAACCATCCTGCGGCTGATTGATGAGTACCACCCGGACGAGATGTCCATTGAAGACCCTTTCTTTGGCAAGAACGTGCAGGCCATGCTCAAGCTGGGCCGGGCGCAGGGCGTTGTGATGGCGGCCGCCCTGTCGCGCAATATTCCCATTGTTGAATACGCCCCCCGCCGTATCAAGCAGTCGGTAACGGGCAATGGGAATGCCTCCAAAGATCAGGTATCGCAGATGGTGAGTCATCTGCTGAAAGAAAATCTCGACCCGAAGTTTTTCGACGCTACCGACGCGCTGGCCATCGCCATCTGTCACCATTTTCATGAAAATGCGTTGCCCGTCGCGCCGGGTAAGAAGAATAAGAAAGGTGCCTGGGGCGCTTTTGTCAGCGAGAATTCAGGCCGGGTTATGTAATCCAACCGTCCGCAGCTTCCGGGTTCGATTTGGTGTCCTTACTGAATCACCTGACGTTTACTACTAGTGACTAAATCCGCACGGATGTGAGCAAACCGACTGTATTGGCGGATTTTGCCCTCATTCCGGGGACTAAGCTGATAAAGTTGCCCACGTAGAACCTTTTGCCACAAATCCCCTACTTTGATTAAGCTTCTGATTCAGCGAGTGGCTTTACAGCAACCCAATCGCTGACCACCTGACTGAGGGACCAGGCAGAAAAATTTGGCAATAAAAAAACTGATAAGACCGGCAAAGAACCGGGGCCTGGCTAAAGAACGCGAATACGACCCGTTAAAAGGCAACTCAGGCGTACGGAAGGCCATTGACGAAAACCGCGTTCAGGTGGCGACCGTAAAAACAGATATGGACGATTATTTTATCAACAACCCGGTAAATGCGATACCTTCAAACCTGACAACAGACAGGTTGAAAAACAGTACAGCCTTTGCGTACCATCAATCCTTATCGGCGTATGCAGCTACACCGCTCGTAAGCCTACCAAACCTGGCCAAACGATACAACATCGGGAATATTTACATAAAGGATGAATCCCACCGTTTTGGCCTCAATGCGTTTAAAGGGCTGGGAGCATCGTATGCGGTTCATAAAATTCTCGAAGATCGGCCAGACATAGCTACGTTTTGTACGGCTACCGACGGTAATCACGGCAGAGCGGTAGCCTGGGCATCAAAGAACGCGGGCAAACAATCCATCGTCTTTGTACCGCGGGATACCACTGAAAGCAGGATGAACGCCATAGCGGATGAGGGAGCAAAAGTGATTAAAGTTGACGGAAATTATGATGAAACCTGCGCTTTTGCCGAGGCAGAAAGTACAGGAAAAGGCTGGCAATTGGTACAGGATACGGCGTGGGACAATTACGAGCAGATACCTGCCTACATCATGGCCGGTTATTTAACCCATTTCAAGGAAATGGAAGATACGCTACACAGTTTGCCGAATCCGAAAATTGATCTGGTTTTCCTGCAGGCAGGGGTAGGCAGTTGGGCCGCTTCGGCGATTTGGTACTACCTGAATCGCTACGGAAACAACCGCCCTAAACTTATTGTCGTAGAACCGGTAGAAGCAGATGGCATTTTTGCGTCATTCAAAGCGGGTAAACGAGTAAGTCCAGCAGGTACGTTTGACACAATTATGGCAGGACTAAACTGCGGAATTCCATCCTCAACCGCGTGGCATATAATCAAAATCGGGACCGACATGTCCCTCAAAGTCAGCGATGAGTTCGCCAAAGAAGCGGTCAGAGCACTCTATTACCCCATTCATGATGACCCGAGACTAATAGCGGGCGAATCGGGCGCTGCTGGTTTAGCGGGTTTCATTAGCCTAATGACACGGGAAAGCAGGCAGACTCTGACAGAAACACTGGGGATTTCGCCAGACACTACCATCCTGGTTTACAATACCGAAGGGGCAACTGATTTAGACACTTTCAACACAATTGTAAGCCAAAAACCCAGCCGCCATCCTCTTCAAGCCGGGGCGTAGGGATGGGGATTACGGTATAAGCAAACCCTGCTTCGGGTCGTAAGGCAGACTGCCTGCTTCGGGGACTGGAAAGTCCTCTCCCGAAGCAGGCAGTCTCTGAAAAACCCGGATTTATCTATTAATTATTGGATTTGGGCGCCTTCTTCTTGGCCTTTACCGACGATGCACCAGTTCGGACACTGCTCCGGGCGTCTACTTTGGTGGTGCGTGTCGTTGCGCTACTGTTAATTGCCTGATTCTGATCGTTTGTCAGGCCCGTACCGGCAGGGGCTCCTCCCACGCCGACCGATACGCCACCAGTACCGTCGTGGGTATTCTGGGCGGAGGGGTTTGAGCGCATCACTTCATTCTTGGTTGGTACCGCAGTCGTCGACTTCGATTTTGTTTTGGCTGGTTTCTGTTGGGCGCTGACTGTTCCGGCACATAAGAGAACGACAGCAGCCGCAGCGAGTAAGTTGGTCATGGGTATTATCCGTTTTAACGTGAGTAATACCTGTATTAACTAATTCGACCGCAATGAGTTTTTTCGTAACCTAAAAGAGCGGGGAGGGTGGCACTAGGCTGCCACCTTAAATTCTGATGTCAGGTGGAACGTTACGTCCGGGTTGTTTTGCTGGTTCATGCGCAGCATCCAGTCCGATTCGGCCAGAAAAACCGGGTTCTGGTCTTTGTCGTACGCAATCTGGTTGCCTTTCAGCCGGATAAACTCCGCCAGTTTTAACGGGTCTTCCGCCGTAATCCAGCAGGCTTTTGTGTAGTTGAGCGGTACCCAGCGGCACTTAGCCCCGTATTCATTCTCCAGTCGGTACTGGATCACTTCAAACTGAAGCTCCCCCACGGTACCCACGATTTTACGATTACCCAGTTCCAGGGTAAATAACTGGGCTACGCCTTCATCCGTTAACTGCTGAATGCCTTTATCCAGTTGCTTGGATTTCATGGGGTCCAGGTTGACCAGTTCCTTGAAAATTTCGGGGGAGAAACTGGGAATTCCCTGAAACTGCAACTCCTCGCCTTCGGTCAGGGTATCGCCAATTTTGAACGTGCCCGTGTCATACAGCCCAACCACATCGCCGGGAAAACCTTCTTCTACCACACTTTTGCTGTCGGCCATAAAACTAAACGGACTGGCAAAGCGCACATTTTTATCCAGCCGCGTATGATGGTAAAACTTACCGCGCTCAAAAACGCCCGAACAAATGCGCAGAAACGCAATCCGGTCGCGGTGCCGCGGGTCCAGGTTCGCGTGTATTTTAAAGACAAAGCCACTGAAGTTTTTTTCGTCCGGCAGCACCTCGCGCTTATCGGTCGGACGGGCGATGGGTTCGGGCGAAATACCACAGAAGCCTTCCAGCAGTTCCTTTACGCCGAAGTTGTTAACCGCCGACCCAAAGAATACCGGGGCCAGTTTGCCATCCAGGTACGCCTGCCGCTCAAACGTGTCGTAAACTCCGTCAATCAGGTCAACATCCTCCCGGAGCTGGGCCGCATCCCGGGCACCTACTTTCTCGTCGAGCAGATCATCGGCCAGGTCAATGGGTAATACATCGGCTTCGACCTTCGTTTTGTTGGCTTTGAAGAAATATAATTTTTTCTCGATGAGGCTGTACACCCCTTTAAAGTCAGAGCCCATGTTGACGGGCCAGGTCATGGGACGCACCCGAATGTTCAGCTTCTCTTCCAGCTCGTCCAGCAGGTCGAACGGATTTCGGCCTTCGCGGTCGAGTTTATTGATAAAGATAATAACCGGCGTATCGCGCATCCGGCAAACCTCCATCAGCCGTTCGGTTTGTTCCTCCACGCCTTTCACGCAGTCGATAACCAGAATAACACTGTCAACGGCCGTCAGCGTGCGGTAAGTATCTTCCGCAAAGTCTTTGTGTCCAGGGGTATCGAGGATATTTATCTTCAGGTTATCGTAGTCAAACGTCATAACCGACGTAGCAACGGAGATACCCCGCTGCTTCTCAATTTCCATGAAATCGGAGGTAGCCGTTTTCTTGATTTTATTCGATTTTACCGCCCCGGCCGTTTGAATGGCCCCGCCAAAGAGCAGCAGCTTTTCGGTCAGCGTGGTTTTACCGGCATCCGGGTGACTTATGATGGCGAATGTCCGCCGACGGGCGGTTTCAGCCGCTACATTAGTTTGCATTATTCTTAGAGTAAGAAGACAAAGATAGGTAATGAATGATGAGTTATGAATGATTAATGGGCTAAACTGGACTTACTCATCATCGCTCCGGAGACCCATTCATCATTCATAACTCATCATTCTAAACAAACGCCCACAGCACCAGCGCCCAGCCTATAATCATGGCTAAGCCCCCGATGGGTGTAATGGCTCCGAGCCACGTAATACCCGTGAAACACAGGACATACAGCGAGCCGGAAAAAACAATAACGCCCCCCAGAAACGAATAACCGGCCCAGTTAAGCAGTTTCACTACGGTGGGGTTAGTACCGAACGTGTGCATGAGCAGCCCCACCAGCACCAGCGCAAAGGCGTGGTAGAACTGGTACTTTACCGCCGTCTCGAAGGTAGCCCCCCGACCCGATGCCTCGAGCATATTCCTGAGAGCATGAGCGCCAAACGCACCCAGTGCTACGCCCAATAAGCCGAGTACGGCTCCGGATTGAATAAAGAATTTCATAATTATTAGTTTCTGCTCCCAAAAATAGCACTCCCAACCCGGACCATCGTGCTGCCTTCTTCAACGGCCAGCTGGTAATCGCCACTCATCCCCATAGATAATTCGCTGAACTGAATCATGGGCCGCTGCATCTGGGCCAGTTTATCGTACAGGGCTTTGAGTCCCCTGAATTCATCCCGAACCTGCTCTTCGTTGTCGGTATTGGTTGCCAGCCCCATCAGCCCGATGACACGGATGTTTGCCAGTTCATCGAGCGCAGCATCCGTGAGCAGGGCTTCAGCCTCGTCGGCCGAAAGGCCATACTTGGTTTCTTCGTCGGCAATGTAAATCTGGAGCAAACAGTCGATTGTCCGGTTGTGGCGGGCTGCCTGCTTGTTGATCTCCTGCAACAACCGAAGGCTATCCACCGAATGAATCAGCGTTACAAAGGGCGCAATGTACTTAACCTTGTTGGTTTGCAGGTGACCGATCAGATGCCACTGCACATCGGCGGGCAGCTGAGGGTGCTTTTCAGCCATTTCCTGCACTTTATTCTCCCCAAACCGCCGACAACCGGCATCGTATGCTTCGCGTAACAGCGCAACGGGCTTGGTTTTTGTGACGGCAATCAGGGCTGCCTTACCGGCCAACCGACGCTCGATCTGTTCAATGGTATCCGCAATCATACTGCCTTTATGACCCTGTTTTAGTATTATTGTGCAAAGTTAGGGGTAAGAACCACGCACGAAACCGTGTTTTCTGGCCACAAACTAGCTAAAGGGATAATAAATTACCCAGCACTTTAGTTCTGGTAACGATGTCAAGCTTAACCTGTCTGTTCAATTAATGACACCCATGGAACCCCGACCACAACCCCGGAATAACAGTCGCAGTTACTTATTGGCGGCCCTGGTCATTCTGGCTGCTCTCAACCTGCTGCTCCTGTATTTCTACTACCAGGAAAAGCAGGAAAACAAAACAAAGGATGCCACCATTGCGGCCAAAACGGAGGAAGTACTGATTGCCAAAACCAAACTCGATTCCATATCGGCTCAGCTGGACTCTAAGATTGCCGAAATCCAGCGGTTGGGCGGCAACGTCGATTCACTCATGAAAGTGAAAACGCAGCTGGAAAAGGACAAGCGGGAACTGAAGAACGTCCGCTCATTTGATACCAGGAAGTACGACCAGAAAATTCGGAACTACCAGACCATTCTGGCGCAGAAAGACCAGGAAATTGCCCGGCTCAAAGAAGAGAATGGTGATTTGACGCAACGAAACGAAGCATTGACGGAGGAAAATACGGGGCTGAAAGCCGAAAGGCAATCCCTGAGTGATTCGGTGATGTCAGTTACGACCCAAAATAAGGAACTTGCCGAAAAGGTGTCCATTGCGGCCGCCCTGCGGGCCGAAACCGTTTCGGTCAACAGTGTTAACGCCCGGGGAAAGGAGAATGACGGGGGGACCTATAAGGCAAGAAAAACCGACAAAATTCACGTATCTGTTTTGCTGGCACCCAACGGGCTGGCCAAAAAAGATGAAAAGGTGCTGTACATACGCGTTCTGGACCCCAGTGGAGCTGTCATATCGGATATGGCAACGGGATCCGGCGAATTCACCTACAACGGGCAGGGCATGATTTACACGGCCATGCAGCGGTTCAACTTCGACAATAGCCGCCAGCGTATTGACTTCTTCTACGGTCGGGGGGGGCAGCGCTTTATCCCGGGCAAGTACAACATCGAAGTTTATAGCGAAGGCTTTCGCATTGGTGAAGGCGATTTCGTGATAAAATAATAGTGGTAGCAGGATAAGGTTGCGGAGCCAGGGGCATCAGGTGAAGTTTTTCACGCTGTAGCTTTGGCTCCGTGCTTTTTTTTTGTACCTTTGCGCCCTCATTTCAAACCAATTACAAACAATGTTTCCTAATAACTACGAGACGGTGTTCATTTTAACTCCCGTTTTATCTGATGCTCAGATGAAGGACGCCGTTGATAAGTTCCGTGCAGTGCTGACCGATAACGGTGCGGAGCTTATTCATGAAGACCATATGGGCCTTCGCAAACTGGCCTATCCAATACAGCACAAGAACACGGGTTACTACCAACTCTTCGAGTTCAAGGCCCCCGGCACGATCATCGAGAAACTCAATACCGAGTATCTCCGTGATGAGCGCATTATCCGTCACCTGACGATCTCGCTCGACAAGCACGCTGTTGCCTATAACGACAAGAAGCGCAATGGCTTAGTGGGTAAGAAAAAACAAACCGAAAACGCCGGGGAGGCCAAGTAATCATGAGTCTGCAAAACGAATCTGTCTCGAAAACCGAGAACCGCAAAAAATACGACCGCTTCAAGAAAGCCGGCATCAAATACATTGACTACAAGGATGGTAACTTCCTGTTGAAACTGCTGAACGAGCAGGGCAAAATTCTGCCCCGCCGGTTAACGGGAACAACGCTAAAAAACCAGCGCAAAGTGGCCCAGGCTGTCAAACGCGCTCGTCATTTAGCCATCCTGCCTTACGTAGGCGATTCACTAAAATAAAGTTTACGGTATTCGGTCTGCAGTTTACAGTAGGCCAGCGCGAGAAAGTTGCTTACGCGTTGGCCTACCGTAACCTGTAAGCTGTAAACCTAAAACGACAAACCTTACAAAAATGAATATCATTTTAAAAACCGATATTGCCGGCCTGGGCTACAAGAACGACACCGTAGTGGTGAAGCCCGGTTACGGACGCAACTACCTCATTCCTCAGGGGTATGCGATGATGGCAACCGACTCGAACAAGAAGATCGTTGCCGAAAACATTCGTCAGGCGGCCCACAAAGCCGAAAAACTGAAGAGCGACGCGCAGGCTATTGCTGATGGCATTGGTGAAATGACACTGACCATCCCGGCAAAAGCGGGCGACAGCGGCAAAATCTTTGGCCGGGTAACCAATACGCAGGTGGCTGAAGCCCTTCGCGAAAAAGGATTTGACATCGACCGGAAGAAAATTACGGTTGAAGATGTTAAAACCCTGGGTACCTACGAAGCATCGCTGGACCTCCACAAGGAAGTGAAGCACAAAGTGAAATTTGACGTGGTTTCGGCTGAATAGTCCCGACCCGTTTTCGATACAAACGACCGGCCGCTGTGCAGCGAAGCCGGTCGTTTTTTGTTATGCTATGTTTAAGCAAATAAACGGCATCGAGTTGCACTCGATCGGGAATCCCTGTTGGATGCTCCCAACTTGCCGCGAGCCACTGAACAAGCAGAACGGGTTTGAGGTATGCATTGGACTTAAAACAGCCAGCGTATACAGTTGTTGGTACGTTTGGTCAACCGGGAGAAAGTACGTCAAAAACAGGTAGCGGGATATCCTGAATTTCCTACTGGTCTTATTTGACGGAAGATATTGGCAACCACAAAAGAGCACTTACCAGCTCGTAATCAAGCAATTACAAAACAATTTCTTTTACAAAAAACGGACCCAAACGGGCCGTTTTTTTGTTAATGAAGTATGCAGTTTCATACCGAATTTTCACCCGAAGTACTCCCCTGCCGGATTGGCCTGAAGAGCCAGATTGTGACCCTTGGTTCCTGCTTTGCCGAGGTGATGGGGCAACGGTTAGCCGACCATAAACTGACCGTTCTGAACAACCCATTCGGCACCATTTTCAATCCGGTCTCCATCGCCAAACTACTGACGATGGCCCTTCAGGGAACGATGCCGGACGAAAACCGGTACCTCGAACGCGATGGGGTCTGGTTCCACTACGATTTCCATTCGTCCCTGTGGGCCAACAGTCGGGGCGAACTACGGGATAAACTGAAAGCAGCCCTGGACACAACGGCCAAAGCCGTTCGGCAGGCAGACTTCTTACTGCTCACCCTTGGTTCGGCGGTGGTGTACCGGCACATCGAAACGGGTAAGGTGGTCGCCAATTGCCATAAGATGCCGGGCACCCTGTTTGAACGGTACCTGTATCACATTGACCACCTCCGCGACGATATGACCAGGCTGCTGAAAACCCTGCACAAAGCAAACCCCGGCCTGAAAGTAGTCGTGACGGTTAGCCCCGTTCGGCACACGCGCGACACCCTGCCGCTAAACGGCGTGAGCAAATCGACTTTACGGGTCATTGCGCACGAGCTTATCGTCTGGAACAACTGGGTTCACTATTTCCCGGCCTACGAACTGATGATGGACGACCTGCGCGATTACCGGTTTTATGAAGCGGACATGATTCACCCCAATGGGCAGGCGCACGACTATATTTTCAGTAAGTTTGCGGAAAGCGCGTTTGATACCGACCTTCGCGGTTTCATTACCCAATGGGCACCGATTCGCCAGTCACTGGCACACCGCCCGCTGTACGGTGATGATAGTCCGGCGTACCGGTTATTTCTGTCCCGGCTCCTGGCCCAACTGGAAACCCTATCCAAACGGGTAGACGTTTCGGCGGAACTGGCAGACGTTAGCGGGCGTTTAAATCAGTATCTAATGCAGCGTGTAGACTGAAGAATAGCGTTGGCGTCATATTTGACAGCTACACCAATCTTTCACTTTATACGCTTCACATTCAACTCTTTATGTCTGATTACCAGTTATCAACAGAAGCCGTACTTCGGGCGTTGAGCACCGTTGAAGAACCCGATTTGAAGCGTGACATCGTTTCCCTCAACATGGTGAAGGATATTACGCTGGGCATCAGCTCCGTGCGGTTTACGGTAGTGCTCACCACGCCGGCCTGTCCGCTCAAAGAGGTTATTCGCAAACGCTGCGAAGATGCCATTTATACCCACATTGGTGCCAATATCCAGGTTACGATTGATATGACCTCGGATGTGACCTCAACGCGGGCCAACGCCCCCACATTACCGGGCGTAAAAAACATCATTGCCGTCTCATCGGGCAAGGGTGGTGTCGGTAAATCAACCGTTACGGCTAATCTGGCCATTGCACTGCATAAATCAGGGGCCAAAGTGGGCATCATCGACGCCGATATTTACGGCCCTTCCATGCCAACCATGTTTGGCGCGGAGAACATTCAGCCCCGCATTTTTCAGCAGGATGGGCAAACCCGCATGGAGCCTATCATGCAGTTTGGCATCAAAATACTGTCGATGGGCTTTCTGGTAGCCCCCGGTCAGGCCATTATCTGGCGGGGCACTATGGCGGGCCGGGCCCTGCAGCAGTTTTTCTCCGATGCCGACTGGGGCGAGCTGGATTACCTGCTCATTGATCTCCCTCCCGGCACGGGCGATATTCACCTGACGCTGGTGCAGACCGTTCCGGTTACAGGAGCCATTATCGTTACCACACCCCAAAAGGTGGCTCTGGCTGATGCGACCAAAGGATTATCCATGTTCCGGCAACCGCAAATCAACGTGCCCGTGCTTGGTGTCATAGAGAATATGTCCTTCTTCACCCCGGCCGAACTCCCCGACCATAAATACTACCTGTTTGGCAAGGGGGGCGGTCAACTGCTGGCCGATAAGTTCGACGTACCCCTGCTGGGGCAGATTCCCCTCGTGCAGAGTATTCGCGAAGCGGGCGATGAAGGCCGCCCGGCTATCAGTGTCGGAGAGCCCGTTGCCAGCGAAGCCTTCCGGGCAACGGCAGAGGCCCTGGCGCAACAGGTTGCCATCCGGAATGCAACCGTTGATCGTACTGCACGGGTTCAGGTTGCATAAATCACATAAAACGTATAAATTTACCGTAAATCAATTTGTAATGGAAACGGTAGTTACCAACGATCAACTAATCAACCGGGTGGAGAAGGCCCTCGACAGCATGCGTCCTTACCTGGCGGCTGATGGCGGCAATGTGAAAATCCTGGAAGTGACTGACGATAAAATAGTACGGCTGGAACTCATGGGATCGTGCGGTACGTGTCCTATGTCGGCTATGACGTTCAAAGGGGGGCTCGAAGAAGCTATTCTGAAAGCAGTGCCGGAAATAACGAAGGTAGAAGCGGTAAACATCACGCCTGCGTTCTAAGCTCCGCAAAAATAAGCGCATCCCTGTCGATCCCGACTGGATGTTGGTACCGGTGCTTCGCAGGAACACCGGTACCGGAATTGCCAGAGGAATGGCTATAGGCTGGTCCGGGTAAATCCCCAGGCAGGCTTGTGAGGTATCTATCGTTCCAGCGTTGCTTACACACAACTATCCACTCCCTTGGCCATCAGTACGCTCCCATCCCTTGCCATTACCGGAGCTACTGTTTACGCCGTATTACTATTGCTGGTTGCCGGTTCGACAAATACCCAGGCCCAGTCCAGCACCAATGACCCCGATCCCACGCGCTGGATCAACTACGCACAGTCCTATTATAAAATATCCGTTGCTGAGAACGGTATCTATCGCCTGACCCTGGCGGACCTGCAACAGGCGGGAGTGCCGGTTCAGCAGATTACGCCCAGTACAATGCAGCTTTTCCACCGGGGCGTGGAGCAGGCTATCTACGTGGACGGGGAGACCGACGGACGCTTTGATGCAAATGATTTTCTGGAATTTTACGGGCAGCGTAATGATGGTGCACCCGATTCGCTGCTCTACCGACCGTACACAGCCCATCCTCACCCGTATTACAGCCTCTTTAACGATACCACCGCTTATTTTCTGACGTGGCAGTTAAACGGGCCTGCCGGTACGGGTTTACCGGTCAAACGCATGGGTGCGTACACTGATACGACCCATCATCTGGTTCCGGAAACCTACCACTGGGCGGAGGAATTACGCTTGTTCACCGACACTTACCCCGGCTGGCCCGCCGGGCTACCCCAAAAAACAGAATACAGCTATTACGAAGCGGGGGAAGGCTATACGGGACCAATCCAGCAAAAAGATAAACCATTCTCCATCCCGTTTCAACTGAAAAACGCCGTCAGGAGCGGTCCGAAGCCAGCGATTGACGTGTTACTGGTGGGGCGGGGGTTCACCAGTCACCGGATTAATTGTCTGGCAGGGGCAACCATTGCAAGTCAGCGGTTACTGGACAGCGTCCGGTTTGCAGGGTACGACAATGCCCGTCTTAGCCACGCGCTCAACTGGCTGGATGTGGGTCCCGATGGGCAATTAGCGGTTTCGACCGTTTCTGGCGGAGAGGCTATAGCTGACGAGTATTCCGTTTCGTATAGCCGGGTCCGGTATCCGCAGCAACTAACGGCGAACGGTCAGACCCAGACCGTGTTTCGACTCGAAACTAATTTACGGGGACGTTCCCGTTTTGACGTAACGGATGTTGTACCCGGCACCCGATTTTGGGATATATCGAACCCCGACGCACCCATTCAAGTGGGCACCACAACGACACAGAACCCCAACACAGTCCGGGTTGTGGTACGAAATACCGATGTGCCCCGTACCGTGCTCAGCACTGCCGACTATCGTAAAGTACCCGCCATCCAGCCTGTGTCCTTCGTAAATTGGCGTAATCGCCGTGCTACGTACCTGATTATTACGCATGACGCACTCTTGCAACCGACCGGTGCGCCGGGTAATACCAATGCGGTTCAGGCCTACGCCCGTTACCGGGCTTCCGTAGCGGGGGGTGGTTATGATACACTCACGGCCACCATGCAGCAGCTCTTCGACCAGTACAGTTACGGGGAGCGGCACCCGCTGGCGATCCGGCGATTTGCCCGGCAAATGCTGGCGCAACGGGGTGATGCGGTACCGTACCTGCTCCTGATTGGGCGTGGTCGCAGTACGCCCGGAATCCGGCGCAACCCCCTGCAGGCTCAACTGGATAGGGTGATGACGGCCGGTTTCCCCGGCTCCGATGGCACGTTTACCGCGGGTCTGTCCGGCACAGACCCGGACGTTCCGACCCTGCCTACGGGTCGTATTAACGCGGGCACACCGCAGGAGGTACTCGATTACCTCAACAAAGTAAAGCAGTACGAAAATTCGTCGGACGATGCACTATGGCGTAAAAACATCCTGCACCTGAGCGGAGGGCGCTCATCGGGCGAGCGGGATTTATTTCGTAAGCTGGTAGACTCCTACCAGAAACAGGCAGCAGGTCCGTCGTTGGGGGCGCGGGTAACAACCTTCGCCAAAGCGACGGATAACCTGGTTGAATCCTTACCCATCGCAAAACCCGTCAACGCGGGTGTGGGCTTGATCACATTCTTTGGGCATTCGGGCCTCGACGTAACCGACCTGGATATTGGTTTCAGTTCCAGTGATGCCCTCGGCTACCGAAATACCGGCCGGTATCCCCTCCTGCTGGTGAACGGCTGTGCCATCGGGAATTTCTTCTTCGGTCGCCCCACCCTAACGACGGATTGGGTGCTCACACCTAACCGGGGTGCCATTGCGGCCATTGCCCAAAGTCATCTGGGGTACACGGAAGTGATGCACGACTACACTGCGCAGTTTTATACCCTCCTGACCGATAGCACGCAATCAAACAAGTCCCTCGGCCAACTCCAGCAGGAAACTACCCGGCGGGTACTGGCACAAACACCGGGTGGTCGTACCCTGGCCAACACGCAGCAGATGGTGTTGCAGGGCGACCCGGCTATTCACCTGTTTCCCTTTCGAACACCCGACTACGCACTCACCAGCGGAGGACTAACCGTTCAGGATGCCCAGAATGGGCCATTGACAGCCCTGAGTGATTCGGTACGGATTCGGGCGGTTGTTCAGAATGCCGGGCAATACCGGCCGGGTGAACTACCCGTTCAAGTACGCAGGTGGGTGAATGGACAGGAGTCTGGCGTGTTCACGTTGACAAACCCCCACAGCGTTGCCTTCCGGGATACCCTGACGATAACGTTCCCCAACGACCGTCTGGCTGAAGGCCAGAACCGGTTCGACGTAACCATCAATCCCATTGGATTACCTAACTCCCAAACCGAGATAACCCGGGGCAATAATCAGGCAACGGTCGAAATCAGTATTGCTCCGCAACAGCCTGTTCTGCTTTATCCGCCCGATGGTGGCGTGGTGAAAACAACGAACGTACCGCTGATCGCGCAGTATTTTGGCGATGGACAGCACTCATTCGACCTGGAACTGGATAGCACGGCTCAGTTCAACACGCCTTTCAAGCAAACGCAGCGTTGGGTGGCGGGCAACACAATCAGCTATCAAACTACCGTGACCAGCCGTCCCAATACCTCATATTACTGGCGCGTTCGCCGGGCCGATAACGCGACCGGGCTATCCCCCTGGTCGACGGCATCGTTCACCTACGCCCCCTCCCGCGCATCGACTGACCTGCCCGAAGGGCAACTTCAACAGATCCGGACGAACGCCCTGCCAGCCAGTGTAGAACAGGGAGCGATATTACCCATTCCGGTAACCTTCACCAACCTGAGCCCCTATGCCTTCGCTGTTGACTCGCTTGTAGTCCGGCAAACGATTTACGCGGCTGGCTTAGCCAATCCGCAAACCAGCCAGTGGCGGATACCCGCCCCAACGCCGGCCGGCACCATTTCATTTACCACCCGTATCGCTACCGAAAAACTACCGGGTCTCAACCGGCTTGTACTGACGGTTAATCCGCACCTTCAGCCCGAATATTCCTATCTGAACAATACCATCCACATTCCCCTGTTCGTACAGCCCGACACGTTTGGACCGTTGCTGGAAGTTGCGTTCGATGGTGCCCGGATTACGGATGGCTCCGTGGTTTCGGCCCGGCCCCGGATTGACCTGCTGGTAGCCGACGAGAACCGCTCCCTCATCCGGCACGACACAACGGGGCTTGACTTATACCTGCAGCGACCCGGTAAAAACGAGCCGTTCGAGCGACTTAGCTGGTACAACGCAACCATTCAGGCGATGGGGTCCGACGGTGCTTTTCGCCTGCGCTACCCCTCCCCGCTCTTGCCGGAAGGCGTCTACCACCTGCTGGCCACCGCCCGCGACGCCGTTGGTAACCCGGCAGCACCTTATCGGGTTAGTTTTCGGGTGGCGGCAGAACCAGCCTTAACCGGATTGCAGGTGTACCCCAACCCGTTTTATTCCCAGACTCGTTTTGCCTTCACCCTGACCGGCAGTCAGGCTCCTGACGGGGTAGCCATCTCCATCACCGACCTGAACGGCCATCTGGTTCGGCACCTGGACCTGCCAGCCCGCATCGGTCAGAATGACTGGGTATGGAACGGTCGGTCCGACGCGGGAGCGCTGCTTCCGGCGGGCATGTACGCCTATGAACTCACGCTGACTAATCCGGCGGCCTGGCCCGTAGCAACCGGATTGACCGGGCGATTGAGTGGTCGACTTATGCTGATCCGCTGATGGCTGTTTCCTTTCAACCAGAACGCTACATCCCGGCCCTGACCGGCCTGCGGGCCGTTGCCGCCTACCTCGTTTTTCTGCATCATTATAACCCGGCTTCCCCTGGCACCCTTGCCCACCGGGTGTTTGAGCAGGGGTACATCGGCGTAACGGTATTCTTCGTCCTGAGCGGGTTCCTGATGTATCACCGGTACGCTGATGCCTACTTCAGGCAGGAAAACTGGTCGTGGCAACGCTATCTGCAAAACCGTTTTGCCCGAATTTATCCATTGTATGCCCTGCTGCTACTCATAACGGCTGGCGTAACTGCCTGGCGGGGAGAACCGATGTCGTTCCCGGTTTTCATCCTGAACGTAACGCTTACTGAAAGGGCTCTTCGATACCTATAAATTCAGTGGAATTGCCCAAAGCTGGAGCTTGACCGTAGAAATTTGTTTCTACCTGATGGCCCCGTTCCTGTTTCTGGGGCTGAAACGCTGGGGGCCATGCTGGCTGGCGGCTGGTCTGATTAGTGGGGGTTTCCTGTTATGGGCGACGATTGGGCAGCTACCTTTTTATGGGTTGTTCAGCACCCTCCCCTTCGTCTTTTTCTACACCTTTTTTGGGCGGGGGTTCGAGTTTGTGGCGGGGATGTGGCTGGCCCGGCGCTGGCATCAAGACCGGTTACCCGCGGTTTCCTACCCGACATGGGCGGGGCTGGCGGTCCTGCTTAGCTGCGTCGGCTGGCAGGCCGGTTTACCGTATTTCACGACAGACCCCGTTCAGAGCCTTTGGAGCGAATTCGTCGTGTATAACCTCCTGCTCCCCATTGGCATCAGTCTCGGTATGCTGGGCTTAATTACCCAACCGTCGGTCGCCGGCCGGTTGCTATCCCATCCCTTCATGCAGGTACTGGGCAGGAGTTCCTACGCTTTCTACCTTATCCACACGGGCATCGTAGCCAGTGCCCTACAAAAGGCGGGCGTAACCCAGAGCGGACTTCAGTTCATCCTGCTGGCTGTAGCAGCCTGTCTCCTATACTACCTGATTGAAAAACCACTACAACAACTGCTCCGGGCAGATGGGTAAAAGATAAGCCTACCATCACAGACCCCGTTTTGAGCTGGTGACACGGTATGCTGAAGAGTAACGGAAATTCTGCCAATCACTCTACCCCTACCCGCAGCACCGACTGGCGCGTTCCGGCCACCACGTTGAGCAGATAAGTCCCCACCGGAACACCATTGAGCGACCATTCGGCCTGCTTTTTACCCACGAAAGCCGGCAGCTGAAACTGGCGCACAACCCGACCCGACGCATCAAGCATGTCAACCTGCACGGCCGACCGTTCGGGCTGTTCTATTTCCAGTCGCAGCCGGTCAGTTACCGGGTTCGGAACGACACGCACCGACAGGGAATCTATGGGTTCGTTGAGGGCGGTCAATATAAAATTCAGGGCATCGGACGGGGGCGACGCGCAACCATTGGCAGTGGTCACAACATAGTACTGACCACTGGCAAACGGCACGAGCGTTGGCCCCGTGGCATTGGAAACCGGTGTGCCGGGACTAGTACCTGTCTGGACGTACCACTGGATACCCGTCGTTTGATTGACGGTTAAGGTGCTGTTTCCCACTACGCTCACCACCGGCTTGGGGGGCACCGGATTCAGGGATTTCAGCATGACAAATACCGTAGGTGCGGTACAGCGGTTGCTGTCCCGCACGCTCACCGTATACGTTCCTTCGGGCAGGGCGGTCTGTCTGGCCGCGAAATTTTTGAGGGTGTCCTGCCGCTCGGTCTGCCAATAGTAGGTAAACGGTTTTGTGCCGCCCTGCACCAGCACCGTTGCTTCACCATCTTTCCCCCCCAAACAGGAAACATTGGTAACATTACCAACCGAAAGACTCAACGGATTCCGGTCTATCACAACAGCGGTAGTCGAGTCACTGCATCCGCCGTCGTCCACTACCCGCAACCGGTACGTATTGGGTGTCAGCTGGCTAATTTGACTATTCGCCTGTAAAGGCCGGCCAATCACCTGAAACTGAAAACCCGTTCCCGTCCCCCCAGTAGCGGTCAGGCTAACGGCTCCGGTAGCGCAGGAACAACAGGCTGCCGGTAAAGCATTAGCCTGCACTTTTACCGGACTTACCCGGCCGACCGTTGCCGACGCGAGACTCGTACAGCCATTGGCGTCTATACCCACAATGGTATAGGTACCCACGGTAACCCCATTGAATACCGCAGCAGTCTGGGGTGTTTGCCCGGAAAGCTGATACACCACAGCCCCCGTGCCGCCGGTAGCGCCAAGCCGAATGGTGCCGGTAGCAGGACCCAGACAATTGACGGGGCTGGTTGAGGCAGTCAGTACCAGGGGAGCCGGTTGCCCGATTGTTGTGGTTTGTTTTCCCTGACACCCAATATTATCGACAATGGTAAACTCGTAGGTTCCGGCAGCCAGTCCCGTAAACTGGGCACCCGTTTGAAAGGGACCATTGCCCAGCTTGTACTGGTACGCGCCCGACCCACCCGATGCAGAAATGGCCACGCTCCCATCCGCCGAACCAACGCAGCGGGTTAGCTGCGGAGTTAGTTTGATGGTAAACGGAGCGGGTTGCCCAACCGTAATGTCTCTATACAGCACACAGTTATTCCTGTCAGAAACAATAAGGGTGTACTCCGTTCCGGCCTTTAAATTCTGGAAAACGCCACTCGTCTGCTGCTGCGTAACATTGGCCAGCGAATACCGATAATTACCTAACCCGCCCGATGCCAGGACTGAAATAGCGCCATCTGACCCACCAACGCATTTGGTGTTAATAACCGAAACACTGGCCGATAAGGCCGGGGGCTGCGTTAGCGTAACACTCGTTTGAAGCAGGCACCCCGCCGTATCCTTTACCACAATGGGATACGTACCCGCCCGCAGAGCCCCGAACGTGTTGAGCGTCTGAAAGGGCTGCCCATTGAACTGATACTGCAAAAGACCAACTCCTCCGCTGGCATTGATAACGACCATTCCGTCTTTGTTACCGTTGCACAGGGGGGGGATCGTATCGATTTTCACCGTAATCGGCGGAATAACTCGTACCGTAGCAGTCGCGGTAGTTGCCGTAACGGTTGTTACAATGCCCGTTGTGCTGGTAGCGGTGGTACTGGTTACCTCACAGATGGCCGTGTACGACGTCGTTTGTTTTGGAGCTACGCTGATGACGCTCCCGGTTTGGGTCGTTGACCAGCGAAGCGATCCGCCCGCCGGACAACCGGAAGCGGTGAGGGTGGTACTGGTTCCGGCGCAAAGGGCTGTATTTGCCGTACTGATCACTACTGTCAGCGCAGCCGGGGCAGCGGCCAGTGGCGATACAGATGCGTGTGCTGGCCCCCAACCACTAAGTAACGCAATGAAAAGGAATGCGATAGGCCCGTTATTCAGCCTGAACAACGGGTAAAAAGACGGTAAAAAGTTTCTCATATCAGGCAGGTAACGGTCATGGCCCACCAACAAAGATAGTCTGTTCAGGTACGAAATACATGCTGCCGACGTAGTGTTGTGGCCATGTACCCCACCAATTTATCGTACGGAAGCGATGGCTGGCGCCGGTGGGCTTTTTTTGTCAGGAAGAGGAAATGGAATGAGATCAATAGAACAGACCCCAATCGTCGGGAGCGTCGTTGTCTTTATCAAAGCTATTAACCCACTCAACAAATAACAGCCGAAACTGCTCGATTTCCTCACGGAGCACGTTCAGATAGGCAGTAGCCGTCAATTTCTCGGCTTTGCAGTAAGATGTCTGAGCGAGTAGCTCGCGGGCGTGCATTTTTATGATGACGGCGTTTTCCATGCGCAGGGTATATAAATCCCCCCCTTCGGCACCAACAATTTTTGGTGCCAGCATCATGGCATTGGCCAGCATCTGCTCATGCATCATCAGCACATCTTCTTCTTTGTTGATGGTTTCAACGATGGCCTGCGTCAGTTCCATCAGTTCATTAGCCTTCCGGAGGATGGGCAGATTTTTAATGCGCCGGTTTTCGGCCTCCATTTCGGCACGGGCTTCTTCAGGATCGTAGTCCTCATCGAAGCCATCCCAGTCCAGGAAGTTATCGTCGTCGTCCTCGTCGTCAAAGTTCATTGAAACACAATGTATGGGAAATGATCACCTTCTACTCGCCAAAGTAACACAAAGGTTTCCCAAAAACAAACCTTTCGCTGCCAAAATAACGTTCCACCAGCCGATTCAATAGCGGTTCGATACCCGGCTGCCGGAGAGCTATTGTCCTGCCTGACAATTTTTTACGAATGTCTTTACGGAGCCGACCAACCAATACAGGCTGGTGTAGCCGGTTGCTTTTACCCTGGATGAACGAACGCCCCGCTTCAGTGCTCACGGCGGTTTATTCCCGGCCGATTCATTACAGGAATTTAACAACACACAATATCATTTTTCGGGAAAACGAGTGGCAAATCAAACAAAAACGGGGGCAATCTGTATATTTGTCCGGCACAGTACCCGGAGACATTGACTCGCTCACGACTAGGCTGCTTCTGCTTTACCCTCTGTATCGAATGACATATTGTTTAGGCGTTAAAGTTGCTTCGGGCCTGGTGGCCATCGCCGATAGACGGTTAACTTCCGGCACAGAAGTTTCGTCGAACCGAAAAATTTCAGTTCACGAAGTAGAAAATCATTCGTTATTCATCATGACTTCGGGGTTGCGTTCCGTCCGGGACAAGGCCATCACGTACTTCAGCGAAGTACTCACCGAGCAGGACCGTTCCTTCAACAAACTGTACAAAGCGGTCAACGCATTTGGCGAACAGGTGAAGCGGGTTGCTCAGGAAGACAAATCATCCATCGTTGCCAACGGGCTGAATTTCAACCTGCACGCCATTGTGGGCGGCCAGCTTGAAGATGATACGGAGCACAAACTGTATATGCTCTACCCCGAAGGCAACTGGGTGGAGGTCGATCAGGGATCACCATTCAAGATTATCGGCAACTCCGGCTACGGTAAACCCCTCCTGTTCCGAAACCTGTCGTACGAATCCAGTTTACAGGACGCACTCAAGATTGGCTTTCTGGCTTTCGATGCTACCCGGGTGAGTGCCAGCGATGTCGATTATCCGCTGGACATTGTTATTTACCCCAAGGATAGCTTCCACATGACCGAGTATCGACTCGAGAAAGAGGATATGGATGAGGTATCGCACCAATGGAGTGCACTGCTCAGCAACTCGGTGCGAAAACTGCCCGCTACCTGGATGGACCCGATCTTTGAAAAAGTAAAAGCGGTGCGAGATATATGAATTCTAAATGATGAATAGGCTGCCGAAGGGGTCGCTTTTGCCTGTAGTCATCGCTCTGGAAACTCATTTATAATCGCACCGGCGATCCGGTTATCATTTATCATTTATAATCGCACCGGCGACCCGGTCATCATTCATGAACCTCCACGTCCGGCACGAATCAGCATACACATACGACATGCCGGTGGCTCTGGGGCCGCAAACGCTTTACCTGTATCCCCGCATGTACCCCTATCAGCGGTTGCTGTCCTACAAACTATCCATCGATCCAAAACCGACCCAGATTGTACGGAACATTGATGTGGAAGGCAACGTGCAGCAACTGGTGTATTTTAGTCAGCCAACGCGTTATCTGAACGTTTGCGTTGAGATTGAACTCTATTCGGAAGAGTTTAACTCGTTCGATTTTGTGTTATTCCCCTTCGAAACGCAAACCGTACCCTTCCGGTACCCCAAAGAAGTTGAATCCCTGCTTAGCCCCTATCTGGAGCGGGTGGATATATCGGAACGCATAGAAACCTGGGCACGACGGCTGGCTTCCGGATCGGGGTGGCAAACAACTTCCTTTTTAACGACGCTCAACCAAACGATTCGGGCGTTCACTTACGAAATCCGGGAGGAAGGTGCGGCTTTCCCGCCCGAACAAACGCTGAGCCAGCGGAGAGGCTCCTGCCGCGATTATGCCACGCTGTTCATTGCAGCCTGCCGCAGCCTGGGCATCGCATCCCGGTTTGTGAGTGGCTACCTGTTTGGCAACCCTCAGCAGGAGCATGAACTACACGCCTGGGCAGAAGTGTACCTGCCCGGTGCCGGCTGGCGGGGCTTCGACCCCACAGAAGGATCGGTGGTGGTGAACCGGCATATTTTTCTGGCCTCAACGGGGCGGCCCGATCTGGTTGCCCCTATCAGTGGTATGTTTACGGGCCAGGCTACGTCCGTTCTGCGTTCGGAGCTAACGTTTCTATAGAGTCTATAGCCTTGATGAACTGGTAAAGCTTTCTGCTGCTTACCGCCACTATTTCCTATCTTTGCAGCCATATTTAACGAATTTATTGAACCCAGCACGTGGCATTAATTAAGTCTATTTCCGGGATTAGAGGAACAATTGGGGGGCGCAGCGGAAACGGGCTGACACCCCTGGATGTAGTTAAGTATACAGCCGCCTTTGGTCATTGGCTCAAGCAACAAAACCCTGATCGACAAACCGTTGTGATTGGGCGGGATGGTCGTTTGTCGGGAGAAATGGTTTCCAAACTGGTAGCAGCCACCCTGCAGGGCGTTGGGCTGAACGTGGTCGACTTAGGCTTATCAACCACGCCAACGGTAGAACTGGCCGTAACGGGCGAAGGGGCAGCGGGGGGCATTATTCTGACCGCCAGCCATAATCCTATCCAATGGAACGCCCTCAAACTACTCAACGAAACCGGTGAGTTTATCTCGGCGCAGGATGGAGCGGATGTGCTGGCCATTGCCGAAGCGGAGTCCTTCGACTTTGTGGAGGTGCGTAAACTGGGACAATACCGGACCGACTCAACCTGGTTACAGAAACACATCGAACTGATTCTGGCTTTACCGCTGGTGGACCGCGACGCGATTGCCGCCCGAAATTTCCGGCTCGTGGTTGATGCCGTTAACTCGACCGGGGGCATTGCCGTACCGCTTCTGCTGGAAGCCCTGGGTGTGGAAAAGATCACGAAACTTCACTGCGAACCAACCGGCGACTTTGCCCACAACCCTGAACCACTACCCGAAAATCTGCGCGACATTATCAAGGAGATGCAGAAAGGCAACGCCGATCTGGGTATTGTAGTGGACCCGGATGTGGATCGGTTAGCCCTCATCTGTGAGGACGGCTCTCCCTTTGGCGAAGAATATACACTGGTTGCAGTTGCTGATTATGTACTCAAGCACCGGTCGGCCAAGGGTGAGGTACCGGGCAACACCGTTTCGAACATGTCGAGTACCGTTGCCCTGCGCGATGTGACCCAACGCTACGGTGGGCAGCATTTTGCCTCGGCCGTGGGGGAAGTCAACGTGGTGGAGATGATGAAAGCAAATCAGGCGGCAATCGGTGGCGAAGGCAACGGCGGTATCATTTACCCCGATTTGCACCACGGCCGCGATGCGCTGGCGGGAATTGCGCTGTTCCTTACCCATCTGGCTAAGTCGGGCCGCTCGGCCTCCATGCTTCGCCGTACCTACCCCAACTATTACATCTCCAAAAACAAGATTGAACTGACCGCCGACATCGATGTAGATGCCGTTCTGGGACGGATTCAAACCAAATACGCCCGTAATCCAATCAGTACCATCGACGGCGTTAAGATCGAGTTTGATAAAGAATGGGTACATCTTCGGAAGTCAAATACGGAGCCTATTATCCGGATCTACTCCGAGTCGGATACCCTCGCCACGGCTGATTACCTTGCCCGGAAAATAATTGACGATATCCGGGAAGTAATTTCGGAGAATCGCTGATCATTCCTCTTTTAACTGAAGTCTCATCGGGCCGCTACGTGTACGTAGCGGCTCTTTTGTTGCGGTTCACGCTTACGAATGGCCCCTAACTTGTAGAAAAAAGTACCCACTACGCGCAGTACCTGTTGCCTGAAAAAATCTTTTATTAAATTTAATACTCTATTAATCAATGAATTGATAGGCCGTCTTATGTTATGGCATAATTTTCCCTACGTAATCGTTAGTCCCAGAACGAATTAAAAGATAGACCATCATGAGCTTTTTAAAAGGAGTACTAACGGGTTTGGCAATCGGCTACCTGACAGCCCCCCGCAGCGGTAAAGACACGCGTGAGAAATTGACGAAAGGTGCCAACGATTTACAGAACCAGTGGGAAGAGGGCCTGAATCAGGTGAAATCCCAAATCGACCAGTTTACCGGTAAGGCTGAGAATCAAGTGAACCGGTACGCTGACAAAGCGGAACAGACATACGATACGTACAAGGACGATTCAGAGAATATCATTGACTACAACCGCGATCAGGCGAAGACGAACTACAATCAGTCGGTTGATGACACAGCTGCGGCTACCAAGTCAGGCATAAACGATACCAAGGACGCTCTGAAGTTTAACTAGAAGCTGTCCCATAACACAACCATTTTTTCAGTCTGCTGGCTTTTGGTGCAATGCATCGAAAGCCAGCAGACTGTTTTTGCAGTATATGCCATTCATTTTTCACAATCAATCGTCCATATCGTCCGCCGGTCCCAGGGCCAGTTCGCTCAGCGACTGATTAAGCCAACTGGCCAGCACGCCAACAATGACATTATGATCATCGCGCATGGGTAACCCCGATACCGCGATGGTACCGATGCAACCCGTGCCGCGTAACAGGATCGGGAAACATCCGCCCGCCGTTGCGTGGTCCCGTAACGAAAGCCCCGACTGCTCGGTGAGTGTCACTCCTTTTATCCGTAGCGCCAGCCGCACGGCGTAGGAACTCCGGTGGAACCGTTGTACCACGTTGCGCTTCCGCCGAATCCAGTCACCGTTATCCGGCGTTGTTCCTGGCATGGCGTAAAAGAACAAGGGGCAATCCGTTAGCTGAATCTCAATGGCAGCTGCTTTACCACGGGCTTCAACCGCTTCTTTCAGGCGTGTGCCCAGTTGCCAGGCCGTATCGGCCGAGAAGGAATCGAACTGTAGCTGTTCTTCCTGAAGCGCCAGTCGCGCCATATCGTCCTCAAGTGTTGCGTTCATGGGGCAAAGCTAGGAAAGCAGGTTAAACATCCTTCTGTGCGCAAACCGTTTTTTCTACCGACTCCTTCCCTACTCACCCCATAAGTCGAGACCAAGGAGTTTACGGCCCAGTTCATTCAGTTCGGCAGTCTGGTGGCGGTCGCGCTCCCAGTTGCGCGGGTCGCCGGGGAAGGCGTACCCTTCGGGGGCTACCCGGTCGCGCCAGGAGGTGATGCGCCATTGCCGCAGGGCTTCATTCTCTTCTTCGGCGGGCATCATGGAAATATACTGCGCTATCCGCACCTTATTGCCGGAGCGGTTGGGCCGGATGCCGTGGGGCTGGGTGCTGTTAAAAATCAGCAGGTCGCCCGCATCCATTTTCACTTTCACCAATTTGTCTTCCAGCCCCGTAATGTCGGGTTTAAACCGATTCCGGTCTTCGGGTTGGGTGAGTTTCCAGGTGTCATACGTGCGGTACAGTTCGGGGATGCACTGGAAACCCCCCATATTTTCGTCGTTCTGGTCGGCCAGAGCCAGCACGCCCTGCACGTTTTGCGGCCGGGTTTCGGGGTCGTAATCCCAGTGAATAAAGCCTTTGAACGTATCCTCCGGGCGCAGGGGCAGGTTCAGGTTGGCCCGGTCAATGGTGACCCAGAGTTTTTCGGTACCCCAGATGTCGACGAAGGCGTCGTAAACCCGCTGCATCTGCCGGTTGTCCCACTCGTACTGGTGGTTATACAGTTCCACCATGCCGCTGCCCGCCAGTTCTTTCATTTTCATTTCGGCGCGGGGGGGCGCGTACCAGGTAGTGGGGTCGTTGGGGTCTTTTTCCTCGAATTCCCACAGGAAGTTAGCGAGCCGGTCGGCCTGCGCGCGGGGAACAGCCTGTTTGATAACGATGTAGCCGTTTTCTTTCCAGAACTGCCAGTCGGCTTCCGACAGCACCCGCAGGGGTATATCGGCGTTGGGACCACTACGGTCATTGAGTTTGAGCTTGCTGCTGGTGGCGGTTGACGGGTTTCCCGGTATGTCTTTATGGGCGTTATCGGGCATACCTGCGGGTATCATGGTGGGCGTCATTGTCGGCGTTGCTTCCATGTCAATTGTGTTTAGGAGTGATTTTGTTGCAACAAAGGTAGTCGACCACGCAAGGGAGTTGTTACAACTAAACTGGCCATTTTTTGCACTATATTGCTCTTTCTATTACGTTTCGATCATTATCGGGCCATTTTATGGCAAAATAGACCACCGAATGAAGATAGCGCTGGAACAGATTACCCCCGATGCCGATAGTTCGTTCCATCTGCTGGTGACACCCCGGCTGAGCGACGTTTTCCTGTGGCACTACCATCCGGAGTACGAGATTGTGTACATCGAGGGCGCCAACGGCACCCGCCACGTGGGCGACCACATATCCCGCTATGAGGGTAGCGACCTGGTGTTTATCGGTCCCAATGTACCCCACCTCAATTTCGACTACGGCGTGACCACCGACCACCGCGAGGTGGTGGTGCAGTTGAAGGAAACATTTCTGGGTGAGCCGTTCTGGCAGGCACCCGAATGTTCGGCGATTGCGGCCCTGTTCGACCGGGCGCGGTCGGGCGTATCATTTCATGGTGAAACGAAACGTCGGGTTGGGGAGCAACTCAGTCAGTTGGCCGGTCTGCCCGCGTTTGAGCGGCTACTGGCGTTACTGCGTATTTTTCAGGCGCTGGCCATCAGCCCCGAATACACATCCCTGCACGGTCAGGCCGTAACCAGCGCGTATAACCTGAAAGAGCAGCAGCGACTGAAACAGGTTAACCAGTTTATCGCGGAGCAGTACACCCGCAAGATCGACATCCCCGAAGTGGCCGCCGTGGCCAGCCTCACGGAGGCCGCTTTCTGCCGGTATTTCAAACGAATGACGCACCTCACCTTCACGCAGTTTTTAAACCAGTACCGCATCAGTCAGGCGCAGAAACTTCTGTTGCTCGACCACACGGTGTCGGAAGCCTGTTTTGCCTGCGGGTTCGAGAGCCTGTCGTACTTCAACAAGATCTTCCGGCGGGTAACGAACGAAAACCCTCTCCAATTCAGGAAGCGACACCGGGCGTAGTTTTCAGCCCAGGCAACCAACCCATGACAATACAATTCAGCCCGGAGGAATTAGCCGAACTGAGCCGCTACTTGGACAGCCTGAAATCGGCAGCAACCCGGCAGCAACCGGAAGTGGATACGGAATGGAACAGGCTGTTTCTCTTGCTCAGAAAGTTACTCGCTTACGGCGTTCATCAGGGCGTACAAACCGATTCGACCCAACCCTCGTATCCGACGTTGCAGAAAAAGAGCCAGAAGCCCAATGATATGCGGGTAACCGTTCACGCCTGTTTCAGCCAGTTTGATCAGTTGCTGACTTCGTACGTAGTAAACCATCCAGACGAACGTCCCGCATAGCCCCGCTTTATCGGGGGTAGCCACGCAATCTGCTCAGCACGGCCACTGTTACAACACGATGACCAGCTTACCGATGGTTTTTCCGGATTCCAGTTGCGCATGGGCCTTTTTTACCGTTTCGGCCGACAGCCCGTGCAACACCTGATTTACGATTGGCACCAGTGTGCCCGAGTCGTACAAAGCGGCTACGCGGTTCAGGATTCGGTGCTGTTCAATCCTGTCGTCGGTCTGGTACGTGGACCGGGTAAACATCAGCTCCCAGGAAAACGTCACGCTTTTGCTTTTCAGTTTGTTCAGCACAACCGGCTCGGCACTACCCGTAATGGAGGCAATGTGTCCCTGCGGTTTGATCAGTTCGACCATGGCATCCCAGTATTCGTTGGTGTTCACGAAGTCCACAATGTAGTCGACGTGCTGGATTCCCTGCTGCCGGATTTCGTTCACCAGGTCTGTGTGGTTCACCACCATGTCGGCTCCCATTGTATGGCACCAGTCGGTGGTTTCGGGGCGCGATGCCGTGGCAATGACCCGCAGGCCCAGCAATTTTTTGGCGAGTCTGAATCGCTATCGACCCCACGCCACCGGCCCCACCAATAATCAGGATCGTTTTGCCGGCATCCCGTTCGGGACTCAGCCGCATCCGGTCGAAGAATGTCTCCCAGGCCGTTAGCGCAACCAGCGGAACACCCGCTGCCTGTTCGAGCGAGAGGTTAGCCGGTTTTTTACCGACCAGCCGTTCGTCGATGACCTGGTATTCGGCGTAGCTGCCCGATTTTGTTATGTCGCCAGCGTAATAGACCGCGTCCCCCACCTTGAACAGGGTTGCGGCTTCACCTACACGTCTCTACCGTGCCGACCGCATCCCAGCCAATAATTTTGGGGGTATCCAGCACGGTATCTTTAGCCGAGTTCTGCCGGACTTTGTAATCGACCGGATTAACCGAGATAGCCTCAATCCGGACCAGCAGTTCATGCCCGGCAGGTGTTGGCGTTGCAATGTCGACATCCAGGAAACTGTTGGTATCGGTAATGGGTAACGAGGTACTAAATCCTACGGCTTTCATACTTAGTCAAAGGTTACTGATAAATGGACGCTAAAAGCAAAAACACTGTCCTATTGGATAAGCCGGTGCGACAGAGTTTTCGCGTCACTACCAGCAGGTACGTTACGGCTCCGGCACGTACCAGAACGGAATAGTCACCAGTTCGTCAGGCTCTTTCTTGCGGGGGTCCTGCAGGGACACCCCGAGCCGGTTACTGCCTATTTTCAAATTGCCCGGCACCAGTACCGTTTGCCAGCCCCGTTGCTCCTGCATCCCGACTTTGGTAAAGAGCAGGTCAGGCCGGGCGTAGAGCGAATCGTTGACGGTAATGCGCATCAGTTGCCCGATCTGCTGCCGACTCCAGGTGGCATACAACCGGCGACGTTCCTGCCTCGACAGCGAATCGTTCCAGACCGGTTCGGTTGCAATCTGCGCAAGCAGCGTGTCGAGGGCTTTGGGATACGCAATGAACAGGCGCAGATAGGGCTCCCGTACCACATCCGACTGAATGGATGCCATGTCAACAAAGGCCCCCTCCGGTCGCTGGCTATCATAGGCCGCCGGATTGATGTATAAACTGTCGATACGGGCCGAGTAGAGATGACGATTATTGAAAAGGGATTGTCCGGTGGCACGGGACAGATCGGCCGTGTATTCGATGATAAACGTGACAAAAAACACCACCATAAATAGTGCAAATGTCTGAAACAGCTTGCCGGGCCGGATGTGGCTGTAAAACGTGTTAGTGACATAGGAGGTGTGCCTGTGCGTACCCAGCATCATCGATTGCATCAGTTTAGTTAACCGGTAATTGAATTGAATGCCCCTGGGCGTTTCTTTTATCTTCTTCTGACTCAGCACGATAATGGCTATGTAGAACACAGCCACCAGCGTACCCAGGGCAATTTTGACCCCAAACCAAACCTCGGCGGGTACATTGGGTTGAACAGTTAAGTAGATTAGTAGGCCCAGTATATAGAGTACAGCTACCACGATCAGAAAGAATACAAACTGGAAGGCGAGGGCAAACACGATGTTGCACCGTTTGTCGAGCCAGAGAATATAACGGTCCAGCGGACCAAGTTCGTCGGCCATGCGTTGTTGCGCGTAGGGCGTTGAAAATGGAATACGGTCGTAGTGGATGCCGGACGGAAAAACGGCCAGTAACCCCACCAGCCCGACCCAAAACGCCCGCATAACAAAATTGGCCAGAAAAGCCGCAAACAGGACGTGAAAAGTGGCTCGGATCAGGCTGTAGGCCAGCGACGGCAACATGGCCGCTACGCCATCGGTATGGGTCATGTAGTTATACCGGAGGTAGCCAAACGCTGACTCCAGCAGGTCGGGCAATTGCAGAATGGCGAACATAGCCACCCCCGAAATGGCCAGTTCGAGGTTCCAGCTCTGGGTAGTTAATTCCCGAAGCTTGTCCTGCTCCTCTGGTGTAAGTTGTGAAGCAGGTGGCGGATTACTGTCAGACATAGGGGATTTTGGGTGCTGGTTTTCAGGTTCAGGCAGCTCGTACCGTTGCTTTGGCAATATCGGCACATTTGCCGTAAGCGACTGCTCCTAACGCCTGAAATATCGCCAGGCTCTGATTACGCCCATTCCCAGGCACTCTGGTAAGCGTTTAGCCCCTCGGCATAGGTGATAAAATCCGTGTAGAATGGCAGGCTCGACAGGGTGGCACTGTCGCCGATAACGATTAATTTCTTACGGGCACGAGTCATGGCCACGTTCATCCGGCGAATCTCCGACAGAAAGCCAATCTCCTGTCTGTCGTTACTGCGGGTCATGGAAATGTACACGATGTCGCGCTCCTGCCCCTGAAAACTGTCGATGGTGTTTACTGAGAGGCTGGCCCGGTACGGCTGTAGTTCGGGGGCGTGGCTGAGTTGGTCGTTCAGCACCGCCAGTTGCTGTTTGTAGGGCGAAATGATGGCGATGCTGGGGAAGTTGGCGGGGGTGTATAGCGCACTCAGTTCCGTTATCGTCTGCGTGAGGTGTTTCACCAGCAGGGCGGCCTCTTCGGGGTTGGTGGAACTGGTACCCTCCAGTTTCTCCTCGAACCCGCAGCCCGCGGTGTCGATGAACAGCAGGGCACTGTCGCCGGGAAACAGGGCGTGGGTGGCAACGGATGCGTGCGCCCGCAGCAGATTACCGTAAAACACCCGCGACGAATACCCCATAATGTGCTTGTGCATCCGGTATTGCTCGTCCAGCAGATTCACCGCTTCGGGGTGCAGGGTGATACACTTTTCGAGCAGGGTGACGTTCAACCCCTGCCGGGCGGCTTCCATTGATTTTATCGTGGGCGACAGTTGAAACGGGTCACCGGCCAGTACCACTTTCTGCGCTTTCAGGATGGGTATCCAGCAGGCTGGTTCGAGGGCCTGCCCGGCTTCATCGATGACAACGGTATGAAACGTCAGGTTGCGGACCATGTACTGATTCGACCCCACCAGCGTGGCCGTAATGACCTGCGCTTTGCCAATCAGGTCGTCGATGATGTACTGCTCCGTGTTGCCGACATCCTTCATGATCCGGTGCGCTTCATCGAACAGGGCTTTCCGCTGGTCGCGCTCAGCCTTGCCGAAACTGCGCTTGTATTTATGGGCCATGTTCTTGAACTCGTTCGGCCTGCTTTTTGAGCTTTTTTGCCTCGCTCATCAGAGGATGTTCGACTCATCTTATGGTCCAGCGTGAGGGCCATCAGTCGTTCCGATACGCGGGCTGGGATTCCCTACCCGCAACACGTTCAGCCCTTCTTCGTGGAGCTTTTCGCTGAGCAGGTCAACGGCCGTGTTGCTGGGAGCTACCACCAGAATCTGTTTATGATCCTGTTTATTCAGGGCCTTGATGGCCTGCACCAGCGTGGTGGTTTTGCCGGTGCCGGGGGGGCCATGAACGATCGCCAGTTCATTGGCGGCCAGAATTGTATTGACCGCCCGGTATCTGGCTGTCGTTGAGCCGGGGAATAACGGGTGGCAGATCGGGATGAAAGGTGGGGGCCGATCGCCCGTCAGGATGTTGACAAGTCGATTTTTGCCGCCCTCGGCGAGGGCATTGGCCAGCTTGAGGGCATCCTGCATTTCGTCGTAACTCTTGTCGTCGAAGAGCATTTCGATACCCAGCTTCCCATCCCGCGACCAGTCGGGTAGTTCATCGGTCAGCAGGGTGATTTTGAGTCGGTTACCGCTCTGTAGGAGATCGTGCCTTCGACCCGGTCGGTTTTGGGGTCGTGGTTGCTGAAAAACAGGGCGGGCATACCGGACCGTAGCTGATGGGATAATATCCTGATGGGTGGTACGCTCCACTTCAACCGTTACATAATCGCCCCGGCTCATTTCGGAACCCCTGATGGCGATGGGATACCAGGTCAGGCCGTTGGCCCGGCGTTCGGCAATAGAGGTCGTTTCGGTGAGTTTCCGGTACTGGATTGCGGTCTTCGTCCCGTTCAGCTTTCAGTAGGTCGAGCAGGTTTTTAAAGTAATCCATACCACAAAGGTAATCCAGAAAGCAAACGGGGGTTGGGGGATTACGGCTGGTGAGCAAGCAGTACCCATTTCCGATTGAAGCTCCGGAGAATGATCCCTTAGCGGGGTTTTGATGTCCAGCGCACCCTCGTATATACGGCACCTCTTTTGCTGCTTCGGCAATAGACTGACATTTACAGACTGGTGTTCACGGGTTTGATGTACATAACTATAGGGCAGCAAAATGCCGTAGGTATGAAATCCTGTAATTGGTTTTTCGTACCTACGGCATAGCTGGTTGCTACCTACGCTTCGCTATTATGCCTCTAACGGGCAGCCTGTTGCATTACTTCCTCAACCCGTTGGGTGGAGCTTGCGCTGAATAGCCGGTTTCAGGTTCTCCAGTTTCTTTAGTTGGTCGGCCAGACTTTTGGCCAGTGCTCTGTACTGTTCACCCTGCTGCTGCGTTGGTTTGGAATCGTCGGACTCGACAAAACCGCTCAGGGCCGTAAACTTCGTATTCAGCCGAACGGGGTGATTGGTTAAATCCTGGTTGGCTTTGGCCCGGTACTGATACAGTTCATCTTCGATGCGCAGTAACTGGTCTTTCAACTCCTTCACCGTTCCATCCTCCTGCGATTTGTACGTACTGTCCAACTGCTGGCGCATTTGCCGGATGGCCAGCACGCCCTTGCGCAATTCGTTGAGCCGCTCCCGGATGTTGATGAGCATATCAAATTCCTGTTTGAACTCCGCGGGGGTCGTTTCAATACGGGGGTCTTTAACGATCTCAAATTCCTGGGTGTAAGTCTTGCCCTCTACCGTTAGCTGCACTTTGTATTTTCCCGGCATGGCCAGCGGCCCCCGCGCCCGGCCGTGCGTCACGGAATTGGGCAGGGCAATCGGGTCCGGGTAGCGCATATCGGCCCAGACGAACGCATTGCCGCCAGCCTGGGCGGGCAGCATCGTTTCCCGGCGGGCGGGAGCCGTGGGTTGCCGCATCTCGGCCAGGCCCGTCGAGTCTTTCCGCGCCGTAGCCGACGTTGATGTAGGAGCGTCGGGCGTAGTGCTTTTGAACGACTTGATAACCTGCCCGCTGGCATCCAGGAACGCCAGGGTTATGGGCGTTTTTGGTTTCGAGGGCAGGTGATACACCACCCGCACGCCGTTTGGCGGATTCTTGCCCAGCTCCTCACCGCCACCCGGTACGGGCTTGATGGCCGGGTCAAGACTCGCCCGGAAGCGGACCGTAGGGCGGGGCTTGAACAGGTGGACCGCCGTTTTCTGAACCTCGTCGGTCAGTTGGTGCAGGATGGTCAGGTCGTCCAGAATCCAGAACGACCGGCCGTGCGTTGCCGCCACCAGATCATTGTCCTGAATAGCCAGGTCATGAATGGGCACGACCGGCAGATTCAACTGGAGCGATTGCCAGTTGGCGCCATCATTGAAGGATACGTACACCCCTTTCTCGCCACCGGCATACAGCAGGCCGCGCCGTTTGGGGTCTTCCCGAATTACCCGCATGTAATCATCTTCGGGAATACCCGTCGTGATTTTCGTCCAGGTTTTACCGTAATCGCTGGTTTTGTAGAGGTAGGGGTGGAAATCGTCCTGCTTGTATTTCAGGGCGGCTACGTAGGCCACCGCCGGGTCGTGCGCCGACGCGTCGACGATGCTGATCCGGGCGAAGTCGGGCATCTCTTTCGGCGTCACGTTTTTCCAGGTTTTGCCATTATCCATCGACAGCTGAATGTACCCATCGTCTGAACCCGTCCACAGCACCCCGGCTTTTACCGGCGATTCGACCATGGCAAAAATGGTTCCGTACCACTCCACGCCGGTATTATCCCGCTTCACCGGTCCCCAGTCTTTGCCAATCGACTGGTCATCCATCGTTGGGGTCCGCTCGAGGGTGGACGGGTCGGAGCGCGACAGGTTGGGGCTGATCACCTGCCAGCTGGCTCCCTGATCGGTAGAGCGGTGCACGTACTGTGAGGTAGCATACAGCACTTTTGGATTATGCGGAGACACCAGTACCGGGTACGTCCACTGAAAACGGTACGCCAGATCCGCAGAGCCGTAGCCGTACATATCGTCGGGAATGACGGACACGTCCTTGAGTTGGTTGGTCTTCCGGTTCAGGCGGGTGAGCCAGTGGTGGTTGGCCGCAAAAATCAGCGACGGGTCATTTTTATCAAAGGCGATATAACCCGATTCACCTCCACCCACGTCGTAGTTTTCATCGGGATAAATAGCGCCGTAATCCGAGCGGCTGGGTACCGAAATGGTCGAGTTGTCCTGCTGGGCACCGTAGGCCCGGTACGGAAATTTGTTGTCCGTAATAACGTGGTACATCTGGGCCGTTGGCTGGTTGTAGATCGTCGACCAGGATTTGCCCCCGTCAAAAGACACCGTTCCGCCCCCATCGTTGGCCTGTACCATCCGGTTGGTATCGTTGGGGTCGATCCAAAGCTGGTGATTATCGCCGTGGGGTGGCGCTACGTCCTTGTACGTTTTGCCGCCATCACTCGATTTCCACATGTTGATGTTCAGCACCCAGAGTGTTTCCGGATCTTTGGGATCGGCGGTCAGGTGGTGATAGTACCAGGGCCGCTGAAACAGGTCGGCAAACTGGCTGACCACCTGCCAGGTAGCGCCCCCATCGTCGGTACGGTACACGCCATTCTGTTCGTTTTCGGCCTCAATGATTGCCCACACCCGATTGGGTTTTGAGGGCGACAGGGCCAGCCCGATCCGCCCCCGGTTGGTGCCGGTGGGTAAGCCCGGGCGCAGGGTAATGTCGGTCCAGGTATCGCCCCCGTCAGTGGTTTTAAACATACCCGCGCCCGGCCCCGAACTGCGAACGCCCCACGGAAACCGGCGAAACTCGAACATCGATGCGTACATCGTTTTGGGATTCGACGGGTCAATGGTCAGGTCGACAGCGCCCACGTTCGGGTTTTTGTAGAGAATCTTCTTCCAGTTTTTGCCGCCGTCGGTCGTTCGGAACACCCCCCGTTCTTCATTCGGGCCGAACGCATGACCGAGGGCCGCCACGTACACGTTATCAGGATTGGTGGGGTCGATGATCACCTGCCCAATGTGCTGGGTGTCGGTCAGGCCGATGTGTTTCCAGGTCTTGCCCGCATCGGTCGATTTGTACACCCCATCACCGGGCGACAGGTTACCCCGCAGGGTGTGTTCACCCATTCCCACGTAGATAATGTTCGGGTTGGATTTGGCGACCGAAATAGCCCCAACGGACCCCATCTTGAAAAAGCCGTCGGAGATGTTCTGCCAGGTGATGCCGCCATTCTCCGTTTTCCAGACGCCCCCACCGGTGGTACCCATGTAAAACACCAGCCGCTCCGTCGGGTGCCCCGCCACTGCCACCGACCTCCCCCCGCGGAAGGGGCCAATCAGCCGCCACTGCATGGCTTTCATCACGGCGTTGGTGGTGGTCGTGTCGGTTGTTGAGGTACCCATTTTTGGCTGGGCGGGTGCCGGACGATTCGCGAGCACAGCCGCGAAGAAAAGTAAAAGAGTTAGTTGACGCATAAGTATTGAGATTCTTGAAGAAGAAAATAAAATTCATCGGGGTAATTTTGTCATTCCGACGATAGGAGGAATCTTTGACTTTCCCAACGAGTAACTTTAAAATTCCTCCTATCGTCGGAATGACAAAAGGAGACCATTTATAATGATAAAACGTGTTTAAAACCCTACATCCCGATGCGCTGAACCGTTTTGGTTTTGAGCAGCGTATCGAGTTCTGCCAGTTCGTGACTTAGTTCCGCCGAGAGTTCCTCATACACTTTGTACGAACCATCGGTGGGTTTGGCATCGCCCGTTTCAACGCTGCGCCAGAGGGCTGCCAGCCGGTTGTTCAGCTTGATGGGGAAGTTCAGCGGGTCCTGCCCGCTCTGGTTCCTGATCTGATACAGGTTCTCCTCAATAGCACCCAGTTGTTCGAGCATCTTTTTGTTGGCCGGTGTGTTGGGCTGTTTCGCCAGTTTTTCCTTTACTGACCGAATCTGAATTACGGCTTCATTGGCTTTGCTGGTCTGGTCGCGGAGTTTCATGGCCAGTTTAAACTGCTCGTCGACATCAGCCGCTGAAACGTCTTTCAGGCGGGGGTCGAGTTTAACCTCGAACGGATGCGTAATGGTTTTGCCGCCCGCCGTGAGCCGCACCTGATACTGGCCGGGTACCGCCAGTGGACCGTTGATGGGCCGGGCACCCCACATAATCATCCCCTTGAAATCGGTGGAGCCGGGGTACCGCAAATCCCATTCGTATTTATTCAGGCCAGCGGCCGTGGTGGGCATCTTTGGTTTTGGCGGTCCTTCTTCATCGTCCTCCTCATCCTTCTTCGGATATTTGGGTTTGTCGCCGGTAAAGGACCGGATGAGCAGGCCGGACGCATCCAGAATCTCAATCTTTACACTATCTGCTTGCTTAGCCAGGTGGTACTGAAACACAGCCGGCTGAACCCGCCGAACGGCGTAATAGGGTTTAAAGAAATAGATGGGTTCTTTCTCCAGCCCAGCCGCGTATTCCCGCACCGGCGCGGCATCGTCCAGCACGTAGATAGACCGCCCGTGGGTACCAATCACGATATCTTTCTCGGTCACCTGCAAATCGGCAATCTGCGTATCGGGCAAGTTCAGGCGGAGGGGTTCCCAGGTATCGCCATCGGTAAAGGATACGTAAATACCGTGTTCCGTACCAGCGTACAGCAGGCCGGGGCGCGTGATGTCTTCCCGAATCGAATGGACGAACGCGTCGGTTCGAATGCCATTGATTATCTTTTTCCAGGTTTTGCCGTAGTCGTCCGTTTTCCAGATGTAGGGGGCGCGGTCGTCCATCTGGTAGCGCTTGGCGGCTACGTAGGCCGTGCCGGGTTTAGCGCGGGAAGCCTCAATGATACTGATACGGGTGTGTTTGGGCATGTCGGGTGGCGTAATGCGCTGCCAGCTTTTGCCGTGGTCGCGGGTGATGTGCAGCAATCCGTCATCCGAACCCGCCCAAATGGTGTTGACATCGTGGTACGAAGGCGCCAGCGCAAACACGGTTCCGTAAATTTCGGGGCCGTTCATATCCATCGTAATCACGCCCCCGGTTTTACCCAGCGTAGCCGTGTCGGCCAGCGTCAGGTCGGGGCTTATTTTTTCCCAGGTCTGCCCTTCATTGGTCGTCATCCAGACGTGCTGCGAACAAACGTACAGCCGGTTGGGGTCTTTGGGCGAAAACACGATGGGGAACGTCCACTGCCAGCGTTCGGGCAAGGCACTGGCCGGTTCGCCCGAGAAGAAACGGGGATATACCTGCACGTCGCGGGTCTGGCCCGTCATCCGGTTATAACGCGTGAGCAGTGCTCCCTGGCTACCGGCGTAAAAAATATCGGGATTCTTCGGGTCCTGCGCGATGTAACCGCTTTCGCCACCGCCCACGTCATACGACCATTCCTTCTTTTCGATGCTGTTGCCCCGGGCCTGAAAATTGGTCCAGCCTTCGCTGGGTACGGCAATGGTCGAGTTGTCCTGCTGGGCACCGGCCACCTGGTAGGGGAAATCGGTGGTGGTGGTGATGTGGTAGAGCTGGGCGGTCGGGTAATCTTCGTCGGTCCAGGTCTTGCCGCCGTTGTTCGACACGCAGCCCCCGCCGTCGTTGGAAGCAACCATCCGGGTCGAATCCGTCGGGTCAATCCATAGGTCGTGGTTATCGCCGTGGGGAACGGTAATGGTTTTGTTGAACTTCACCCCGCCATCCGTCGATTTGTAAAAGTTCACGTTCAGGCCATACACCGTGTTTTTGTCGAGCGGGTCGGCGTAGATGCGGGAGTAGTAAAAAGCACGCTGCCGGAGTTTGCGCTCGTCGTTGGTGCGTTTCCAGGTCATTCCGGCATCATCGGAGCGGTACACGCCCCCGTCTTCGGCTTCCACAATGGCCCACACCCGGTTCGGGTCAACGGGCGAAACCGTTACGCCAATTTTACCAACCGTTCCTTTGGGCATTCCCGGATTGCGGGTCAGGTCGGTCCAGGTATCGCCCCCGTCGGTGGACTTGAACAGGCCGCAGGCTCCACCCCCACCCCACATTTTCCAGGGCGTGCGGTACACCTGCCAGATGGACGCGTACAACACATTCGGGTTCGTGCGGTCGATGATGAGGTCGGCGGCACCGGCTTTATCGCCTTTGTAGAGGACTTTTTTCCAACTCTTCCCCCCATCCGTGGTGCGAAAAATACCCCGCTCCTCGTTCGGGCCATACGGGTGGCCGAGGGCAGCTACGTATACAATATCAGGATTGGTGGGATGCACCCGAACACGGGCGATAGCCTGCGTGTTTTTCAAGCCGACGTTCTTCCAAGTCTTCCCGGCATCGGTCGATTTATAGACTCCGTCGCCCTGCATGATGTTACCCCGAAGCTGGGTTTCCCCGGTCCCGATGTACACCATGTCGGGGTTTGTTTCGGCAACGGCCACCGCCCCTACCGAGGAACTGCTTATTTTTCCGTCGGTTACGGGGTTCCAGGTTTTACCGCCGTCGGTGGTTTTCCAGAGGCCACCGCCCACGGCCCCGAAGTAGTATTCCAGTTTGCGGGACGGGGACCCCGCCGACCCAGCGACCGGCCACCCCGCGTGGGGCCGATGTTGCGCCAGGTCATGCCCTTGAATACGGTGTTGGTACTGGTATCGGCTGGTGTTGTTGCCGGGGACGTTTGTGCCAGCAGGGTATCCGTACAACCAAGTGCAACAACCAGCAGAACAGAGAAAAATTGCGTCATAAAAAGAGCGAATGTTTGTGATAAAGTGCGTACTGGGAACGGGTGAGACTGGTTTACCTTCGTCAAAAACCGGGGTCATTCCTGATTTTGTATTCGTCAATCAGTGTGGTCGACAGGGTAGCCATCGTATCCCACGAAAACGGAAGCCAGGTACCGCTCAGGCTGTCCAGCACTTCGGTAGCGTCCACGCAGGGAAACAGTTTATAGTCAAATTTCGGGTACTCATAAACGATATAACCTGGATAGTAGTACAGTTTTTTCTTTGCCAGCGCGTAGTTCATTTTTTGTAACATCAGGAACTTGCCGAGGCTTTGTTTTCGGTAGTCGAAATGGTAAAAATTCATCACCCCCATGATGCTCTGGGGGGCAGTGTCGAAGATACCGGCGGCAATGAGCCGGTCACCATCCCGCACCTCAACTACCTGCGTATCGAATGTATTCCGACGCGTTCCATCCAGCAAACAGGCTTCGATGGAGGATGGCGCGTCGAAGTCGATGGCTGCCCGGTACTGGGCGTACAGGTTTCGTAATTCGGTTGTCAGCACGAACGGTTTCACCACCACCGAAAAAGGGGTGTTTATCCGCAGCAGCCGGTTCTGTTTTGGTCCGTAGCGTACGTTGGCCAGCACAACACGCAGCCACTGTACGGCGTGCACCGTATCGTTGAATTGGACAAACTGACAGGTAAAAACATCCTGCTGCATCCGAAAATAACCCTGACTCAGGTAAAAATCCAGATTGTTCCCAATCATTACTTGTAGCTTGTTTTAACGGGCCGTTTCGAACGTGTCGGACAGCACGAACGATCAGGACCAATCAACACGGTCGAGGTCAGAAGCACCCGCAGGACAAACTTAGGCAAGTTCAGGGTCGTTTCACAGGAATAGACTCAGGAAAATATTCTGTTTATGGCTCCATCCACAACTCGTTTACGCTAATTGACTGGATCTGTTCCAATTAATTATTGCCTTCAGATGGGTTCAGACGAAATAAATTTGGTGCTGCTAGACTCTTTTTCTGGGAGAATTTGGAACAGGGTTTTAGCTTTGTACCAGTAAAAGCGTCTTTTACGCTACTCCTTCATCAACAGTACATGAAAAAACGCTTCCTTCTTTACAGTATCCTGCTCCCTTTATTTGTTTCAGGTCAGTCGGTGATGGTGAAGAGCAAAAGCGCACTCCAGCCTATTGAAACAGTAGAAATCAGGGGTGCCTCAACGGGCTTAACCACGCCCCAGTTTACTGACCGCGCCGGCCTAGCCGACCTCAGCCCGCTGGCCAGCGATGGGCCCTTCAGCTTTCGGCAGATCGGGTATCAGACAGCCACGTACACCCTGGCGCAGTTGCGCGCCCTGAACTTTACCGTGCTACTGGCAGAGGCTCCCTTCTCCCTCAATGAGGTGGTCATATCGGCCAACCGGGGGCAGGAATCGGCCTCGCAGGTGGCGCAGCCCATCCGGGTGCTGAGCCGTAGCGAACTGCGATTTATGAATCAGCCTACCCTGGCCGAGGTACTACAGCAAAGTGGTCAGGTGCTGGTGCAAAAAAGCCAACTGGGGGGCGGAAGTCCAATTTTACGGGGTTTCGAGGCCAACAAGATTCTGATGGTAGTAGATGGCGTTCGTATGAACAACGCCATATTTCGGGGTGGCCATTTGCAGAACAGCATCACCATCGACAATGCCGTAGCCGAACGCGTCGAGATTGCCCTCGGCCCCGGCTCCGTCATGTACGGCAGCGATGCCCTGGGGGGAGTTATCTACGTCCAAACGCTGTCGCCCCGGCTGGGCAGTTCAGGCACGCCAACCATCAATGCCAACGGGTTTGTGCGGTACAGCAGTGCCATGCAAGAGAAAACGGCCCATGCCGACTGGAACGTGGGTTTTCGGCGCTGGGCGCTCACCAGCAGTGTCACCGCGTCGGACTTTGGCGATTTGCGGCAGGGGAAACAGCGCAACGCCGACATGGGCACGCTAGGTTTGCGCCCTACCTACGCCGGTTACGAAGACAAAGCCGACGTGCAACGGGTAAACCCCGACCCGACGGTACAGGTACCGTCCGGCTATAAACAGATTGACCTGCTCCAGAAAGTGTTGTTTCAGCCTAATGACCGGACCAAGCACCTGCTGAACGTTCAATTTTCGACCAGCACCGATATTCCGCGCTACGACCGCCTGTCGGAGACCAATGCCCAGGGTATGCTCAGTCATGCCCAGTGGTACTACGGCCCGCAAAAACGGTTGCTGACGGCGTACAGCCTGACCCAATCCTTTTCATCAGGTATGGCCGATGAGTTGCACCTGATTGCGGGGTATCAGGCCATAGAAGAGAGTCGCCACAACCGCCGGTTCGGTAATTACGGCCTGCAACACCGCACCGAACGGGTGGGCGTGTGGACGCTGAACGCCGACCTGAAAAAGAAACTGACCCCAAATCATACGCTGCGCTACGGTCTGGAAGGCACGTATAATGCCGTCAACTCCAGTGCCTACCGGGAGAATGTGCAGACCGGCAAAATTGACCCGCTGGATACGCGCTACCCCGACGGCGGGTCCACTACCCAATCGCTGGCCGGGTACGCATCGGGCACAATCGGGATGAGCACCCGCTCGACGCTGACCTACGGGGCGCGGTACGCCTACAACCGGTTGGCTGCCCGGTTCAACGACAAAACCTTTTTCCCGTTTCCATTCGACGACATCACCCAGCAGTCCGGTGCGCTGACGGGTAGCCTCGGGTGGGTAACGCGCCTGTCGGGCAAGTGGCAACTGTCGGGTTCGCTGGCGTCGGGCTACCGGGTACCCAACGTCGATGACCTGGCTAAGGTGTTCGAGTCCGTAGCCGGTACGCTCATCGTGCCCAATCCAACGCTGAAACCCGAGCGGACATACACCCTCGACGCGGGTATCCGCCGACAGTTCGCTGAGCGGGTAACGCTGGAAATTGACGGATTCTATACCCTTTATACCAATGCCATCACTACTCAACCCGGTACCCTGAACGGACAGTCGCAGGTGGTGTACAACGGACAGCCCAGTCGAATTGTGACGCAGACCAACGCCCAGCGGGCCCGGCTGTACGGAGTCAATGCCCAGCTGGCCGTTAATCTGACGTCCTCCCTCACGCTATTTGGTACGGCTACCTATACGCGGGGCCGCATCCGGACCGATACTACCGGCTATCCGCTCGACCACATCCCCCCCCTGTACGGCAAGGGCGGCCTTCGCCTGACGGTCAAACAATTTCGGGCCGAAGCCAACGTCCTCTTCAACGGATGGAAACGCCTGCATGAGTACAATCCGGTGGGAGAAGACAACCTGGTGTATGCCACTCCGCAGGGGATGCCTGCCTGGCAAACCATCAACCTGCGGGCCAGCTACCAGGCCAACCGGTACCTTCAGATCCAGGCATCGCTGGAGAACATACTGGACCGTAATTACCGGGTTTTTGCGTCGGGTATCAGCGCGCCGGGCCGCAATCTGGTCCTCACACTGCGGGGAACGTTATGACAAGACGTGTCTTATGAGAGAACCGTTCCGCAGGCGGCAACAGGTAACCATGAATCCCTGTACCGGCCAGGATGCCCACACTGGGCATGCCCTGCTGAGTACCTCTATGCAGAGTCACATTTTGGCCGGGTCCCGCCGGTTATGTACAGGCTGCCAACCGGCTGTTTTTTTACATCCCAAACGTCCGCAGGGCTGGCTTCGGGTTAAATTTTGAGTAGTCTATACCTATTAACTTGTATTATTTGCCTACATTGGTATCTGGGTCGAGTGAGCACCCGACCCCCACAATTGGACACCGGATGATTTCCATTACCCCGGCCACTGAAGCCCAGCTAGCCGTTATTCAAACCATTGCGCACCAGACATGGCCCACTACCTTCGCAGCGATATTATCGCCGGAGCAGATTAGCTACATGCTGGAGATGATGTACAGCCCCGATTCACTGAAAGCACAGTTGAACGAAAAAAGCCACGTTTTTCTGCTGGCCCGCGAAAGTGACAGCGGGAACTACCTGGGGTTTCTGTCCTACGAACTGGATTACAGAGGAGCGCCCAAAACCAAGATTCACAAGATTTACCTGTTGCCTAACAGTCAGGGTAAAGGCGTAGGGAAACAGTTGATCGAACAGGCAACTGAGCGGGCAAAAGCCGGGCAGAATACGACGCTGTCGCTCAACGTGAACCGGCACAACAAAGCCATTCAGTTTTACGAACGCCTGGGTTTCCGGCACGTGGCCAACGAAACGATTGATATCGGCAATGGCTTCATCATGGATGATTACGTGATGGAAAAATCGCTGGACCAATAAGCTTACTACTTCATCAGACTCAACAAACGCCTTTGAAACCGTTCTTTTTCACCCGCATCCAGTACACCTCCGGCGATTGGGAAACCGACCAGCGGATGCCATCGAACCTGATGCATTCGTTGGTTGAATACACAACCCTGCCCGTCGACCAGAAGGAGAAGGTCGTCCAACTGAGCAGCCCCGACTTGTTTAAAAGTCCGTTCTGCTACCTCAGCGGCCATAAACTGGTCGAGTTTTCGGCAGTGGAGCGCGACCATTTCAAACGGTACGTACAAAACGGCGGCTTTGTATTTGTGGATGATTGCAACCATGACATAGACGGGCTGTTTGCCAAATCATTCGAGCAGGAAATGGCCCGAACTTTTGGGCCGAAGGCCTTACAGAAAATCCCCAATACTCACCCCATTTATACCTGTTTTTTCAAGTTTCCCAAAGGCCCGCCCACTACCTCGTTTGAATTGAATGGCTGGGGCGACGACCTGGTGCATGATTACCTGAAAGCCATCACCATCAATGGTCGTATTGGGGTTTTATACAGCAATAAAGATTACGGCTGCGAGTGGGATTACGACTTCCGGAACAAACGTTTTCTGGCCGAAGACAATACCAAATTCGGCGTAAACATCGTCACCTATGCGTTGACAGCTTAAATGAATGATGAATGATGAATGATGAATGATGAATGATGAATGATAGACAAATTCTTTTACAACCTACAATTAGTAATTCATCATTAAACACGTACAACCTGAACGAATTAACCCTTGGAATCAACCGAACTAACCCACTACAAAACGCTGGTCGGCAAGCTGCCTCAGCTACGGACGAAATTGGCAAAGTAATCATCGGACAGCAGGAAGCTATCAGCGAAGTACTGATTTCGTTGCTGGCGGGCGGGCATTGCCTGCTCGAAGGAGTACCGGGACTAGCTAAAACGCTCATGGTCAGCACAATGGCCGTGCACTTTCCATGCATTTCAAACGAATTCAGTTTACTCCCGACCTAATGCCCGGCGACATCGTTGGTACGGAGATGCTGGAAGATGACCACCAAACGGGCCATAAGGTATTCGTTTTTAACCGGGGACCCCTGTTCGCCAACGTGGTGCTGGCCGACGAAATCAACCGGACACCCCCCAAAACTCAGGCGGCCATGCTCGAAGCCATGCAGGAGTACAAAGTCACCTACAACGGTACGGACTATGAGCTACCGAAGCCTTTCCTGATTATTGCGACCCAAAACCCCATTGAGCAGGCAGGAACCTATCCGCTGCCCGAAGCGCAGCTCGACCGATTTCTGCTGTACATCAAACTCAGCTATCCGTCGGAGCAGGAAGAACTTATGGTCCTGAAAAGTACCACAGGCACCCATCGCCCCGTCCTGAACACGATTCTCTCTGATCAGGAAATTCTCCAGTTGCAAACCCTGACCCGGCAGGTACACATCAGCGACGAACTGATCGACTACATCAACCGGCTGGTGCGGGCATCGCGTCCGAAAATTCTCCGTCGGCGTTTGTGAAGCAGTGGGGCGAGTGGGGTGCGGGGCCCCGTGCCGGACAGGCGCTGGTTCTGTGCGCAAAAGCGCGGGCCGTATTAACGAACGGTTCTCGGTTATTCCCGACGATATTCAAACGTTGGCCTACCCTATCCTACGCCACCGTATCGCGCTCAACTTCCGCGCCGAAGCCGAAGGCATCACAACGGATAAGGTGATTGATGAATTGATGAAGGCCATCAAATAGATTTTGTCTTCTGCGGTATCTCCGTCGTAGCTTGGGAGACTCTAAGTGACAACCGAAGACAAAAAACCATGCTATCAACGAGCTCATCAAACTCAACAACCTTCAGCTGGCCGGCAAACTGGTCAGTGATGAACTGTTGCTGGGAATCCAGGCATAGAAACGGTCGGGAATAGGGACGGAGTTTGAGCAGTTCCGGCATTACGTACCCGGCGACAACCCGAAACGTATCGACTGGAAGCTGTTCGCCAAAACGAACCACTACCTGGTGCGCGAATCAGCGACGGAGAGCAATCAGCAAATCCGGTTACTGCTCGATTTGTCGGGGTCGATGAACTACACCGAAGCGGGTATCAACCGGCTGCAGTACGCTAAGATCCTGCTGGCTTCGCTGGCCTACCTGAGTAACCGGCAGGGCGACCACCTGAGTTTATACGCCCTGCAACAGGGAACCGTTCAACCGCTGGTTCCGGCAGAAAGCCGGCACGGTCCGTCGTCGCGGTTTCAGAAAATCCTGTCGACCCTGCAAGCCGTAAAAGCGGCTGGCGCGTGGGAAAACCAGGCTGGCTCGGTGCCGACGTTCAGCCGCAAGCAGGCCGAAATGCTCATCATCGCGTCGGATTTTTTGCAGGTCAGCGATGAATGGGTACAACTGATTCAGTCCGTGGCCGGACCACGCCGGGAAATTGTCCTTTTTCAGCTCCTCGGCGACCAGGAAGTTGATTTCTCGATGCGGGGTTTTTACCGCTTTCAGGACCTGGAAACGGGTGCCGCCATCGAATTACAGGCCGATGCCATCCGGGATACTGTCCGCGAACGGGCCTCAGCCTACCTGGACAAGCTGGACGACAGTTTACGGATACCACACGTCCGGCTCATCCGGGTTCGACTAAGCGACCCGATAGCGCTGGTGTTGAAGCAGTTTTTATTGACATGAGAGAGGTTTACGGTTTATGGTATACGGTTTACGGTTGGCTGACGCACAACAAACCGTACTGGCGTCCCCGTAAACCGTGAACCATAAACCGTATACCATAAACCCAATACCTTAAACCAAGCTAATGCCCTTTATTGAGCCATTATTCCTTTGGGCTTCTCTGGCGGTCGTTATTCCGATTGCCATTCATTTCTGGCACCAGAAGCAGGGAAAACCCCTGCCCTGGGCCGCTATGCAATGGCTTACCGAAGCGCGGCAGCAACAAAGTCGGGGGCTACGGCTGGATAATGTACTCCTGCTCATTCTCCGCTGCTTACTCCTGGTGTTGCTGGCTATCTTACTGGCAAAACCGCTGCTGAACTGGCTTGCCCAGCCGCCCCGCATTGAGCGCGTCCATCTGGTGCAACCCAGTCAGGCAGTGCTGACTAACTTCCGGTTTGAGCTAGCCGAAGCGCAGCAAAAGGGCGAGCGCGTTATCTGGGCTACTCCGTCGCTGGACCCGGTAAAGGCACCATTCGGGCTACCAGCGTCACAAACCTCATTTGGCCCTTTAGCCCTGCAAACGGCTATCAACCAGCTTGACGGCAAAAACACCGTGTTGCACCTCTACCTCGCTCCGACACGGTCCCTGAGTGATGTGCCGACGATAACGGTTCCCCTCCGGTTTCGGCTCCACACGGCGGTCGATTCAACAACGCAGCCGCGAGCCTATTTACCGGCAACCGGCAATCGAACCGTATTCATCAACCGGGCGGGCAAACTCGTCGTCAGTCCGGCACGGGATGCTACCCTGACATTCCAACCCGCCCCCGCCCATACTGGGGCTATGCAAACGTTGATTCAGTACCGGGATAAAGCAGAGCAGCAAACGGTTGAAGCCGCACTGACAGCCCTGACGGATGTGTACGGCCTGGAGGTAGCCGTGACTAAAAAACCAGTGCCCAATCAACCCTACGACCTCATACTCACCGACCATCTACCAGACAAACCATCGCCACAAACGCTTTACGTTGTTTCGGCGGTGCAACAGTCGGCCTTACCGAACGTTGTTTTCAGCAACGAAACGCTGACGCCCCAAACCTCCGACCGGGTAGCAGGCGGGCAATTGCCGGAGTGGCTGGGCCTGCACATTTTGCGGCATTATGGATTGGAAACAAATACGAAATCGTTGAGCAAACAGGAACTGGATGCCCTGTTTGTTCCAACCGACGCCCCCCCGAAAGAGCAGCATGCGGGTAGTCAGCAGGTACTATTGCTCCTGCTCATCGGTTTATTGATTCTCGAACGCTGGCTGGCACTGACCAAAAACGCATGAACGAACTTAAACGCCTTATCGCATCGGTAACTTACCAGCTGTACGCCAACGCCCTGCTGCGGTGCCTGTTGCTGGCCGCAACGGTCTACCTGCTGACCGCTACTTTTCTGGAGCAATCCGTCTGGGCATTCGTCCTGAGTGCAGCCGGTTTCGGCGCGGGTGTTTTCCTGAGCAGGCTGTATCAGGACAAAAAGCCACAGGCCGTTCGGCTGATTCACCAGCGCGTTGGTGACGTTGAATACAGTCTGCCCCTACTTACCAAACCCAACCTGAACCTGGCTGAACAACTCCAGCTCGACCGGTTAAACCAGCAGATTCAGCACGTGCCAACGCCGGTAGTTATCTGGTCGAAGGCGGGGCTGTACGGGTTGTTGCTGCTGGCCGCACTGACCGTTTACGTCGGGTACCCGCTGCTAGCGAAGACACCCAAGGACAGTCCCCGAAAAAAAAGGCTTTCTGGCGGCTATCATGCCCGACTCAACCCCGAAGCACCCGTATTCCAGCAGGCGACGTTACGGATTCAGCCTCCGGCCTATACGCGGCTCCCGGCAACGAGTTCGACCAGCCTGAATGCGGCATCGGTGGTGGGGTCGTCGCTGGCCTGGCAGGTACAGTTCAGCGACAACCGAAACCTAACCGTGAAACTGGTGGGGAGCCGGGGGCAGGCCATACCGTTCAGAAACACGGGCAATGGGTTTACGCACCAGGACCGGCTGATCAATTCCGGCCTGTACGCCATCAAAGCCTACTGGCGAACGGACAACAACCGCGATTCGCTCGTTTACCAGTCTGATTTTTACCGGCTCGAAGCCCGGCCCGACCTGGCTCCCAAAATCGAACCAACCTCGAAAGAATTATACACCTACCATTACCTGAAAGATCCCAAAACGCTGACTGTTTCGGCCAGGATCTCCGACGATTTCAGCGTGTCGCAGGCCTATATTGTCGCTACCGTAGCGCGGGGCTCGGGCGAAAATGTTAAGTTTCGGGAGATGAAATTCCCGCTGGGACAGGCCAATTTTAAAGAAGCCAAACTCACTAAAATTCTTGACCTGAAGGCGTTGCAATTCGCCCCTGGCGACGAACTGTACTACTACTGGGCCGCGTTCGACAACCGCCAGCCGGAGCCGAACTTCACCAAGTCCGACTCGTATTTTGTGGTGTACAAAGACACGACTCAACTGGAGGAAAGTGAGCTGGCCACCATGGCGGTCAACATCATGCCGGAGTACTTCCGGAGTCAGCGGCAGATTATTATCGACACCGAAAAACTAATTGCAACCCGCAAAAAAACGTCCGAAAAAACGCAGGCGTTCAAGAGCCAGTCGAACGAGATTGGGTTCGACCAGAAAGCCCTGCGGCTACGCTACGGTCAGTTTCTGGGTGAGGAGTTCGAGAAGTCTATCGGTGGCGGGGGTGGCCCGCCCGAGGGCGACGCTACGTCGGGTCTGGCGGCTTCCGTCGATTCCTACATGCACAAACACGATGAAGGCGAAGGCGACCACGGAGCACCCGCCCAGCATGAGGACGAACACGGGCACAGCCACGGTGGCGGATCAGAAGCCGACGATGCCAAAGACCCCATAGCGGCCATGATGGAGCAGTACGTACACAGCCACGACGATGCCGAAACCAACACCTTCCACGAGCAATCCACGAGAGCGTTGCTAAAAATGGCGCTGGAAAATATGTGGCAGTCGGAGCTGCATTTACGGCTGTACGAACCCGAGAAAGCCCTGCCTTTTGAACAGGAAGCGCTCAAATACCTAAAACAGTCGCAGCAGAAAGCCCGCTCCTACGTGAAGAAAACCGGCTTCGACCCGCCCCAGACGAAAGAGAAAGAAACCCGGCTCACCGGCGAGTTCAAGAATGTGACGGACCAGTTCAGTCAGGAACGTACTTACAGTCAGGAGCGACTGGCCACGCTGGTTTCGCGGGTGATCGGGTATCTGGAACTGCCCCGGCTGACGGCGCAGCAAAAGCAGGAAACGCTGCAACTCGGCAATGTACTGGCCAATCAGGTCATGAACAGCGGAGTAGCCAACTGGTCGGTGCTGGGTACCTTACAGAAACTGGCCTCGGGCAAACTCATTTCGCCAGCGGAAAAAACGGGATTGAAAACGAAACTGTACGCCCTGACGAGCGCATCGGAACAAACCGGCCCCTCCTACGTCAGCGACCGAACGCTGGAAAAAGCCTTCTGGCGACATCTGAAATAACCTGTATGCACACAACCGTCAACTGGAACACCCCCCTAACCTGGCTCCTTGCCGCAGCGCTCTTTGTCCTGCTGCTCGTTCAGGTCTGGTTCGTCGTTCGCAATCAATCGCTGACATCTACCCGCAAGTGGATTCGGCTGGGGTTGAACGGACTACTCTGGCTTCTGCTGGCCGGGTATTTTGCTAACATTCACTGGTCCATCGACCGGCCGGCCACGCATGTTATGCTGGTCGGCAACGACGTACCCTCGGCGGTAGCCCGTAAGCTTGCGGATAGCCTGCACATTCGGGAGCGGTTCTCCAGCCGCAGTCTCGACGCCGTGTATGATTCGGTCACGCTCGTGGGGCAGGATTTCCCGACCGAAACGCTGACAAGTCTCAGTCAGTCGGCCCTGGAATGGTTGCCGTACAATCAACCCGACCAGTTGCGGGCTGTTTACTGGAAAGGGCTGGTCCGGCAGGGGGAAATGCAGCGCGTGACGGCGCGGCTTCAGTCGACGCAAAAACAGTGGCTCCGGCTCCGGTTTGGCCGACAAACGGTTGACAGCGTTTCTCTGCGCGAAGGCGACAATACGGTTGCTCTTCAGTTTCCGGCGTTTGCCAGAGGGCGCAGTCAGGTAACCATGGTGCTGGGCAACACGGTGCTGGATACACTCCGTTACTTTGTTCGCCCAACGCAGCCTCTTACAATTCAGTTCGTGCTGAACAGCCCCGATTTCGAGAGCAAAACGCTGGCCAACTGGTTAGGAAAACAAGGCCATACGGTGACCGTTTCGACCACGCTCTCAACCAACATCCGCAGTAATCTGCGCATCAACAAAGGAGGAAAACAAGCTCCCGACCTCTACATTACGGAGACGGTCAATGCGTCCAACGCCCCGATTCGGAAGGCCGTTGCCGACGGAAAATCGGTGCTGTTCATCAATCTGACCAATCCCGAAGCCGACAGTCGGGTCATCAATCAGTCCGTCGGTAGTCGCTTTCAGGTCCGAAAGACAACGAATGAAGCCCTGGTTCCGGTTAGTAACGGGTTGAACGCCCTCCCCTATCAATTCGCCGAAAGCCTGAATCAACGGATGGTATCGGGCTATCCGGTGGCGGTTCAGCGGGGCAGCGGACGCGTGGGGGTCAGCCTGCTGAGCGAAACGTTCCCACTGGCCCTCAGTGGCGACAGTCTGGCGTACAGTCGCATCTGGACGGCGGTGCTGGCCCGCCTGTCGCCACCAGACGAGAATACCATTCAGGCAGAGGCTCCGGTGTTCAGTCGGTTGCCGCAGGAAATCACGGTCACCAGTCCCTTACCCAACCGGCCCCCTACCCTTCAAATCGGGTCCGACACGGTTCAACTAACGCAATCCCCCCTGAACGAAAGGGTCGCAACGGGCCGCGCAACCTTCCCGGCGTCGGGCTGGCAACCCATCCAGGATTCACTGGCGGTGTACGTCGACTCACTCCGCGCCGATAGCCCCTTTGCCAGGCGGGTAGCAGTCAATCAGTTTATGCGGGCCCACGCCCGGCACAAATCAATGGACAGGCTGCCAGACCGGGTAACCACTTCGCAAGTCCCCGACTGGGTCTGGTTACTGTTGTTTTTAGGCTGCCTTACAGCCCTCTGGGTAGAGCCGAAACTGGGGATGGGGTGAGTAGCCATTCCACTAATTCAGTATAACTCAAGCGTGCCAATAGGGCTTTTCTATACAAACATTGAAGGGTTTGATACGTCTAAGAGGTTGTCTAAGATTTTGTTTCACAGATTTTCCTGGACATCAGCCGAATCATTGTCCAGTAGATAATAGCCTCAGCATGAGACTCTTTGACTTCATAATCTTTAGCTAGCCGACGAGGAAAGGCCCACCACCCAAACCTGCGCTCGACAATCCACCGTTTGGGCAATAGTTGGAGGCCTTTGTGGCCCAATACCCCACGCACTACATTAATACTCAATCGATAAGTCGCCTGGACGGTAGCTAGAAAATTAACCCCGTCAAAGCCCTGATCGGCTAGAATGGTTTTCAAACGCGTGAAACGTTGGCCCAAGGCAGCAAAAAGCAACAAAGCCCCGGCCCGCTTCCCCACGTTGGCTGTTGTCAAACGCCAGGCTAGCACCAAACCCAGCACATCTACAATGATAAAGCGTTTGCGGCCAGTGAGGTTTTTATTGCCGTCGTACCCTTTCAATGTAGTGACGGACATGGATTTAACCAATTGACTATCATTAAGCCCCAGGCCAGGTGATTCTTCCCGACCCGCTTGTAGACGGACTCTGGTGACGAGTTTATCATGAATTTTCTTGACTATACCCTGCTTGGTCCACTGCCAGAAGTAATAGTAAACCAGTCGCCAATCGGGCAGATCGCCCGGCATCATGCGCCAGCAGATGCCACCCTTGAGTACATACAGAATGCCATTGATAATCGCTCTAACGGACTGTTTGGGTTTAGGTTGCCCGATTTTGGCAGGTAATAAAATTTTGATAGCGTGCCACAGCGCCGGCTGCCCGGTGAGAGTCAGTCAGATTGCTCGGATAGTTCATCGAGGTAGGTTTTAAGTTCGCACCTCAAAACTACCTGACTGGCTCTCACATCCTGTGAAACATTAAACAACCTCTAAGGCACTATTGAAGACCTCGGGTTTGGGTGCTTTTTTGTCAGAGCTCCCTTTATTCCCTTTAATTGAGTACTCCGGAGCCAGTGCTTACTGGTAAATGATAGACACTAAAACCGCTTTTCCAGACGGAAAATCATAGTAACTTGCTTTGTCCCAATTCAAAGACTTGATGTTGCCATTTTGGGAAACTCGCAGGTTTGAAGCATCGAATTTTTGGCTAAACCACTTACGAGCAGACTGTACCGAGATAGGTTCATCAGAGGTTGGGACTACGTTCTTATCGTTTTGACAGGCAATAGGCACAAGATACCCTGACAATAAAAGTAACGGAGTAGAAATTCACTTTTTTATAATGAACTCACGATTTAATTGTCGAAAATTCTAATTCAGTGCATCTAACCGAAAATTGATTTTTTGCTCATACCTCATTATCAAAGACTCATCTATCTCCTCCCCCCTGTCAGATCAGACGCGGAGCAAGAACCCTAAAATACCCTAACTAGGGTGTTACTAATATCATTCGGAGTTAACCAACGACTCCTAAAAGCCTGTCTGTCCGGGACGTGCAAGTTGTCGCCAGGGCGACAGCACACACGCTTTTTTATTCCTGCCTGATTCACCCAACATAATATTGTACGCAAAATTACTAAACCTTAATCAGTTGGTTATCAGTCTAATGTGGTTAAGTGCTTGCTAATGTCTGCCGTCGTGTGGTGTGTTGTAAAAGAAATAACTATATCACAAGGATAAAGGGTCGTAATGGTCGGGGGAAGTGAAACGGTGAAACTGTTTTTGTTAGCCAGGGAGTTACCTCATTTTGGCAACCGAAGTAGCCGAGTTGCCCACGGATAAAGCATAAAGCAGCATCGCTTTATCGGGAGGAGAAGGGAAAACATACGGACATTGGCTTAAAGGCAAAAAGCCCCGGATGGAGATCCGGGGCTTTTGTTTGGGGAGATACTGTCTAGTAGTTTTTATCGGGGCCTAAATTCGTGTAACGGCTGTTGCCCGTTCCCCGGCCGGGGCGTTCGCCCGTAGTGCCGGTTTTGTTTGGGCCATTGCTGTTCCCGTCGCGCCGACCGGGTGCGGGCCTGTCCTGGCTGGCGGGACGGCTCTGACTTGTGGCGCGGGGTTGCTCCCGATTGCCCGGCGTTTCGGACCGGCGACCATTATTGCGATTATCATCCCGCCGGAACGAACCCTGGTTGGAAGACCCGTTCGAACGGCCACCCCCCCCCTGACGGCCCTGGTTGCGGCCCTGTCCCTGCCGTTGGGGCGGGGCGGGCGTTACTTTGGTCGTGTCGAAATCCGGTGGAAACGGATGGTTGTCAATGATGGGTACCCGCTTGCCAATCAGTTTATGAATGTCGCGCAGGTATTCTGTTTCTTCTTCATCACAAAACGAGAGTGCAATACCATCGTGCCCCGCCCGGCCCGTCCGGCCAATGCGGTGTACGTAGGTTTCGGGAATATTGGGCAGCTCGTAGTTGATTACGTGCGAGAGTTCATCCACGTCGATACCCCGCGCGGCAATATCCGTTGCGACGAGCACCCGCGTTTCCCGGCTTTTAAAATTCGAGAGTGCACGCTGGCGGGCATTCTGCGACTTATTGCCGTGAATGGCTTCGGCACCAATACCCGCTTTCAGCAGGTCTTTAACCACTTTATCTGCTCCGTGCTTGGTCCGGGCGAAAACCAGGGCCGATTGATTTTCTGGTCTTCCAGAATATGAACCAGCAGTTTACGCTTGTCGTCGTTGTCTACAAAATACATGGCCTGAGCAATCGTATCAGCCGTTGACGAAACCGGAGTTACTTCAACTTTAGCCGGGTTACGTAAAATGGTATCGGCAAGTTTTGCTACATCCGGCGGCATGGTTGCCGAGAAAAACAGCGACTGCCGACGCTCGGGTAATTTCGCAATGACTTTCTTGACATCATGGATAAAGCCCATGTCTAGCATCCGGTCGGCTTCATCGAGCACAAAAAACTGTACATCCCGCAGGGATACAAAACCCTGGTTCATCAGATCAAGCAGCCGGCCGGGGGTGGCAATGAGCACATCGATACCCGCCTTGAGTGAATTTACCTGTGCATGTTGGGAAACACCGCCGAAAATAACCGTGTGCCGCAGGTTGAGGTGCCTGCCATAAGCCGCAAAACTTTCGGCAATCTGGATGGCTAGTTCACGTGTTGGGGTCATCACCAGCGTTTTAATGCGCCGGGGAGCTTTGGGGTTTCTGCTACGTTCTTCGTTCAGCAATTGCAGAATAGGAATAGCAAACGCGGCTGTTTTACCCGTGCCGGTCTGGGCGCAACCCAGCAAATCCCGTCGATTCAATAGCATCGGAATGGCTTGTTGCTGAATAGGGGTTGGGGTGGAATATCCTTCTTCGGCGAGGGCCTTCAGGATTGGATCAATTAATGATAAGTCGGAAAATTGCATGTGTTGGTTGGACGTCGGCACGCAATGGAATGAGGTAGAAATGTTCAGTCCAGCATCCAACGTCTTTATAAAGTTATACTGTGTACAACTGTATCCGTGGCAAATAAAGTGCCATTCATTAGCGAAGTACAAAAATGGTGAATGCCACAAGATGCAGTCCAGGATAGTTGAGTCTGGTTTTATCATGTAGTAACCCCGACTGGAAACCAGCTTCGGTAGACTAGTAGTTGGCAACATCAACTCTATCTGTATCGAGCAACAACTATGAATCTCATTCTTGGCTGATATAAACCGGTAAAATGCGTAGAAACACTCAAGAAAAACGGGTTTTTTACCCTTGAAATCAATTATAAAAGCGATGTGCTTTGACTGACGAAAACAGCTTGAATTTTGCTCTGTTCAAACGTGAATCTGCCGGTTTAAGGCCCAATCAGACCAGAGAACGAGTAAACAAGTCTACGTCTGACGACGTCCACTTTTCCTTTTCAATAATTTAAAGAATTACTTTTTTAACCTTTTAACCAGAAGACTACATGAAAACCTCCCCAAACAAATCATCATCGAATGATGCTAGTAATCATCAGGCACGATAATGGTGACTATGAAGACAACAACGACCACCCAAGATAGTAACGGGCACGTAAGCCTGACGGAAAGCCATATTGGCTGTAGCATAAAAACGGTGCCGACCCGCCTGCTTGAAAAAGCATCCAAGGTCGCTATCGAAGTCAATCCCGTCAACGCACCCGTTCTGGGGCACTGGCCGAAATTGCCTTACTAGCCGATGCAATATTGGAGCCGCAGTTCCTTACAGTGCTCACCAGTAAGTATTGGGGGCCTACACCCCGCCGACTGACAGTGAGTTTTATGGAGGCCACACCGGCTGATTTGCGCAAACGGATTGTGAGCCATATGAATGCCTGGACCAAACGGCTTGTATTTCGTTTGTCGAAACGGCCGGAACGGGTAATGTTCGCATCTCGCGGGGTGGCGGGTGGTTACTGGTCGTATCTGGGAACTGATGTCATGCTGATTCCGACCGCTCGGCAAACCATGAATTTGCAGGGATTTACCATGGCTACGCGTGATTCGGAATTTTTCCGGGTAATTCGGCACGAAACCGGGCATACGCTGGGCTTTCCCCATGAGCATATGCGTAAGGAATTGATTTCGCGAATTGATCCGGCGAAAGCCTATGCTTACTTCCTGCAAACCCAGGGTTGGAACAAGGCAATGGTTAATGCTCAGGTGCTGACTCCGCTCGATCCCGCAAAAATCATAGGAACAGCGGCCGATCAAACGTCGATCATGTGTTATCAGTTGCCCGGCTCAATCACTCGCGATGGACGTCCGATTACGGGCGGTACGGACATCAATGCAACGGATTATGCTTTTGCTGGCCGTATTTATCCCAAACCTGGCCAGTGCTCCTCAGGATACTGAAAGTGCTTCCCATAAACATGAGGAAGACCGAAGATTGGGGAGAGGAAGAAGATGTGCAGGACGATCTGATCGAAGTCGCCATTCAGGAAACGCTGGTTTAAGTCAATGGTTCGTCTAATCGAGGTTGACGATATCCAGAGCCTGCCCTCACCGATAACCTCCGTATTGGCGATGTGTTGGTAGTCAAGGCTAGTGGTGGTTTTGTAGAGATGGGCGAGACGGTTGTTGAACAATTAGGGCCTTTCATTCCTGGGTTAATACAAAATGACCGTTCTATTTTGTCGCCGATGGGCAGCCCGAATACTGTCATGTTTTTGGCAAGAGATGCCGGAGAGGCAACTATAGAGGTAGCGACTGGTGATCCTTATTTCAATTCTCAACTCATTCGGGTAGAGATTCATGTTGAATCCTGAAGACAACCAACCTATGGTTTAAAACTGCCAAATGCCACAGCGTTAGAGTTATGGCATTTGTCGTTTTTAAACCATAGGTTGGTTGTGGCTAATCATAGATACTACCAGCGGTTTTCTCCACTCAATCCTTTAGGTAATAGCCACGCCATGAACTTGCCAGCTTTGTTGAGGAGGCCCGTCACCACTTCGGCTTTACCCGCCAGCGTTGCTTCTACGGCTTGCCGGGCTACTGCTTCGGGCGTCATATTTACTTTTTCGGCGGCCTTGCGTCCTTTCTCCCCAATTTGAGCCCGATCGACAAAATTGGTGTCTGTAGAGCCGGGGCAAACGCAGGTGACGGATACCGACGAGCCTTTTAGTTCCTGATGCAGACCCCGGCTAAACTGAAGTACAAACGACTTGGAGGCTGAATACAGACTGAGTACCCGGTATAGCCTGGTAAGCAGCCGAGCTGCCGATGTTCAGAATATACGCTTTCGACCCGCCTGGTTGGGGTCCGCCAGGATGGCCTGTTGCCGAAGCTGGGGAAGAAAGAGATACGTTAGTTCAATCAGAGCCGTCATGTTAACCGCGCATCATGTCGGTATGTTCCGCCAGGGAGTGTTTTTCAAAGGAACCACTCAAGCCATAACCGGCATTATTCACCAGCATCTGAACCGCGTATTTGTTGTCCGGTACACCAGTCGTATACCTGCCGGGCCGCTCCGGTTTCGGCCAGGTCAATGGCCAGAAAATCCGTCTGGATGCCATATTCCGTTGCCAGCTGGCGGGCGGTCTGCTCCGGCGCAGGTGCTGAACGGGCTACCAGTAGCAGGTTGAATTTCCGACGGGCCAGTTCGCGGGCAATAGCCAGGCCAATACCCCGGCTGGCTCCCGTAATGAGGGCATAGGTCATAGAGTAGACTATAGTCGTATAAAGGTTACGTGGCTGGCGCACGATTAACAGATGCACCAGCCACGTACCGACTTATAACGTGATTAAATATTTACTTTCGAGATAAAGCGGTGGTAGAAGGGTGTTTTACTATTCTCGCTCTTGGGCATGTACTTACCCGTTACCACGGGCACGTACATCACGCGCCGACGGCTGGCTTCGCCCACATAGGGCGATTGCTGCGCCCGGTGCCACAACCGACCGTCGTGTACCGATAAGTCGCCCGCGTTGATATCGAAGCCGATTTCCTGTTTGTCGGGGTCATTATCCACGAAGTACTTTTTACGGAACAGCATTTTAATGATACCCTGCTTGTGCGTACCCGGAATAACCCGTAATCCACCATTCTCGTAGGGGGTAGGATTCAGGTGAATACCCACGTTGAGCATCGGCATGATACGCTGCCCCAGAAAAATATCGCGGGGGCTATCGGTATGCCAGCCCATCTGGGAGAATTTACTGTTGGGCGTACGAACGTAATGGTTCAGGATAAGGCCATCTTTTTCGATTTCGGCAATACGCCCCTCGTAGGGCTGGAGCAGGTCAACAACGGCCTGCAGACGGGGGTCCTGCAAAAATTCGTGGAGCACATTGCTATGCTGCGACAGGAAGCACATGCGCTGAATCATGGGATTGCCGTTATCGTCCTGACCAAATTTCAGCGGAATGCCATTTACTTTATCACGCCCTTCGGCCAGCCACTCTTTCTCAATGCGTTCAACCTCACTGATAAAAAGTTTTACCGTTTGAGGCTCGATGAAATTACGGAACACAATGACGCCGTTCTTGTTGAAAAACTGGCGTTGTTCCGGGGTAATTTTTTCGCCCAGTTTAAAGGGCGGCAAGTCTAATTTGCTCATATCGGTGGTATACAATGCGGAGGATCCGTAGTTGATGCCTACCGGCTGTTGCGCTTTGTTTAATTGGCGCAAGTTTGATCGGTTCAATAAAAGCCCAAATCTACGAAATTTACAATTTTAGGATTACTTTGCCGAAATATTATTAATGCGACTTTAATTAACAGCTATTCCGGTCACGGTCTCCTATTTTCTTGATAAAAGGTTCTTTTTTCTGTTGATCAGCCAATTAGCTGATGTATTCGGTACCTTACTGGCACAGACAGACGGCGTTTCGATGCTACATCAGCCTGTACGACCAATATTTGTAAAAACCCGAAATACGCTAATTTTACCCTTAATCGTCCAATCCATCGAAACCGACTGGTTAACAGGGGTACGGGGGGTGGTTTGTTGCCAGCTGCCGGGTACAAACCTGCCCATTGACTGCGATTGAGGCTTGGCGAGCGCACGTCGGATGAGCGGCATATTCAGCCTAAAGAATCGTTTTGAGACTCTTCCACCTGGTTCCAGCCACTCAGGGCCAGCCATTTTCCCAGTCGATAGAGCGGGTACGTAAACACAAAGGCACCCAGCACATCGATGGTATAGTGCACGTGCTGAACCAGCAGCAGACTCCCAACCAACAACGAGCCGATGAAGGTGAATAGCCGATCCCGTTGCTGGCGCAGGCATAAAAATATCAGGAATAACGTAGAGGTGTGGCCCGAATAAAACAGGTCTTTTGTAATGTACACTTCCCCGTAAAAGGCGTTGGTAATCGGGTCGACCATTGGGAGCAGGCCAACGGGTGGATTGAGCGGGAATAAATTGATGCTCAACATCCGCGACAGGCTGATTATGACGTAGCTATACACAAACATCATAAAGATGGCCGGGTGTCGCCGGGCACGGAAAAGCAGCAGCAGGGCAGCCGCCCAGATGATCCCGAAAATCAGCAGTGATACGTCCGTGGGCGGGATCCTGGCCAGGATCCAGTCTTGCAAAACCGGGCCACTGTGCTGCTCAATGGTGTAAAAAAAATACGGGAATGAGGCCAGCAGGGCCAGCGCACTGACTACGCCAATGATGAACTTCCGGCGAAAAACGGGTGATTGCCAGGCAACCTGCCAGGCTAAATCGCCGACTGGGTCAGGGATTAAAAGAGACATGTAAACGGGTAAAAGGCCGCAAATCTACGACGCAGACAGGTAATGCAAAACCCATATCCTAAACGAACGCAACTAATCATGAATAGTTGAGGGGCTTCCCGGAAATTTTTGGTTTGCTTTTATGAAATCTCTGTTTGACTTTGCCTCCCGAACGGTTCGTCCATGATCAATAAGTTGCCCACCCGTATCGAGATTTTTATCGCTGAGGGTGGGTAAAGGGTGAATTGACCGTCAAGAGGTCCTGGATGACTATTTTCGAAGATAGTGGGGTCGGTTTCACACCATAAGTAGCCGCCAGATGCCCGAAATCAGGAGCAGGATCAGGCCGGCGGGGGTGAGCACTTTCCAGCACAGGTGCATCATCTGATCCACCCGAATCCGGGGGAAGGTCCACCGGACCCACATTTGCAGGAGCACCGCAAAGAATACTTTCGAGAGGAGCCAGAACCCACCGGTCAGGTGCCCCCATACCGTGCCCGGTTCGCCACTGGTCCAGTCGGCGAGCCGGACGGGACCTATGTTGGGCAGGGGTGTGTTCCAGCTGCCCAGAAACAAGACCGCACCCAGGAAGGATACCAGCAGCATCATGGCGTACTCGGACAGGTAAAGCAGCGCAAACCGCATCCCGGAATATTCCGTGTGGAAGCCCCCCACTATTTCCGATTCACCTTCGGGCAGATCGAAGGGCGCGCGGTTACTTTCGGCCAGGGTACAGATAAAGAAGATGACGTACGCAACCAGCAGAAACGGGTTGCGCAGGATATTCCAGGAGAAAATGCCTCCCCAGTCCGTCACGTCAACTCCCAGTGCTTTCAGCCCGAAAAGGTAATTGGTTTCGTGGGTGTATATACCCTGCTGGAAACTGAGCGTTTGCAGGTTGAGGGTCTGGCAAATCATCACCACGCACAGAATCGTCAGCCCAAGCGGAATTTCGTAGGAGATAATCTGCGCAACGGACCGCATCGCGCCAAACAGAGAGTACTTGTTATTGGAACCCCAGCCCGCCATCAGGATACCAACCACATCGAAGGAGACGATAGCCAGCAGATAAAAAACCCCCACAGCCGCCCCCGACCCCTGTAGGGTGGGGGTGAGCGGCATGACGGCAAAACCGGCAAACACCGAGGCAAAAATGAGCGTAGGGGCCAGCAGAAAAAGGGCTCGGTCGGCAGCGGTGGGTACGATGTCTTCCTTCTGGAGCAGTTTCAGCAAATCGGCAAAGAGTTGCAGCAATCCCCACTTGCCCGTTTCCATCGGCCCCAGCCGGTCCTGCATGAATGCCGATACCTTGCGCTCGGTATACACCCCGACCACCACGAAGCCGGAAGCCATTGCCAGGAAAATGGGAACTGCTAGAAACATTGTAGTCGGAAATTGTAGAGACGCAATACCTTGCGTCTCGTCCGGTGTTAGCAAAACCATTCGGCCAGTGAGACGCAAGGTATTGCGTCTCTACGAATATGTTAAAATTCTGCCTGTTTCGGTGCCCGGGGGAAGGGGATAACGTCGCGGATGTTGCCCATGCCCGTTACGAACAGCACCAGCCGCTCGAAACCAAGACCGAATCCCGCGTGCGGGGCCGACCCAAACCGGCGCGTATCCAGGTACCACCACAGTGCTTCCGGGTCGATGCCTACCTCCTGCATCCGGGCCGTTAGTTTATCCAGGTTATCTTCGCGCTGGGAGCCGCCGATTATTTCGCCGATGCCGGGAAATAGTACGTCCATTGCCCGTACCGTCTGACCAAAGGTTTCGCCCCGCTCGTTGGTAGCCGGTGCGTCGTCCTGCTTCATATAGAAGGCCTTGATGTCGCGGGGGTAGTTGGTCAGGATAACGGGTTTTTTGAAATGCTTCTCGACCAGATACCGCTCGTGCTCCGACTGCAGATCGACGCCCCAGCTTACCTCGTACTGAAACTGCTTTTTCTTGGCCGGTTTCGAGTTCGCCAGAATGTCGATGGCGTCGGTGTAGGTGAGCCGGACAAACTCATTGCTGATGACGAACTGAAGTTTTTCGAGCAAACTCAGTTCGCTCTGCTCTTCTTTCTTCTTCAACTTTTCTTCCTCTTTCAGGCGGTTGTCCAGAAAAGCCAGGTCGTCTTCGCAGTGTTGCAGGGCGTAGCGGATAACGGTTTTGACGAAATCCTCGGCCAGATTCATGTTGTCTTCCAGCTCATGAAAAGCCATTTCCGGCTCAATCATCCAGAACTCGGCCAGGTGGCGGGTTGTGTTGGAGTTTTCGGCCCGGAAGGTTGGTCCGAAGGTGTACACCTTGCCCAGGGCCAGTGCCCCCAGTTCACCTTCCAGTTGCCCGGATACGGTCAGGTTGGTTTCGCGGCCAAAGAAATCCTGGCTGTAGTCTACCTTGCCTTCTTCGTTGAGTGGTGGTTTGGTGGCGCTGAGCGTGGTGACGCGGAACATCTCGCCCGCCCCTTCGGCATCGGAAGCCGTGATGATGGGGGTGTTCAGGTAATAAAACCCGTTGTCGTTAAAATACTTATGCACCGCAAACGCCAGCGCGTGCCGGACGCGCAGAATAGCGCTGAAGGTATTGGTACGCGGCCGCAGGTGAGCAATTTCGCGCAGAAACTCCAGCGAGTGCCGTTTGGGTTGCAGCGGGTACTTGTCCGGGTCGGCGGGGCCGTAGATATGAACACTTTCCAGTTTGATCTCAACGGACTGCCCCGCTCCCTGCGACTCGACCAACTGCCCGGTAATGGCCACGCAGGCCCCCGTGGTGATGAGTTTAAGGGTTTCTTCGGGTAGCAAACCTGCCTCGGCCGGGCCGCGTTCGGCAACGGCCTGAATGGTATTGATGGTCGACCCATCATTGAGCGCAATAAACGTTGCGTTTTTACTTTCTCGCTTGGTGCGGACCCAGCCCTTCACGGTTACGGTGGTGCCCACCGGACTGGTTTTCAATAACTGCTGAATGGATTGATAACTCATACTAAAACGACGGCCAGCGAATGATTACGGCGCAAAAGTACGGATTGTCGATTGAATCGCCCACAGACAATTTTAATCGGTAAAACCACGCCGTACCAATTGACGTTCTATTTTTGTGCCAACTAATACAGGTTTACGGTGTTCGGTTTATCGTTTGCGGTGTTTGACACAATAGACTGTAAACCAAAAAAAGAACCGAATACCACAAACCGTAAACCAAAAACGCCTTCTATGCCGCTTACGTTATACATTGTACGCCACGCCAAAGCCGAAGACCGGGGTGCGTTTATGGTTGACCACGACCGGCAACTCACCTCCGATGGCATCATGGCAGCCGCCCGCATGGGTCGATACCTGCAGCAGCAGGCTATCCGGCCTGATCAGCTCATCAGCAGTACAGCACCCCGTGCCAAAGACACGGCCCGGATGATGGCCGAGCAGCTGGGGTTCGACCCGGAGCAGATTCAACTGGACGAACGCCTGTTCGACGGAGGGCCCAAGGCGTATCTGGCGGCCATTAACGCGCTGCCGGACGAAGCGAAATCGGCGATGATGGTAGGGCACAACCCCGATGTATCGTACCTTGCCGAGTACCTGACGCATCAGAGCATCGGTTCCATGAGCAAGGGAGAAGTGGTTGCCGTAACGTTCGACAACCTCAGCTGGACCGAAGTGTCAGGCCGGACCGGTAGCGTTGCGTTTCAGATAGGGCCGAAACAAATCAATGAACAGTAGCCGATTGGCCATGAGTGATAGACTTTTTTTTGCTGTTCAGCTGATTGATAACCGTTCATTGATAACTGACAACTGAACCATGAATCGCAACCGTCGCATTTTTATTATCGTCTTCGTCGTTTTCACCACCATCGTTGCCCTATTTGCTATCGACATGGCCAACCGGACTACGGCACCCTGGAACAAACGCCGGGAGCTGGAACGGGCATTGCCCGTTCAGAAAGATGGAACGGCGGTTGATACAGCCGCTACGGATACCTTACTGATACCCTGACCACCATGCTCCAGCTAACGGCTGTTCACCACATTGCCATCATTGTGTCGGACTATGAAACGTCCAAACGCTTTTACACCGAAACGCTGGGATTTTCTGTATTGAGCGAACATTATAGAGCCGAACGGGAATCCTACAAACTCGATCTGGCCCTGAATGGACACTATCTGATTGAGTTGTTCTCCTTCCCGAATCCACCCGCCCGCCCTTCCCGTCCCGAAGCCCTGGGGCTGCGGCACCTCGCCTTCGCCGTTCCTGACCTCGATGCCGCTATTGCTCACCTGAACCAACGGGGTGTGCTGACGGAACCCATCCGCACCGATGAACAGACCGGACGACGATTTACGTTCTTCGCCGACCCCGACGGATTACCCCTTGAGTTGTACGAAGGCTGATGTACTCATTTGCTACGCGTCATTTGTGGTCATTAGGTGCGCGTCATTAGTTGTCATTTGCTTCGTGTCACTGGGACTCGTAGCGTTGCAGGTATAAAATGACTATAATGACTAGAATGACCACCAATGACTATACAATGACCACTAATATAATGACGAGGAAATGACCCGCACCAGGGCATCCACGTCTTCGGGTACGTTATAGACGTGTGGGGCGATGCGCATGGCCCGCGACCGGACCGATACGGATACATTTTTGGCCAGCAGGGCCTGTTGTACGACCATGGGGTCGGCGTGGTCGGGGAGCCAAAGGCCAATCAGGTGGTGACTGCGGCCCTGGCTGCCATTTTCCGGTTCGAGCGAACAACCCAGGTTTTCCAGGACCGGCCAGGCATCGGCCATCAGGGCTTTGGTATAGTCCTGAATGCGGGCGGGCTGCCATTCAAGAAGCTGCGTGAGGGAGACTTCGAGCATGGGCATCTGCATAAAATGCGAATGTTCGCCCACGTTATACCGGTACGCTTTGGGTCGGTAAACCGGCTGGTAATCCATCAGTCGATGAAACTGGTTGCTATCGAGCCGGTTCATCCAGCCCTCTTCCAGCGGAATGCCCTCGTCAAAAGCCGGACCAAAATAAGCCAGCCCCAGCGAGTAAGGGCCCATCAGCCATTTATAGCCCGCGCAGATAACGGCATCCGGCTGAACCGCGCCCAGGTCGAACGGTAACGCACCAATGGCCTGTGTTCCATCGATGGCCAGCCACGCGCCCACCTCCCGCGCCCGCCGACCGATGGCTTCCAGGTCGAACCGGATGCCGTACATCCAGTGAACGGGGGGAACAACCACCAGGGCCGTGTCGGGGCCAATGGCATCCAGCAGGTGCTCATTCCAGCGGGGACCCTTCGGAAATACATCGGGCATCGGAACGGTAACGATGCGTAAGCCTAAGTCGGTGCAGACCCGATCCCAGGCATACACATCACTCGGAAATTCATCCCCAACCAGTACTATCTTCTGTCCCGCCCGCAGGCCCGGTTTGCCCGGCAGGTTTCGGGCTATCACCGCCATGCCGTACGAAACAGATGGAATAATGGCAATACGTTCCGGGTCGGGCGTTTGGCAGGCCCCGCCACCGGCGTCCGGGTCATTGATGAGTGTTGCAAATAAAGAACGAACCTGGGTGGCCCCACTGAAAAAATCATCCGGGCGTAAACCGAACGGGTTCGTATCCCGACGAACGGCTTCGTACCCGGCCTGCTCTGCTTTCTTACTGAGGGGCGAACGGGTGGCACAGTTCAGGTAATGGATGCCTTCGGGCAACGTGAATTGATCTTTTTGTGTACTTATCAGAGAAATTTTTGTATTCATGTGCATAATTTGGGGCTATTTCGTTTTTTCTGGCACGGCCTTTGCAACTAGTAATTCGTGTAAGTAAATACAGTTACGCTATGAATACCCTGTTGGGCATTGGGTCCCGAATCCGGCATGATGCGTTTGGCGATGGCGTTATTATTAACCTGAAAGCCAGTGGCTACACCATTACGTTTATCGAAACGGGGGTGAAGTTACTGAAATTCGACGCACCCCTGACTATTCTCGAAGCCCTGGAACCCGATAGCGACCTGGTGAGCCTGTTCGATGTGGAGCAGTCACTGACCCGCATCCTTCAGCGGTGGGTCGATCAAACGGAGCTGGTACCGCTGGGCGATAAATGGAAAGGGGGTAAACTGATATTCAAACCCGGCCGGGCCGATTTATCGACGAAGGAAATGCCCATCGACGCGTTTTTTCATAAGATAGTAATGGTACGCGACCGGCTACGGGTGCTCGAACAGCGCATAAACGCCAGCCCGCTCGACGATGAAGAGAAGATCAATATTCAGCAATATATCACCCGAATTTACGGGAGCCTGACCTCGTTCAACATGCTGTTCAAAAATCAACAGCAGCAGTTTGTGGGAGAAAAAGCAACGGTCGATGCCTGACAAGCGATATGGGCTTAAACAGCCTTAACGATAAGAAGAATGCATTGTTTCATTTAGTTTTGGGTTAGTTAGATCGGGCTTCCCCGCCGTCGTTTCGACAGCGGGGACTTTTTTTTTGAGTCAATTGGTGAATCAGCCATATTATTGGCTATTTGACATTGGGTTCGAAAGATCCGCCACCAAAAAGCCGCACCCACGTAAATGGAGTGCGGCTTTTTCAACCAGCAGTATCTATCCTGCGGTGTATTACTCCCTTATAAGTACTTTTACTATGCGGCTATGAGTTGGCGTGCTGACCTGCAGCAGTAGTACACCGGCTGGCTGATGACCCACTGCCAGCGTCTGCGTTTCGACCATACTGGCCCGCTCCACCCGCTGTTCGCTCACCACGCTGCCACTCGAAGCAGTCAGGCTCAACCGCAGGGACTTACCTTCGGCCCCGCGCACCTCAAAGCGTACTACTTCACTGATCACCGGGTTGCCTAGTACCACCACGCTTAGGGGTACTTCCTCGAATGCACTTACCCGAGCACCCCCATTGCAGGCCGATAACCAGCTGTAACTGAACTGACTGCTCATCCCGCTCTGCACCGCACGTAGGGTGATCACCGGATTATCCGTGTATAAGTTCAGCGTGTAAGGTCCCGGATTCATTGTGGGAGCCATTTCGTTGACAACCGAGAAACTGACCGGGCTACCGTTGTCCCCCCCGTAGCGTGGAGTGAATGTCAGTCTCCGTTCACCGGCACTTACCACGTCACAACTCACTGTAGTCACCCCCGTGATGCTGAAGGTGCCTGAAGGTGGAGGAGTGGCCGCACCCGGATTCACCGTGATACTGAAAGTAGTGCTGGTGCTCAGGCCGCCCCCGTCGGTGGCTGTCAGCGTCACACTCGTTACACCACTCATAGAAGGCGTGCCGCTGATGAACTTACCCGACAGGGTCAGGCCCGCTGGTAGGACACTCGACGACAGACTGATCTGGTTGGGCGTCTCCTGGTCAATGAATGTATTCGATAGGTTCAGACTGTACTGGACACCCACCGTGGCACTCTGGGGCTTGACCGGTTCATTCAGTTGGGGCGGGGTATTATCCTGCCCCGCACTCGAACAGGCTGCCAGCCAATTGTAACTAAACGTGACCGGTCCCGGACTACCAGTCTGAGTCGCCCGCAGAGTAATAACCGGGTTATCGCGGTACAAAGTCAAACTATACGGAGCCGGATCGGTGGTGGGAGCCAGTTCGTTTACTACCTCGAACGCAATGGGTTGCCCCGTCATGCCCCCGTAGCGGGGCGAAAAGACCAGGTTGATCCGGTTGGAAACCGGGGTGCAACTAATGGTGGTGACCCCCGTTATGGCAAAGGGAGCCGTTGTCGGGGGGGGGCCACTGGCCGGTAGCACCGTCAAGCTGAAACTGGTGCTCACGCTCAAACTCCCTGGATCGGTAGCCGTGATGGTGATGGAGAAGGGGGAGCCTACCGTGGTGGAAGGTGTGCCACTCAGCGTCGCGCCCATAAAGCTTAGACCGGGCGGTACCCCACTGGCCGATAGCTTGAGGTTACCCGGCGTCTCGGTGTCGGTGAAGGTGCCATCGGGAATCACATAGGAGAAGTAAGTGCCCACTGTGGCCGTCTGGCTGGGGATGCTCATCTGCACACGGGGGGGCGTGTTGGGTGTCGTGGAGCTGTTACAGGCCGCCAGCCAGTTATAGACAAAGCTACTGCTGACGCCACTCTGGACCGCATCGAGGGTAATAGTGGGGTTGTCCGAGTAGAGTTGCAGGGTATAGGGGCCGGGCTGGCTAGTGGGGAACAGCTCGTTGGTGACCGAGAAGGAAACGGGTGATCCGTTGAGGCTCTGGTAGCGGGGATTGAAGGTGAGACTAAAGCGATTGGGCTGGATGGGGGAGCAGTCCACCGTAGTGACGGCCGTGATGGCGAAGGGACCACTCACCGTAACGGTGGTGCTGGCCGAGCCTGAACAGCCATTATCCCCCGTAGCGGTGACCGAGTAGGGACCGCTCATGTTGACGACGATGCTGGGGGAGTTGGCTCCGGTAGACCAGCCGTAGTTGAAGGGGGGCGTGCCTCCGCTAACGTTGGCCGTTAAGGTGGTGGACTGTCCCTGATTGATAGTCAGGCTAGGACTAGCCGTGATGCTTACCATTGGAACCACAATATCCTGACTGACACTTACACTAGCGACGGAGGTACAGCCGTTGGCGTAACCCACCGTCACCGAGTAAAGCACCCGAAGTAGTGACTAGTGGCCTGATTGGTCGAGCCGATCTGGGCTGGCTCCCGGACTAAAGCGGTAGGTTTGCCCCGAGGGGCTGGCCGTCAGGGTGACACTGGTGTTAGCACAGGTCAGGGTGCCGCTGCTGGCCAGGCTGGCCATGGGCATGTTTATATCCTGGCTGATGGTGATGGAGGTGGTGCTGAAACAACCCGTGCTACCATTGGTCACCGTCACCGAATACACCCCCGCGGCATCCACCAGGGCCTGACTGCCTTCCTGGCTCACGATGCCCGGCCCACTGAAGGTGTATTGGTCTCCCCCGCTTGCGGTGAGCGTTAGACTGGTCTGGGCACAGGTCAGGGTCGTGGATGGGCTGGCCGATAAGGTAGCCGTAGGAGCGGTCGTGTTACTAGTAACGCTCGTCGTCGTCGTGCTGGTGCATCCGTTGGCACTAGCCACGGTGAGCGAGTATAGACCCGGACTGCTAACCACCTGTGTGTTGCCCGAGCCGGCCAGCACCGTGCCGTCGGGGCTGGTAAAGGTGTAGCTGGTGCCGCCCGAAGCCGTGAGTGTGACGCTGGTCAGGGTGCAGGAAAGCGGTCCATTGTTGGTCAGACCGGCTATGGGCGGGGTAGTGTTCTGACTGATGGCGATACTAGTAGTACTGAAACAGCCCGTGCTCCCATTGGTGACGGTGACTGAGTAGAGCCCCGCCTGGTTGACAACCGCCTGGTTACTGGCTTGGCTCACGATTCCCGGTCCACTGAAGGTGTATTGGTCTCCCCCGCTTGCGGTGAGCGTTAGACTGGTCTGGGCACAAGTCAGGGTCGCGGATGGGCTGGCCGATAAGGTAGCCGTAGGAGCGGTCGTGTTGGATTGCACCACCGTGATGGCCGTGGCTGAACAGCCATTGTTGCTATTGGAAACGGTAGCGCTATAGGTGCCGCTCAGGAATACCTTAAAAGTTATCCCCGTTTCTGTACGTACAAAGTCGTGGGCGCCCGGAGGACCAATGACCCGAAACAGGATGAAGTTCGTGGCTGTAGCGGTGACGGTGACCTCATTCTTGAGGCAGGTAATGGGCCCATCATTGGTTAAGCTCAGGGAAGAGGGCTCCGTGCTACTGGTAACGGTGGTGGTGGCTACCGAGGAGCAGCCGCCGGGATTAGTCACCGTTACGCTATAGGGGCCTGCGGTCGTTACACTGGCCGTGGCACTGGTGGGGCCGCTGGGTTGGCTGGCACCAGGGCTGAATTGATAAGTAGCATCCGCTAGCCCGCCCCCGGCCGTCAGGGTCACGCTGGTTTTTAAGCAGGTTAAGGGGCCATCGTTGGTGAGGGTAGCTGTGAAGGCGGGGCAGGTGTTGCTGACCCACACCAGTGCATTAGCCATAATTTTGGCCCCATCTGTAGTGGATTCCCAGAAGTCGGAACGGGCAGTAGACGAAGGCGGAAAAAAGTTAAGATCAGCCCGGCGCGCCCCGTTAGTGCCCACACTATTTTTCACCGCAATCAGGGGCGAATTGTTACTCCAGCTGGCAATGAGCGTTGCTCCGCTAGTGAGCGAGCTATTGGCTCGATAACTCGACTCACCTCCGTCGAAACTGGTCACCCCCTGCATAATGGGATGGGATGGGACGGCCACAGTGCCTAAAGTAAGTCTGGTACCTTGTGTTTGACTCGCATCTGACAAAGCTTTGTAGGTGTCAGCATTGAAGTTTCCCCCAATACTCAACCCAGTGATTGTGGTATTGGCAAATACAGACCGCACTACACCTTTGCCCGTATTGATATAATCAACCAGTACATTACCTAAGGCGGTTGGATCCGCAAACATGTAGTCGCTATATACTAATACCGTGTTGTAGGCTTGCAATTGCGCCAGCGTTGGGGTGCCACTTTGGGCGTTGAATAAAGCTACGGTGCCCAGTTGATTAGTGGCTATTAATTTAGCCTGTACATCCGCAACGTATGAAGGTAAATCCGCATAAACGATCAGCACAGATGGTTTCTGCGCCAAAGCACGGGGGGCGAATCCCATCGAAAAAGCCAGTAAAAACAGAAGGGTAAAAACGTGTTTCATGGGTAGATAAAGTTTGGATAAAAAGGTATGGTTACAGGAATCTAAATTGGCTGGCGGGGAGTTAACAACCAGAAAATTAGTGGTTAGTGTGGCAAATGGTCCTTAAGTTAAAGCGTTATTCTTTGATAGACTCTCACGCTGGTAACAATCTATCTAACGGTAGTAACGGGTAACCGCTGACTTTAAAATAGTCTTATTTGATTTGGGAGACGGAAATACTAGACAGGCTATAACTTAGCGTTTCATAGCACAAAGTTGCCAGCTGTTAACCTACTATTACCTGATGGTCAACGTCCCTTACCAGACTCACCGCCGGCTTCTCGGATGGTACTCCCGCAGGGTCTGTTGCAGATAATCGCGGTCGAGGTGGGTGTAAATTTCTGTTGTTGTAATGGATTCATGGCCCAGCATCTGCTGGATGGCCCGCAAATCAGCTCCTCCTTCAATGAGGTGGGTCGCGAAGGAGTGCCGGAACGTGTGCGGGCTGATGGTTTTGTTGATGCCTACCTCAGCCGCCAGCTTTTTAATCGTTGTAAAGACCGATATGCGGGAAAGCTGTTTGCCGCGCAGGTTCAGAAAAATACTGTCTTCATCCCCTTTCTGAACAGCCAGTTTGCTGCGAACGTGTTCCACGTAAATCTGGGTGTAATGCATGGCGTCCTCGCCAATGGGCACCAGCCGAACCTTGTCGCCCTTGCCCAGCACCCGAATAAATCCTTCCCTGAAAAAACAGTTGGTTAGACGCAGGTTCAACAGTTCCGATACGCGCAGCCCCGAACTGTACAGCACCTCCAGCATGGCCCGGTCGCGGGTGCCGCCGGGGGTGGAGAGGTCGATGGCCGCGAGGATATCTTCAATTTCGGGAAAACTTAGTGTATCGGGGAGCTTGCGGCCCAGCCTGGGTGCTTCCAGCAGCTGGGTGGGGTCATGCTGAATCAGGTTTTCGAGCAGCAGGTACTTGAAGAATGACTTGAGTCCCGACAGGATCCGGGCCTGACTGTGCGCCGATAGACCCAGCTCGCCCAGGTACACCAGAAAACTCATCAGTTCTTTCTCCGTCACCTGCATCGGGTTCAGGGCGGGGTTGGTCAGCAGGACGAACTGATGCAGTTTTTCGGCATCATGCAGGTACGCTTCTACCGAATTTTCGGCCAGCGACCGCTCCAGCTTAAGGTAGTTCTTAAAGGCGTTTATATAACTTTGCCACATAATGCAGTAGCCTGGACGTCCACGTCCGGGTATAGAATAAGCAGAAAAAATCCTTACACACCCGGACGTGGACGTCCAGGCTACTGAACATGAAACAGATTCTCATTATCAACGGCCCGAACCTGAACCTGCTGGGTAAGCGCGAGCCGGGTATTTATGGTAACCGGTCTTTTGTCGATTACCTGAAAACGCTCGAAGAACAGTTCTCCGACGTGCAACTACGCTATTTTCAGTCGAATCACGAAGGCGAACTGCTGGACAAAATTCACGAACTGGGTTTTGAGGTGGATGGCATCGTTATCAATGCGGGGGCTTACACCCATACCTCCATTGCCCTGGCCGACGCGCTTTCGGCCGTTACGGCCCCGGCGGTGGAAGTGCATATTTCCAACGTCCACGCCCGCGAGGCATTCCGCCACCACAGCTACCTGTCTGCCAAATGCAAAGGCGTCATTGTGGGTATGGGGTTGATGGGGTACGAGTTGGCGATACGTTTTTTAATGATGAATGATAAATTATAAATGCTGAATACGTTTTTGTAAATCATTCATCATTCATCATTCATCATTCATCATTCATCATTAAAATGATCACCTTCTACCCTGGTCCGTCTAAAGTGTATCCGCAGGTGGCGGAGTATGCCGCCGAAGCCGTGCGGACGGGTATCGTGAGCCTGAATCACCGCAGCGCGGGGTTTATGGCCATTGTGGAGGAAACCGTTCGGCTCCTGCACGAGAAACTCAACGTTCCGGCAAACTATCACGTTGCCCTGGTTTCTTCGGCCACCGAGTGCTGGGAAATTGTGGCGCAATCGCTGACGGCCCACGCCAGTCTACACCCGCATAATGGCGCATTTGGTAAGAAGTGGGCAGAGTACGCGTATCGAACCAAGCCGCCCGTCAGTTTAAGTGACGCCGATGTGCTGTGTATCGTGCAGAATGAAACATCCAACGGTACGCAGGTCAGCATGGACACACTGGCCGAGTTTCGCCGGGATTTTTCGTCGCTCATTGCTATCGATGCAGTTTCGTCGATGGCGGGCGTGGCGTTCGACTGGACGCTGGCCGATGTGTGGTTTGCATCGGTGCAGAAGTGTTTTGGGCTACCGGCGGGCCTGGCCGTGTTCCTTTATTCACCAGCCGCTCTGAAACGGGCGGAAGAAATTGGTGAGCATGCGCATTACAACAGCCTGCTGTTTATCCACGAAAACTTTTCGATATTTCAGACACCCTACACCCCCAATGGCCTGGGCATTTACCTGCTCATGCGCGTACTACAACAGGTGCCGCCCATTGCGGAAGTGAGTGCCCATACCAAACAACGGGCCGCTGACTGGTACGCCTTTTTTGAGCAGGAGATGGCCGGGTCTCCCTTTACCCTGCTCATCGACAACCCCGCTATCCGGTCCGATACGGTCATTGCCGTATCGGGGGAAGAACAAGCCATCAAATCCGTCAAGGCTGCCGCTCAGTTGGCGGGTATTACGCTGGGTAATGGGTACGGCGAGCGGAAAGCAACGACCTTTCGCATTGCCAACTTTCCGGCCATTACCGACGAAGAGATTGGAACCTTACGGCAGTTTTTTCGGTCGTATGCCAATCAATAAACACTATAGGTTCTATGTTCAGCTTTAGAGAAGCGGTTTCCGTTACACTGATTTTATTTTCTGTCATTGACGTGATTGGCTCGCTACCGGTCATCATCGACCTCCGTAAGAAGACGGGCAAAATTGAATCGGAGCGGGCCACGCTTGCTTCGGGCCTGTTAATGATTTCGTTCCTGTTCGTTGGCGAGCGAATTCTCAAACTTTTTGGAGTCGATGTTGCGTCGTTTGCTGTGGCGGGTGCCCTGGTAATCTTTCTCATTGGTCTGGAGATGATTCTGGGGCGCACTATTTTTAAACCCGAACTCGATTCGGGTGGGGCTACGCACATTGTACCCATTGCCTTTCCGCTGATAGCGGGGGCAGGTACCCTGACAACCATCATCTCGCTACGGGCCGAATACCAGACGCTCAATATTATAATTGGTATTATCCTTAACCTGCTGCTGATTTACGGGGTCCTTAAATCGTCGGCCTGGCTTGAAGCCCGGCTGGGCACCGGGGGGCTGGCTGTGCTGCGTAAAATCTTTGGAATCATTCTCCTGGCCATTGCCATAAAACTCCTGAAAACAAACCTGATTACTGGATTTTAGGCAGTTGGAGCATCCCATGATTGATCTGTAGGAAAACCTAAAATCATGGAAAAACTACATTTTTTCGCTGTAACAGCTAGTTTAGTACACTGAAAAGAGGCCATTAGGCCCTTTTTTTTGCTCAGATGCCTAGAATTGAGACATATTGAAAATTGGTAGTAAATGCGGTGTTTTACTGTACCAAACGAATTAAAATTATAATTTTTTTGTAAAATCAGTACTAAATATGGTATTTCTACCAAAAGGCATTAATAAATTATTGTAAAGCCGTATTATATTTGCTGAACGTATGGTGACAAAAACCCTATTCAATTAATCCACTTGTACATTATGGCAAAGGCGAAGTTAGAATACATTTGGCTTGATGGCTATAAGCCGACCCAGAGCTTACGGTCAAAAACAAAAATTGAAGACGATTTCTCGGGTAATCTGGATGATTGCCCTATGTGGTCGTTTGACGGTTCTTCGACGGAGCAGGCAGAGGGCGGCTCATCGGACTGCTTGCTGAAACCTGTTTTTATCTGCCCTGACCCACAGCGCAAGAACGGCTATCTGGTTATGTGCGAAGTCCTGAACGCCGACGGTACCGCACACGTATCCAATGGCCGGGCTACGATTGAAGATGATGATAATGATTTCTGGTTTGGCTTCGAGCAGGAGTACTTCCTGTGGGATATGGCTATTGATAAACCGCTTGGTTTCCCCGCCGAAGGTTTCCCAAGCCGTCCGCAGGGCCCTTATTACTGCTCGGTAGGTGCCCAGAACGCCTACGGTCGCTATGTGGTTGAAGAGCACCTGGATGCCTGCCTGGAAGCTGGTTTGAATGTAGAAGGGATCAACGCCGAAGTAGCTACGGGGCAGTGGGAATTCCAGATTTTTGCCAAAGGGGCAGCTGCCGCCGGCGATCAGATCTGGGTAGCCCGATACCTGCTGGAGCGCATTGGTGAAAAATACAATATGTCGATCAACTGGCATTGTAAGCCATTGGGCGCTACCGACTGGAACGGTTCGGGTATGCACGCTAACTTCTCCAATTCTGCGCTTCGCACGGCTGGTAACAAAGAAACCTACGATACCATTTGCAAGGCTTTCTCGCCTGCAGAGGTTATTAGAGCGCACATTGCCGTCTACGGTGCCGACAATGAGCAACGCCTGACGGGTAAGCACGAAACGCAGTCCATCGACCAGTTCTCCTACGGAATTTCAGACCGGGGTGCTTCTATCCGTATCCCCATCGCTACGGTGGAGCGTGGCTGGAAAGGATGGCTCGAAGACCGTCGCCCTAACTCGGCGGCCGACCCGTACAAAGTAGCGGCTGTTATCATCAAAACTGTTAAGTCGGTTGATGTAATGGAAGCGGCTTAAGTCAATAATACGCTACAAAGTGAAGCCTGGTTACGAGAGTAGCCAGGCTTTTTTTTATGATTCATCCTATTTACTACCGTACAATAAATTGGCGGAGCAAGGACTATGGAAGTAACAAATGGAATGGTTTCATTAGTTAATCTTATACTAAATCAGCATCTTTTTGACATACTTTAACGCATGAATTATGCGCTAGAAATCAAAGAAGAATTAAAAAAAATAGCGAGTGATGGCAAGGGTGTAAACCACCCCCAAAATGACAAATCCCCAAGCCATCGCTGGCTTGGGGATTTGTGTATGCTATAAAGACTATACACTTACGCTTCGATTTGATCTTCTACCTCAACCCGGCGGTCGTGGCCTACTTCAAACTGGGCTTTCTTGGCTTCGGCCGATGGTCGTAACCGAACAACGTGCAGTTTGTGCAGGATGCCGATAAGAGGGAACGTGGGGTCGAACTCGAACCATTTGGCACCAAAATTAGCCGAGTTTGGCCGCTTGTGGTGGTTGTTCTGGAACAGCTCACCCATCATCACGACGTCCAGAATCAATGAATTCTTCGATTCGTCTTGGTTATCAAAGTTAGAATAACCGTACTTATGGCCACTCCAGTTGATGATGGCTCCGTGTACGGGTCCCATCACGAAGTGAACCGGCAGCAGGAAGAAAAACGCCCAGTGCATATCCAGGTAAAAGAACGCCAGGATATAAAACACACTATACAGCACGGCCCAGCCAGCCCGCGAGAACCAGGAATCGCCTACTTTCTCGATGAAACTCCACTCGGGATAGTTGCGGTCGAATTGCTTTTCAACGGTCTGCTTACGGTGCAGTACAGCGTTGTAAATATCTTTGGTCTTCCACATCATCGTGAAAATATTCTTGGTATGATGCGGAGAGTGGGGGTCTCTCTCGGTGTCGCTGAAGGCGTGGTGCATCCGGTGCAGTACGGCATACGCCCGGGGGCTCAGGTACGACGACCCCTGCGATATATAGGTAAGGGCGTAAAAGAACCGTTCCCAGAATTTACTCATCGAGAACATCTTGTGGGCCGAATACCGGTGCAGAAAAAATGTTTGGCAGAACAGGGACAGATACCAGTGCCCCAGAAACGCGACTAATACAAAAATCACTATGGTAACTATTAAAGATGGACGTGAGACTCGCTAGGAATATTACTACAATAATAACGTTTTTTTACCCGTTTTGGGTTTCCTTCCCCAAATAATACTTTCTTTAATTTGTAGTTGTAGCGTATTCCAGCAAATTAGCGCCCATTCGCAGGGCTTGTTGCCGAACGGGTTCAGGGTCATTGTGTACGCTTTGATCCTCCCAGCCGTTGCCCAGATCGCACTCGAAACTGTAAAAACAAACCAGTCGTCCCTGGTAAATCAGCCCGAAACCCTGGGGTGCTTTCCCATCGTGTTCGTGTATTTTGGGCAGGCCCGTCGCAAATCGATACTTCTGCTGGTACACAGGATGGTTAAAGGGTAACTCCACGAAACTGAGTTCGGGGAACACCTTTTTCATCTCCCGACGGATGAACTTATCCAGTCCGTAGTTGTCGTCGATGTGCAGAAATCCACCCGACATCAGGTACCGGCGCATGTTGCTGCACATCGGCTTCGCTGAAGGTTACGTTGCCATGCCCGGTCATGTGAACAAACGGATAACCAAAAATATCGGTGACTGCCCGGCTCCACAATATCTTCTTCCGGGAAGATATTCATCCGCAGGTTAGCATTGGCAAACTTAATCAGGTTAGGCAGGGATGTTTTGTTGGCGTACCAGTCGCCCCCGCCGTTGTATTTCAGCTTAGCGATTTTATAGGCGTACTGCCCGTTGGCAATGATGCACGATGCGTGAAGAATGATGACTAGAACAAGCAGCTTTTTCATAACGTACTAAAGCAGGTATTACTGGTTAATAAAATTCAACAACTGACAGGCGGTCAGGGCCGCTGTTTCGGTGCGAAGCCGGTTTGGACCAAGCGTCACCATCCGAAAACCGGCATCAGTAGCCTGTTGCAGTTTCTTTTCCGAAAAATCACCTTCCGGGCCAATCAGCACGGCATACTGTCCATTCGGCGTAGCCCTGTTCGCCAGCGGGGACGGTGGTTCATCCGCGGGCAAATGAGCCATAAAACGCTGTGGTTCGTCCACTGTTTTCAGGAGTTCAGCCAACGGTACAGCTTCATCCAGACGGGGCAGAAATGATTGCAGGGACTGTTTCATGGCGGCTACGGCAATTTTCTCCAGCCGTTCCAGTTTCAGTACCCGACGCTCGGAATGCTGTCCGAAAAAGAAACTGATTCGCTCGATCCCGATTTCCACTGCTTTCTCCACAAACCACTCGATACGGTCCATATTCTTGGTGGGTGCCACGCAAATCCGAATAGAGAACGACCGAAGCGGAGTTGTTTGTGTATCGGTAATCCGAAACTGGCAACGCCGACTATCCGCCTGGGTAATAACGGCAATATGCCGGTTTCCGTTTCCATCTGTCACGGCAATAATCCCGCCAATGCCAAGCCGCAACGTTTTGATGGCATGGCGGGAATCATCTTCAGTCAGGAGATGATCCTGACCCGGCTGATAGAACAAGTGCATGAGGCAAAGATACAGACTGGATAAAAGAAGAAAGACGCTGGACCAGCGATAACCGTTGATCGGGCAAAAATCTTCGATAAAGCCGGTGCTCTGTCCTGCCGCTACGAATCAGCCCCATGGGTAGCCCTGTTGGAAGCGGGGATCTGCCGGGTATGGGCGAGCGGACTTCCGAACAAAAACACGTTGCTGACGAATGAGAGAAAGAGGTACCGGTTCATGAGCTAGACGCAAAACCTAATCTACCCTGTTTTCCTTCGTCCTGACCCCATCGGCCCGCCGGAACCCGGCTGGCCAACCTGTCGTACCATCATTTTTTTGTACTTTTGCAGCATACAATCCATTGCTGTGAAAAAAGTTGCCTTTTATACGCTTGGCTGCAAGCTGAACTTCTCCGAAACCTCAACCCTCGCCCGCCTGATGGAGCAGCAGGGGTACGAGCGCGTAGAATTCAATCAGCAGCCCGACATCTTCATCATCAATACCTGCTCCGTGACGGATAATGCCGACAAAAAATGCCGGAAAATTGTTCGCGAAGCACAGAAAATAAACCCCGATGGGTACGTGGCCATTGTGGGTTGCTACGCTCAGCTGAAACCGGAAGAGATTTCAACCATTCCGGGAGTAGATGCCGTACTGGGAGCAGCCGAGAAATTCCGGCTGCATGAACTGATGCCCACGTTCGTGAAAGTACCAAGTGGCCAGCCCGCACAGGTTTTTAACTCGCCCATCGAAACCGCCATCGACTACCATGCGGCCTATTCGCTCAACGACCGCACCCGCACATTCCTGAAAGTGCAGGACGGCTGCGATTACCCCTGCGCCTACTGCACCATTCCGCTGGCACGCGGCAAAAGCCGGTCCGACACGATTGAAAACGTAGTTCGGGCCGCCCAGGAGATTGCCGAACGTGCGGTCAAGGAAATTGTATTGACGGGGTCAACATCGGCGATTTTGGTGTGGGCAGTGGCAACAGCTTACTCAGTCAGCAACCCGAAACGTTCCTGGGTCTGATACAGGCACTGGACGACGTAGCGGGCATCGAGCGATTCCGTATTTCGAGCATCGAACCCAACCTGCTTACCGACGATATTATTCGGTTTGTGGCGCAGTCGAAGCGGTTTGTACCCCATTTTCACGTACCCCTGCAATCGGGGAGCAACCGCGTGCTGGGCCTGATGCGCCGACGCTACAAACGCGAACTCTACACCGACCGTGTGCAGCAGATAAAGCACCTGATGCCCCACGCCTGCATCGGGGTAGACGTCATTGTAGGTCACCCCGGCGAAACTGACGCGGAGTTTAAAGAAACCTACCAGTTTCTGAACGAGCTGCCCATTTCCTACCTGCACGTTTTTACCTACTCCGAGCGACCCAACACCACCGCACTGACCATCAAACCCGTTGTGCCGGGCCACATCCGGGCCGAACGTTCGAAGATGCTGCATACCCTGTCCGACAAAAAACGCCGGGCTTTTTACGAATCGCAGGTTGGGCGGGATGCCACCGTGTTGTTTGAAGAGGATGGTACCGACACCGACCGCCAGACCGGCTTCATGCAGGGCTTCACCGAAAACTACGTCCGCGTGGTGGCGAAGTACGACCCCCTGTTGATCAATGAGATGCTGCCTGTACACCTGACAGAAATTAACCCCGACGGATTGATGGAGGTGAGCGAGCCGGAAGCAGTGCTGGCAATTCATTGACGGTCACCCCAAACTAATCTTGTCAGAAACGACGCACAGCGTACCCGTGTACATGTATTCCTTACACCGGTTCCGGAACGGCTACCGGGCTAACCGTTACCGCAACACCCGTTAGAGCGGCATTGCCGGTCAGCGCGTCCAGCAGCGTTTCGTCGGTCAGGTCATTGATGCTGACACCCGCGTGAGCCTGGGCCACGTCGAGCCGTATGCCAGGGCGGTTATGGCCATATCCGTGGGGCATCGATACCACGCCAGGCATCATGTTGGTGGTCACTTCGGCGGGTAGTTCGACGCTCCCCACCCGCGACGCTACCCGCACCGTCTCCCCATCGGCAACCGATAACCGGACCGCATCCGCCGGGTTGATTTGCAGCGTACAACGGTTGGGGCCTTTAACGAGCCGGTGGGCGTTGTGCAGCCAGGAGTTGTTATCGCGCAGGTGCCGACGACTGATGAGGTGTAACCCGGCCGGTATCCGGTCGTTTGGGTTCGCCATAAGCGAATCGAGATTATTTCGGGCGCGGGCCAGATCGGTGAGGAACGGAGCCGTGGCCACGTCGATTCGATTGTTTTCGGTCAGCAACCGGTCGGGAAGCTGCGACTGGAGGGGGCCGAGGTCGATGCCGTGCGGATTGTCGCGCAGGGTTTCTACGGACAGATTTTGGGCTTTATAGGGGCCGTAACGCAGGGCCAGGTCAATTTTATGTTCCGGGTTTTCAGGTTGCGGACCGGTACGCTGGTCGTAGTGTTCATCTTCCAGGTATAGCCTCAGGTACTCATAAATCTCCCAGTCATACAGCATCCCGTCGGGTTTGGGCACCATGGGGTCGGCGTAGCGGGCCGTGTTACGAATGGCCAGGGCGTGGAACGTCAGGTCGTAATGGGCGGTTTCGAGGCCGGTGGCTGGCGGCAGAATATAGTCGGCATGGCGGGTGGTTTCGTTCCGATAAATATCCACCGACACCATAAAATCAAGCTGCCCAAAGGCCGTGTCTAACTGCCCGCCGTTGGGCGTCGATAGAACCGGGTTACCGCAACTCGTCACCATCGCCCGAATGGGCTGCTCGCCCTCCGTGCGGGCTGGGGTCAGGATCTCCTCGGCCAGACACGAAACGGGTAGCTCGCTCATGAACTCCGGGTACCCACTCACCCGGCTCTGGTACCGATTGTGCTTCGTGTACAGTTGCCGCTTGCCTATTATGTCGAACGCAGGGGTCGAAAACATCATGCCACCCGGCTCATCCAGGTGGCGGGTCAGGGTGTTCAGCACGTTGATCAGCCATAAACACAAACTCCCGAACAACTGCACCGAAACGCCCACGCGACCGTATAAAGCGGCCCGTTCGGCCCGGGCAAAGTCGCGGGTGAGCTGGCAGATGGTGTCGGCCGCCATACCGGTCACGTCGGCAACCCGTTCCGGAGTGAAATCCGCTACGGCATCCCGGAGCCGGTCCAGACCGTCGATGAGGGGCCCAAGCCGCCCCAGCCGAACCAGGTTTTCGGCAAACAGCACCTGCGCCATGGCCAGCAGCAGATACACGTCCGTGCCGGGCCGGATGAAATGGTGCGCATCGGCCCGAAGAGCCGTTTCGGTGCGTCGGGGGTCAATTACGATCACGTTTCCACCCCGTTTTTGAATGGCTTTCAGGCGGTTGGCTACATCGGGGGCGGTCATGATGCTCCCGTTGGAAGCAATAGGATTACCGCCAATGATAATCCAGTAATCCGTGCGGTCGATGTCCGGCACGGGTAGCAAAGCAGGATGTCCGAACAGTTGCCAGGCCGCAAAATGATGCGGGTACTGGTCGACCGATGAAGCCGAAAAGATCGTTCTTGTTCGGAGGGCTTTGATAAAGCCGGGTGTGCTCAGCAACGTACCGGAATTATGCACGGAGGGGTTACCGCCGTAAAACCCGATGGCATTAGGGCCGCTTTCAGCGCAAATGGCCCGTAGCCGACCGGTTACTTCCCGAAACGCCTGTTCCCAGCCAATCTCGACCCAGGAAACCCCACCATCGGCGGCCATCACCTTTTTTTGTGGTTTCCGAAGCCGGTCAGGGTCTTCGTACACATCTTTGAGCGCAACGGCTTTGGGGCAGATATGCCCCCGGCTAAACGGGTCTTCTTTATCACCTGCGATGCTTATTACCTGACCGTTCCGGTGCTTTATGTCGAGGCCGCAGATGGCTTCGCACAGGTTACAGGCTCGGTAGTGGGTCTGGACGTCCATGCTGCGTGTCGTGGGTTTTGGGGTATGGCTGTTTGCCAAATTGGGACCGTTGCGTAACTCGTTCGTGACGACGGCCGGGGTGGTAGCAAGGTACGGAAAGCCGGAGATGAATACCAATCCGGGAGCGGACCGTTCTGAAAAATCCGCTGTTTCCCGTCGTTGTGTTTTAGCTGAGGCCGTTTCGCTCTGAATGAGGGTTGATTCCGTAGCGCATGAACTACTAAGCCAGTTTACCTGAAGACCTATAATAAGCGGGATTAGCAGCCCATACAGCCTGGTCGGTAACGAACTAAACAGAACAATTCAGCTATTTTATTGTACTGATGGTACGCCCTTACGCAAAACCCATTCAGTCATGAATAATCCATCCCTACGCGTTTTATTAGTCGACGATGACGACGAAGATCGCCAGCTCATCCGTTTGGCTCTAACCAATGCCATCAGCCATATACCATTGAAGAGATGACCTCGGGCCAGGAATTAATTGCCTGGCTGGCTCAACAGCGTAGTCTTAGCCGGGGTAGAATCAGCCGGCGATCCTCATGATTCGGTAACTATTATTCTGCTGGATATGCATATGCCCAAATTGACGGGATTAGAAACCCTACACTACCTGGGCGATATGAGTGATTTGCCTTATATACCCGTTATCATGCTAACCGCTTCTATTAGTGATCAGCTTAAGCAGCAGGCTTACCAGCGCGGCATTCACTTATTCATGCTAAAACCAACGGGAGCGAATGGTTTTTACCGGATCGTTGAAGCGGTCAAGCTCTGCTACCGGGATGTTATACGGATACGAGAACAGAATCGACTCAAAAATGACTTCTATTAAAAGCTGTTTGAGCTTTCTGGCGGAAGTCTGTTTGGTTGATAAAGCCGCACTTTTTAAACAACAAAAATTTACGTTCACAACCTTAAGTGGAACGTCAGGATCTATCGGGTAAAATCCATGAGAAAAGAATTCTTCTGACTTCTTGCTAGACGAACAGGGCACCATTATTTAGGAACTGAGCTATTAAACTTTACTACACAAAACCAGCCCTGATTAGGTCCAGCCATTTCAGGGCAATACAAACATCACTTCTCCGACGGTTTCATTCCTACCGAATCCCCGGTTCCTTTCTGACCGAACAGTACCCATTCCAGCGCGAGCAGGTTTTTACCGCCGGGCTTGCTGAATACGAAGTACAGATCATGTTTGCCAACCGGCGTTTTAAGAGTCGATGTCACGTCGGCGTACTTACGGTTGTCTCCCGTGGGCGTGGTTTTCACCTGACCAATAACTGGTCCCGTGGGCGAGTCGGTATGCACCTCGATGGTGGCTTCCTGGTCTTTGGCCGCATAATGGAACGTAAGCTGGTCGATGCCTTTCAGGTCGATACCTTTCAGCATAAACCAGGATTGATCCTGAATATTACCCAATCGCCGACCCTGTTTAGCCATATCATGCAATCCGTCGGCTTCGGTTGCCAGTACTTTAGTGGGGCGCAGAATGAGCGCATCCTGCTGGGTTAAGGAGAGGTTTGGCTGCTTACCCCCCACGCTTCCTTTGTCGGTGTACGAAGCCGTCAGAATGTAGCGGCTCGACTGATCGTTACCAACGTGGTCTTTCAGCACCACACTCCCCTGTTGCGGCAGGTGGTTATCGGCGGGTTTCACACCCAGCGAGAAGATGTACTTGACCATCTCGGTCGTTTCCTCGCGGGAGAGTTGCGGGTGAGCACTCATGGCGTGTTCGCCCCAGACGCCCCCGCCCCCAATGATGATTTTATTGGCGAGTTTGGCCGTTGCCGTTTTATCGTCCCGGTACTTTTTGGAAATCTCCGTGAACGATGGCCCCACGGACTTGGCGTCTATCTGATGGCAGGCCTTGCAGTCGCTGCCCGCAATCAGGTTTTTCCCTAAGTTGAATGAAGCCGAAATCGGCTGATGGCCCAGCTGCTGATCCGTATCGGCTACTTTGGGGATGTAGGTCATCGCGACGTTCACCTTCTTTTTGTCGATTAGTTTATCCTCCTTATCCGCCACCACAACCGCGTAGTGCAGGGGTGCCTGACCGGGGAAGAAGAAGGTACTGTTGTCTGTGGTCGAGATAGCCACCCGCGGCATGGTGTTGCCTACTTTAACAGTCAGCGTATCCGTACTGCTCTTGCCCGACGGGTCGGTTACGGTAAGCCGGGCTTTGTAGATACCATTTTTACGAAAGGTATAAGCCGTTTTAGCCTCCGTAGATGCCACAGCGTTACCCTCAAACCGCCACTCGTACCGGAGCCGGTCGGCTTTGTCGTAGTCGTAGCTGTCGCTGTTGAAATGCCACCGTCAGCGGAGCCAGGCCCAGGGTATCATTGGCAGTGAGTCTGGCTACCGGTGCGCGGTTGCCGGGGTTGAAATCAATACGCACCAACCGCGCATCGGTGTTGTCAATTCCGTACACGGAGCCGTACTCGAGCATATAGATCGACCCCTCCGGCCCAATCTCCATATCGACCGGGCGACGAAAATCACCCCGTTCGGGCATGAACCGCTCCATACCCACGTAGTTCTGCTGATCGTCCAGGCGTACGGCAAAAACCCAGTTCCGCATCCAGTCGTACATGAACAGGGCCTTGTCGTAGTAAGCCGGAATTTTCGTTTTCGAGGTGCTGGCGGCATCGTAATGGTATACCGGTCCACCCATAGCACAACGCCCGCCCACGCCCAGCTGCGGAAACTCGTCCGATTTGTTGTACGGATACCACACCATCGCTTTGTTGACGGGCGGCAGCGTTTTCGCTCCGGTATTGTTAGGCGAGTTGTTGACCGGCGCCATCGGATCGTACAGATCACCCACGGCTTTGGTCGCAAAATCGTACTGATGATACGGTTTGCTATTACCCACAAAGAAGGGCCAGCCGTAGTTACCCGCTTTTTTTGCCTGGTTAAACTCATCGTAGCCGCGTGGTCCCTGCTCGCCATCGGTACCGGAATCGGGGCCAATTTCGCCCCAGTACAGAATCGACGTAGCCGGATCGACCGAGATACGGTACGGGTTCCGGCAGCCCATCACGTAAATTTCCGGACGCGTGCCCGACGTTCCTTTGGGAAACAGGTTACCCTCCGGAATGGTATAGGTGCCGTCTTTTTCGACGTGGATGCGCAGGATTTTGCCGCGCAGGTCGTTGGGGTTACCCGCCGAGCGTTCGGCATCGAACGTATGGCGGCCCGGACGCTGGTCGATGGGCGCAAATCCGCTCGACTCGAACGGAACGGTGTTGTCGCCGGTGGAAATAAAGAGGTTGCCGTGCGTGTCCCAGGCCATGGAGCCACCCGTGTGGGCACTCACTTCCAGGTCGATCGGGAATTCGATAATGGGTTTTTCGCTGGCTAGGTCCAGCGTGTTATCATCGTTCACAACAAAGCGGGCAATGCGCTGCTTGGTCTGGTCGCCGTCCTGCGTGGTATAGAAAAAGTAGAGGTAATGGTTCTGGCTGAAATTCGGGTCGATGGTCATACCCAGCAGTCCGTTCAGGTATTTCTCGACGGCTTTCACCGGGAAGTCGTGCAGGAGCCGGGTTTTCTTCTGCACCGGATCGTACATGTAAAACTTACCTGCCCGTTCCACAAAAAACACGCGGCCATCGGGTGCTACGGCCAGTTCCATCGGCTCGTTGAGGTCGTTGGAGAGCACCGTTTTGGTAAAGCGGTTTTCGTCGGGCCGATTGGTCGTGTCAATCTGCATGGCCTTGTAATGAGGAATGGGCGTAGGCGGTGTACCCATCCAGCTACTAAGCAGCACCCAGCAGGCCCAGCACCGCACTCCCGATGGAGAAAGAATGGAGAAGTGAAAGCATAGTTTTGGACGGCAGACGTTTAAAACCCGCCTGCACTGTAGGTAAAGCGGGAATAAGGCGGGGTCTAATTGCTGGACACAAAAAGCCCGCAAAATGCGGGCTTTTTTGTGTCTTTGACCCGTCTGACCTCCAGCGGAAAAAGCTATTACAGCACGCGAGCGCACCAGTAAGGAAACTTAAGATGCTTCGATCCGCAGCATGACAAGAATTCACGGGCATTAATCCTCAACTGCCTACTCCATGGCTTTCACGGTATATCCTCCCTTACGCAGTAGATTGATGATCCCTTTTCGTTACCCAGATGTCCGGCCCCGAAGGCAAAAAAAGTGGGTTTCTCTTTGGCCGCTTTTTCCATGACCGGTATCCACTTTGTATTGCGGTCGGCCAAGCAGGCTTTCCTCAAACTGCGTATAGTCGCCCCCGCTGAACTGACTGGTTTTCATGGTATTCATCAGCTTTGTCAGATCATGGCTTTTGTACAGCTCAATCATGTTGGTAAATTCCTTCTTTGCTTCATCCGGGTTTTTAGCCATGTCGACCAGGCCCTTCAGTTGCTCTTCCAGCGGAATTTTATCCAGTGCCGCCAGTTCGTCGTCCAGCGATTCCAGCCCGCGCACTTCTTTTTTGTCGGTGGCAGCCATCTGGGCAAACGTCATGTCGTAGGACGCTGGCTGACAGGGCAGCATGGTCATGTACATCATGGACAGGATACCAATGGGTTTCAGCATACCCAGCTGTGCCAGTCCCATGCTCATCTTCTGTTTCAGGTAGGTATCCAGCACGGTATAATCGTCGGGTTTGAGCAGGTCTTTCACCGTTTTGCCATTGGGCATCAGCATTGCTTTCTGCATACTGCCCATCATGGCCGGGTCATCCATGTCCAGTTCCAGGTATACCTGCTGCGTACTGGCCATTGCCTTTTTTATGCCCTCGGTAATCTGCAGATCGGCCGGGCAAATGAGGTGAAAGGTGCCGTACAGGTACGAAGGCTGAGCCAGGCCCGGCCCCGTTACTTCATACAGCAGAGCCTTATCCTGAGCCTGAGTACGACCAGCTAGTGATCCGACCAGTAGCAACCCGGAAAAAAGTATTTTTTTTAGACGCATGGACATCGTTTTAACTTGTTTGTGATGAACAAATCTATGCCCGACCGTGGAGACTGGGTACCGGATAAGGATAAATGACACTCCGGGTTGACAGGCGGCACCGTGGAATGAAGATTAGCAGCATGACTGCCACGGCAGGTATAACTGTGTCAGCCCTGTACACCTTGTAACCCGGTATGCACTTCTGTCAACGCAGGGTTTAGCCTGCTCCTCCCAATGATGCTACCCTGCTGTTCACTCAGCAGAGAGTGGCCGTAATGCGTAACCCCAAAATCAGGCAGCAGGCAGCAACACCGTAATCTGGGTGCCCTTACCCGGAGAGGATTGCGCCGATATCTGCCCGTTATGCCGCTCCACAATTTTTCTGGAAATAGCCAGGCCCAGCCCAATACCGGGTGTTTGGGCATTCAACTTCTTCATGATATGAAAAATCTCCTCTCTGTGCTGATTGCTGAACCCCGCTCCGTCGTCGGAAACTACGATACGGGCGTAGTCGGAATAGTGATACTTGTTGGGCAGATGCTGAAAACTATTCATACCGATGACCGTACCGGTTACGCTTATAGCAACCGATTGCCCCGGCTCTCTGAATTTCACGGCATTATCCAGCAGATGCCGGAACAAAGTTGCCAGTTCGGTTTTGTTACCCAGTACAGCTGGCAGCGTTTTCACCTCAAAGGTGGCATCAACTATTCCAAACTCCGGAAGCAGTTCCTGCACGAGCCTGGTCAGGTCAACGGTATCAGCCGAATCCGGCGACTGATTGGCCAGGGTGAAGTAGTACTGTAAATCACTGATAAGCTGCCGCATCCGGCCGGTAGCCGTACCGATACCCACTAGTGCCCTGTTCCCCATAATCGTCAGGGCATCGGGTTGCTCGTGACTGAGCAGGTCGGCAAAGAGGGTTATTTTGCGCAGGGGTTCCTGCAAATCGTGCGAAATGATTTTGCTGAACTGTTCGAGTTCTTCGTTCCGGTGCTGCATATACGTGAGTTGCCGGTCGAGGTCGGTTTGATGGAGTTCCAGTTCCTGTTTGAGTATTACCAGTTCATCATTGCGGAGCAGTGCCTCTTCGGCGGCCTTTTTCGCGTTGATCAACTCCTGTTCAAACAGTCTTCGCTGGTAAACCGGAATAAAAGCGAGGCAGGTAACTGACGCCCCCTCCTGCTCCCGGCTGACGGCATTCAGTAACACGGGTATCTGGATACGTTGCCGGGTTAGTACACTCAGGTACAGTTCGCTGGCCGCTTTCCGCAACGTAATCAGGGGGTAGATATGCGTCTGAAAGTAAATCCGGCTGGGTATTGTCAGTAGCCGGTCAATCCGTTTCCCTACCAGTTCGGAAGCCTCGTATTCCAGCAGGGCACAGGCAAATGGATTAATCGAAACAATATGGCTGTCGGCGTTTAGTACCAGCACTCCACACGGTATCTGCGGGGTAATTTCCTGCATAGTACGGTGTAATGAGTTAATTAACGGATGCCAGGTACTGGCGTATAACCTGGGTCGTTTCGGCAGGAGCACTCAAATGCGGGCAGTGCCCCGTAGCGGAGATGATCTGCAATTGACTGTTAGGAGCTTTTTGTGCTATATACTCCCCTACTTCTACGGGAGCAATAATATCATCCAGCGACTGAATAATCAGCGACGGGGTCTGGAGTTTGGGCAGATCGGCCCGGTTATCGCTGTAAAAAGTAACCCGGGCAAACTGCAGGGCCACATCAAGGTCGGTACGGCAGAACGCTTCCTCCAGCTCAAGACCCAGCTGGGGTCGATCTTCATTGCCCATGATAGCCGGTGCCAGGGAGTTAGCCCAGCCCGCAAAGTTACCATCCATCATGGTCAGCAATCCGTCGACATCTTCCTGCTCGAAGCCCCCGTAATAATCACCGTCATTGATATACCGGGGCGACGGCCCAACCATAACAAGGCGATGGAAGCGGTCAGGCTCCCGAATGCAGGCCAGCGCACCAATCATGCTGCTAACCGAGTGTCCTATCAGGATAACGTCTTGCAGATCGAGGGCGTGGCAAATGTCCAGTACGTCCTGCGCATAGCCGTGCAGGCTGGCGTACCGTTCGCGGTTGTAGGCATCCAGATTAGCGCGACCGTGACCGATGTAGTCAAACAAAACCACCTTATAATCGGCTTCAAAAGCGGGCGCTACGTACCGCCACATACCCTGGTCGCAACCAAAGCCATGGGCAAACAGGACCACCTGTCCGTCCTGGTTTCCCGTAACAGTTATATTATACCGATCAATCAGGCGTTGTTTCATATAAAAATAAGGAGGAAGAGCAGGATCAGGCAACAGGTTTCATAACCCACTGCCGAATTAGTTGATTTGCCAGCCTTGTCAGTTCATCAAAGCTGGCGGGCTTCACGTAATAATCATTAGCGCCGAGTGCCACTGAATTCCGCTTGTCGGCCGGATTGCTGGATGTTGTCAGCATCACCATTGGTAACTGGCTGTATTTGGCGATGGAGCGCACGATTTCCAGGGTTTTCAACCCTCCCATCCGACGCATGTTCAGATCCAGCACCACCAGCCCGGGCGCATCGGCTGTTTCCTGCAACTGAGGTAGTAACTCCTCCCCGTCGAGCATGGTTTTGATCGTAAGCCGGGCGTCCGTGCAATTGAAAGCCGTCTGCATCAGCATGAGATCATCCTCATCATCATCTACCAACCACACTGAGCCTGATAACGTGTCCATTGGGTATCTGTTTAGCGCATTTGGTTAACAAAAGTAGATAAAATTCAGCATTACCCTACCCCTCTAAAGGAATAACACAAAATAGTATATAAATAAAATAAACTATTTTGGTGAGGTGATAGCCGCCAGGCAAGACCCGAGTGCACGCAAAGGTGTGTTTGCCGAAAAGTACGTTTTTCCCTTCTACTCCGTTGTGTGACGGGCATCGGAGGGAAGATGGCAAACAACCGTGTTGGTTCGACCAGTTAATTTACCTCTTCCTGGGTTACACGGGGTTTTCCTCAAGTATACCAGCCTGCTGTTTCCTTTATAACTTTGATGACAAAAATGGTGCCTGTTTGCACCCAACTCCTATGACGATCCAGGCACCTCTACCAGCCGCGCAGAAAACAAACGCGTTTGCCCATAAAATCCGACTCGTTACGGCAGCCTCCCTTTTTGACGGACACGACGCGGCCATTAACCTGATGCGTCGGCTCATGCAGGCATCCGGAGCCGAAGTCATCCACCTGGGCCATAACCGGTCGGTAGCCGATATTGTGGATTGTGCTATCCAGGAAGATGTGCAGGGCATTGCCGTAACGAGTTACCAGGGCGGACACCTGGAATTTTTCAAATATATGTACGATCTGCTTCAGGAACGCGGGGCGGGTCATATCAAGCTCTTCGGTGGCGGGGGCGGCACCATCCTGCCCACCGAAATAGCCGAACTTCACGCCTACGGCATCACCCGCATTTACAGCCCCGACGATGGCCGGACAATGGGGCTACAGGGTATGATCGACGATTTGCTGCGCCAGTGCGATTTTGACCTGGCACCCATTACCCAACGACCCGATTTATCCGTAGCAGCCACCGAGTCCATCGCCCGCCTGATTACCACCGCCGAAAACGAACCGGCAGTATTCACTCAGTCAGGCATTCACTCCTTTTCCCCGTCAACGCCCGTTCTGGGCATCACCGGCACGGGGGGCGCCGGGAAGTCCTCGCTGGTTGATGAGCTGATCCTGCGGTTTCTGCGGACATTTCCAGATAAAACGATGGCCATTATTTCCGTCGACCCTTCCAAACGAAAGACGGGGGGTGCCCTGCTCGGCGACCGGATTCGGATGAATGCCATCACGCCTAAAGCGGGCGAACCGGGCCGCGCCAATCCAGGCCGGGTTTACATGCGCTCCCTGGCCACCCGGCAATCGAACCTGGCCCTGAGCCGCCACGTACAGGATGCCATCGACGTGTGCAAAGCCGCCCGGTTCGATCTGATCATTGTGGAAACATCCGGCATTGGGCAGTCGGATACGGAAATTACCGAACACGCCGACAAAACGCTTTACGTGATGACCGCCGAATACGGAGCCGCCACGCAGCTGGAAAAAATCGATATGCTCGACTTTGCCGATGTGATTGCCATCAACAAGTTCGACAAACGTGGCTCCCTCGATGCCCTGCGCGACGTTAGGAAACAGTATCGGCGCAACCATAACCTGTGGGAGGTGTCGGATGATGCACTGCCGATTGTGGGTACCATTGCCTCGCAGTTCAACGATGCCGGCATGAACGCACTGTTTGCCCGACTGATGGATAAGCTTGGAGTTTTCGGTTTCCGATTTTCAGGTTACGGTAGCTGAGGCAGCCGAAAAAACCGGCCGGGAACCGAAAACTGAAAACCAGCTACCGAAAACCCCCACCCCTATCATTCCCCCCGACCGGGTTCGGTACCTGGCGGAGATTGTGGAAGAGAGTCGCCGGTACGACCAGTACGTGCAGGAACAAACGACCCTTGCCCGGCAATGGTACCAGTTGGATGGTGCCCTGCAACTGCTGCCCGATGGTGCGGGAAATGACGAGTTGCGGGAGCTGACGGACAAAATCAGTGCCCGGCTCAATAATGAGTGTCGGGCGCTGGTGACGCAGTGGCCGCAGGTACAGGAACGGTACAACGCTGAGTTTTACGAGTTTCGCGTTCGCGATAAAGTGATCCGGCAACCCCTGTTCACCGAAACCCTCTCGCACCTGAAAATTCCGAAAGTAAGCCTGCCCCGGTACCACGACTGGGGTGATATTCTCCACTGGCTGCTAACCGAAAACGTACCCGGCGAATTTCCGTACACGGCGGGTGTGTTTCCCCTCAAACGCGAGGGCGAAGACCCCACCCGCATGTTTGCCGGGGAAGGCGGCCCGGAGCGCACCAACCGGCGGTTCCACTACGTATCCAAAGGGCTCCCCGCCAAACGGCTCTCTACCGCCTTCGATTCCGTTACGCTCTACGGGGAAGACCCGGCGCTGCGGCCCGATATTTTTGGTAAAGTAGGTAACTCCGGTGTGAGCATCTGTACCCTGGACGATGCCAAGAAACTCTACTCCGGCTTCGACCTCTGCAACCCCGCCACCTCCGTTTCCATGACCATCAACGGCCCCGCGCCCATGCTGCTCGGCTTCTTCCTGAATGCCGCCATCGACCAGCAGTGCGAGAAGTGGCTACAGCAAAACCCCACCCCAATCCCTACCGGAGAGGGGGTAATGTATAACGGTCCCCTGCCCGATGGTAACGATGGGCTGGGCCTGATGCTGCTCGGCACAACGGGCGACAAGGTGCTGCCCCCGGAGGTGTACGCTCAAATAAAAGCCGATACGCTCCGTAACGTACGTGGAACGGTACAGGCCGATATCCTGAAAGAAGACCAGGCACAGAACACCTGCATCTTTTCCACCGAATTTGCCCTCAAAATGATGGGCGATATCCAGCAGTATTTCACGGATAACCGGGTGCAGAACTTTTACTCCGTGTCCATTTCGGGCTACCACATTGCCGAAGCCGGGGCCAACCCCATTTCGCAGCTGGCGTTTACGCTGTCCAATGGGTTTACGTTCGTAGAATACTACCTCAGCCGGGGTATGAGCATCGATGCGTTTGCCCCCAACCTGTCGTTCTTTTTCTCCAACGGCATGGACCCGGAATACACGGTGCTGGGACGGGTGGCCCGGCGTATCTGGGCCAAAGCGATGAAGCATAAATACCACGCCAACGAACGGTCCCAGAAACTGAAATACCACATCCAGACATCGGGCCGGAGTCTGCACGCGCAGGAAATAGCTTTCAATGATATCCGCACCACGCTGCAGGCGTTACTGGCCATCTACGACAACTGCAACTCGCTGCATACCAATGCCTACGACGAAGCCATCACGACCCCAACGGAAGAGTCCGTTCGGCGGGCCATGGCCATTCAGCTCATCATCAACCGGGAATTCGGGCTGGCCAAAAACGAAAACCCATTGCAGGGAGCTTTCGTGGTAGAAGAGTTGACAGCGCTGGTGGAAGAAGCCGTGTACCAGGAATTCCTGGCCCTCAACGAGCGGGGCGGTGTGTTGGGTGCCATGGAACGCATGTACCAGCGCAGCCGGATTCAGGAAGAATCCATGTACTACGAAACCCTCAAGCACAACGGAGAACTACCCATTGTGGGAGTCAACACCTTCCTCGACCCGGCCGGTTCGCCCACCATCGTACCCGATCAGGTAATCCGCTCCACGGACGACGAAAAACGGTACGCCGTCGATTCATGCCGGGCTTTTCAGGACCGGAACCGGGCCGAAGCAGAAACTGCGCTGGCAAATTTGCAGGCGGCTGCCCTGGCAAACGAAAACCTCTTCGAGAGCCTGATGGAAGCCACCAAAGTGTGTTCGCTGGGGCAGTTGTCCAACGCGCTCTACGCCGTGGGCGGGCAGTACCGGCGGAATATGTGAGCTGGCCACTCAGTGGTCCGGCCAATGGCCTTTGGTCCGTAAGTACTCCTTCTGCAACACAAAGGGGAACAGCTTTAGCAGCTGTTCCCCTTTGTGTTGATCCGTTACCCGTGGCGTCGACTGCCGGGCAGCTTATTTTCCGTTTCCTACCAGCTCGGTATACCGGACGCTGTTCCAGTCGACTTCTATTTTGCGACCGGTGTCGGCAGCCCGCAGGATACTGTCGATGATTTTCATGTCTTTCCAGCCTTCTTCGCCCGAGGCCTCCGGTTTGGTTCCCTTCTGGATACTCTGGGCAAAGGCATCGATCTGGGCAACCTGCTGATACTGCGGGGAGGGCACATCCATCGGGCCGCTACTGGTTACCCCCTGAGAACCGGTGGCGTTAAAAGCGGGTTCGAGTTTAAACCAACCCCGCTCGCAGGTAGCGTAAAGCCGGTCTACGTACGATGAATAAGTGGTACTGCTGTGTACTACGGCCCCCCCGGCAAATTCCATTTGCCAGAAAACCGTTTCGTGAACATCCTTGAAGTTTACCTTATCGAAGGTGTACGCCTGAGCCGTCACGCTAACGGGGTCGTCGTTCAGTATCCGGCGGGCTCCCTGTATGGCATAAACCCCCAGGTCCATGATGGCACCTCCGCCCCCAATGGCTTTATTCAACCGCCATGAGTTAGGCGGGGGCAGCGTAAAACCCAGACTCGACTCAATCATTTTGACCGCGCCAAAGGTTTGCCGAAGACCCAACCGGCGCATTTCCAGGTGATGGGGCTCAAAATACAGCCGGTACCCAACCGATAACAGTACGCCGTGATCTTTACACACCGAAATCATTTGCCGGGCTTCATCGGCGTTCATGGCCATCGGCTTTTCGCAGATGACGTGCTTACGCGCCTGAGCAGCCCGAATCGTGTATTCGGCATGCAGAAAATTCGGCAGTACGACGTAAATAATGTCGATGTCGGGATTGTTCCTGATCTGATCGAACGTCTGGTAATTATAGACGTTTTTTGCCGGGATGTTGTAGGTCGAAGCCCAGGCTTTGGCTTTCTCCGGCGAACCGGTTACGATACCCGCCAGATAACAGGTCTTTGATTCAAGCAGCGCCGGAGCCAGCTGCGTGGTCGCATAGTTTCCCAGACCTACCAGCGCTACACCCAGTTTCCGGGGGGCGGGTGTTGGCTCAGCCCATGAATCGGCCGAATGGGCCAGTATCCCGCCAACGGCCAGAGACATTTTTTGTAAATATATTCTGCGTGAGATAGCGTTATTCATAAGAACATCAGGTCTGTATTTTACGAAAGAAAGCAAAAAAAAGCCCAATAATTAAATTGGGCTTTCGGCTCATTACGAACGCAATATCTTAATACATCAATGGTTTAAAAACTACATATTAACAAATTTCCATATTGACTACTTAGAGAAAATCATAGTTTACCTAGGCCCTTAAAATCGGTTGCGCCGTGTTAAAGGTGAGGCCGGAAAAAATTTATTTATAGGTCAATTTTTTTGTCGTTAGCTTCACCTTCCGTCGATTGGCCATTTCCCCGCGGCCCCCGCCGACGGTTTTTCCGGCGCTTGTTCTTCCCGGCCTCGCTGGTATCCGCGCCTGCGATTGCCCGTTACCCGGTAAAGCATCGGGAAGAACCGTTATTTTTTCCGGCGCAGGTTTAGGTTCCGTTCTTTCGTCCGTTCGGCCGGGGCGTTCCTGTGGCGATTCCACCAACCGGGACTTGCCGGTTTTCCGGCCGACTCCTGCCCTCTCGGCGTTGGCCATCACGCCCCCCACGGTCGCGTCCACCATCACCCCGCCGGTTATCCCGGCGCGTATCGTTGCCGCGCCCGCCTTTACCCCGCAGCCCGCTAAATCGTTTGGGGTCGAACACGGGCGATTTGCCCATGCCCAGTTCTTCGGTAATGGACTGTTTGTCAATTTCCCGCTCAATCAGGCGTTCGATGTTGACAATCCGGTTCTGATCCTGATCGCTGATGAAGGTAATGGCGGTTCCGGTGGTGGCGGCCCGCGCCGTACGCCCAATGCGGTGAACATAATCTTCGGCATCGCGCGGGATGTCGTAATTGACGACGTGCGTCAGGTTGTCGATGTCGATACCCCGCGAAAGTACATCCGTAGCGACCAGAATAGGGAACGCTTTGTTTTTAAAATCGCGCAGTACCACTTCCCGGTCGTCCTGCTCCAGATCGGAACTGATGCCGCGGGCTTCGTAACCCAGCTTGCTCAGCGCCCGCACAATGCTGTTTACCTCCGATTTACGGGACGTAAACAGCACCATGCTCTCACCGGCTTGGTGCTGTTTTTAATCAGATGAGCCAGCAGCGGCAGTTTCTGGTTATCGTAGGCTAAATAAAACTGCTGGTCGATGCCGGCGGCCGGTTTGGAAACGGCCAGCCGGATTTCTTCGGGGTCGATCAGCATTTTCTTCGAGAACTCCCGGATTTTGTTGGGCATGGTGGCCGAAAACAGCAGCGTTTGCCGCTTGTCCGGAATCTTCTCCACGATGTTCATGAATATCGTCCGAGAAACCCATATCGAGCATTTTATCGGCCTCATCGAGCACCAGGTAATCAATTTTATCGAAATTGACGTAGCCAAGCTGCATGTGCGCCATGAGTCGGCCCGGCGTGGCAATGATGATATCGGCGCCGGTTTCGAGCGCTTTGCGTTGCTTGTCCCAGTCGTCGCCTTTGCCCCCGCCATAAATGGCGATGCTGTTGGCCTGCACAAAATAGCCGAAGCCTTCTACCTGCTCGTCAATCTGCTTGGCCAGCTCACGCGTGGGCACCAGAATCAGCGTGCTGGTATGATCGTGGTTAGCGTGCGAAATGCGGTCGAGGAGCGGAATAAGGTAGGCGGCTGTTTTGCCGGTGCCGGTCTGGGCACTGGCGATAAGGTCGCGTCCTTCGAGAATTTTGGGGATGGCCAGCTCCTGAATGGGGGTGGCTTTTAAGTAGTTCATGGCATCTACACCGGCCAGCAGGTCGTCGTGTAGATTAAATTCAGAAAATGTCAAGGTAACAGCGTTATGAAGGTGAAAAACCGCTGACCTTAATTTCCCGGCCAGCAAACCGATACTACGGCCCGTTGTGGTGCGCCGTTGATTTGGAACCAAATATACCGAAAAATCAGGATTTAGCCAGTGTGCACTCCCCGGTTGTGCAAGGGTCTTTTGGTTATCAGACAAATCGGTTATCTACGTGTCAACAACTTTCGGGGCATTCCAGTTGCAATAAAAAAGTACCTTCACGCACAGCGATGGAGCAGCCCGACAAAACCAGACAGCTAACACCGCAACGAACAGCTAATGCTAATCAATCAGTTAAAAAACAAACTAAAATTAAGCCTGCTGAGCCTGTTACTCCTGCTGAGTAGCCCGGCCCTGATGGCACAGTCAACGGCCAACCCGACTCTGGAAACCGTAGCGGAGTTTGGCAGGCATCAGCCCATTGGGCTGGGTGTTTCGCGGGAGAACCGGATTTTTGTTACGTTCCCTAAAAATTCAGATGCCTACGAGTATGGCCTGGCCGAAATCGTTAAAGGCGAACGGCGCCCCTATCCCAACGCCATCTGGAATCAGTGGGACTCCCTGAACGCGCAAAACCGGTTTATCAATGTGCAGGCCCTGTTCGTCGACCAGACCAACGCGCTTTGGGTGCTCGACCCCGCCAGCCCCGCCGGGCAGAAGGCCATTCCTGAAGGCATCAAACTGGTAAAAATAGGCCTGAAAACGAATCAGGTCGAGCGGGTGTACCGGTTTGCCGATCTGCCCCGCGAGCGGACAGCACTGAACGATGTACAGGTGGATTCGCGCCGACAGGTCGCGTATTTGTCGGACCCGGGACGGGCGGCCATTGTGGTGCTGGACCTGAAATCGGGGAAGAGCCGAACCGTGCTGGAAATGGATAAATCGACTAAAGCCGACCCTAACTTTGTGCTGACCATTGAGGGAAAGGACGTACGCGATAGCCGGGGCAATCCCTTCCGGAGTAACGTCAATGGCGTTGCCCTGACCCATGACTTCCGCTACCTCTATTTCCGGCCCATTACCCAAACAAACTTGTACCGCATCGAAACCAAGTACCTGACCGATACAGGCTTACCGCCTGCCGAACTGGCTTCACACGTGGAGACACTGGGTGAAACCGGGGTTTCGCACGGCATGCTGGCCGATAAAGCCGGCAACGTGTATCTGACCGATTCGCCGGGTAAGTCCATCCGCTATTTTACCCCCGGAGGACAGCTAAAAACCCTCGTTCAGGACGACCGGTTGCTGTGGCCGGATAGTTTCGGCATCGGCACCGATGGGTATCTATACGTGACTGCCGCGCAGCTCCAGCGCATCAAACGGTTCAATAACGGCGAAGACAAAGTGAATTATCCGTTTCGGCTGTACCGGGTCAGGTTGCCCAATTAGGCGTTTTATAATGCCGTACTCTCATCGACATTGGGTTAATGTACCACTTCGTATTGTTCCACCAAAAGCGATAGTCGTTTTCATTCAGCTAAATCGTGCCTGGTTATATTGGCGGTTCCTTTAGTTGACTAAACACGTTCCAATGGCGACCGTAGTCAATTGGCAATTGGTTTCTGTTTCTATAATCAGAAGCATAGCATTACTTTTTTGAATCGTACTTTTGCCTTGTTTTTCGCTCAACCATATGCCCAGACTTTTTCACCTGATTGCCTTTTCCATTGGCCTTCTTTCGCCAACGCTTCTCTTCGCGCAAACACCTGCTTCTCCGGTCTCGCTGGACGATACCCTCCAACTCAACGAGGTCATTGTGCGGGGATATGCCTCGAACCGGCGGTTGCTGGAAACCCCGGCCTCGATTGGTATACTGACGAGTCGGGACCTGAATCAACGGTTTGGCATACCAACGCTGGTACCTGCCCTGAATACCTTACCCGGCGTACGGGCCGACGAGCGGTCGCCGGGGAGTTACCGGCTGGCCATTCGGGGGAGTGCCATCCGGTCGCCGTTTGGGGTTCGGAACATCAAAACGTACTGGAACGAACTACCCCTCACCGATGCGGGTGGCAACACGCCCCTCAACGCGCTGGACGTGCGGTCGCTGGGGCGAATGGAGGTCATAAAAGGGCCATCGGGCAGTTTGTACGGAGCCGGAACGGGCGGCACCATTCTGTTCAGCGGCCTGGCCGTTCCGTCGGGCAAAACCCGCGTCGAACTCTCGGCGTTAGGGGGTTCGTACGGACTGTACGGCAATGGCATTTCGGTACAGACCGGCAAAAACAACGCAGCCATATCGCTCAATTACAACCATTTGCAGGCCGATGGCTACCGCGACCATAGCGCGGTGGTGCGCGATAACCTGAGCCTGACCGGGTCGTTTGCCGTTAGCCCCAAACGGACCATTTCGGTACTGGCGCTGTACTCCGATCTGCATTACGAAACCCCCGGTGGCCTGAACGAAGCGCAGTTCAACGCCAATCCCAGGGCCTCGCGCCCGGCCACCGCTACGGTACCGGGCAGTGCCGATCAGCAGGCGGGTATCTACCAGAAAGTAGGGTATTTTGGCTTGTCGCACCAGTACCGCTGGAACGACCGGATTCAGAACACAACGGTTATTTACACGTCCTCGACGGATTTCGCCAACCCCTTTATCACCAACTACGAGAAGCGGGCCGACCAGGGACTGGGGGGCCGGACGGTTACCCAGATTCAGTTTCCCAATGGCCCGCTGCCCACCGTCGTTACCGTTGGGGCCGAGTACCTGCGCAACTTCACCGTCAACCGTAACTTCGGCAACCGGCGCGGTGTGGCGGATACCATTCAGACCGAGGAAGAACTGACCGCCCGGCAGTCGACGCTGTTTATCCAGGCCGAAACCGAACTGCCGGCTCGCTTTCGGTTCACGGCCGGGCTTAGCCGGAACGACAATCGCTACGGGTTTACCCGCTTTCCCATTCGGTCTGCGGGGGCACAACCCGCCACCTTCCTGACCCGGAATTTCACGCCGGTGTGGTTGCCCCGGGTGGCCCTGCTCCGCACATTTGGCCCGAACATTTCGACTTTTGCCAGCATCAGTACGGGTTATTCGGCCCCGTCGACTCAGGAAGTACGTCCCTCGGCGGGTGGGTTCAACACCACCCTCAACCCCGAACAGGGTACGAGTTACGAAGTGGGAGTGCGCGGTTCCGCTTTTAGCAGCCGACTCCGGTTCGATGTGGCGGCCTACCAGTTTCAGCTTCGCGAAACCATCGTCCGGCGGTCGAATGCAGGCGGGGCCGAATTTTTTCTCAACGCGGGGCGTACCGACCAGCGGGGGCTGGAAGCGCAGGTAAGTTACGATCTTGTACCACCCGCTTTCGGTACTGCTCAACCGGGCTTTTTCTCCCTGCTCCGGCTGTGGAATAGCCTGACGCTGACCGACTACCAGTTTCGGGATTACCAGCAGGGCACCGTCGACCTATCTAACAAAAAAGTACCGGGCGTAGCACCCACCACCAACGTAACGGGTATCGATGCCGAATCAAAATCGGGTTTCTACGCCCACCTGACGTACCAGTTTTTAAACCAATTCTGGCTGAATGATGCCAATACGGCGCGCTCGAACCCAACGCAGCTCCTGCAGGCAACCCTGGGTTTTAAGCGCAGTCTGGGTCGGTATTGGACGCTGGATGTGTACGCCAGCGGGGATAACCTCCTGGACCGCAACTACTCGCTGGGCTATGACCTGAACGCCTTCGGCAACCGCTACTACAACGCGTCCCCCGCCCGAAATTTTGTGGGTGGCGTACGATTGGCGGTGAGCTGGTAAAAAGAATGATGAATGATGAGTTATAAATGATGAATTATATGGGGTAGCTGGAAGGAATCATTCATCATTCATAACTCATCATCAAGATTTGCTCTCCATTACCAACCTCACCAAAGCCTATAGTGGCGTTACCGTTCTGACGGTGCCGGACCTGCAACTACGGCCGGGCATTCACTATTTCCGGGGAGGTAACGGTTCCGGCAAAACCACGCTTTTTCGGACCATAGCCGGACTACTGCCATTTGAGGGGCAGATTACCCTCGACAACCAGTACGAGATTAACCGCGACCCGGTGGCGTACCGAATGCGGGTCAATTATGCCGAAGCAGAACCCGTTTACCCCACTTTCCTGACCGCCCGCGACCTGACCCGCTTTGTGGGAAAAGCCAAACAAACACCTGCCGGGCAGGTGGACAGGCTGGCCGAACTGCTGGGTGTCGATGCTTTCTGGACGAAGCCAACGGGGCAGTTTTCGAGCGGGATGCTCAAAAAACTATCCCTGTTGCTGGCATTGCTGGGTAACCCCCGGCTGGTGCTGCTGGATGAACCGCTTAGCACCCTGGACGTGGATACAGCCGTACGCCTGTTCGATTACATCGGTAAGCTCCACCGGGAACAGAATACCTCGTTTCTGCTCACCTCGCACCAGGATGTTAGCTCTTACCGGGCTGGAAATGACGGGTATCTGGCAGGTAAGTCAGGGATTGGTAACACCTGTGCTATGACGGTGATGCTCGCCCTCCTGAACCGGATTTTCGTCGGGCCGTTCTACGCCAGAAACGCGGGTACGTTTCTGGTACTTGTGCTGCTGGCCTTTGGTTTTCTGAGTGCCAATGAGCACCGGGCCTTAATCATGGCTGCCCTCGGCTCTCCGTTTTTCCTGACCATTGTATTTGTATTATGGGGCCTATACATGCTCAAAACGGTGTCGTTCCTGTGGCAGGAGCTGAGCGAGCCGGAGCACCTGTTTCTGCAAACTTTCTGGCTGGTACCCACGCCCAAACGGGCCGTATTGTGGCTGGCGGTGCAAACGGCACTGCTGTTTCCGGTCTTGGCATACGGCGGCTGGATGCTCCAGCTAGCGGCACAACAAGGACAATGGAATTCGTTTGGCACCATCCTGAGCGTTCTCCTGCTGCTGACTGGCGCAGGCGCTTTGGGGGCCGACTTTCGTCTAAAGCATCCCAATCCCCATGCACTCCGGCTGCCGCACATGGCGCTGAAACTGCCCTACGAACTGTTTTTTCCCGCCTATTGGCTCCGGCATGAACCACTTTCCCTGGTACTGACCAAAGCTTTTTCCGGCCTGCTGCTGGCGGGCGTTTGCCGGCTCTACCCCACCGACGATTATGACCAGCGGCTATTACTCATTGGGTTATTGATAGCCATACTGGGTCACGCGCAGGTGGGCGGGCAGGTGAGCGCGTTCGAGCGAAAGTATTTGCTGTTGCTGCCCAACCTTCCGCTATCGTGGGTGCAGCGGCTGGGTCAGTATGCACTCACGTACGGCCTGCTGTGGCTACCCGAAGGCTTTATTTTACTCCGCAACTGCCCAACAGCCGTTCGGTTCGATTACGTTATCTGGCTCTGGCTCACGGGCTGGGGCTGGCTGTTGCTGATGCATAGTCTGGCTTATGGCTATGAGGTATTGCCCGAACGCTGGCTATCGGGCATTGTGGCCGCTTTTGTGCTTGGGTTGTTATTGATCATGTTTGGCCTGCCCGTGGCCGCGTGGCTGGCGGTGGGTTGGCTGGGGGCGGTTGGCATCTGGTACCGGTCGTTTTCGCCAGTACGGAGTGGGACATCAATGTAACGCCCCTCCGTAGATCAGCTTCTTTTACAACCTTTTGCCTTAAGACGCCCTTTCCCCATTCGTTATCCAGTCCAGTATCTGGCTGGTTCGGGCGCCGGTTTCGCCGGTGCTGGGACTTTGCCCCTCGCCCCGCAACTCACCGACGATCTGCTCGATGAGGGGCTGCTGTACGTGTTCGGGGAATGCAACGATGTATTCGTCGGTGCCGGATGCGGTTTCTACTTTGATCAGAAAGTTTTCGAAGAATGAGAACGTGATGTTGCCCTGAGAACCAATCAACTGCGTTTGTTCCACCCGCTGCGCGTTACTGGCCGTAAAACACCAGCTTCCTGCCCCCAACACCCCCGATTCAAATGCAAATGTGGCCACTACAATATCATCAGCAGCGTACAGACCGGCCTGGTTGCGGGCAATCCCGCTGGCGTGGGTGATGGGGCCCAGGGCAAACGCCAGAAAATCGAACTGATGCGCAGCCAGGTCGTGGAAGTACCCGCCCCCGGAAATATCGGGCGATACCCGCCAGCCGGGTTTTACATCATCCGACGCGGCCGACGGTGGCAACCAGTTCAACTGCATCGACACGTACCGAATGTCGCCGATAACCCGCTGGTCGATCAGCTCTTTTACTTTCCGGAAATAGGGCAACGACCGCCGGTAGAAAGCCGTAAAGAGCGGCACCCCCGTTTCCTGGCTTACCCGGTTCATGGCCTCGCACTCGGCGGCATTGAGGGCCATTGGTTTTTCGACGTAAACCGGTTTTCCCGCCCGCATGGCCCGGATGGCATAGTCGGCATGGCTATCGGGGGGCGTGGCTACGTAAACCGCATTCACGTTCGGGTCGTTGATGAGCGCGTCGGCATCGGTGTACCAGGCGGGCACGTCATGCCGTTTGGCGTAATCGGCCACTTTTTCGGCATCCCTCCGCATCACGGCTACCAACCGGGAGTGGGGTATCTTGTTGAAAGCCGGGCCGCTTTTCACTTCGGTTACATCTCCGCAGCCAATGATTCCCCAGTTGATTTGTTCCATACGGTTTGTTACAAAAACAGGCCCTCAAGCTACTGGCCTGTTAGGGATGTAAGGACAAAATGGGGATATTCTAACCAATGCGTTTGATTAAACCAGTCTGATGCAAAACAGTCAGGGTATTGGCTATGATAGAGACCGCACCGGCGACCGGCAATACCTTGCGTCTCCTGTGCGTCAGCAAAACCATCCGGTTATTGAGACGCAAGGTATTGCGTCTCAATACTCAACTTTTCTTCTGCTTGCTGGCCACGACCTGTTTTTCGGCAATGGCCGTAATAGCCGTTACCAGCCGGTCGAGGTCTTTGGGGCTATGGTACACGTGGGGGGTTACGCGCACCCCGCGGATGTTCTCCCACTCGATACCCACGGTATGAATCTTGTATTTTCCCAGTAGCTGCCCATCTATTTCACTGGGTTTCATGCCGTCGATGGAGAACAGGGCAACGGCCCCGCCATAATCCGGTTTGAACGAGGTATGGAGTTTTACGCCCGGCACATCCTTTACCCGCTCCATCCAGTAATTTTTAAGGTAATGCGCCCGGGCAAACTTACGAGCGGTGCCGATGCTGTTATGAAAATCGACGGCCGTACCGATGGCCATTTCGGAGGCAAAAGAGCGCGTACCGAGGCTCTCGAACTTGCGGATATCCGGTCCGTCGGGTTCGTTGTTCGACAGTAGCGCCCATACATTTTTAATCTTCGTCTGGCGGATGTACAGCATGCCGCTGCCAAAGGGTGCGCACAGCCACTTGTGCAGGCTGGTGGCGTAATAATCCGCACCGAGGTCGGGAATCTTGAAGTCGAACAGGGCGAAGGAGTGAGCGCCGTCGGCAATGACTTCGATGCCGCGTTTGTGGGCTTCGTCGGCAATTTTGCGTACGGGCATCACCTGCCCAATCCAGTTGATCATGTGGGTTACGTGGACCACCTTCGTTTTGGGCGTAAACGCCCGAATGTACTGCTGCGCCAGGGCTTCGTCGTCTTCGCTGGGGAGGTCGAGGTTCAGGTACACCAGCTTGATGCCATCCCGTTTTTCGCGCTGTTTCCAGGCGTTGAGCATGTTCGGGTAGTCCTGTTTGGTCAGGATCACCTCATCGCCCGCTTTCAGGTTCAGGCCAAAAATTACCGTGTTCAGTCCCTCCGTTGCGTTGCGGTTGATGGCAATTTCTTCGGGCGAGCAGCCACCCAGGTCGGCCAGTTTTTCGCGCAGGGCTTCGCGGCCCTGATCCAGGATGCGCCACATGTAGTAGGATGGCGCTTCGTTGCAGTACTGGTAAAACCGGATGTGGGCGTCCTGCACCACTTTGGGCTGCGGACAAACGCCCCCGTTGTTCAGGTTGAGCAGATTGGGCGATACGGTATATTCCGATTTCACCCACGACCAGAAATCTTCATCCTGCGCCCAGGCTGCCGGCGATTTCAGCGCGGCATCGGCATGGACAAGAGGGTGGGCAACCGTTTCCGGCAGAAACTGGGGGAGCGTCAGGGCAGCGGTGACGGCGGCCGTTTCACGAAAGAATGTTCGGCGGGAAGTAGACATGGCCGTAAATTAGTTTGAGAGTAGACGAGAGACAGTAAATCTAATCGTTTTTCAGAGTAAAGCAATCGTTCATTGGTTGAGCATCGTGCTGCGGCCATGTACCTCGTAAAGCGGAAGGTGGGCCAGCCAGCGCTATCACCGGTCATTTTTTGACGCGGGTCGTGCGGTGGCTACGGGCGCAATGTTGTATTTTTACCCGTCTGCTCCGGTACTACCCGAATGACTACTTACATTCCTGTTATGAAAAAGATCTTTTCCCAAACCCTGTTCCTGTTCATCCTGACCACACTTTCTGCGGCAGCTCAATTTTGTTTTTCACCCCAGCAGCCGCAGGCCGACCAGGTTGTCTCGTTCACGTATTCTCCGCAAACGACTTCTCTGGCCACGGATAGCACGCTGGAAGGGCGTTACGTGCGCTTCGGTGCGCCCAACAAGATGCGCACTGGTCAGCCCATCAGCATAACGCTGGTTCGGCAGGGTACCGACTATGTGGGCGAGGTCTATCTGCCCGAGCAAGGACATAACGGGCGCTGCGCTCTATTTCAGGAACCGTCTGCTGCCGAAGCGTACCGACTCCAACAAAGGGCAATTTTACGTTATTCCGGTTTTCGGTGCGGACGGACGCACGATACCCCACGCTACGGGCGGGCAGGCTTCCGTGTTTACGCGCACGAACCTACCCGCCGAAGCAGGTTTCAAACCCGATCAGAACTGGGTCGTCACGCTGCTGGATCACGAACTGGTCCAACACCCGGACTTACGACCCCAGTACTGGTACGACTTACTGGCGGCCAGGATAAAGCAGCGAAAACCAGGGTATGGGCCGCAGGTAAAAGCTGCCATTGAATCGTACCTGGCTTCGCGCCCGGAACCCTCCCCGACCGAGCTGGCCGATGCCGCCCGCCTGTACGAGAGCATGGGTGATTTCGCAAAAGTGAACGCCCTGCGCGAACGACGGAAATCCGCCGAACCTACCGGCGCGCTCATGCAGAAAGACCGTGCGATGGCCATTCGGACCGAACCGAACTGGAGCCGAAAAAAGGAAACTTACGCAGCCTTCCGGAAAGAATTTCCTACCTCAACGTACCTGCCGGCGCTGACGATTATGATGACCGACGACTATTACCGGCAAAACGATATTGCCGGGATGATGGCCTTCGTGGGGCAACAGCCTGACAACTTTGTTGATGCGCTGATGCTCAATACCATTGCCTTCAGAATGGCCGATGAACGGCGGTCGGTGCCGGAAGCCGAACAGTTGACGAAACGTGCGCTGGCAGTATTGAAAAATCAGGCGAAGCCAACGGATGTAGCGGGCGACTGGAACACCGAAAAGCAAAGACGCCACCGCCAACTGATGACGACCTACGCCCGGGCGCTGGAACAGCAGGGTAAGTACGCCGATGCCTACACCGCCTACCAGGAAGCCATCGACATCAACGACCTGGAAGCCACAGACCCACGTACCCTCGAACGGTATTTCGACTGCGCCCTGCGTACCAATCATGCCGCCGAAGCAAAGCCCATTATTGAAGAAGCGGTGCAGCTGGATAAAGCCACCAAAAGCCTGAAAGCCACCCTGCACAACTGGTACGCCAAACAACCCGGCAATACCACTGCTAAAGCCGATGCGTACCTGGCCGACCTCGAAGCCGATGTGAAGGCCGAAAAACGGGATGAAATGCAGCAGAAACTCATCAATGAGCCCGCTCCCGCCTTCTCCCTCACCGATCTGAAAGGGCGTACCATTTCCACGTCGGCCATGAAAGGAAAAGTGATTGTGCTGGATTTCTGGGCTACCTGGTGCGGCCCCTGCATTGCTTCGTTTCCGGCCATGCAGCAGGCGCAGACCCGCTTTAAAGACGACCCGAACGTGCGCTTTCTGTTCGTCAATACCCGCGAGGGTGGCCCGGTTCAGCGCGTTTACACCTTCATGGACAAACACCCCTATGACTTTGTCGTGCCCCTGGACGGGCAGCAGAAAGTAGCCAATGCCTACAAAGTTCAGGGTATTCCTACCAAAGTAGTGATTGGTCCGAACGGTCGGGTGCGGTACCGGAGCATTGGCTACAACGGCAATCCCGAAGCCACTGTCGACGAACTGGCTCTGGTGGTAGAGATGCTTAAGGATGGAAAGTAAAAAAACGATGACAACTGTTCGCCCTGCGACGCTCGCCGACCTGCCCGCCCTGGTCCATCTCCTCAACCGCGTAGTACCCCTGATGCATCGGGCGGGTAATTTCCAGTGGGACGATCAGTATCCAAACGAAACCGTATTCCGTCAGGACATTGACAAAAACCAGCTTTGGGTAGCGGAGGTAAGTAATCAACTGGCGGGAGTGGCCGCTCTGACCGAAGACCAGGAACCGGAATACGCGCAGGTGGGCTTCGACCTGAGTCAGCGGGCCGTGGTAACCCATCGGCTGGCCGTCGACCCTGCTTTTCAGGGGCAGGGCGTGGCGGTGGCGCTTCTGGCGCAGGCTGAGCAGATTGCGCTTGAGCGGGGTATCCGCTTTTTACGCATCGACACCAACTCCGAAAATCAGGTGACGCAGAAACTGTTTCCCAAAGCAGGGTACACCTACGCCGGAGAAATTACCCTCGGTTTCCGGCCGGGATTACGGTTTATGGCCTATGAGAAGACATTGTAGAAGCACGTTTCATTATTGCAGAAATGCGAATGACTTTCCCTGATAGCGGGGTAGAAGAATACTCTCCCGAAGCAGGGAAAAGGACTGAAACGCACTGGTTGCAGCGGCTACATTATCCAGCCAGGCCGGAATTTCGCCACCGGGATCAAAGCGGACGGTGTAGGTAATCTGCATCTGGTTGCTGGTCGCCTGGCGTACCTGCCAGTTGGCCAGCCAGTCGGTGACGCGTACCCGATCAGACCGGAGCGCAATCAGGTTGGGCACATCAACCCCTTTTATGTACAGCATTTTGGCGGCAGGTACGTAGTTGAACGTTAGCCGAACGGTCATATCCCGGTCGCTCACCGGCCAGGGCAGGGCACTTACGCCGTAGTAAATCAGCTCGGTTTCGCTGATGCGTTTGACCAGCCTGGCCGATTTCATTTTGTAAATGACCTTTTCGTAATTGGCAATGTCCGACAGCAGGGCCACCAGTTGTTTCTGGGTGCCGGGCATGGTACACTCTATCTTTAGTTCGGACAGTTTACTGTTGGGTAGCCGACGGGAATAGACCTGAATCTGGTCTTTGTCCTTTTCCAGTTTCCAGCGATCATTCGTCTGCGCCCGTGCGGCCTTTATGCCCACGCCATAGCTACCCAGCAATACAAGCAGATAGCATCCCAGTGTCCATAAGTTCCTCGTATTTAGTGGCATAATCATCCTGTTTTCTTCCTCTCAACAAAGCTGCGGCTACTTTTGTTAGTACTATCCGGCTTACCTGAATACCACAGGAAGTCCTTCTTTGGGTACCAGAAACTGGTTTTCGGGGATCCGCTTCGTCTTGAGGGCCTTCCTCAAATCATCGGCCGGTTCGAACAGGCCATCGTCGCCCTGCTGAAACGTGCCAAAGTGAATACCCACCGCCTGCGCTGCGTTCAAGTCCATAAACGCCTGCACCGCACCGGCGGGCGACACGTGAACCGGCGCCATAAACCACTCCGGCCGGTATGAGCCAATGGGCAGCAACGCCAGCTTGATGTTTCCTCCTTCTGCCACCCGACGAGCCTGCTCCCCGATTTGTTTGAAGTGTGGGCCGTAGCCGCTATCCCCGCAGAAGTACGTTGTGCCGAACGATGTATGTAGCAGGTAGCCGCACCAAAGGGTCTCGTCGCGGTCGAAAAGACCCCGGTTGCTGAAATGCTGCGCCTGCGTGCAGGTAATCCGAAGGTTGTCGTTCACCCGTAGCGTATCCGTCCAGTCGAGTTCGCGGGTTATCCGTCCACCAACCGATTTGGGCAGGTACGACACGCCGAGGGGCGTAATGAACAACGGGTTAAAGGCGCGGACCAGTTTCTTCAGGGTGGGCAGGTCGAGGTGGTCATAGTGGTTGTGGCTCAGCAGCACTACGTCGATGGGTGGCAGCTCCTCGAAACGAAGCCCCGGCGGACGCTTGCGTTTAACGCCCAGCCAGGAGGTTGGTCCCACCCGTTCCGACCAGACGGGGTCGGTCAGGATGTTCAGGCCACTGGTTTGAATCAGAAAGGTGGAGTGGTTTACGAATGTGAGCACCAGACTATCGCCCTGAATACGCGTGGCCGGGCGTGCCCCCACAAACGCATCGGGCTGCTCGGGCCAGGGGCCTTTATCGCGGTTGAGCAGCCATTTGAGCAATCCCCCCTCCGTCCGTTCCGGCATACCCGGATTAACGAATTTCTTCCCGTTAAAGTGGTTGGTGATGGGGCCTTTGTAACGCGGTGCGCAGGCCGACACGATCAGCAGCAGACAGGACAGGGTAAGAAGCGGCAGGGAAAAGCGCATGATTCAGACAATGGATTATCAGTAGTGTCGGGGCTATCGGGCCAGAACCTCCCGTTTTGGCTGGCACCCGACCAATAGTTCCTGAACGCATTAAACGAAAAAATCGGCCAGCCAGTGTACCGGATCACTCCCGCACGTGAATGGTGCTCTGACGCAGGCGCAGGTACGTCCCGTCCCGGTCGGAGAAGGAAGCCCGGATTTCGGCCGCCAGCGAAAGGGCAATTTCTTCGGGCGAAACGGCCCCGATGTCCAGTCCGACCGGGGCGTGGATGCGCGGAAAGTCCTCCTCGGCAATGGGGTTGCCTTCGTCGGCCAGTTCGGCCCAGATTTTCTCGGAACGAACGCGGGGACCAAGCATACCAACGTAGGGCGCGTGGGTCGCCAGCGCTTTCGGCAGGTTTTGCTTGTCCGTCTTGTAGTCGTGCGACATCAGCACGATGGCCGTATGCTCGTCGAAGTGGATATCCGTAAAGTTTTCGGGCGGGACAATCTCATCCACGATCTCGGCAATTTTCCGGTTGACTTTCAAAGGGTTGGCGACGACCGTTATCCGCCAGCCCATTTCCCTGACCAGCCTCGTAAGCGGATAAACATCGTACTGGTGCCCCCACAAAACCAGGTGCGTTTCGGGTGGCAGAATTTCGATAAAGGCTTCCAGCACCTCACCATCAGGCCCCTCGAACCGGTAGGGAGCCGATACCCCTTTGGCAATCCGGGCCTGAATCTTTTCGGCCAGCTGCGGCTCAATGGATTGGTTTTGCAGTCTGTTCAGACTGGTAGTATCGGTATATCGGATTACATCGCCTTCGTTGAGGGAGGACCAGTTGCCTTTCAGGCCGGTGATAGTCAGGAGGACATGGGTTTGACGACGTTCGTTCATGCAACGTTTCAGTACTTCGACGGGGTTTGTTGAGTCGGTAAAATTCAGCGGGGTAAACAGCACATCAATGATACCGTTACACCCCAGCCCCACGCCAATCTGGTGCTCATCGTCGGTGGTGGTATCGTAGGTAATTTTAGACGGCGACGCTTTGGCAATGGCCAGCCGGGCGCGTTTGAGGGCATCCCCTTCCAGGCACCCCCCGCTAATTCCGCCAATCCAGACGCCGTCGCTCATTACCAGCATCCGGGCACCCGTACGGCGGTAGGAAGACCCTTCTACCCGCACTACGGTTGCCAGCGCGGCCTGCGTCGTGTTTTTATCGAACTGGTCATAGCCGTCAATAATGGCTTTAATTTCTTTCATTGGGTAAAGAGCGCGAGACTTATATTACGGCAATTGCCAGCCAATTTACGACCTGTATTTTTGTCGGGCATCAAACGCCGTATGCGGCTATCACATAAAGGTAACATCCGGCCTGTTTTGTCTGATGCTAAACATAGTCCTAGACGATAAAAAACCGTACGTCCCGGCTTTTGGTTTGTGTCCACCATTTTTATAGCCGGTGCCCTGCCGCTTTCAGGTTGTTCAGATCAGGGACGGGGACGAACACATCCGGGCATCCCAACAGTTTTTAAATACCCTGGGGAGCGGCCATTTTACCTAAGCTGATTTATACTACCAAAGAAGCTGAACTCACATCTAACTGATTTTCAGCCATCTATAAGATGGGCACACTTACCAGCCTGTAAAAAAAGCGCCCCGATCAACCTGATCCGGGGCGCCTGCGCGTTTATGTTTACTTTCCGTATCAGTCGTTTACCAGCCTTTCTCTTTCAGTTTGGCGGCTATCCGGTTCACAACGACCTGGTAGCCCTGCGTTCTGAAATGGATATCATCCCTGTGCAACCCAGTGGGAAACAGCCCATTGTTAATGTCCGTCCGATCACTACTGGTGGGTGCGTAGCCAACAGCCGCCAATTCAGCATCGGTAGGTGGCATAATGGAAATATAATTGTCCGGGTACCGGGAAGCCAGGCTGGCGTTGAAACTCTCGATAAGTTTATAATTAGCCGTTGATTTGGGCTCTTTCAAGGAGAAAGGTACGCCAATCACCAGAAAGCGGGCGGGCGCATCAATATAGCTTACAGCCTTATCAATCAGGGCAGCTACACCGGAAAGGGCGGGCACATCGTTCCGACCCATCCACAGTATCTGGACGGAGCCTTTACTGGCAACGGCATCGTCGGGGGTAAAAACAGAATTGGCGGGAACGCTGGCGGTCGATGCCGCCTTAGGTGTCACGGTGTAGGTTTCAACCCGACTGGCACCGTCGCCACTAGCGGTTCGGATTAGGGTTACCGGTACTCCGGCTACCGTTCCGGCAACCATTCGGGTATCGGCACCGGTGGTATATAGTATAGGAATAGAAATTGCGGTGACCTTAACGGGGGTTGTTCCCTTAAAGGCATTGCCCTCCACGCTGAGCGTAACGGCACTGGCTCCCTGACGGCCAACAATCTGCTCTGCTTTCTGCCCATCAATCCCGTAATTATTGACCGTTCTCCCCAGCAGGGTAGACAGTTGCTGCGGGTAGGGAGTACCACCACCCTGTCCGCCTTCGGTCAGGCTATCACCCCAGGCGGCAATAACACCTTTACCACTGACGGGGACCGTGGTTGTGCTGCCGGGGGTAGTTGTTGTTGCACTGCCAGGGGCCGTAGTGCTACTACCGGGAGCCGTAGTGGTACTGCCGGGGGGCGTAGTACCGCCCGGTGCAGGAGTCGGATCACTGGTTGTTGTCAGACAGCTGTCCAGTAGTGTCGTGGTGATCACGGCGCTGGTACCGAATAGAAAATTACGCCGGTTAAAAATTGAAAAAGCCATTGAGTATATTAACTGATTGAATTAGTGTACAGCATACCAACTAAAACAAGGGAGTAAAGTTACTTTTGGTATGAATGGTAAGCGGGGGAATTAGGCAAAACTGCCCCGATACGCCTGCCTTAAGGGATGAAATAAGGAACACTGAGTATGCTAAAAAGCTGACCAGCACACCCATTACCGGAAGGGCAGGCGGGCATGAAAGAATAGCCTGTGCAGGCTATTCTTTTCAATGGCAGTGGAGTGTCAGGCTTTACAAAGACGCGCTTTCATTTCTTTTTTTCGGGCACGGCCTCCATCAGCAACGCGTACGCTTTGTCGAGGGCTTTGGCTCCGGCCTGCGCTCCTTTGTAGTGCCCCAGCCGCACAATAACCAGATCATGCGATGGGATGATGGTGGTCGATTGCCCACCGGCCCCCAGCATCATGTAAGCTTCTTTCGGAATGGGGCGGGCGCCGTCGCCGTTTATCCAGAAGAGTCCACCGTAAATAGGTCGTCCGTCCGCTACCCAGGCCGGAGCGAGTGTACTGACGAATTTGGTAAAGCCATCGGGCAAAATTCGTTCGCCATTCCACACCCCGTCCTGCAAATACAGATTTCCCAGCCGTGCCCAATCCCGGCCTGACGCAAATTCGTAGCCCTGCGTCAGGAAATTTCCGTACGGGTCCGTTTCCATAATCATGGTGCGAACCCCGATCTTATCGAACAGGGCCCGTTGCGGGAAGGTATGATACGGCTGCCCCAGCTTCTCAATGCCCAGGCGATTGAGGTAATTGGTCAGTACGGGGTCGCAGTTGCGGTAGCGCCCTACCGTGTTGGGTAACCACTGCTGCGGCAGACTAGCTACGTAGTCGAATGAATTGGCACCGCCGGTGTACAGGTACAGGTGATCAGGGTACCCCAGCGCCGGATTGTAGTCGGGGTCCTGTGGTGCCCGGCACCGCAACCCGCTGGACATGTGCATGATATCCATGATCCTGATCTTGGCCCGCTCATCGCCCTCACCCTGCCACTGCGGAATGGGAGCAGGCTGGTCCAGGGTATAAACGCCCTTGCCAATCAGAATTCCCATAAATGTGGCCGACAGGCTTTTACCCATCGACCAGCTTTCGAGGGGAGTATCTTTCGTGATGCCCTTGCCGTACCGTTCGCCGATAATCCGGCCTTTGTAGGTGACAACGAAGGCCGCCGTCTGGGCTTCGGCTGGCTCAAAAGCGGCATCGATGGCCTGCGTGATCTTCGCCATATCGACTTCGGCGGGCATGGGGGCCGTTGACAGCACATCGCCCATGGGCCAGGGGGTTGTAGCCGGATCGGGCAGATTACGCGGAATGGTTACGGGCGTGTACTTGAGTGAATTACTACCTTCGGGGAGCGTAACACAGCCCGCATCACCCACGTAGATAGCGGTTCGGGTAACGCCATTGGGTAAGGTGATCGAAACCGACTTCTTTTCGTAATCGACAACGGGTTTTCCCACCTTGGCCCGTTCGGCGTAGGGACTCGTGAAGTACCCGACGTTCTCGGCGGCAAAATCCGGTTTCAGGCCCGTAATGAACACGGCCGAACACATAATTTTGGCGTACCCGGAGGTATTGTGCGACAGGGCATCGCCCGGTGGGGCTTTGTACTCCGTTTTGAGTTCCAGTGCCGCAGCCCGGGCAACCAGTTTGCTGCGAAGGTCCTGCGCACTGGCGGTCAGGCCGTTAAGAAAAAGAAAGACTACGTAAAGACGGTTCATTGTTCGGCTATTTTAGAAGCGATCAGGGTTTAAAGGTAGGTAACATCGGCCGGGAGACCCTATTCCCCGGGCCTAATTAAAGCCAGTGCCCTACTGCTTTCAGGCTGTCCAGGTTGTGGACGGGGGCGAACACATCCAGAAACGGCATGGCGGCCTGCATCGCCGACACGGTTGGCTGAAACGATGGGTTGCCCGCCAGTGGATTGAGCCAGACCAGTTTGCGGGCTTTCGCTTTGATGCGGCCCAGGCTTTCGGTCAGGACTTCTACCTCGCCGGTATCCCAGCCGTCGCTCAGGATAATCACCAGCGTCTGACTGTCGACCAGCGACAGGTAGCTATCCGTAAACTCCCGGAGCGACTCCCCTATTCTGGTGCCGCCCCCCAGCCCGTCACGGTGTCGGACAAATGCGTGATGGCATCCGGGAAGGGACGATTTTTCAGGGCGGGGGTGATGCGGTGCAGGCGGGTGCTGAACACAAACGTTTCGATGCGCCGGAAAACGGTCTGGAACGCGTACATAAACTGAATCAGAAACGTGCTGTACAAATCCATCGACTGACTTACATCGGCCAGAATCACCACTTTTAGCCGATTTTTACGCGGCTTCTGGTAGGCCAGTTCGACCAATTCGCCCCCGCGACGCAGATTTTTGCGCAGGGTCTGGCGCAGGTCGAACTGCCGGACGCTGGTCGTTTTCTGCTGCCGACGGTTGGCACGTCGGGCCAGGGTGAGCGACAGCTCACGGATGCGCTGCATGAGTTCGGGCAGGTCGTCGGCCGCGATAGCCGAAAAATCCTGCTGCGAGAGATTTTCCTGGGTCGAGTAGGTGGTCAGTTCGGTTTCCTCCGTTGGCTTGTTGCCGTACAGCCAGGATTTCAGTTGATTGAAACTCGGCTGCGGACTTTTGGTGGGTCGCTGTCGGTTGGGGTCGTCTTTGGTTTTGGCATCCACCGCCGTTTCCAGTTCTTTCCAGTACTGGGCAAACAACCGGTCGAACAGGGCCAACTCCGCCGACCGCCGACAGAATACCGTCCGAAACGCCAGCCGAAAATCATCCCGCACCCCAATATCGACATAACCCAGTGCCAGCAACGCCGTCGCTTCCTCGTCGGGACCAATGCCTAGCCCATTCTCGCGCAGGAAGCGCGAAAAAGCAATGACGTTTTCGGGCAGGGTTAGTTTGCGGGTGATGAGCATTGGAGGGAGGCTAACGGATAGGTCTTTGTGCAGGTTGAATATTAGTGTTCCGTCTGCCCACAACTGCTGCTGATTGAAAATATAAAGTTGAATTAAGAACGGCTTTGTTGCATGGCCCCGTTGGAAGCTACATCTACTGAATGAAAAAGCACCGGAATGGCGAACTTTGAGATCGCCAAACCTACAAAGCTGCCGCCTGACGGCCCGGTGCTATGCCAAAAATACACTTTTTTACCCAAGCTGACAACCAACCACCCACAACTCAAAAGGAACCGACAGAGCCCAAAAGAAAAGTACCGGCTTACCAACTGGCCAGAATACAATAAGGCACTGATAAACAGAGGTTTTATGACCCTTTGGCTCGATGAAGACACGTTGGCCCAATGGTACTATCAGGGACCACGTACACCCGGTGGACTGTTTCGCTATTCAGATCAGTGCATTCAGGCGGCCTTAGCCTTGAAAGCCGTCTTTCAACTGGCCTTTCGACAAACACAAGGATTGATTCAGAGCCTGTTAGAGGTAATGAAGATGAATTTGCATGTACCTTATACTCTCCGGCTCTGTCGCCGACAAGCTGTCCTGAAGCCTTTTCTGCCCGCCCTCCCAGCGATACCGCCCTGAAGCTATTCATTTGGTGATCGACAGTACGGGCCTGAAAGTGTACGGAGAGGGTGAATGGAAGGTGAGAAAGCATGGAGCGGACAAACGCCGTACCTGGCGTAAGCTGCATCTGGTGGCCGACGAAGCCACCAACGAGATTCATGCTGTTAGCTTGACAACCAACGCGATCAGTGACGCCCAGATGGTCAAGCCATTAGTGGCCGGATTGCGTATCCTATCGCCAAACTGAGCGGAGATGGTGCTTACGACCGGGTGAAAGTTTATGATGAGATGGAATACGCCATAATTACTCCCTTGATACCCCCTCGATCCAACGCTGTAGTCTGGACAGACGAAGTTGGCAATGATTTGGAACACCCTCGTAATGAAACTCTTACGCAAATTGATTGCGGTGGGTTTAGCCGAATGGAAACGCCAAAGTGGCTATCACCGGCGCAGTAAAGCCGAAACAGCCATGTTTCGTTGGAAGAAGACATTCGGTGAGCGGTTGTCGACGCGCTTACTAGCCAATCAACAAACAGAAGCTCAAATCAAAGCCACTTGTCTAAACCGATTCACTAAATTGGGAATGCCTAAGGCGGTCAAACGAGAACCACATAGCCATGCAACAAAGCCATTAAGAACTCAAGGGCTTTCTTGATAAAAACGGCCGGAAGCCAGTAGTCTTACCTTTGTGGTTAACTAGACTACAAATTCATGACCACTGTTCCCAGCCTGGCTAAAACTACCGGCTTTCTTTCAACTTCTCAACCAAACGGCGGAACTCGACAGCCGCGATAATCGAGGAAAAAAAAAGCACTATTGCATTGGTTTTGACCGGTTTAACCTGCCGTTTACGTCGTGGGCGAGACGGCTCATTATCCAGTCTACACCGGCACATGGTCAATCATTTTGACAGCCTTTGTCAAGCAACGGCCTCCCCTAGCTTACTGCCATTTCGCGGGCCCAATTACCACTGGTACTTGCCAAAGTAAACTTAGTAATCTTTGCCAAGCTCCTTTTTGACTGGTTTGCCATTGATTTGCCCGCCTTGACAGGCTCTTGGTTGGTTGTGGACGGCAAGGACTTGCGGGGGCAGCATCCCAACCTGCCAAACTCGTGGACAAGCCGTGTATCGGTGGTCGTTCAGGCGACCGAAGCCGTCATTAGTCAGGCCTACTATAGCGGCAAAAAAGAGAGCGAAGAGCTAGTGGTTCGGCAATTACTGGCCGATATGGGCTTAAATAATCAACAGCTAAGCCTAGATGCGCTACATCTAAACCCACTGACTGTCAATGCCATTCATAAAGCATCGGGTCAGTATTTAATTGGTCTCAAAGCGAATCAGGCCCTGTTATATCGCGCCTGTATCTGTCGTTGTTTAGTCGATACGCCGACCTTTGAATATACATCCGGCTTAGAGCGGGGACACGGCCGGCTGGAACAGCGAAACTATCGTTGCTTTGCCTTGAACAAGGCCGTTTTTGCTCCTCGCTGGCGGACCGCTGGATTCCAGACCCTGATTCGGGTGAAGCGAACCCGACAGGCCTTGTCGGGCGATAAACTAACTGAAGACATCAGTTATTATTTAAGCAATGCGCCGGTACATAAGTCGACAGATGGGGCCAACTTGTGTGCCGCTATCCGAGGGCACTGGCGGGTGGAGACCATGCACTATCGACGTGATGTGATATTATCGGAAGATTCACTTAGCACAAGCAAGTCCGGAGTGAGTCGCTTAGTAAGCAGCCTTAGGACATTGACAATGAACCTATTACACCGATTGAGTCCGAAGAATATGGTGGCTCAATTGGAGAGTTTTGCCGATAAATTTTCTTCACTAATTCAATTTATGAAAGCGGAGGCTGTTTTATAAGAAAGCCCATTAAGAACTAAAGTTGATAGTTGCTTATCCTACTCAAAATGAAGCTGGGATTTGCAAATAGTTGATGTTCCATTGTCAAGCCCAATTTGCATAAAACCTAATGTTAATAGCAGTTTTATTGCATACCCAAACCATTCAAATCAAAATGTCCGTCTGCAATGTCAATTACTCTATAAGTTTTTGATTCATAAAATTTCCTTGCTCCGCTAAACTCGTCATAGCCTAAAGCCAAAATTTGAAACTCTGCTTCTTGTCCGATATTAAGGACTTGGTCAAGTGTCAGTTGACTATTTTGTGATAGTATTTTGATATTTTCGGGAAAAATTGTCCGTTGAAAATAGTCACATCCATATACTTTAATTTCAAGTACAGGTCTTAGTCCATTACTTGAAGCTGGTCTAACTATTGCAACATTTTTGTACTCAAGAGAACTTGTTGGCAAATAAATAATTTCCCAATTTTGAGGATGCTCCTGTCGTATGCCTTTTATTCTAAGTCTTATTAAAACTTGCAGGTCAATAATATTTCTCTGTCCTGAGTTTTCAAATTTAATTCTATATCTGAAGCCCGAAGGATTTTCATTGGTTTGAAGTCTGCTGATTGTGTCGGCAAACTTTATTTCAGGAACTAGGTATTTGAAAGTCAGCCACCAAACGAAGTAAGAGGCTGCAACACCCGTCAATGTGCTAATTATAATATCGCAAACTGTCATAAAAATTGCAGATAACGTTCGAGTATTTGCGAAGGTAGAAAATTCATTGAACGTCCAGTCCGAAACAAATGCCCAATTGAAAATGTGTTGTTGAAACTAAGAACGTAAAGTTATAAATTGGTCGTCGAACCCGAGCTACTGCTGATGTCAGCACATAGATGATATTTCATTATCCAGCCCTGTTTTTACAAATACTTTTGTTACCGACATGTGCTTGTTTTAAGTTATTAGTAACATAAAGCATAACTTATAGCTTCTAATTCGTCACTAATAATTTCTAACTGTGTTTTCCCTGTCGCTCTACTTGGAATATTTCGCAAGTATCCATGAGGTGTCCGTTCAATAGGAAGTAGAGTAGAATTAGATATGATTGCATGGAATTCTCTCATAGCCTTTTTGCTTTTATGGGCAATTGCATTTCTTATTTTGTGATAATTGGAAATTTTACCTTTTTGTAAAGCGTTTAAAAACGAAAAAGGCTTGCCGTCGGGC
>CAWAJC010000023.1:0-72781 GCA_963782245.1 uncultured Cytophagales bacterium
TACCGTTTACCCGGGGTCGGGAACGCAGCCGCGACCCGCACAGCATCGTCCGCGAAGCGCAGGACCTGTTCGACCGGGGCTATCGGGAGGTAACGCTGCTGGGCCAGAACGTGGACTCGTACAAATGGCTGGGGGCCGAAGGAACGGTTCAGCCGCTTGATGCTGATCTGAACCCATTGGTAGCACCGGATATGCGACGGTCACTTTTGCCGACCTGCTGGCTATGGTCGCCCAAATCCACCCCGATCTGCGGGTCCGGTTCTCCACGTCTCACCCGAAAGATATTACGGATGGTGCTGCATACCATGGCCCGGTACGACAACATCTGCAATTACATCCACCTGCCTGCCCAGAGCGGTAACAGTCGGGTTCTGAAATTGATGAACCGGACGTACAACCGGCCCTGGTACATCGGCAAGATTGATCGTATCCGCGAAATTCTGGGTGACGATTGCGGCATCTCGACCGACATGATTTCGGGCTTCTGCTCGGAAACCGAAGAAGAGCATCAGGAGTCACTGTCGCTGATGGATTATGTGCAGTACGATTATGCGTACATGTTTGCGTATTCTGAACGGCCCGGTACGCTGGCCGCCAAAAAATACGCCGACGACATTCCCGAAGAGGTCAAGAAACGCCGGCTGAACGAGATTATCGCCCGTCAGTTGACCCACTCAGCCAGGCGCAACCACCGTCACATCGGGCAGCTACAGCGGGTGTTGATCGAAGGCCCGTCCAAACGGTCCGACGATTTTCTGTGTGGTCGGAATGACCAGAACAAAATGGTTGTTTTTCCGAAAGGAAAATTACCGGAAAGGCCAGTACGTCAACGTATTGGTAACCGATTGCACATCGGCCACGCTGCGGGGAAGCGTTGTTCGTCATTAATTGCCATTTACGGTCATCCGTTGTCATTTGTCGTTCTCACGTCAGGTAACCATTGAATGACCCATAATGCCAATCCATGACCACAAATGACACTACTACCATGAATCAACAGGAAATACAGTCGGTTAAGCAACGCTTCGGCATCATTGGCAATGCGCCTGCCCTCAACTACGCCATCAACGTAGCCATGCAGGTAGCCGCCACGGACCTGACGGTGCTCATCACCGGCGAAAGTGGCAGTGGTAAGGAGTCGTTCTCCAAAATTATCCATAGCCTTAGTGCGCGTAAACACGGTCAGTTTATTGCCATCAACTGCGGAGCCATTCCCGAAGGCACCATCGACTCTGAGTTGTTTGGTCACGAAAAGGGTTCTTTTACGGGTGCTGTCGACTCACGAAAAGGGTATTTTGAGACGACCAACGGGGGTACCATCTTTTTAGACGAAATTGGTGAAATGCCCGTTGGCACCCAGGCACGGTTGCTGCGGGTGCTCGAAAACGGCGAGTTTATCCGGGTAGGATCTTCGAAAACCCAGAAAACCGACGTGCGGGTCGTAGCGGCCACGAACGTTAATTTGATGGACGCGGTGGAGAAAGGGAAATTCCGTGAGGATTTATACTACCGGCTCAACACGGTTCCCATTTTTGTCCCCCCCCTGCGCGAACGGGGTATTGATATTGAATTGCTGTTCCGCAAGTTCACCACCGATTTTGCCGAACGATACCGCATCAAACCCCTCCAATTGACCGAAGGTGCCAAGCAAACTCTCATTGGGTTTCCGTTTCCGGGCAACATCCGTCAGTTGAAGAATATTGCCGAGCAGATTTCTATTCTTGAATCGGAGCAGAACAAACCCATCGACACCGAAACGCTGGCGAAATACCTGCCCCAATGGCAGGCTCCCACGCAGTCGCTAACCCTGTTCTCCAGTACCCACGGCGATAATTTCTCGGAACGCGAACTGCTGTATAAGGTGCTGTTCGATATGCGCCGGGACGTCAATGACCTAAAAAAACTGGTTCGTGATGTGCTTGGTAATGAGCAGGACAACCGCCAGATACTAAACAACCACAAAGACCTGTTCGATTCCATTGCCCCGGACGCAGAACCCCGTCAATCGTCGGACATGGGAACAGGTGTGACCCGTTTTTTGCCTGCCCTCAACGGATCTCGGCCCGACAATCCGCCCCGGCCCGCCGTACCCCGGGATGCCATATCACGGCCCGCCGTACCGCCCTCCGAAAGTTATGGCCATCATCCGCCCGTTCAGCTATTCGATGAGGTTGATGGCGATATCAACGAAATGACCGAGGTGGAGGATGTTACCCACGAAACCGAAGAGGATGACTCCCTCTCCCTCGAACGGCAGGAGAAGGAAATGATTCTGAAAGCCCTTCGGCGCAACAACAACAAACGAAAATACGCAGCCCAGGCACTCGGTATCTCCGAGCGGACGTTATACCGCAAAATTAAACAGTATGAGATTGATGAAGAGTAAACTGGTAGTGAAAAGTTTAGAATTAAGAATGAAGAATAGGAAAATTCAGAGCGCGCTATGTTTATTCCTCACTCTTCATTTTTCACTCTTCACCCTTACCTCCTGCGGTGTCTATTCCTTTACCGGTACTACGCTTTCACCCGATATAAAAACCGTAACGGTCAATAACTTCGTACTGGCCACGGCGGGCGGACCCGCCAACCTGCCCCTGACGTTTAATGAGAAACTGAAAGAATATTACCAGCGGTATACGAACCTGAAAGTAGTACCCAACAACGGCGACATTTTGCTGGAAGGCAACATAACGGGATACGAACTGGTAGCCGTAGCACCAACGGCCCAGGACCAGGCCGCCGTAAACCGGTTGCAGATAACCGTACTGGTCCGGTTTTATAACAACAAAGACGAGACAAAGAACTTCGAGCAGTCGTTTTCCTTTTATCAGGATTTCCCGCAGGGGCAAACCCTGAGTCAGAATGAAAGTCGGCTGGTACCCAAAATTCTCGACCAGATTGTGCTCGATATTTTCAGCAAAACAGCCGCCGACTGGTGACGATACGTGATGAGTCCCTGAAACCGGCAGGAATTCCTGATTATCATCATCATTCATCATTCATCATTCATCATTCATCATTACCTTAGCCCTATGCTAGCTCTCGACAAAGAAACCTTTTCGTACTGGGTAACCTACCCGGATGATTTGACCGCCACCGACTTTGTTCAGTTGCAGGAAAGCCTGTTGGCGTATCCCTATTGTCAGTCGTTACACACCCTGACGGCTAAAGCCGCTTCTGTATACCAGCGAAGTCAGGCCATTGCGCACGTACGGCAGGCAGCCGCTCACGCACTCAGCAGGAATGCCCTGCGCAAGCTCATCGACAACGAGTTCCAGTGGTCGGATAACCTGCTGACGAAACTGAATGAGCTATCGGCCAAACACGTTCCAATTCCAGAGGACTATCAGCAGGAGAGTTACGCGCGGTTTAAATCGAAGGTCGAGCTGGAAAACGGCTTTCCTACCCTACCCCTGCTACAGATTGCCGCTCAGTTTGAGCCGGAGCAGGTTGAGACGATACCCGTACCGGAAGACCCAACGCTGGCCGAGAAAACGCTCCAGAATGATCTCTCGCAACGAATTGAAACCGTACCAGACCAACCGGAGCCTACACCCGAGGATCTGGAACGGCAGCGTCAGTTCGACCTGATTGATAGCTTCATCCGCAATGAACCCCGTATATCGCCCATACGCACCAAACCAACCGCAAACCAGCAACAGGAGGACCTCACCAAACGCAGCAAGCCGACGAGCGATGGTTTGGTAACGGAAAGTTTGGCCAAAATTCTGGTAAGGCAGGGTAAAGTTGAGAAAGCACTGGAAATGTACAGCAAACTGATGGTGAAAAATCCCGAAAAAAAGGCGTACTTTGCGGAAAAAATGGGCGAATTAAAGACGAACCAAAACACAACCGAGGATTGACCGATTCTTTTCTTCGACCCTGACAACATCTAAACGCATATATTTTAGCAACTTTTTCATGATAACGGCACTTATTATCCTCATCTGCATCATCACAGTTCTGCTCATTCTGATTGTTTTGATTCAGAATTCGAAAGGTGGTGGATTAACAGGTGAATTTGGCGGTCTGGGTTCCAATCAATTGATGGGTGTCAAAAAGACGACCGACCTGCTCGAACAAATTACCTGGGGACTTGGCATCGCCATGATGGTTCTGTCACTAGCTACTTACGTACTGGTAGACCGTAACCAGGCAGGTGTTATTAACAGTGCCAATGTAGACCGGGCACAAACCCAAACGCTCCCCGGCGCTGCGGCTCCCGGCCCGGCTACGGGTGCAGCCCCCAGTCAGGCTGTGCCAGGCGCGGCTACTCCGGGTGCTTCTACGTCGGCCCTGACGCCCCAGAAGTAACGGATTTCCACTTATTCAGCAATGAAAAAGCCACCTTCTGCAAGGTGGCTTTTTCATTGCCGGCATTGTCAGTTTTTCACGCTACTGCCTGCGCCAGCAACTGGCGGGCAATAGGCAGGAGCGTTTCCTGAACGGGGTACGGCTTTTGACTCTCAAGCATATACGTGGCCGGATTGGGCAACTCCCGGTGTCGTCGAATGAGGTCGAGCTTGATATTTTCAAACGTATTCGCCAGGCTCTTCTGCACAACATCCACCAACCGCAGCTGCACCAAACGACCACCGGGCTCCTGTTCGGAGTAGAGCGTCAGGCAGAAGTAATAAACCTGCGTTTCGGCCTGATTGGTGGCATGCAGCAGCAAATACCCTTCCTCCGGCCGCAGGGGCATCAGGCCCACAGGGGCCAGTATCAGGGATTGCAGGATATCGGTCCAGCGCTGATGCCCTTCTGTCAGCAACGCCTGAAAGCGCGGCAGGGCAAAATCCATGATCGCATCTACTTCGGCCATGAATGAGGAGTCCGTCACTTCCGATTTGTATTCAATGCGGGGTGGTGGACCACTTACGCCACTAACCCGCTTGGGGAACGCAGCATTTAGCGTACCTTTGCCCCTCGAAAAACGAATCCCGGCATCGTAATGACTCCGTAGTTCGGGCAGGTCGGGGCAGAGTTTATGGTTTGTAAAGTTTTGCTGAACGGCTTGCAGGTATGCCATCAAGACATATTTCTGGTATTCCGCATCGAGCCAATTTTGCGTGAACCAGTCGGATTGTAGTTTTTTCATGGACCGGACAGTGTCTTTTTCAGGTGCATTCAATATGTAAAGTACTTAATTTAGAAAAGACTGCCAAATTCTGTTCGTCGAATGCGCTTTACCGGCCAAAGAAAGTTCAGGAAAGAGAGTAATTGGCAGTATGTCAGGCTAAAGTCTGAAAATTTGACAGGCTGACCGGGTTGGCACAGTAATTGGCGACCTGACAAGTACGACCGCCAGCGCGGTTGTTAGATGTACATTTATACAACTAGTTTAATAACCTTAATCAATTCATTATCATGGTAGCAGAAACGGAAAGCGTTAAAGTAAACGTGAAACCGCTGGCCGACCGGGTCCTGGTGGAAGCCGCCCCGGCTGAGGAGAAAACTTCGTTCGGAATTATCATTCCCGACACAGCCAAAGAGAAACCCCAGCGCGGAACGGTTGTTGCCGTTGGTGCGGGCAAGAAAGATGAGCCACTCACGGTTCAGGTGGGCGATACGGTTCTTTACGGCAAGTATGCCGGTACGGAGATCACCGTTGACAGCAAAGAGTACCTCATCATGCGTGAATCCGACATTTTCGCAATCCTGTAAGCTAATTATGAATTGTAACCGGGTCGCTGGTGCGATGATGAATGATGAATTGTTTCAGTTCTCGTTCATCTCGTTTATTCATAATTAATCATTCATAATTCATCATTAACCAATCATGGCTAAGAAAATATTTTTCGATACAGAAGCCCGCGAGCGGATCAAAAAGGGTGTTGACACCCTGGCCGACGCGGTTAAAGTTACCCTCGGACCAAAAGGCCGCAACGTTATTTTAGACAAGAAATTTGGTTCGCCAACCATCACCAAAGACGGTGTAACGGTAGCCAAAGAAATTGAGCTGAAAGACGCCATGGAAAACATGGGTGCTCAGTTGGTAAAAGAAGTTGCCTCGAAAACGGCTGATTCAGCTGGTGACGGTACAACTACTGCTACGGTATTGGCCCAGGCTATTTATTCGATCGGTGCCAAGAACGTGGCTGCCGGCGCTAACCCAATGGACCTGAAGCGGGGCATTGAGAAAGCCGTTCTGGCCGTTGTCAAGAACCTGGCCGATCAGGCACAAACCGTTGGTGACGACTTCAGCAAAATTACGCAGGTAGCAACGATCTCGGCCAACTACGATGAGGAAATCGGTTCGATGATCGCTGAAGCCATGCAGAAGGTTGGTAAAGAAGGTGTTATCACGGTTGAAGAAGCTCGCGGTACCGAAACGGAAGTCAAAACCGTAGAAGGTATGCAGTTTGACCGCGGTTACCTGTCGCCTTACTTCGTGACGAACACCGAGAAAATGGAAGTTGAACTGGAGCGTCCGTTCATCCTGATCTCGGAGAAGAAAGTATCATCCATGAAAGAGTTGCTGCCCGTTCTGGAGCAGGTTGCTCAAACCGGCCGCCCGCTGCTGATCATTGCAGAAGACGTTGACGGTGAAGCACTGGCGACGCTGGTTGTCAACAAAATCCGGGGTGCTCTGAAAGTAGCTGCCGTTAAGGCGCCTGGTTTTGGTGATCGCCGGAAAGCAATGCTGGAAGATATTGCTATCCTAACAGGTGGACAGGTTATCAGCGAAGAGCGTGGTTTCAAACTGGAAAACGCGACGATTGATTACCTGGGACAAGCCGAGAAAATTCTGATCGACAAAGACAACACGACTGTTGTTAATGGTGATGGTCAGAAAGAAGATATCACGGGCCGCGTGAACCAAATTAAAGCCCAGATCGAAAACACGACATCAGATTACGATCGCGAGAAATTGCAGGAGCGTCTGGCTAAACTGTCGGGTGGTGTGGCTATCCTCTACATCGGTGCTGCCACCGAAGTAGAAATGAAAGAAAAGAAAGACCGCGTTGATGATGCCCTGCACGCAACCCGCGCTGCCGTTGAAGAAGGTATCGTAACTGGTGGTGGTATTGCACTGATTCGTGCCATTTCGGCTCTTGACGGTATCAACGCTATCAACGAAGACGAAAAAACGGGCATTAATATCATCCGTCAGGCACTGGAGTCACCACTCCGCACGATTGTAGCCAACGCGGGTGGTGAAGGTTCAGTGGTTGTAAACAAGGTGAAAGAAGGTACGGGTGGCTACGGCTACAACGCAAAAAACGATACCTACGAAGACCTGTTTGCCGCTGGTGTTATCGATCCTAAGAAAGTAACGCGTCTGGCCCTGGAGAACGCAGCGTCTATCGCTGGTCTGTTGCTGACGACCGAGTGTGTTATTGCCGATGAGCCAGAAGAGGCTCCAGCCGGTGGTGGCCACGGTCACCCAGGTGGCGGCATGGGCGGTATGATGTAATATTCCCTGACGTAATAAAAAAATGCCCCGGTCTTCTGGCCGGGGCATTTTTTTGTTGTATAGGTTTAAGATCAGACCACAGACTGCCAGAGGGCTATGCTAACTATGGCCGCGTCTCGACAAGTTAGGTAGTTTTACTTTTGGGAGTTGTCATACCAACGGACCTTAAAACCTTCAAATATGTTATTAGTGCTTCCTAACGTAAGTTCAATGAGGAGTTACAAACGACCTTCAAGGACCGTTGCTAGTTCCGTATTCACGTTTTCTATTACAGTGACAACGACCGTTCATCGCCGGTTTCATTAAATGAAGCACCTACAGAGGCAGTTGGTAGCGAAACAGGCACCGGACGAGGCAGTGTGTCGTACACCGTATAAGCAACGCCCAATGACCAGACTTTCAGCCCGGTTCGGGCAAAAATCAGGCTCTGCTGAATCAGGAACATCAGCCCGATGGTCGCCCAGTTGCTCATGGGAATAAGGGCATCAAGCAGAAAGTAAAGGCCGAACAGGGCCGAACCAATGAGGATCAGCAGCCAGTACAGCCCATAGGTTTGGGCCATGTGTTTAAGCACCAACCGGCCCGCCCGCCCAAACGCCCGAAAGGCGTTGCGTTCATCTTCCCGGAACGTCAGGACTTTGGCGTAATCCCCGATGCAGAGCAGCAACGTGGTGGTCAGCACGAAACCTGCGAAAAACACAGCCCCAATCCAGAACAGTCCGCGCTCCGTCAGGGAATCGCTCAGGGCAAAACCGACCAGCGAACCCGCTAACAGCCAGATTATCGTTTCGACCAGAATAAATAATGCCGTTACCCCGAAAACCTGCAAAAAGCGGCCAACGTAATAAGTACATCCCTGCCAGAACAAACCAGTGTTGAACGGGGTGCCAGGTTGAGCAAAGCGCAGCAGAATGCCCCCGGCGAAAAAGATGCTTAGAAAAATAGACAGTACACCCAATAAACGGCCAACGCTGAAAAGGGGCGAAAGAGCCTTTTCAGCGTTGTGCATAAAGTCGGAATAGACGGTGTAGTTGAACCCATCCAGCATCTGCAGGAATGCCATCGAACTTTGCGCTTCAACGGTAAGCGTATCATAAAATGGTAATGCCACCAGTAACCCCAGTACCAGCGTGACGCCGTAGATGAGCCCTACCAGTCGGGTCGATCCAAGTGTTTGACGAAAGGAGTAACGTCAGTGTATTCATAGCGTAGTTCCTCCGGCGTGTTGTAGCGACTATAAAACATTACTCGTTTGACAGTGGCTCTTTTTGGAGTGGGTGCTCGGTTCTGATTTTTTCCTGCAACTTCAAAAAGCCATCAATCAGCGCTTCCGGGCGCGGGGGGGCAACCGGGCACGTACACATCGACGGGTATGATTCGATCCACTCCTTTTACTACGTGGTAGCCATGCTGCCAGTAAGGCCCACCGCAGTTGGAGCAGGACCCCATCGAAATCACGTACCGGGGCTCGGCCATCTGCTCATACAAGCGCCGGATACGGTCGGCCATTTTATAGGTTACCGTACCGGACACGATCATAACATCAGACTGCCGGGGCGAAGGGCGCGGAAAAATACCGAACCGTTCGAGGTCGTAACTGGCCGTCATGGCCCCCATCATTTCAATGGCGCAGCAAGCCAGTCCAAACGTGAGTGGCCACATCGATTTCTCCCGCGACCAGTTTAGCAGGTCTTCGGAATGTATCAGCATAACGCTGGCTTCACCTGATTTATCGGATGCGGGATGCGTAGACATATTAAGGGTTGTTTTGGGGCAGTCGATTAATAAACTCCTGCTGATAGCGGGCACTGAAAGGCTCTAACTGACGGAACAGGCCAAGTCTGGCATTTTCGTTTTTTGACGGGCGAATCGTTCGGCTCGTTGTCACATTATGCATCGTTGAGCCAGCCAGTGCTCCACCCGCAGCGCCACCTGCCGCAGCAAATGTCAGGATCAGGCCGTAGGTAAACAAACTTCGGGGCGGGACCCGTTGCAGGGATTGGTTCGTAATGAATCCCAGAATAAGCCCTCCGACAACGGCACCACTAATGACCGCATTCTTTTTGTTTTGCCGACGAATAACCACTTTCAATACATCGCCCAGTGGAATCCTACTCTCTGGTTCATACTGGTTATTCCCAATGTACAGATAAGAACGGTTGACTTCCTGTAGCAGCCCTGAAAAATGATTTCCTGAGCTTGTCCTGACCTTCACGTAATAGCCTGCCGCAGCCGGTTGCTGTGCCCGCAAGGGATTAGTCAGGAGAAAGCCCGTCAATAGCATTGGCCAGAGGTAGCGAAATGGGGACCGTATCAACGTTTATACCGGTCATTTACCTGTTGATACAACTGCGGAGGCACTTTCGTTTCCAGCGTCGGTATTTTAGGCTGGGGCTTCACCCAGTCGAGGTAGCCCTTCGCCCATACGTAGGCCAGCCCCAGGGCCAGAACGGCAACGAACAACATAACCTCTGCCAGGGCAAACCAGCCCCACATTCCGCCCGTTTCACTAATCAGGCGCTCCTGACCAAACACGGTGGCCCACGGAAACAGAAAAACCAGTTCGACGTCGAATAGGACGAACACCAGGGCAATCACATAAAACCGAATGTTGAACTGCACGTTAGCGTTCCCAACCGGCTCCTCGCCCGATTCGTATGTACTGTTCTTCTCAACATTCGGTTTGTCTGGCCGCAGCAGACGCGCAACAAATAGTACGATGGCGATAAACGCGAACGCGGCTACAATAAACAGCAGAATAATACCGAATTGAGAAAGCATAAATAAGCAGGTTTACGGTTTTGGGTCTACAGTTTTCGTTAGGCTGGCGCGACAACAATTCAGGCCGGTCTGCCAGTGCGGTCAGCTTACCGTAAGCCAAAACCGAATACTGTTAACCAATTACCCCGTTACTTCTTCTTTTTGGGAAACAGGTTGTAAACCAGTGAGACCTGCAGGTTACGGTTGTAGTAGGCCGCCGTTGCTTCGGGCGATACGTTGGTGAAGCCGTATACGTAACGGACATGCAGACTGAATTTATTGAGCATATCCAGAAAATCATAATGGGCACCTACAGCCAGACCAAGGTCGTTGTTGGCACCCGGCCCCCCCGATTCTCCGGCATTGAGGGCGTAACTAAATTCGGGGCCGGCCTGTAGGGTCAGTCCCTCCGTTGGAATGTAGCCAAACATGAGTGGAATGCTGGCATAATAATAGGAAACGCCCGTTGTGGAGCGCGTTCCACCATTCTGTTCCTGCTGAAACGTACCCCCCCGAATAGATAGTATTACCTCCGGCTGCACCACGTAGCGATTGTACCGGTACCGGTACATAATACCCAGATGAGGTTGTAAACCCCGTTTGGGTATATTGACAGTAGAACCCGAAATGGCTATCTGAGTGAATGATGCACCCACTTTTACCCCAAAGTGCCCGCCAATGGGCTTGTCGCTCTGGGCCTGCGCGACGAAAGAAGAAGTTACCAGACAAACAAAAAATAATAATCGATACGTATGCATACAAAACGGATGAGATGGAATACGCCTTCGGTCTGGTTTCGTCCAGAACGCAGGCGTACGACAAAATTGGTTAAAAAAAGTCAGGATGCCGTTGTCTACTTTCCGGGTACGGCTATCCGGATTAATTAAGCCGTGGATCAACCGGATAGTGCGCAATAGACTTGTACTCACCCCCCATTCGTTTTAACACACCCCGCCAGAACTCACTGGTTGGCGTATCGAACAGGAAATCAGCGTTGATGTGGCTGACGATCCAGGATTTCTGACGCAACTCATCTTCCAGTTGCCCTTCACTCCAGCCCGAGTAGCCGATAAAAAAACGGGCATCGCGCTCAGTGAGGGTTCCCAGGTTAACAGCGCGTTTAATCTGGTCAAAATCGCCACTCCAGTACAATCCGTCCACCACTAAAATTGAATCATCGATGAGGTCGGGGCGACGGTGGATGAAATGGAGCGTGTTTTGCTGAACGGGTCCACCCAAAAAAAGGGGAAGATCGGCCTGCACTTCGTCAATGACATCACCCAACCGAATATCGGTCGATTGATTCAGGACAAGGCCAAATGTACCAGCCTGATTGTGTTCGCAAACCAGCACAACACTACGTTCGAAATTGGTGTCGCCCATGAATGGTTCGGCAATCAGCAGACTTCCGTTCGTTATTGAAAATGGGGTTGTATTCATAAAACGCTGGTCGTTAAATGGTCTACTTTAAACGCTTTTTTCAACTACTATATTCATTAAAAAGTCTTAAATACGCTATCCTGAACTGAGATATTGTTTATACGGATTACGCCGTTAAACAGATTTCAGTGGAACCAGGGCACCTATCCGGTAGTATACTCATCAGGAACGTTGCTTTTACGGGGGTAAAACAAACGGCATGAAACAACTACTTTTCAATCGGCGGGGCTTCCTGCGGCAGAGTGCTTTAACAACGGCAGCCACCCTGGCCGGAACCGATATTATTTTCGCCGACAAGATACCCCCTCATTACCGCCCACTCGCCTTCGACTACGATCCACTGAAAGGGAAAAGCCCGGAAATGACCGTACTGGGTGACAAACCCTGGAATGTAGAACCCCCGGTTCATCTGCTCGATGATGCCATTACGCCGGTGAGCAAGATGTTTATTCGCAACAACGGCCTCCTACCAACTGGCCCTGTTAATGCAGCCGCCTGGACCCTTACCATCAAGGGCGAATCAGTGAAGGGCGCGAAAACATACACCCTCAACGACCTGAAAAAGCGATTTAAGCCCTACACGTACCAACTCGTGCTTGAGTGTGGGGGCAATGGTCGGGCCGGGTATCAGCCACAAACGTCCGGAAATCCGTGGGAACAGGGTGCTGTAAGCTGTGCCGAGTGGACAGGCGTTCGGTTAAAGGATATCCTGGCCGACGTGGGGGTAAAGGAGGATGCGGTATACATTGGTTATTACGGCAAAGACCCGCATTTGAGTCAGGACCCCACCAAGGTTGCCATCTCTCGCGGAGTGCCCATGAAGAAAGCCCTGGAGGACGAAACCCTGATTGCCTGGGCCGTTAATGGGCAGGACATACCGCTGGAACATGGCTATCCGCTCCGGCTGGTAGTGGGTGGCTGGCCCGCGTCCACATCGGGCAAATGGCTGCACACCATTGCCGTTCGGAACCAGGTACACGACGGAGCCAAGATGGAAGGGCACAGCTACCGGGTTCCCGTTCGACCCGTGGAGCCGGGCGAAAAAATTGCCGAAACACCCGAGAATTTCCGCATCATCGAGTCTATGCCGGTGAAGTCCCTGCTAACCTACCCTAAAACGGGGGCGATGGTTAATGTAAAACAGCCATTGGCCATACGGGGCCATGCCTGGGCGGGCGACCGAAGCGTAGCCGAAGTACATACCTCCATCGACTACGGCGCTACCTGGCAGAAGAGTAAGGTGTTGCCACCAAAAAACAGGCTGGCCTGGCAAGACTGGTCGGCCGAACTGACTTTCCCACAACCCGGTTACTACGAAGTATGGGTGCGGGCCACGGACGACAAAGGCATTACACAGCCCATGGTTATCCCCCAGTGGAATCCGGGTGGTTATCTCAACAACGCCTGCCATCGAATAGCCGTTAAGGCAGTCGTGTAAAACCGTTCACATAAAACAGGATTTCCTGTTGCTCAACCAATAGCCGCATGAATGGACTAAAAGTAACTCTCCTGCTGGGTGCCGTACTGATTGGCCTGGCCAGTTTTCAGAACAACTCTGAATTTAGACCGTCCAGAGCAAAACCACTGCCCGGGGTCGACACCCTGAAAAAAGATGCCGAGAGCGGCCTTATCGACGCACCAAATCTGATGCTGGTAAAAGCGCAGTGTACAGCCTGCCATTCGTCGAAGCTTATTTTACAGCACCGTTTTACGCGGGCGGGCTGGCTGGACCGAATCCGGTGGATGCAGCAATACCACAAGCTCTGGGATTTGGGCGAATCCGAAAAAGTTGTTCTGGATTACCTCGAAACGTACTACGGCCCGTCGTCCATGCGTGTTCAGGGCACCTTCCGACGCGCTCCCATGAAAGAAGTTAAATGGTATAAACTGGAACCCTGAATCCCGGGGTTGAAGGCTTCGAAGCCACGGCATTTACTCCCGAAAAGCCAGTCCTACCTTCTTTCCCGCAATTTGCTCCAGCAAGGGAGCTAACAGCTGGTGCGCGTTCCTGCGCGTCTGATCCAGAATACCCCCATCCAACGCTGATTGGCGGACCTGGCCTTCGGCTTTTTTGTAGGCATCGCTAACCAGTTGCGATTGATCCAGGAATGAAAATCGCGTATCGTACACCCGAGACCGGTCGTGGTTTATTTTCCAGGTACAAAGCTCAGGGGCAGGGAGGTAAACCGTTATCGAATCGGTAGTGGTCCGAATATCATCGGCGGTAATGCTGGTCAGGTCGATACAGCCGGTAGCTTCGCCCTCCACAATCAGGATGGCATTAGCATTGGGCAGGTACGTATTTACCTGCTCATGCTCCACAATGTCCTTGAATGTGTATTTCACCAGTTCCAGCTTCCCCAGCGCCTTAATTTCCTTCAGCACGATGCTGTGCGTCGTGTTGTCGCCCCGCCGGAAGCGGCTGAGCATATCACTCCCCCGAATCTGCTCCCAAATGGCCAGCAGCCCCACTACGAACAGGGCAATCAGAAACAACCGTAACAGGGCATTAATCAATCTGGACATAGCATGGTGGCATTTCCCGGTAGTTGACCGGACGAAAAAATAAACTCCTGACTTGATAACGAGTCAGGAGTCTTGAAAAGTAGGTGGTATCGACAAAATCAGTAGTCGTGCTTCTGTTCTGTAACCGATTGTTTTTCCAAATCGAACAGGTCGTTCAACACGTCGATAAGGGTTTCGGCCTCACCCCGCTTGCAGGCAGCTTTAAGTTGCAGAACGGGGAGTTTGATGATTTTCTGCATGATGCCCCGGGTAATCTTATCAATTTTCTCCGACTCATCGGTAGTCAGGTGCTTCATGTGCCGGGCAATTTCGTCCCGACGAATTTGCTCCAGGGCATTTTTGAGCTTATTAATGGTTGGCGAGACAACCATTTCCTTCGACCAGTCGCCAAATTCAGCCACAGCCTGCGTTACAATGGCTTCCACGCGTGGAATTGCGGCCAACCGTTGGTTCAGGGCTTCATCAGCCCGACTACGGATATGGTCGATGTTGTACACCAGCACACCCGGAATCTGTTCAACGGCGGTGTCTACACTACGGGGAACCGACAGGTCGACAAAGTACTTGAACGTCAATACGTCAACCTGCTGCAACAGATCGGGCGTAATAAGGGGTTCATCGCGCATCACTGATGATATGATGACATCAGCCCGGCGGATTTCCTGGGTCAGGTTGGCGAAGTCGGCTACGCGGAAGTTGTACTGACGGGCCAGTTCTTCGGCTTTGGTATGGGTCCGGTTGCAGAGGGTAATATTGGTCAGTTTCCGGGCTTCCAGATTTTTACAAACATCCGTTCCGATTTCGCCCAGACCAACTACTAGTATCGCTGGGTTCTGGTGATCGCCTACCAGCTCCTCAATCAACTCAACAGCCGCGTAGGAAACAGAAGCGGCTCCGTCTCGGAAAGCCGTTTCCTGCGCTACCCGCTTGTTGGTGAAGAAGATGGTGTGCATGAGCCGGTGCAGGAACGGGCCGGCCATTTCCATATCCGCCGACCACTGGTACGACTGCTTCACCTGGTTCGGTATCTGCATGTCACCTACCACCTGCGAATGTAATCCTACGCACACTTCAAATAAATGCCGGATGGCCTGATCGTTGGCTGAGAAGAACTGGAAGTACGGCAGGTAGTTGTCCGTATCGGTCAGGCCTTTCTCAATGAGCAGTAATCGGGCAATTTCGGTGCTTACGTCCTGCTCAAACGCATAGTACACCTCCGTCCGGTTGCAGGTAGAAATCACCAGCAAATCGGTCAAACCAAAGAAATCACGCAGACGAAGCATGAGTCGCTTCGCTTCATCTTCGTTCAGGGCAATCAGTTCGCGCACCTGCAAGGGAGCTGTTTTGTGCGATAAACTAATTGCTTTGAAGGTATCTAACATGGTACTGAAATTGCCTTGACTGGCTTGTGCCTCTACAAAATTACGGCATAATTGCCGGATATAAATACGTACTGTAATCGTTGGCAGTTTATTTATAATCCATCTAAACAGATTTCATACAACGCCTATATTCTCTATAAATATAAACGCCAAAAAGGGGTCGTACGTTCAAACCTGCACATTTAAGCCTATTTTGTCGTTTAGTAAAAAACGGTCATCCTTATTCATTAGAGGAGGATGACTGGCAATGGTTTAGTGGGTAGGCTACTTTACTTTGTTATGGGTAACCGTTACTTTTCAGGCAGCTGTTTTTAGAATTGGCTGCCCGTATCTCATGCTGAAATCATTTGACATTTATAATCAGAATAACATTCTGAAGATTATCGTAGCCCTGAATCTCCTGCTCGTTGGCACAGGTTCATTGTTATATACCAACCGGCTCATCAGCCGGCTGGAAGACCGCGAGGAACAGTATGTGCAGCTTTACGCCAAAGCGCTGGGTTACCTATATGGCTCCAGCCATCCGGACGCGGGTGATTTAACCTTCGTGACGAGTGAGATTTTACAGGCCAACAAAACGATACCGGTCATTTACGTCAATCAGAACAACCAGATAGCGGCTGAGCGTAATCTTGATATTCCGGAAGGGACCACGGATGATCAAATGGAGCCACTTTCTTCGACAGAAAATCGTTGAAATGAAAAAAAAACACGCTCCGCTGGTTGTTGAAATGGGGGATGACCAGCGGGGATTGGTATACTATACCAACTCGCGGTTATTACGTCAGTTGACTTATTTTCCGTATGCGTTACTGTCCATCCTGACGGCACTGGGTGTACTGGCTTACCTGGCCTTCAGTTCCTCGCGCCGGGCGGAGCAGAACCGGGTTTGGGTTGGGCTGGCGAAGGAAACGGCTCACCAGTTGGGCACGCCTATGTCGTCATTGATGGCCTGGGTGGAGTACATGCGCTCCGACCCCGACCAGTTTGATGGGTCCATTACCGATGAAATCGAAAAAGACGTACAGCGGCTGGAAACCATAACCGCCCGTTTTTCGAGCATCGGCTCCGTACCCACGCTGAAAGAAGAAAACCTGAACGATGTCGTGCAGCAGTTTATTAATTACCTGTCGAGACGGATTTCGACGAAGGTAAATATGACGTTTGCCACGCAGCTACCACCCGATCAGGTGGTACGGGTCAATAAACTCCTGTTTGAATGGGTCATCGAAAACATCTGCAAAAATGCGGTCGATGCCATGAAAGGGCGTGGGTGGACTGCAGATAAACATGCTTCCCCTCTCGCAGCGGCAGGTGGCTATCGACATTACCGATACGGGTAAGGGTATCTCAAAGGCCAACATGCAGAAGGTGTTTTCGCCGGGATTCAGTACCAAAAAACGGGGTTGGGGACTGGGCTTAACGCTGGCCAAGCGCATCGTGGAAGAATACCATCAGGGGCGTTTGTTCGTTAAAAGCTCCGAAGTCGGCAAAGGCACAACGTTCCGTATTGTTCTGAATATAAGCTAATAACCTACTACTACCGGGTCAGGTAAGGCAGCGTAATGGTATCGGTTTCAATCACGTTGCTGACATTAAAGGCGCGGTCCCGAACGCGAATCTGAAATTTAGTCGGGTAGAAGTAGTTGACCGTCCCGTACTGGAATGTCTGGTTGAAATCCAGCGTGCCTTCAATCGCTCCTTTGGGCTTTCCTTTGGTAAGGTCAGGAAAAAACAAGGTATTCAGGACCGGCAGCTTGTACTCTACGTACTGCTTGTTAATAAGTCGAAACGCCTTTATTTCGTAATTTCCCCAACCGCCATTAGCCGAGTAACTGGATATGGTCGCTTCGGTAGGACTATCGACCCCAAGATTACCGTCCCCGTCTTTGAAACCAACGGTAATCACGACGGAATCCCGCCTGGCTCTACCAACACCGGTGCCGGCATTGAGCGAGTACTTGAACAGCCCTTTAAAGTCAATTTCGGGCGTGCTCGAATAGTCGGGCTCGTTGAAACAGGCCGACATTGTCAGGACCAGACCGAACACGAATAAATACGATTGAATTTGTTGCCGTCGCATACTGTTGTACTCGTTGTGCAATAAACGATTTTGTTATTTTGTTCTCATTAACACTTTCCCCTGGCGCTGCTGTACTTCGGGAGTCACTTCGGCAGCAAATACTGACCCTTGTTTCGGCCCCGCCAAACCAGGCTGCCTTCGAATCGCTGGCGCTGGCGGTATTCCGCTACCAGGCTAGTCACAATCCTATCTACAGAGCGTACCTGTCTTTTTTAAAAACGCCACCCAAACAGATTACCAGCCTTCAGCAGATACCATTCATGCCCATTGGCTTTTTCAAAAGTCACACCGTTTTAACGGGCATCGACTGGACAAAAAATACAACTAAAGATACGTTAACCTTCGCCAGCAGCGGCACCACGGCCGAAAAAAGTCAGCTGACCAGTCAGCATCTGGTGCCGGATTCGGCGCTCTACGATGCCATCAGCACCCGAATTTTCGAGCAGGCTTACGGGCCATTGCAAGGTATGCAGATTCTGGCCTTACTGCCCTCCTATCTTGAACGAAATAACTCCTCGCTGGTGTATATGGTTCAGCGATTTATGGCCCGAAGTGCCCCCCTGCCAGCCATAAACGGACAGCCTTCCGGCAGCGAAGACGGCTTTTTCCTCCACAACCATGCAGCCCTGACCAACCGGTTGAAGCAACTAGCCCGTCAATCCGATCAACAGAAGATTTTGCTCATCGGCGTAACGTTTGGGTTACTCGACTGGGCCGAATCAGCGCAGGATTTAACGTTTCTGGGCGACCTGCCGCAGCTGGTCGTGATGGAAACGGGCGGCATGAAAGGTCGACGGAAAGAGTTGCTACGCGAAGAAGTACACGACATATTGACCGACCGGATGGGGGTACAAACCATCCATTCTGAGTACGGAATGACCGAGTTACTGTCGCAGGCTTACTCGACTGGCGGGGGCGTTTTTCAGCCTGGTTCAACGATGCGGATTGTGTTGCGGGATGTTAATGACCCGTTTCATCTGTACCGCAGAGACTACACCCGCACGGGCGGTATTAACGTAGTTGATCTGGCTAACCTGGATTCCTGCTCGTTTATCGAAACGCAGGACCTGGGTCAGTATGTTGGTGCCGGAGAAAGTTTTCGGGTAATTGGCCGGTTCGACAACTCGGATATTCGTGGCTGTAACCTGATGATTTTTTGACGTTTACGGTTCAATGTGTACGATTTTCCGTATTCGGTTTACGGTTGGCTGACGCGTCTGTCTGTACCCTCTCGCGTCAGCCAACCGTAAACCGGATACAGAAAACCTAAACCACCTTTAGGTATACAGTTTTACATCCTCCAGCGAAATTTCGTCGCCACACATAATCACCAGTCGCTCAATAACGTTGCGCAGCTCCCGAACGTTACCGGTCCAGGGCAGCGACTGTAGAAAACTTATAGCGCTGGTTGTCAGCCGCTTGGGGGGTGCATTGTAGTCGGTAGCAATGTCGTGCAGAAATTTATCGGTCAGCAGCGGAATATCCCCACGGCGTTCGGCCAGGGGCGGCACGTGGATGAGAATGACGCTCAGGCGATGGAACAGATCCTCGCGGAAGTTACCGCTTACAATTTCCTGCCGAAGGTCTTTATTGGTAGCCGCAATGACTCGTACATTGACTTTGATTTCTTTATCACCCCCCACCCGGGTAATTTTATTCTCCTGTAAAGCACGCAACACCTTAGCCTGCGCCGACAGGCTCATGTCGCCAATTTCATCCAGAAAGAGCGTCCCCCCATCTGCCTGCTCGAACTTACCCACCCGGCGGGATGCCGCTCCGGTAAACGCTCCGCGTTCGTGACCAAAAAGCTCACTCTCAATCAGTTCGCTGGGAATGGCGGCACAGTTCACTTCTACCAGTTGCTGCGTAGCCCGGCTTCCTTTTTCGTGAATCTGCTTAGCCACCATCTCCTTTCCGGAACCGTTCGGTCCCGTTACAAGTACGCGGGCTTCAGTAGCCGCTACCCGATTGATAGTGTCTTTGACTTTCTTGATCGGATCGGATTCCCCAATGATTTCATTGAGTTTGTAGATACGCTTTTTGAGCGTTTTCGTTTCCTGAACCAGTTTAGACTGTTCAATCGCGTTACGGACGGTAATCAGCAACCGGTTCAGATCGGGTGGTTTCGTAATAAAATCAAAGGCGCCACGCTTGGTTGCCTCCACTGCATTTTCTACATTACCGAAGGCCGAAATCATCACTACCTGCGTGCTTCTTTCGGCTTCATTCACCTTCATCAGTAGTTCCAGACCGTTCATCTTAGGCATCTTGATGTCGCACAAAGCCACATCGTACTTTTTATGCATAATCATGTCCAGCCCTTCTTCACCATCTTTTGCTTCGTCGACCTCGTAGCCTTCGTATTCTAAAATATCGCGTAGAGCAGCCCGAATTTGTTTTTCGTCGTCCACGATAATTAGTTTGGCCATAAACTGGGTAATTTTTTATTTATAGATTAGTACAAGCTCGAAAATAGGTGATTTTATATCGGAATTCGATACGTAAGCAACTAATTTTTCATTAAACGCATTTCTTTCTTTACCAATTAAGGAAATAAGTAATATGCGTTTCCTACTTTTCCGATAGGGAAATATGAACGCAAATAACAAACTAATTTAGCACAAACCACACTCAATCGGGCTCATTATCTCCTATTTAGGCAGCAATAGGCTCATCACTTCCGTCACATTCGTCCGCGTATCGACCGGACGAACCCGAAAGGAATACGAGTACGGTTTATTTGCCGGGAGTTGGTACTCGGAGTGAACACGGGGTGACCAGCTATCATCGCCCCCCAACCCCATCTGTGCCAGATCAACGTTCACCACAATAACATCACCGCGCTCCACCTCCTGCGCATCAGGTTGTTTGGCATTCAGCAACGCATCGTCGGTGTAATCCCGGACGTTGAAACTGAGAAAATTTTTATCCGTTCTGTCATGCATGATCAAGAGTCCCATGCCCGTGGCGTCCGTCAGTTTTGCCCAGCGAACATCGGTTTTATTGCCATTTTCCTGCGCCATGGTATAGGGGAAAAACTGCTCAGATACCCTGGCTTCGTACCGACCAACTTTGGATGCACCTTTCCTATCTGCGTAACTCTCAAACGGGCCGCGTCCGTACCAGGTCAGGTCAGTAAAGGTAGCAGGCATCTGAAATTGCAGCCCAACCCGGGCCAGTGGCGGCAGGGTACCGGAGGGTGTATAGGTGGTGGTAATCAGTACATCGCCCGTGCCATAAACGGTATAGTCTGTTTGCTGGCGAACGCGCCCTCCTATACCGATTACTTCATTGACGCAACTCACCAGCACGGTTTGCGTGTGACTTTCGACGCTAAAATCCACGGGATAGGCGATGGCGGTATCAAGGCCTGCCTTACGCCAGCGGGCAGCGAACGAAGCAGCCCCTCCTCCTTCGTCATTATCCGTAGGAACGCGCCATAAACTGGGCTGAAAATCCTGCGCCAGCAGGTTCTTGCCTTTGTACACCCAATCCTTCAGCGATCCGGTAGCCTTATCGAACACAAGGGCAAAATCTTTTCCCCTAACCGTTGTACCCGTTGCCGTAGTGGTAGCCTTTACGGGCGGAATACGGCTCCTGTTCAGGACGGTAGCGGGCAGCGGATCGGCTTTGATAGGAAACTGACCGGAAGCCACTTCATGACCAGCAGAAGCCCAACTCGTGGCCTGTTTCAGTCGTACGCTGATGTTGAGAAAATACTCCCCCGACTGAGCAGCCTGCTTTGCCCGCACGGCCGTCGGCGGTCGTGCATTTCCATCAATCAACCGGGTATCCACCAGGTCGCCCAGTTTAACGGGCAGAGTCAGCACCTGCGTTTGGCCGGGCCGGGCTACCAGATTCGCTTCCGCCCCGCGCTGCACCACGGTCCCGTTCCGGATCAGTTCCCACTCCAGCCTGAAGGGTTCGAGCGATTGAAAGTTGTAGGCATTCCGAACGTTTAGTTTAATGGGCTGGCCAGCCACTAAAGGAGCCGGTGGCGCTAGTTTTATGGACTGATAAACGAATTTAACCTCGTTGATTTCGGGTTGGGGAGTGCGGTCGGGATTAACCAGCCCATCGCCTGCATTGGCCCCATCGATGCGGTTGATGTGGTCTGTATAAGCTTTACCGGCTTTGTTCTTCAGCCGCAGCCCCTGATCAACCCAGTCCCAGATAAAGCCACCCTGCATGCGGGGGTATTTGTCAATAACGGACCAGTAATCGGCCAGGTTACCAACGCTGTTTCCCATCGCGTGGGCGTACTCACAGATAATCAGTGGTCGGTTGGGGTCTTTTTCCATCAGTTTTACCAGGTCACCAATCGACGGGTACATGGTGGAAATAATGTCGAAACTGGTTAGCGACGTACCGGTGTAAGGCTGTCGGCCTTCGTAATGAATGGGACGGGACGGATCAATAAGCCGCACGATATCGGCCATCTCTTTAAAATTCGCTCCCATGCCCGTTTCGTTTCCCAAAGACCACATCACGATAGACGGGTGGTTCTTATCCCGGTCGACCATGGCCCGTCCCCGCGCCACGAACGCATCACGCCACACCGGTTTGGCAGCCGGGGTCTGCTCCTGCGACCACAGATCGTGGCTTTCGATGTTCGCTTCGTCAATTACATAGAGCCCATACTCGTCGCACAGGTCATACCAATCCGTTACGTTCGGGTAATGCGATGTCCGGACAGCGTTGATGTTGTGTTGCTTCATCAGTTTAATGTCCTGAATCATGGACTCCCGGCTGATAACCCGCCCCGTATTAGGATCAAATTCGTGCCGGTTAACGCCCCTGTAAACCACCGCTTTCCCGTTCAGCAGAAGTTGCCCGTTGGCCAGCGTCATTTCCCGAAACCCAACCCGCATACTAACGACTTCCGTGGGTTGCCCACCCGCCCCGATCAATTGCATGGTAAGCGTGTATAATTCCGGGGATTCGGCACTCCATAGGGCGGGCGTTTCGACGGCCTTCTGCAACCGAAAAAAACGCTCCTGCCCCGTGTCGGTCATGTTATCCGAATCGATGGTTTCCGTAAAAACAACCGCTTTTTTTGCATCGTACAGCGTAGCGCGAAGGTGATAGACGGGCTGCGTCCGTCCCGGGGCCAAATTTCGGACGTTGGCCATAATCTTTATAGTCGCGTTTTTGTACTGCTCGTCCAGGTCGGTCAGCACGGTGAGGTCGCGGAGGTAATTTTTGGGCGTCGAAACGAGAAATACATCGCGGAAAATACCCGAAATCCGCCAGAAGTCCTGGTCTTCCAAGTAACTCCCATCCGACCAGTTGATAACCTCCACCGCCAATAAATTATCGCCCGCTTTCAGCTTATCGGTAATAAGAAACTCGGCCGGTGTCATGCTGTCTTCATGGTAGCCAACCCGTTGTCCATTTAGAAACACCCGGCAGGTGGACTGAACACCCGCGAATTGAAGAAATACGTTCCGATCCTGAAAATTAGCCGGAGCCGTAAAGTGAACCCGGTACAGACCAACGGCATTGGTGTCGGCGGTGATGCGCGGGGGCGTAGCGGGGAAAGGGTGTTTTATATTCGTAAAAACAGGCCGGTCGTACGCCCTGCCCTCGCGGGCACCCACTATCTGCCAGTTTGACGGAACGGGCAGATTATCCCAGGACTGGTCGTTGGTGGTGGGCTGATAAAAATCGGTCGGCACCAGCCGGGGGTGCTTCACCCAGCGAAACTTCCAGGTTCCGTTGAGCAGGGTGACGTTGGGCGATGTGCGCCAGTCGAGGGTACTAAGTGCCTGTTGTTCATCGGCAAACGGTATCAGCGTAGCATGGGGTTTTTCGGTGTTTACACTGATAACCTCCGGGTCTTCCCAGTCGGGCAGACTCTGGGCCAGGCTGGTTACTGCTGTTGAAGCGGTTAAAAATAGACAGCTCAGTAAGCGTTTGTACATTGTGAACACGTTTAGTTTATAACACAGGCAACTAGCTTTGCGGAGTAGCGCTGTAAAGAAGAGGTCAACTTAGCGCTTGATAAGTAGGTCAGCATGAATTTCCTGAAAATTTAATCCCCGCTTTACACATGATGATGGCCCGACGTGCACTTCTTTGTTTTTGCCTGATTCTACTGGCACTCACTGCTCCGGCCCAATCACGCCGTCGTACTCAGCTAACGGAGTCACAGAATAATGGTCCGGTGCCGGTTGTTTCGGCTCCGCAGATACGTTTGCTGGAGAGCCTGGTGTTTAACAGTTCCCTGCTGAATCGGCAGGTTAAGTACTCGGTTTATCTCCCGCCAGATTATTACGTTTCCAACCGGCGCTACCCCGTCGTTTATCTCCTGCATGGGTTGGGAGACAATGAAACCGGATGGATTCAGTTTGGGGAGGCAGACCGTATTGTTGATGAAGGGATCAGATCCGGTGCGTTCCCCCCCATGATTTTAATTATGCCCAATGCAGGCACGACCTGGTACGTGAATGACTTTGAGAATAAAGTCCGGTTCGAAGACATGTTCGTTCAGGAACTCGTACCACACATCGACTCCATGTTCAGGACGCGCACTCAGCGCGAATACCGGGCTCTATCGGGCCTGTCGATGGGTGGGTTTGGCTCGTTGACCCTGGCCATGCACCATCCCGAACTGTTCAGTTCCTGCGCGGCATTGAGTGCGGCCGTACGCACCGACGAAACCTTTGCCAGTATGCCCGATGAACGCTACAACACCGTTTTCGCCCCGGTATTCAGTGGACCCGTGAAAGGGCAGGAACGGCTGACGCTTACCTGGAAACGAAACAGCCCCCTCGTTCTGGCCCGCTCGGCCCCAACCAATGACCTTGCTCAGGTACGCTGGTATATCGACTGTGGCGATGACGATGCCCTGACGGTGGGGAATGCCCTACTGCACCTTGCCTTGTTAGATCGAAAAATTCCGCACGAGTACCGCGCCCGCGACGGGGCCCATACCTGGTCTTACTGGCGCACGGGCCTGCCCGATGCGCTGAAGTTTATCGGCACGGGTTTTCATCGTTAACACTAGCGGTTGTCCCGCTTCTGAATCGGAATGATGGCTTCCGTTTCATCCCAGGCCAGAATCATACTGGTCCCGTTGGCAACGGGCGAAAAGCTAATGTAGAATTGTTCCGCCACGGGGCTGTGTTTACGCGCAACAATGGGCACCCGCAATACGTCTTTAGTTTGATCGTAGTTGGTGCCCCACTGCCCCGTTTCCCGGTTGATAATGGCAATCCAGCCATCCTGCGATGGAATGGTCCAGAGAGAGTACTCGCCCTCCTCCAGCGGTTGTCCGGCTACCAGTACATCCTGATCGAAGTCAACGATGGTTGCTTCGTTAGCGCCCGTTCGCCAAACTTTACCGTAAGGAATCAGGCCCCCAAAAATTTTCCGTCCTTTCTTGTAAGGCTGGCAGTAATCTACTTTGATTTTCAATCCATTCTGGTCGACCTGTGCTATGGCTTCCGGGCTGCCTGATTTGGTCCAGCCCCGTAGTACAAAGAAGCCAATAAGTACAACAGCGGCAATAACCCCGAGAATAATGAGTAGACGTTTCATGGTTGGTAGGTAATTTTTAACGGATATGCTGCAAGGTAGGAAGTGTTCGTATAAGTTGTAGCCTCCGCCAGTCAGCCAGCGGTTTTGTTTGTGTCCGCTCACAAAAAAGAGCGGCTGGGAAGCCGCTCCGGTACGTATTGAGCAACGATGCCGACAGCGGCTATTTTTCTGCCAGCAGGTGCGCTACCCGTCTGATGCCCATAAAACGCCGTTGATAGTAACTGGCCTTCAGGTAATCGTACCGGACCCCACCACTCCAGGCCGAATGGATAAACTTGATCTGATCCCCAATCACTTCGGTAATCATACCAACGTGACCAATGCGTTTTCCTCCGGCATCATGTCCTTTAAATAGAATCAGGTCGCCGGGTTGGGCCGCTTCTTTGTCGACAGCCTCCCCTACTGTGCCTTGAGCTGCGCTGGAGTGAGGAAGAGAAATACCGAATTGGTTGTAACAGAAGCGGGTGAATCCTGAGCAATCGAAGCCCCGGGTAGTGGTACCACCTGATCGGTACCGGATAGAGAGGTGCTTTTTGGCAAAACTGATTACGTTATGAACGACCGGAATTTGTTCGTAAAAACTAGTTTCTTTTGAAGTTACGGTAGGTACACTTTGAGCTTGACCGATGCCAAACGAGACAGTACAAAGTATTGTCAGGAGCACTTTTATCATTATAAAATAGGGTTAAAGTCAAGTTAGGTTCATAAAAGTAGGTTTTTTATAAAAAACGTCCAACTCAAATGAGGATTTTTTTCCACACTTTACCCAATTTTTTTCGTGCCAATTTTTCTAAACGATTGACTTTTAGACAAATAAAGCCAAATCATTAGTTTACTCTCCGCACATTGGAAGAGCCTGTGCTCACGTTATACACCTAAAAAAAAGCTGTCCGTTGTGAGGAGATCCTGTTTCCTCACAACGGACAGCTTTTTTAGCCGCTGGCAATCGACTTAGAACCAACCCGCTCCCGCGATGCGGAAGGGCCAGGGTATGGAAGCTAAAATCAGTACCAGCCCCAGCCCGTAAAAAATAGCCACCAGGCGTTGTTTAGCCGTAGCATCCAAAGCGCGTTTGGAACGGGAGTAACCAATGGTAATAAGGATGATGGCAATGAGCATACCCGTTGTGTGCTCTACACTGTAAAAACGGTATAGTTTCTCGCTCATCAGCCCAAAATTTACTTTTGGGCTGATAAACAGCAATACGATACCCAGCAGCAACTGCGTGTGTACAGCGATGAGCGTGAACAGGTATAGTTTACGATTACCGTCGGTGTAGCTGCCCCGACCCTGCCACTTACCAATGGCCGTAACGACAGCAGCAACTAACAAAACGAGGGCTATCCAGCGAAGCCCTGAGTGAGCATGTACTAATCCGGAATACATAAATCAGATTATTTGATGACTATATCAGTTTCTGAAAGCAAAGAAACAACCAAACAGCCAACTTACACCGACAATTGTACGTTTGAAGAACAATGATTCTTTATAACACGACCTACAGCGTTGCCACCGAAATAGCCGACGACTGGCTGCGGTGGATGAAGCGGTTCTTTGTATCGGCCGCCGAAGCCACGGAACTGCCCGTTTCTCACAAAATTCTCCGTCTGCTGACCGAGCTCGACAACGGAGGAGTTACCTATTCGTTTCAGCTGAATTTCGAAACGATGAAAGACTACAACACCTTTCAGGAGTTGCACGCCGACGCCCTGCGTCAGCGTATGCAACACCGGTTTGGCAACCAGTTTCTTTCATTCGATACCCTGCTGGAGGAGGTGTAACCTAACGGGATCCCGTTTATGTTTACCCCTGAGAAGCAGGTAGCAGACATCTTACCAGAGGTTAATAGGCCAAAAACAAGATTTATTTAAACAATAATCGACATAACAGAATAAAACAGCCTTATAGATAAGAATATAGTTGCAAAAAGCCAAACAAAAACGAAGCAGGATGCTTATAGTATAGGGTAACGAACCTTCTTTTTTTGTACGGTCAACTCACTATCTATGACAAATCTCATGAACAATAACGGGTCCTTTTCGCCGGATAAACACGCATCCGACGTATGGGAGCACAACCCGCAAAACGTTGCCTTTGTGGGCGACTATCTGCCCCGGCAGTGCGGCATCGCTACGTTCACTTCCGACCTGTATACATCCTATAATTCGTTCATTACCCATTCCGATGCCATCGTCGTTTCGGTGAACGACACGCCGGAGGGTTACGACTATCCGGGCGAAGTTCGGTACGATTTTTACCAGCATGACCAAGACGCGTACGTAAAAGCAGCTGAGTTCCTGAACGCTAAAGACGTGGACGTGGTGTGCCTGCAACACGAGTACGGTATTTACGGTGGCTCGGCTGGCAGCTACATTCTAACGCTGTTGCGCAACCTGACCATGCCCATCGTTACTACGTTTCATACCATTTTGAAGGATCCCAATGAAGAACAGTTACTGGTACTGAAAAGTATTGCGGACCTGTCGTCGCGGGTGATTTGTATGACAGAAAAAGGACGGGATTTTTTGCTCAATGTGTATGAAGTACCCGATGAAAAAATAGACGTTATTCCCCACGGTATTCCCGATATGCCCTTCGTTGACCCGCACTTTTATAAGGACAAGTTCGGGATGGAAGGAAAACAGACGCTGTTGACGTTTGGCCTGCTATCGCCCAATAAGGGAATTGAGAACATGATTCAGGCGCTGCCCAAAATTGTGGAGCAACACCCCAACGTGGTTTATATGGTGCTGGGTGCTACCCATCCGCATCTGCTCAAGCATGAGGGAGAAGCGTATAGGAACAGCCTGAAGAAACTGGCGGCCAGCCTGGGCGTGCGGGATCATATTCGTTTTTACAACCAGTTTGTCGAACTGGCCGACTTACGGGAATACCTAGGCTCAGCCGATATTTACATTACTCCTTACCTGAATCCCGCCCAGATCACGTCGGGTACGCTGGCCTACGCTTTCGGTTGTGGGAAGGCGGTGGTGTCGACTCCTTACTGGCACGCCGAAGAACTTCTGGCCGACGGCCGGGGGGGACTGGTGCCGTTTGGCGATTCGGAAGCACTGGCTGCGCAGGTAATCAGTCTGCTCACGGATGAGCCTACCCGTCATTCTATGCGGAAGAAGGCTTATCTGATGGGGCGTGAAATGATCTGGGAGCAGGTCATAAAATCCTACGCCCGCTCGTTCGCCCAGGCCCGGCAGGAGCGGATGAACACCATCAACAATGAAGTGCCTTACGTGATGGGAGCGCACACGAGTGCTGCCTACAAACTGCCCGAATTAAAGCTCGACCACCTGTTTCGGCTGACAGATTCGACCGGCATGGTGCAACACGCCCGGTATCACCTGCCCTATTACGAGGAAGGATACTGTACGGATGATAATGCACGGGCTCTGATACTCACCCAAATTTTACAGGAAGCCGGATTGAGCGATCCTAAACTGGCCCGTACCGCCGATAACTATTGTGCCTTTATCAACCATGCCTATACCCACGACTACCGGCGCTTCCGTAACTTCATGAGTTACGACCGGCGCTGGCTCGAAGAAGTAGGCTCTGACGATAGTACGGGCCGTACCATTTGGGCGTTGGGCACCTGTATTGGCCGCTCTGCCGACCGCAATACGGTTGCCTGGGCGATGAACATGCTGGAAAATGTACTCTCCGGCGTATCGTCCATGACCTCGCCCCGTGCCTGGGCTTTTTCATTACTGGGCATCCATGAGTACCAGAAAAAATTCAATGACGACCGGCTGGCCAAAAATATTCAGCGGCAATTGCTCGATAAGTTGATGTTCCGCTACACAGAAACGGCGACCGAAGACTGGCCGTGGTTTGAGAACGCGCTGACCTACGACAATGCTATGCTGGCCCACGCCTTGCTGCGTTCCGGCAATGAGCGGCTGGTGGACACCGGTCTTGCTTCGTTGCGGTGGTTAATCGACCTGCAGACATCGCCGTATGGTCATTTCCAGCCCATCGGGTCCAATGGCTTTTATACCAAAGGCTTTCCCCGTGCCTTTTTCGACCAGCAACCCCTGGAGGCTCAAAGTACAGTATCTGCCTGCCTGGCTGCCTTCGAGGTTACGGGAAGTGAGGAATGGTATCGTACTGCCATCCGGATATTCAAATGGTTTTCGGGTTTCAACGACTTGGGTTTACCCCTGTACGACCAGCAGACGGGTGGCTGCCGCGATGGCCTGCACATTGATCGGGTCAACCAGAATCAGGGAGCCGAATCAACATTATCCTACCTGATAGCACTGGCCGAACTGAAGATGGCGCACAAAAAACAAGTTGCTGCCAAGCCCATCAACGTGAAAATGCCCATGCTGATGAACGGGTAAACAGATAGCGTTCGTACGAAAGTGCAAACGAAGTAAAATCAATTGATTCGATTCTATTGCTACTTTCTTACGATTCATACCTTACTTTTGGTGGCTTCTTCGTTTTAGTCTGTGTTTGTACAAACACCCCTTACTGCATATAGATGAGTATTAAAGCCACCAGAACCGGTATCGTTCTGCGACCGGATCCGACACGGGTATTGTTTCGCCCGTTTGATCTGGGCAGTACGACCCGTACCCTGAAAATAATTGCCCGCGTAGGTAGCATGAGTGACGAAGAAGCCGAACAGAAACTCGACGAGGTGATTCGCGAGTTTGGGGGGCGGCATTATAAACTGGAGCGGTTCCTGCTTCAGCGGTTCGAGCAGATAAAACCCCAGTTATTAACCGACGAACCACTGGCCGAAGACCGTAAGTTGCTGCTGGGTGCTTATTTTACCATGGAATACTCGCTCGAATCGGCTGCGCTGTTCAACCCATCCATGATCTGGCATCCCGACCAGAGTAACGTACCACCGGGATACAAACGGTTTATTCTGAGTTTGCGCGCTACCGGAGAAGGGCATATTTCGTCTATTTCCTTTCGGATGGGCTATATTGATGACGCGGGCAAGATCATTCTGCGTACCCCCTCCCGGTACGTAACTTCGCCCGATATGGTGCCTAACCATCGCTTCAACCGGGCTACGTTTGAACGAAAACTCTACGAGCTACGGCTGGAAAACAGTATTCAGGAAAAGATGATGGTTGGCCTGGGTGATGAATTTAGCCTGGCCGAACTCGAAGCCCAGATAAAGCGGGTGCTGGCCCAGTTCCGCTACAATGCCGAGTACGAAACCATTGCCAGCGGGTTGACTGCTCTGGCAAAATCGAACTACGAAATTCACTTTGAGGACGATCAGAGTCTGGACGAACGCTGTATTTTCCCCACCTCCCCCAACGAAACCAACGGTATTGAAGATGCCCGTTTTGTGCAGTTCACGGAGGACGATGGCCAGGTAACCTACTATGCCACCTACACGGCCTATAATGGGAAGGTTACTTTCCCGCAGTTGGTAGCAACCAAAGACTTTACCCATTTCAGCGTGAGCACGCTCAACGGAGCTGAAGTGTCCAATAAAGGAATGGCCCTGTTTCCGCGTAAGATCAATGGAAAGTACGCCATGATTTCGCGGCAGGACGGTGAGAACATCTACCTGATGTATTCCGACGATCTGTACTTCTGGCAAACCAAAGAGTTACTGCTGAAACCAACCTACCACTGGGAGTATGTACAACTGGGTAACTGTGGTTCGCCCATTGAAACGGAAGCGGGCTGGCTAGTGCTGAGCCATGGCGTTGGACCGATGCGAAAATACGCCATCGGTGCGTTCCTGCTCGACCTCAACGACCCCAGTCGAGTGATCGGCCGCACGAAAGAACCGCTCCTGAGTCCCGACGAAAATGAACGGGAAGGCTACGTGCCCAACGTAGTGTACAGTTGCGGTGGACTTATCAACAACGAAGAACTGATCATACCTTACGCCATGGCCGACTATGCCAGTAGCTTCGCTACGGTGAATGTACCGGATCTATTGGCGGAACTAACCGGTCAGAGTAAACAGGAGCTGGCCAAGACAGTGGCTGTTTAACCGAAATCAACCATGTCGTAACTCGGGAAAGTGGCAGTGCTGCCACTTTCCCGAGTTACGACATGGTTGTTCAATCCCGTTCTTTCCTTTGAAAAACACTTTGCCCGGCACAGCAGAGAGCAGGCAGATCGGCTCACCCCATTAACCTACTTTGCGCTGCGCCGGGAAGTCACTATAAACGATGGGCAGCGATTGCCCGGTTTCTTCTGTTATAACACCAATACCGAATACTATGCCCTTTTCTTACTCTTCACAGCGGCTATTCCTGCCGCTGCTTTTGACCAGTACTTATCTAACTACCTCAGCCCAGGTAACGGTAAACCAGGACTCCACCGCTGCCTTGGCAGTAGTATCCACTACCAAACCTAAACCAGCGTCCAAGCCGATAATGCGCCTGAACCTGTCGGATGATGGCAAACAGTTTATCCAGGTTACGTTTCTTAACCAGCTGTGGCTGCGATATAATGACAGTAATCCCGGCACCAGCGTGTATGGAACAGCTAAACCATCAACTTTCGACGTGAGCCTTCGCCGGACCCGGATTCAGCTGTTTGGTCAATTGACCGACCGCGTTTTCTTCTACGCACAGTTTGGGCAGAATAACTTCAACTACCTGTCGGCCCGCAAGGCTGGGACTTTTTTTCACGATGTAACCGGGGAATACGCCGTTATTCCCGGCCATGTATCGCTGGGTGGTGGGCTAACAGCCTGGAGTGGCCTTTCGCGTTATGCCTCCCCGAGTGCGGGTAGCATTCTGGGTATGGATGCTCCACTGTACCAGCAGGCAACTAATGATGCGACCGACCAGTTTCTGCGGAAACTGAGTATCTATGCCAAGGGCAAACTGGGGAAACTGGATTACCGGATTGCCCTGAGTAATCCCATGCCTATCCAGACCTCTACGCTAGCCCCAACGGCAGTAACGAAAAACTCGGATTTCTCGCTGGAGGCACCCAGCAAACAGGTTCAAGGTTACTTTTCGTACCAGTTTCTCGATCAGGAAGCAAACCTGACGCCCTACAATACGGGTTCCTATTTGGGTCAGAAACGGGTGTTCAACATTGGAGCCGGTTTTATTACGCAACCCGGTGCTATGGCTCACCTCGATGCACAGGGGCAGGTAGTTAACACGGCCATGAACCTGTTGGCGGTTGATGTTTTTTACGACGCTCCTGTCAACCGGGAAAAAGGTTCGGCGGTTACGCTGTACGGCAGCTACGCCCGTTACGACTTCGGCCCGGGCTACATCCGTAATTTGGGAGTTAACAATCCGGCTAATGGCGTCATAGCGGGACAGGGCTCCTTTAACGGAACGGGTAATGCGTTTCCCATGATTGGTACGGGGGATATCTTCTTTGGGCAGGCAGGCTATTTCTTGCCCAAAAACAGACCAACGAGCTGTCAGCTGCAACCGTACGCTTCCCTGATGATGGCAAATTACGACCGGCTGGCCAGTACGATGGTTAGTTATGATCTGGGCCTAAACTGGTTCATCAGCGGACATGCCAGCAAGTTCTCGCTGAATTACCAGAATCGCCCCATCTTCGGATTGGCCGATGCCGCCACGGGCTTGGCCCCTCATACCGGGAGCAAGGGCACAGTGGTGCTACAATACCAGATTTATGTTCAATGACCATTACTAACCTGAAGCGTACAAACGGGAGTCATCCCGAATTTTGAGTTATAACGAAAGTGGCCATTTTACGGTTGGCTGGGCTTTTCCTGGGTGAATGTTCAACGGGTGATACCTGCCAGGAGCGCATATATAACTATTGTTGAAAAACAGGGTGCCGGGGCAACTGACTTTATTCAATTCCGAACAAGCCTGTGGGATCAATGCTTTTCAGACCGGTCAACATATTTCACCCCTTAACCGGCAACTTGCTTAGCGTACATCCAACTCCCAATAAAGGCCATTCTGTAAGGCGTTTAGAACTATTTGATGGTGTGACCGTTTTTCATGCAGGTACTCTCGTATATGAATGACAGATTCTCAGGAAAACGGCACTGTGCGTATGGAAACATTCAGCGACGGCGTTTTCGCAATTGACATTACCTTGCTTACGTTTCAGTTAAAGTCGCCCGAGCCGGGCGACGCGGCTTCCAGCTACACACTGGCGATGGCGCTGTTGCACCAGTGGCCCAGCTACATTGCTTACTTCGTTAGCTTTACCACCATCTTTATCATCTGGCTCAATCACCATCGGATGTATAATGTTATCCAGCGAAGCGATGTTCCTTTTATGTTTTATAACGGGTTACTGCTGTTGCTGGTTAGCATTGTCCCGTTCACTACCTCCCTGATGGCCGACTACATCAATACCCCGGCCCACCGTATTTCTTCCATCCTGTACATGGCCTTATTTTCGGGTATATCCTGGATGTTGCTTCGTATGTGGAGCTATTCCACCGCTAATTTCCGGCTGCTCAAACGCCCGGCGGCCGATGTCCTCGTCGACTCCGTTCGAACTAATCTCATCATCAGCACGGTAGTCTACGCGCTGGCTGCTTTGTTGAGTTTTTTCTGGCCATTTCTGGGCATTTTAATTGGCCTGGTTATGGTTTTTCACTTGTCCCGTCTAAGATTTCACCGGGACAAAGTCGTTTAGATTGTGTATTATTATGATTCCTCGTTCTTCCCTCCGTCTTCTGTTAATCGGCTCAATTGCTGGATGGTTCAGTGCCTGTACGGGCTTTGGTCCAACGGCCAAGCTGTTCCGCCCCAGTTCCCCCCACGAACAGTACAGTCAGTCGCTGAAGACAGCAAAACTCGACCAGACGGCCCTCGGCTCCGACTGGCTGCAGGCGGCCGAACGGGCCACCCGCGACTCGCTGACCCTTTACGTCCCTTATCGGGAGAGTGGCTATTTCTCGGCCAGTAAAGCTTTTGCCACTGGCTATCGGCTGGAAGCACAGCGGGGCGACCGGTTGCTGGTAAAAGTGGAAACGCAGGGACAGAAAGCCATACGGGTATTTATCGACGTTTTTGCGCTGGAAGGTCGTGACCGGATTAGTTTAGTGGCTACCGCTAAAGCCGATACGAACGTGCTGACCTGGGAACCCCGCAAAGACCAGACGTACCTCATTCGTATCCAGCCTGAGTTATTACGCAGTGGCAGTTACACCATCGACGTTACCCGCGAACCCGCACTGGCTTTTCCGGTGCAGGGTAAGACTAGTAAACAGATCGACAGCTACTTTGGCGCTGCCCGCGACGGTGGTCGAAGGAAGCATGAAGGAGTGGATATTTTTGCGACCAGAGGCACTCCGGCCATTGCATCGGCATCGGGTACCATTTCCGGCGTTGGCACTAACAGGTTGGGTGGCAACGTAGCGTTCCTGACAGACAATGAGCGTAATATTCGAATCTACTACGCCCACCTCGACCGCTGGAACGTAACGAATGGTCAGCGGGTATCTGCTGGTGATACTGTTGGGTTTGTGGGCAACACCGGTAACGCCCGCACTACGGGACCGCACCTGCATTACGGCATCTATGATTTCGGAGGGGGTGCCGTCAATCCGCTGCCGTTTATCCGGCTGGGGCGGGGGCCAGCCCGGCAACCTTTACTGCCTGCGTCACAGCTGGGCGATTCAATGCGGGTAGCTGCGGCCACCACGGCCGTCCGGCGCTCACCCGACAGTAAAAGCCCCGTGTTGCGGAGCGTACCGAAAGCCACGGCACTCACCACGATGGGTGGAACGGAAACCTGGCTACGGGTCGAGTTGCCCGATGGCCTAAAGGGCTACGTGGCCAGTCAGGCTGTGGAGCCGGTAAAACGTCCGCTCAGGAACATGACGCTTACCGGTACCAGCACGTTGCTGGATGGGGCTGCCAACGGGGCTGCCATTATTAAAACGTTACCGGCAGGAACGAAGGTCACCGTGCTGGCTACTACCGGTTCTTTTCAGCTGATACGTGGTGATGAGGGGCAAACGGGCTGGCTGTCAGACGGCGACCTGTCCGATAAGGCACCTAAGACAGGGTCAGCAAAGTAGCCTACCGGTTTCTCCAGGCGGAGGTCATTTACCAGTTGTCGGAGGAAGTACTCGGGATGGGTTTAGTGTCCGATTGGGCTGAGGATGGCTGGCTATCCCACGCATTACTAACCGGGGCAAGGGCCTGAAGTGTGTCGCAGTCTTCCAGTTTCTCCTGCAATTCTACAATTTTGTGCTCCTGCTGCGTCAGGTTTCGTTGTAGGTCAATCGTTACATCTTCCAGCCGCTGATGGCGGTTATAAGCTACGCTAAGCAATGCGGTTATACCCAATAGCAGTACGAATACCGCTATTGTTAGCGTATAGACAATACCTCGACTTATAGTTGACATGGGTTAGATTATTGCAGGCAAAGTAACAAAAAGGTAGGCCCATAAAAAAACCTGCTTTCATATGAAAGCAGGTTTTTTTATTTTGCAAAGCCAGTTCCTTAGCGTGCCGCACCATAATCCTGACCGGCACTTTCGGGAAACTGCTTCATGATGGCCGCTACCGTTTCGCGGAAAGCCTGGTCCCGATCCCGCTCTTTGTTCTTGTTATTAATCTGACCCGTTGCCCAGCCCTGCCAGACGATGTCATTGGTACGGGCATCGATTACATTAATAACAACGCGGTTTTCTTCGTATTGGCGCGAGTAAACGCCATTGTTCATTCCCCCGTACCACCAAGAATAAGGTGAGTACATGTTGTTCGACTGAATTTGCTGCTTGTCTTTCGAGTCCATGAAGAACCGAACAACCAGGTCTGCCTCCCCCTGGGTTACGGGCTTGTAGCCATGCTCTTTAAGCGACAGGTCGAGTGCATCCGCAATTCGGCGCTGATTCAGGTTGCTACCCACAATAGGGTCGGCGTTGCGTTGCCTATCGGCTTCGATGCGATACGTCGAAAACTGCCGCACGTTTACTTTCGGGTCATAGTCGTGCTTGACCGTAATGGCCGGAGCGCAGGACGCCAGCGTACCGGCGACGAACAGACTGGTGATTATGTGATTGATTTTCATGTATTTTGAGTCGTTAACGTTTTCGAATTGAATAATAAACGATGGAAGATGACCATTCGTATATTGTACTATAATAACTGAAAACACCCCCCATTCGTTCCTAAAAGTGCAGCAAGCCACTAAGCAACCCCTTACCGTAAACTACTGGCTATCAACACCAAGTATGGTATTAAGGTTTTTTAACAGAACAACGCGCCCTGATAGAAACCCGGTAAAAAAAGATGCCACCGCTCAGTTGAGCAGTGGCATCTTTTTTTACCGGATAACTATTCGTTTACGCACTGGCGAGTGCCTCAGCACCACCCACAATTTCGAGAATTTCGGTGGTAATGGCGGCCTGGCGGGTCCGGTTATAAACCAGCCGAAGCTCTTTCAGCAATTCGCCCGCGTTTTCGGTCGCCTTGTCCATGGCTGTCATCCGGGCACCGTGCTCTGATGCGTTTGAATCCAGCACGGCTTTGTACAATTGAATCTTTATTGTTTTCGGGATCAGTTCCGTAACGATCTCTTCCTCCGATGGCTCGAAGATGTAGTTAGTTGCGGCTACCGGAGTGCTACCCACGGGGGCTTTCGTGGCTACAATGGGCAACATCTGTTCGGAGCGAACAATCTGTACCGCTGCATTCCGGAATTCATTATAAATCACCTCCACCACATCGTAGCGGCCCGCAACGAATCCGGCCATGGCTTCTTCGGCGGCTTCCCGTACGGCCGCAAAATTCAGTGAGCCGAAGATGTCGACGTGCGCGGTATTGACTTTAAAACCACGTCGGAAAAAGGCTTCTCCTCCTTTTTTACCGATGGCCATTATCTCTACATTACCCGAACGGGCCTGCAATGCGTACTTCTCTTCAATCACGGCCAGAGCCCCTTTCACCGCGTTCGTGTTGAAAGCACCACAAAGACCCCTGTCGGAGGTGACCACGATGAGCAGAACGCGCTGTACCGGACGTTCCTGCTTGTACAGGCTCTCGGAGGCTACTTCTGCCCCGGCAGAGACCGTTCCGAGCATTTGCCGCAGTTTTTGTGCGTAAGGCCGTAGTTGAGTGATGTTATCCTGTGCCCGGCGCAGCTTGGCAGCCGCTACCATTTTCATGGCTTTGGTTATCTGCTGCGTTGAATTGATGGAGGCAATCCGGGCGCGTACTTCTTTTAAAGAGGCCATTTGTATAAAGTGTTAGGGATAAGGAGCGAGGAATGAGCAAGGCTACCGCCGACGGTTGCAACCGTCCAATGGCTCCTGGCACTCACTACTCGCTCCGGATACCCTGAGAACTAGTATTTTGCGGAAAGATCAGCGGCTACTTTTTTCAGCGTGGCCGTGCCTTCGTCAGTTAGTTTACCGGCGCGTAGCTCGGTCAGCACCTGTGGGTGCTGCGCACTCAGCATCATCGAAAACTCCGTTTCAAACTCTTTCACCTTGCTAACCGGCACTTTATCGAGTAACCCGTTCGTAGACGCGTAGATGATGGCTACCTGCTGCTCAACCGGAACCGGCGAATACTGCGGCTGTTTCAACATCTCCTGATTCCGCCGACCCCGTTCGATGGTCAGCTTGGTCGATGCGTCGAGGTCAGAGCCAAACTTGGCGAACGCTTCCAGTTCACGGAACTGAGCCTGGTCTAGTTTGAGCGTACCCGCCACTTTTTTCATGGATTTGATCTGGGCATTACCCCCCACCCGCGATACCGAGATACCCACGTTGATGGCAGGACGGATACCGGCGTTGAACAGGTTCGACTCCAGGAAGATCTGACCATCCGTAATCGAAATTACGTTGGTTGGAATATAAGCGGATACATCACCCGCCTGAGTCTCAATGATGGGCAGCGCCGTTAGTGAACCACCCCCTTTTACCTTGCCGATCAGCGAGGGGGGCAGGTCGTTCATGTTTTGGGCAATCTCGTCGTTCTGGCTGATTTTGGCGGCCCGCTCCAGCAACCGGCTGTGCAGGTAAAACACATCACCCGGATACGCTTCACGACCCGGTGGCCGACGCAGCAGCAGCGAAACTTCCCGGTAAGCTACCGCCTGTTTCGATAAATCGTCGTAAATAACCAGTGCCGGCCGACCCGTATCGCGGAAGTACTCACCGATGGCGGCACCCGTGAAGGGGGCAAAGAACTGCATCGGCGATGGGTCAGAAGCACTGGCAGCTACCACAACCGTGTAGTCCATGGCACCAGCTTTGCGCAGGGTTTGCTCCACCTGCTTCACGGTCGATGCTTTCTGACCACAGGCTACGTAGATACAGAATACGGGTTCGCCTTTTTCGAAAAACTCTCTCTGGTTAATGATGGTGTCGATAGCCACGGCGGTTTTGCCCGTCTGCCGGTCGCCAATAATCAACTCACGCTGACCGCGGCCAATGGGAATCATCGCGTCAATCGCTTTGATGCCAGTTTGCAGGGGTTCGGTTACCGGCTGGCGGTAGATTACGCCCGGTGCTTTCCGCTCCAGCGGCATCCGGAACAATTCTCCCTGAATAGGCCCCATACCATCAATGGGCAGGCCGAGGGTGTTGACCACCCGACCCAGAATACCATCACCCACGTTGACGTAGGCAATCTGATCGGTGCGTTTTACAATGTCGCCCTCTTTAATTTCAGAGTAATCGCCAAGCAATACCGCTCCAACGTTATCTTCTTCGAGGTTCAGTGCCATAGCCTGAAGCCCATTGTCGAACGACAGCAATTCGCCGGCCTGCACTTTCGAGAGGCCGTAGATACGCGCTACGCCATCGCCGATTTGCAGCACCGTACCGACTTCTTCGAGTTCAGCTTCGGTTTGTGTTCCCGCCAGTTGCTGGCGGAGGATAGCTGATATCTCGTCGGGTCTTACGGATTCCATATGTGTATAATGAAATTTTAATGTTGATTTTTCGGGCGCAAAGGTACGACGAAAACTTAACAAAAGTGCGACGAAACGCAGAATTAGTGGCTGAATAGTAGACTTTTCCAATACGACCTGCCGAGCCTTAGAACCATTAAGAAGGCTACTCGAACCGTTTGTACGAATTAGCCGACATTTTAACTCGCCCGAATTGACATACGCCAATCTTTCCACTACATTTATTTTTTCTGTCATAGACAAAATTCGGTTTTAGGCCAAACTACATTCACTAACTATTTTTCTACGAATAAGTCAATGCTTAAACTTTTACCCTATTCATTCGCGTTTCATAGGGAATAAAGTTCAGTTTACTTACACCCGTTTCATTTTACGCATGAAGGTTAATCAATGGATGCTGACCGGTATTGTGTCAGCAATTTTTATCGCTGGTACGGCGACCGCACAGGTAAAAAAAACACCCGCTAAAAAGCCCGTCTCTGCCAAACCGGTAACGACCGCCAGACCAGCCACCCCGGTAGCAAACTTAGCCTCCACTCAGGATTCGGTTAGCTACAGCATCGGAATTTTTATGGCGCAGAACTTGAAGCAACAGGGTATTACCAACCTGAACGATGCCCTGCTGATGCGTGGTCTGGAGGATGTTTTGAAGGAGAAAACGCCCCTGCTGACCCAGGATCAGGCGGGTCAGGTGATGAACAGTTTTATGCAGAAGCAGATGGCTACCCGCAATGCGGAAGGGATGAAGGTATCAGCCGAGAACAAAAAGGCAGGCACTACATTCCTGGCCGAAAACAAAGCAAAAACAGGTGTAGTTACTACCTCCAGCGGTCTGCAGTATACGGTTGAGAAAGAAGGCACCGGACCCAAGCCAGCGGCTACCGACCGCGTGCGGGTTCACTACACGGGGCGCCTACTGGATGGCAAGGTGTTCGATAGTTCGGTGGAACGGGGTCAACCCGCTGAGTTTGGTGTAAACGAAGTCATTAAGGGATGGACAGAAGCCCTTCAACTAATGCCCGTTGGCTCGAAATGGAAATTATATATTCCATCCGACCTCGCCTACGGCGACCGGGGTGCCGGAGCCGACATAAAGCCGGGTTCGACCCTGATTTTTGACGTCGAGTTGCTCGATCTTGTCAAGCCAGCCCAGGCAGAACCAGAAGCCGACAAGGCAGGGCCGCAGCCGGTCAAATCGAACCCTCCCGGCGAGAAGAAAAACGAGTAGTTGGTGAAAGTGTCTCGGTAGTTGCAGGGAGCAGGCACTTTCATTTAGTTAATCAACCTGTCAGTTACGTCCGTTAATCGCTGTTTACGATGAAAAAATACTTAGTGACACTCTTACCCGTGCTGTTGCTCAGCTTTCAGCCGGACTCCTCCCCGAATGGAGCGCCGGGGGGCGCTCCGTCCACAACAGTAGCCCCTGCCACGTACGCTGCAGACGATCTTACTCCGACCATTTCCCAGGAACGTGTCGAACAACTGGTCGCCAAGCTATTGACGACTTATCATTACCGTAAAGTGCGTCTCAATGACTCCTTGTCATCCGTGATATGGGACAATTACCTGAACGATATTGACGGTAACAAAACCTACCTGCTGGCATCAGACGTTGCTTCGTTTGAGAAGTACCGAAACCAGATCGATGACGCGCTGGTGAATGGAGACCTAACGGCGGCTTACGATCTTTACAATGTGTTTCGTAAACGATACAAGGAGCGTAGCGACTTCATTAAAGAGCAGATAAAGACGCCCTTCACGTTTATTGAAGATGAAACATTCAATACAGATCGCAAGAAAGCCCCGTGGCCCAAAACGGTGGAAGAGCAAAACGACCTGTGGCGCAAAATCCTGAAGAATCAGGCACTGGAGCTGAAGCTGGGCAACCGGAAAGACAGTGTAGTACTGGCTACCATGAATCAGCGGTACACGAATCTGGACAAAGCATACGGCCGGGTAAAAAGTGCTGACGTGTTCCAGATTTATATGAACTCCTTTGCCGAAGCCCTCGACCCACACACCAATTACTTTTCGCCGACCAACGCGGATCGTTTCAACCAGGAAATGAGTCAGTCGCTGGAAGGTATCGGTGCCATGTTGCAGGAGGATGGCGAGTACATAAAGATCACAAAGGTACTACCCGGTGGCCCGGCGTTTAAGAGTAACTCGCTGAAAGAAAACGACAAGATTGCCGGCGTAGCGCAGGGGGATAACGGGGCAATGGTGAACACCATGAACTGGCAGGTAGATGAGGTAGTAAAACTCATCAAAGGTCCAAAAGGAACGGTGGTAAGACTACAGGTCGTTTCGCCGGATGCCCTGGCGAGTGCTCCCCCCAAAGAAATCCGCATGGTACGCGAGAAAATAAAACTGGAAGACCAGCGGGCAAAAAAAGAAGTAATTGAGGTAACGGACAATGGCCGTCGGTTCAAAATCGGCGTCATTAACATCCCGATGTTCTACCGCGATTTTGAAGGTGCCCGCAAACACGAAAAGGAATTCAGCAGTACCACCAGCGACGTGAAGAAGTTCATCGACTCGCTGAAGACCGAGAAGGTAGACGGCATTGTTATCGACCTGCGCGACAACGGGGGCGGCTCACTCACCGAAGCTATCGACCTGACGGGCTTGTTCATTCCCAAAGGCCCGGTAGTGCAGGTGAAAGAATCGACCGGCGAAACGGAAGTGTATTCCGACTCAGACCCAACCGTTGCTTATAGTGGCCCAATGGCGATTTTGGTAAACCGGTTTAGCGCGTCGGCTTCGGAGATTTTTGCAGCCGCCATTCAGGATTACAAACGGGGTGTTGTGGTGGGTGGTCAAACCTTTGGGAAAGGTACTGTGCAGACGTTGATTGATCTGAACAAATGGCTGTCCAGGGATGCCGACAGGAGCAACAAAGACAACGAGAAAGTTGGCGAGTTGAAAATGACCATTCAGAAGTTCTACCGCATCAATGGCAGCAGCACCCAGCACAAAGGCGTAACGCCCGATGTGCAGTTCCCATCGGCTTTCTCGGCCGAAGAGTACGGGGAAAGCTCACAGCCAAGTGCACTCCCCTGGGATCAGATCAACTCGGCCCGCTACGATCAGTCACGCGATCTGAACGACAAAATAGTCACCCGTCTGCGCGATCGCTTCGATCAGCGGCTTAAGTCAGACCCCGAATTGAAACAACTGGCGCAGGACCTGGTCGATTTCAAGAAAGCCAAGTCCAACACGGTGGTATCATTACAGGAATCAAAACGCCGGAAAGAACGCGAGGAGGCAGAACGGAAACGGGCTGCGGCCAACAAAGTATCTCAGGCATCGGATCAGGACGACGACACGGGAGAGGCAACGCCCGCCACGGCTAAGCCCAAGAAGAAAAAAGATCTGTATCTGAACGAAGCAGGGCTCGTACTGGCCGACTACATTCTGGCGGTCAAATAACCAGCGGCTTTTTCAGTTCTGGACTGATTCATCAGCAAAACCCCATGTGACCGTTCGTTGCATGGGGTTTTACACATCATACCAATTAACCCGATCATGTGGTATTTTCTGATTAAGCAGCGCACGCTCGAACACAATCAGTTTCAGGCGTTACAAAAACAGGCATCGGTAACGGAGGTGGAGCCGTTTAGCGAACCCTACGAAAACTGGTATATTTTTTCCGTTGAGAGGGAGCGCTATCAGCCTTTTGTAGATGTCCTCGATCATGACGGTATCGTTTATTTGCTGGTTTCCAGTCGGCCTACCCGTGCAGAATTACTGGCCGAAATGACTTAATCTACCCTTGTGGCCTGATTAACGCTACGGGCTCGTTTCCGGCGGGTAACGGCAATCGACCAATCAACCGAAAAAATCGCCATGTCAGCAAAACGGCTGCGATAGTTAAACCGCTCAGCAAGCCAATCCACACGCCGATAGCATCCATTTTCAGCGGAAATGCCAGCACATAACTTAACGGCAACGCTACTACCCAGTACGAAAAGAGGGTAATCATAGTAGGTACGTTTACATCGGATAGCCCCCGCAGGCCGCCCAGAGCTACCACCTGAATACCATCGGACAGTTGAAAGAAACCCGCTATAATAACCAGCGAAGCCGCAATCGTCATAACGGCCGCGTTGTCCCGGATATACAGCGCCACCAGCCACTCATTGGCCGTTAGAAACAGCACCGCCATTACGCCCATAAAACTAATCGACAGCAAAAAAGCGGTTACACCGGCCCGCCATGCCCCTTCCCTGCTTTGCTGCCCAATGGCGGCACTAACCCGGATAGCAGCCGCCGATGAGATACCCGTTGCCATCATGTACGTGACAGAAGCCATGTTGATAGCAATTTGATGCGCTGCCAGCCGATCTTCGCCCAGCCAGCCCACAATAACGACCGCCAGAGAAAAGGTGGCTACCTCAAAGAAAAATGTGAGGCCACCGGGAATGCCCAGTCGCAGAATTCCCAGGATTCCTGCTGCGTCGGTAATGAGCGAAAAGCGTGGGTCAGGTACGGTTTAAACCGCCCGGACTGGTAAATGTACACTAGCATCGCCCCCGCCATGAAGATGCGTGATAGAAACGTAGCCCAAGCCGACCCCAACAGCCCCATGCCGGAAAGGGTCCGGCACCGGTGATTAGCACGTAGTTAAAGCCGGCATTGATAAACAGAGCCGACAGCGTAATGGCCATCGCCACCCGTGGGAAACGCAATCCATCGCACAACTGACGGGCGGCCACAAAAATCAGCAACGGCAATAGAGACCCACTCAAAACCAGCATAAAATCGCGGGCCAGCCGCGCCACTTCCGGCGTTTGCCCGAACAGATCGAAGTTGAACGCCAGTAGCACGGAGAGCCCACCAAGCCCAAAACTCATCAATAAACTAACCCGCAATCCCGCCCGGAATAACCGGCTGATACCAGCCGGGTCGTTCTGATTGTGCGCTTTGGATACCAGCGCGGCTACTACCGTCAGCCCACCAACACCAATACTCGACATCAGAAAGGAGAGCGAATTGGCCAGTCCGGCGGCTCCCAGCGGAACGGGTCCCAGCAATCGTCCTACAAACAGGTTATCCGTAACACCCATCAACACCACCCCCAACTGCGCAATAATTATGGGCACGCTCAACCGAATGGTGTCCCCGAATTCAGGACGGTAATTAACAACCAGAGAACGCAACGAAGGGGTCATACGCTTAATAATAGTCGGGGCAAAAGTAGTACATTCTTATCAGGGCTTTTCCCCTTTGCCCTATATCCCCGGCCGGTGTTCTTTGCCCCTCGCTCCTTTCTTCGTACTTTTACGCTCTATATCACAAATCCGGCAAGGACTTTGAAAGAATACGGCAGTAGTATCCAGAAGTTGGTTGATAACATGGTCAATATCGAAGACCGGTCAACCCGTACCCGTTACGCACACATTCTGATTGAATTGATGCGGCAGATTCATCCCAACATGAAGGACGGGCAGGATTACTACAACAAGTTGTGGGATGACCTGTACATCATGTCGAACTTCACGCTGGACGTGGACAGCCCCTACCCGCCCCCCTCCGAAGAAGCCCTCGGTAAAAAGCCCCAGCGTGTTCCATACAACACACACCGCCTGAAATTCAAACACTTTGGGCGTAATGTAGACCTGCTGGTGGCCAAAGCTGTTGCCTTAGAGGACCCCGAAGAACGCCGGACCTTTGTTTCTTACCTTACCCGCCTGATGAAAACGTTTTATCAGGCCTGGAACAAGGAATCGGTGGAAGACGAAACCATCTACCAGAGCCTGATTGAACTCTCCGACGGTAAGCTGTCCGATGATATCAAACTCATCCGGGAAGAAGGTCTCGTGGAGGCCAGCCCACGCGAACGAACGGGCGATCAGCCCCAGCGCATTGGCAATAATCGTAATCGAAATGATAACGCAAACCCGCAGGGTGGCCGACCAAACCGGGACAATAACCAGCGGAATTTCAGCAATAACCGAAACCGAAACGACCGCGATTCAAACCCGCAGGGTGGCCGACCAGGCCGTGATGGCACCCGCAACACCAATAGGCCCGGCGGTAACTCAGGTGGCCCCAACCGAAACAATGACCGTCGGAGACGGTAAACTTTTTAATGGTGACTAAGACTGATCAATGAGCGCTGTAATCATACTCACTTGTCACTCATCATTCACCATTCATCAATCATCATTACAAAAATGGCATCTTTTCAAATTACGGGTGGACGCAAGCTGAAAGGCGATGTGTTGCCGCAGGGCGCTAAGAACGAAGCCCTTCAAATTCTTTGCGCTGTATTATTGACCAAAGAACCGGTTATTATCCATAATATTCCGGGCATTCGCGACGTGAACCAACTCATCGACCTGCTGGGCGATTTGGGCGTGTGGGTCACCAAGATAGGAACCAGTTCGTACCGTTTCCAGGCCAGTGATGTAAACCTGGACTACCTGGAAACTGACACCTATAAACAAAAAGCGGCCGCCCTTCGGGGATCGGTTATGCTGCTGGGTCCCATGCTGGCCCGCTTCAAAAAAGGGCGCATTCCCCGCCCTGGTGGCGACAAAATTGGCCGTCGGCGGCTGGATACCCACTTTTTAGGTTTCGAGAAGCTGGGCGCCCAGTTTAACTACGACCCCAACGATGGGGGTTATTATCAGGTCGATGCCGCCAATCTGCGCGGTGCGTACATGCTGCTCGATGAGGCATCCGTAACCGGTACCGCCAATGTCCTGATGGCGGCCGTAATGGCCGAGGGTACCACCACCATCTACAACGCGGCCTGTGAGCCGTACCTACAGCAGCTGTGCCGGATGCTCAATGCAATGGGCGCCAAAATTGCCGGTGTAGGGTCCAACCTGCTCACCATTGAGGGCGTGTCGGAGTTGACGGGCACGGAGCACACGATGCTGCCCGATATGATTGAGATTGGCTCGTTCATTGGCCTGGCCGCCATGACGCAGTCCGAAATTACAATCAAAAACTGCCGGATTCCGGAGTTGGGCATCATTCCCGACCAGTTCAGGCGTCTTGGTATCCAGATGGAATTCCGGGGCGACGATATTTTCATTCCGGCTCAGGAGCACTACCAGATTGATAGTTTTCTGGATGGCGGCATGATGACCGTGTCTGATGCACCCTGGCCGGGTTTCACGCCCGACCTGCTCAGCATCGTCCTCGTAACGGCCGTACAGGCACAGGGAACGCTGCTGATTCACCAGAAGATGTTCGAGAGTCGCCTGTTCTTCGTCGATAAATTGATTGATATGGGCGCGCAGATCATTCTCTGCGACCCGCACCGGGCCACGGTGGTGGGGTTGAACCGGCAGATTCCACTAAAAGGTATTCGGATGTCATCGCCGGATATTCGGGCCGGGGTCGCCTTACTGATTGCGGCCATGTCGGCCAAAGGCACCAGTATTATCGACAACATCGAGCAGATTGATCGCGGCTATCAGCACATCGATACGCGCCTGAACGCCATTGGGGCCGAGATTATACGGTTGTAGATTGCCCTGAGTTCTGCGTTTCAGATGCGTGTAGCGCCGTGGTTGAATCAGGACGTTTAGGGGACTGGCTAAACCTTCCGCGCTGTTTCTTGTCTTAGTTACGTAGTCCGTCGGATTAAGGGCGGAGAGGGATTCTATCAATTCAGTTATACGACAATGAAAACACTCCAATTCAACGTATCCATCTGGGCATTGGCCCTGCTTACCGCCAGCACGTCACTGGCAGCCTGCGCGCAGGCCAAAAGGTCGGTACAGTTTAGCTCAGCGCGGACTGCCACCCCCGTTGCAGTCGACTCGTCGAAAATAAAACTCATGATGCCGCTGCAGCAGACGGTGACCAAACTAAAGAAACTATCGGCTACCGGCGATCCTGACTTCGACTATTCGTTTCAGGCCAAATTACAGAATCAGGGGTTTCAGGATTTTCTGAAGCAGGGAATTGCGAACAGCAAAGACACTTCGCTTCAGCAGATGGCTAAACAATTGATGGAGACGACAACAGCCGACCTGGCCACGATTGATGCAACCATGCGCCAACTGAAGCCAACGCGCCCCAACCAGATGTTTACGCAGCAGCAGAGTCAGAACGTTGAGGCCATGAACCTGAAATTACAGAAAACCAACGGCAACGATACCCTGAACAAGGACTTCGACGAAACCTTTGCTGCCTTATTGATGGATCAGCGTCAGGATTCTATCGACATGGCTACCACCTACCTGCAATACGGCAAAAATGACACGTTGCGGGCGTACGCGCAGCAGTTGGTAGATCAATCCAAGAAGCAGATCAATACGCTTAAGTCGATGGCGAAAACAACCGTCAAGTAAACGCATTAATGACTACTTTTGACGATGGCAGGTATCTGAAAATACCTGCCATTTTTTTATGGAACTAGCGGATTCATTTATCCCAACGGCTGGGGCTGTTGGTCTTTTACCCATGGTCACCTACTTTTTTATGGTCGTGGCTGGGTTTATTTTTCTGGGCATTTTCATACTGGCTGTAACCCAGAACAGAACCCAGCCCCTCAATTTGACTACCCACTCACAACGATTGATGCCATCCTTAATGGCAGTCGGTTCTGCCACGGCCGGGCTTGTCTACTATCTGCTCCAGCTACACTACCGCGATTTACTGGCCGAATTTCCCGCTGTTAGCGATGCTGCGGATCGACAAACCCTTATCCGGGAGTCGTACAATGCCCTCGGGCAATACCGGTATGTGGCGTGGTTTATCACTGCGCCAACCCTGCTGGTTCTGGTGGTTGCTCCCCTCAACCTCTCATGGAAAGCCAGCAAACAGTTGGTGATACGTTTACTCGTGGCGTCACTATTCATGGTCCTTACGGGCTACATCGGGCACCAGCAGCTATCTTTCGACAACGAAATTATGGTTGGTCCGAAATTAATGTGGGGTGGCATTTCACTCCTGGGATACGGCTACATCACAATGACGCTGTATCGACTCTGGAAAGAGCAAGGTCAGTCAACGGGCCACTTCCGCACAATGGCCCTTTTATTCGTCGGTAGCTGGGGAATTTATCTGCTGGGGTACGGCCTGACGGTTTTACCCATCGATTTCAACTGGCTCCACATTACCTGCACGCTGACGGATGCGGTTAGCCACATTGGCATTGGTCTTATCAGTTACCTGGCCTGGTCGGACAGTAAAGTAACAGCCTGATCAGGACCGCGTCTTTTACCGCTGCAGCGTCCCGTTTCCTACACGCTCTGCATGGTGCTCAGTCGGCGGTAGAATCCCTCATCCAGACTCAGGAGTTCGTCGTGCCGGCCACGTTCCACGATGCGGCCCTGATTCACGACCAGAATCTCGTCGGCATGCTGAATAGTGCTGAGCCGGTGGGCAATAACGAGCGTTGTGCGGTTCGCCATCAGGCGGGTCAGGGCTTCCTGTACCAGCTTTTCGGATTCGGTATCGAGGGCCGAGGTGGCTTCGTCCAGAATCAGAATCGGAGGATTTTTCAGGATGGCGCGGGCAATGCTGATGCGCTGCCGCTGACCACCGGATAGTTTGCCGCCCCGGTCGCCAATGATGGTTTGGTAGCCCTCCGGCTGAGCCACGATAAAGTCATGGGCGTTGGCAATCCGGGCCGCTTCCATAATATCTGCTTCGGTGGCGGGACTGCCAAAAGCAATGTTATTAAAAATCGTGTCGTTGAACAGGATACTTTCCTGGGTAACAATGCCCATCTGCGTACGTAGGGAAGCCATTGCACAATCGCGCAGGTCTATGCCGTCAATTAGTATCCGTCCGGCAGTAGGGTCATAAAAACGGGGAATCAGGTCGGCAATGGTGGATTTGCCCCCACCCGACGAGCCAACCAGAGCAATGGTTTTTCCTTTTTCCAGATCAAAACTGATATCGCGTAAAACGGGCGTATCGGCGTTGTAGGCGAAGGATACGTTCTGCACCGAAATTCGGTCCGTAAACGCGGTCAGCGGCTACGGCGCCGGGTTTGTCCTGAATGGCAGACTCGGTATCAATCAGTTCGATAACCCGTTCGCCTGAAGCCAGCCCCCGCTGCGAGCCGCTAAAGGCATTGGAAATATCCTTGGCCGGGCGCGTTACCTGCGAGAAAATAGCGATGTAGGCAATGAACTCAGCCGCTGTCAGATCCGACTGCCCACTCAGTACCAGCGACCCGCCATACAACAGAATTCCCGCTACCACGGCCACCCCCATCACTTCCGAAAAGGGAGAAGCCAGTTCGCGCCGGTTGGCCAGCGACTTGATGGCATCGCGGTAGCCTTCGTTTTCGCGCCGAAATTTGTCCAGAATAAAGCCTTCGGCCACAAAACCTTTCACCACCCGCATCCCGCCGAAGGTTTCGTCGAGCAAGCTAACCAGACTACTCAGTCGTTGTTGCCCTTCCTGCGCGTCGCGTTTCATCCGCCGGACGAGGGTAGCAATAAAACCGCCCGAAACGGGAATGACCACAATGGCAAAGAGCGTCAGTTTAACCGAAATACTCAGGAGCGCAATGATGTAACCAACCAGCAGAAACACTTCTTTCGACCCCGCCGACAGAGTGTTGGCAATGGAATTTTCGACCTCCTGCACATCGGAGGTGATGCGCGACATGAGGTTCCCTTTGCGTTCGTTGGAGAAAAAACCGAGGTGCAGATCCAGCGTCCGGCTGAAAACGGCCTCGCGCAGGCGGGCCACCATCCGCGCCTTGAACGCTTCCAGCTGCCGGATAGACAAGTACTTGAACAGGTTGCTCAGCGCAACCGACACCACAATAATGATGCAGACAAACTGGAGGGCACCCAGTTTACCGTACTGCTGAAAAATCCGGGCGAAATAGTAACTAAAAGCATCCGTTGGCGACGACGCGATGGAGGGGGCGGGCTGACTCATCAGCGCATTCATCTGCTGCGTATCAACTTTATCGAAGAGGATGCTGAGCAGGGGAATCAGCAGTGTAAAGTTGAGCACACCAAACACACTGGCCACAAGCGATGTCAGCACGAAGGGTGTCAGAAATCGCCCCAGCGGTTTGGCGAAGGATAATAAGCGAAGGTATGTTTTCATTCGTCCGGTAAAGGTACGACCCTACAGCCTTTTTAATACCTAAGACTTGTAGGTATGTAGTTTTCTTTTGTATGTTTGTAGCATGAATACCCCGAACAACTCTTCGTTGCTGAAAGGCAGCCTGTCGGTCATGATTTTGCGGTTGCTGGAAGATCGGGAGCGGATGTACGGCTACGAGATTACCCAAAAAGTAAAGGAACTGACGGCGGGCGAAATGACCATCACTGAGGGAGCATTGTACCCGGCCCTGCATAAGCTCGAAGCCGACGGATTGCTCACCACCGAAACCCAACTGGTAGAGGGGCGCGCCCGTAAGTATTACTCGCTTACTAAAATCGGTCATACCGAAGCCGCCGGGCGCATCGCCGAACTGGCCGCATTTCTGGAAAACCTGAACCTCGTCCTAAAACTTAAACCGTCCCTCTAACCATGCTCACGCCCGACCAGCTCACGGCCATTGATGATCACCTCCGCCACACAATCCGACTCACCAATGAGGAACTGATTCAGGAGCTGACCGACCATTATACGACCGCTTTGAGCGAACGGGTGGTACAGGGAATACCGTTTTACACTGCCCTGGCCGACGTTGAGCAGGCGTTTGGCGGCCAGAAAGGGCTGCAAACGATGGAACGGGGCTACAACCGGATTACGTTTCAACACTATGATTCGCTGTGGCTACAGGCTATCCGGAAACAGGGTCGATGGCCCCACTGTCTGATGCCCTTGTTTGTGTTTGGCGTAGCTTACTGGACAACGACCGACATGGGCAGGCCCGCTTCCTTTTCAGTAGATACCCTGATCCATACGCCCTGGTTTGGCTTCCTGTTAGGGTCGATGGCAGGGCTGCTAATCAAGTTTGTCCAGCTGGTTGTTCAGGGCGGTACCTGGGGTAAAAACTTCCCTTACAAAGCCCGGTATTTAGCTACCCGTATGTTTCCGGCTGCCCTGTTGCTGTACGGAGTCAGCGTTGGGCTAACGTACCTGAGTGCCTGCCTCCCACCCTTCGTTTACGAAACCACCGCATCGGCTTTCGCGGCCCTACTGGTAACGTATACAATCAGTTACAGTCAGTTTTATCAGGCCGGGTATAAAAAAAAGACGCACGTTCACTAAACGGATTGCAGCCCGGGCAGTTCACAGACTGACACCAGCCACCCGCTGATACAAGGCCCAATATTCGTTGCCGATACTCGGCCAGCTAAATCCAGCGGCCCGTTTTTTCAGACGCTCTTCGCGCAGGGGATTCTGCCCAAAATCGTGCAGGCCATCATGCACCACTTTGGCCATATTTTCCGGCTCGAAGTTCTCAAAGTAATACGCTTCCTTCCCCCCCACTTCGGGCAGGCTCGTCAGGCTGGAGCTGAAAATCGGCTTGCCAAACGTCATGGCCTCGGCTACGGGCAGGCCAAATCCTTCGGACAGGGAAGGAAACAGAAACGCTTCGCAGTGGGCGTAGAGCCACACCTTCGCTGGCTCATCTACCGCGCCAGGCATCAGCAGGCGATCGGCCACGCCCAGTTGCTGCGCCTGTTCCCGAATATGCTGCGCGTACGGATGTTTGTCTGGCCCGGCCAGGATTAACCGATAATCCGGGAAGGCTTCCAGCAGGGGCAGCAGCGTATGCACGTTTTTCTTGGGGTGAATGACACCAACGGACAGAAAGTAGGGGGTATCATTTCCGGTTAGAAATCCGGGTTTGGGCGCGTCGGAGCGTAGCTGGCTCTCGCTCACAGCAACCCCATTGCCAATAACCTGTATGGGTTTACCCACCGGCAGGGACAGGTGCGTCCGTAGCTCTTGGGCAGTGTAGTCTGAAATGGCTGTCAGGGCCGTGGCACGATTCACGGTTCGTTGCAGCCGGGTTATTTTCCGCTTTTTTCGAGCCCCGGAATAATCGGGGCGGTACATAAAGTTCAGATCGTGTATGGTCAGTACCAGCTTCGCCCGGTAGGGTTGGTACGGGGAATCCTGGTGCAGGCAATGCCACACATCGTATGCGCCCCCACCCGGCTGGCCCGGAATCCAGAGTTTCCGCTGCCAGGATGCCTCAATGTAGTTGACCGAGTTGCCGAATATGCCGGTTTGGCCTTTGGGCACCAGGAACGTGAGCGACCAGTTTGCAGGGCGCTGTTGAACCAGTTCACGGCCGAGGTGTAGGCATACCTGGCCCAAACCGCTGTTCAGGTCGCGCAGGCGTTCGGTATCGATAAAGAGAGAAGGCATAACCGTTTTTAATTTCAGCAAAATTGTGAAATCCTGCGCAATACCGGGCAATTTATGTGGAGAACCGCCTTCCCATCAACAGCCCGATAATTTCCACCGGACGTGTCCGCGTTCGGGATTATCTTTGCGGCATGATACAGAATGATTTACTGCTTCGCACGGCGCGGGGCGAACTGACCGAGCGGGTACCGGTCTGGATGATGCGTCAGGCGGGGCGGGTACTGCCTCAGTACCGGGTTGTTCGGGAGCGGGCCGGGAGTTTTATTACCCTGGCCAAAACCCCCGAACTGGCGGCCGAAGTGACCATTCAGCCGGTCGATGCCTTCGACGTGGATGCCGCCATCATCTTCTCCGACATCCTGGTGGTTCCCGAAGCGATGGGACTACCCTACGAAATGATTGAAAGCCGGGGGCCCGTTTTCCCGACTACGGTCCGGACAATGGCCGACCTGAGCCGCCTGCGGGTAGCCGATGCCGAAAGCGACCTGGGCTACGTGCTGGATGCCATCAAGCTGACCAAAAAAGAGCTTAACAACCGCGTGCCGCTCATTGGTTTTGCCGGTGCTCCCTTCACCATTTTCTGTTACATGACGGAGGGCAAAGGGTCAAAGACGTTTTCGGTCGCCAAAAAGCTGCTGTATACCGACCCCGATTTTGCCCACGCCCTGTTGCAGCAAATTACGGACAGCACCATTGCGTACTTACAGGCCCAGATCCGGGCCGGGGCCGACCTGGTGCAGCTCTTCGATTCGTGGGCGGGCATCCTGTCGCCGGAGCAATACCGAACGTTCTCCCTGCCGTACATCAAACAGATCTGTGATTCAATAACCGCACCGGCGGACCGCAACGTACCCATAACTGTTTTTGCCAAAGGTGCTTTTTTTGCCCGGCACGAAATTGGACAGTTGAACTGCGATGTTGTGGGACTGGACTGGAACATGGACCCCACCGAATCCCGCGCGCTCGTCCCCAACCGGGTACTACAGGGTAACCTGGACCCCTGCGCCCTCTACGCCGATTTTGCTCAGATTCGGCGTGAAGTGAAGGAGATGCTCAGCCGTTTTGGTCATCAGCACTACATTGCCAACCTCGGCCACGGCATCTATCCTGACGTAACGCCCGACAAGGCCCGGTGCTTTGTGGATGCCGTTAAGGAGTTCAGTATCGGTTGAGGGATATCCTGTCTACAAGTAGTTGCCCATTGCTTTTCAGGTAGAAACGACAAACTGAGGCTCACGAGCCCCAGTTTGTCGTTTGTACCTTTTTTTAAGTGGGATGACCTAACTAAATTTAAAGAGGAAAAACGTAGTATTACAACCTGATTGCCACTGACCTATAACGTAGAATAGGGCTATGATAAACCTAACGCGACTACTTTGTTTATTGCTTTTAGTGCACACAGCTACAGCACAAGTAGCAAGCGGTACACTTGGCGAAGACCCCGTCTTTAACAGCGTATTATCCCGGCGGATAGTTTATCCAGCTAAAGCTGAGCAGTTAGGTGTATATGCCAAGATTTATGTGGGATTTAACATTAATCCAAAGGGACATATACAGGATATACTCATTCTTAATCCCGTTAAAGTTGGTTATGGATTAGAGGAGGAGGTTATTAAAAAGTTGAAACGGCTTCCTCCATTAAACCCAAAACATGCAGGCAATTACGCCCTTCCCGTCATCTTTGCATTGACCGATTACACGGATAAGGGCGTAATCGTTGGTCCTTCGGGCAACTTATCGAACACCTACCTAAGAGGCCGGTTGCTCCTGAATTCACTGACAATAGTTGGCAGCAAAACCCTGGTTCAGAAAGGCAATGAGCTTGCTCCGTATAGTAGAGGAGCAATTGAGCCAGTGGACCCCCGCTAACTTCATCAACTTATTTTTTGTGAACGGAAGCCCAGTTTTATCATTTCAGCTTTAATGTACTATTGAACATTTCTTTACCAGGCATATCACTGGTCTTCGGGGCATGTGAATACCTATCAGTATAACTTGATATAGTTACACTTCTTAGTAATATAATACCATCTAATTTACCGTTGAAGTTCGTGTTATCAGGAACAACCTGCGTGCCAGTCCCTAGGTCCTTTAGAGCGAAAATAACGGGTAATATATACTTACCTGAGTAAAGTGGATTCAACGGAGGCAGCCGCTTAATGGTTTTCACTACAGCTGCATCAAAATCAACGAAATAATACCCCCCTTTTGCTGGATTTAAAATTTTAGCATTTTGTACATGACCTTTGTCGTCAATGTCAAATTGGGCGTAAACTAATTTCGTATGTCCTTTCTGCGCATTAAGGATTGGATAGTTTAAACGGCGCGATAAGATACTTCTAAAGACAGGATCCCTGTCTAATAAATTAGTGTCTGGCAGAGCCGGTTGCGCAAGACCCCAAAACGAATTCAGCATGAACAAGTAGGTCAGCAAAAATTTCATATATTTTCCAGGATTGGTCCATTGCTACTAAAGTACATGATTTCAGTTTACATGGGTTACCAGTGAGGAAATAACTATTTGTAAGCAATTGATCGAGTTATGCAGCTATTAATATAGCCTCGTATCGCTCATTTACGTAAGACGTTCGGGTTAGCTACACTACTGAACTAGTAGAAATCGAGTGCTGTACCTATCACCAACCCGTTTTTGTTTGTTTCTGCTGGTTTTGACTCCCTTTTAACCCTTGGCAAGGGTGGTCAATTTAGAACTGACAGCCAGGGCAATGACCTAATGCTGGATATAATTCCACAACACACGCTCACTTTTTGCTCCCCTTTACCTGGGCGTGGTTAATTACGGCCACCAGGATTACCCCGCCGATGATGTTACCGATCAGAGCGGGCAGTATAAAGCCTCCCAGCACATCACTCCAGGCAACTTTTTGCATCGCTGCCAGGGTAAAGGTTTCCACCGCCCCGGCGATGACGTGACTAAAATGAGCAACGCTGATGATGTAGGTGATCAGAATAATAATCCAGAGCCGGGCGTTCTGGGCGTTTGGCAGAATCCAAACCATCAGCGCAATCAGCCATCCCGCAAATATGCCGCGCACCAGTGTTGTGGAGAAGTTAGGCTCCATTACGGTATAGCCGATTTCTTCAAACGATTTAAGGACAGCCGGACTGAAGGCTGTGGTTTTGGCAATAACGAATGCCAGCAGCAATGCCCCCGTCAGGTTCGCCAGCAGCACGACTCCCCAGAGCCTCATCACCTGCCAGAACGTCTTGAAATCCTTACGCTCCAGCAAGGGTAGCATGGGCGTGAGGGTATTCTCCGTAAACAGCTGCTGTCGGCCAAGAATAACAATGACGAAACCGAGGCTATACCCAAAGCTGACAACCAGTGTAGTCCACTCGGCTTTTGGCAGATACGTTTTCAGCAATCCGTGGCCTATCATGGAGAAACCCATGGATAAGCCAGCGGCAAGACCGGACCAGAAGAGAGAGTCGGTGGATCGATCCAGCTCATCCTCTGCCTCCTGAAATATTGCTTTGTGAATATCGTGGGCAGACGAGGCCTGCTGTACTTCTTCCTGTTCTTTTTCGGGCTCTTTACTCGCTCGCTGCGCCATGGTGGTTTGTTGTAAATGAAGTTGGTTTACAGAAAACACCAATTAAAGGATTAGAGTTATATCTATTATTTTCCTGAAGAGTCAGGAAAAAATAACGGCCGGCTAGCGCAGCTAACTTCTTTTCGGATAGCGCCTGACGCCCTGCTTTTCAACCGGACGACAACCCCCGGCGCTATCAGAGCAGAGACTGATAAAACGGGTTACAGATGCTCTTTTGCTTCGGCCTTCAACTGCGCCTTATCGATCGGAACGACCCCCACCGACTCGCAAACCAGGCCACCGCCCAGGTTCGACAGCCCGGCAATGACTGCAGGAGGTTGCCGGAGCGCTACGCAACAGGCCGCAATGCTGATCACCGTGTCGCCCGCGCCCGATACATCGGCAATCTTACGGATGTGGGCCGGTAATTTCAGTTGCTCGTTGTTGTAGTCAATAAACGCTCCCCGCTCAGACAGGGTGATGAGTGCCCCCTTCAGATTCAGCGTTTGAATCAACTGATCGACTGCGGCCTGAAACTCCGCGGCATTGTCTACATCGAAGTCGAGTTTCAGCCCCTCCCGCAATTCCTTCAGGTTGGGCTTAAACAGGGTGGTATTCTGGTACGACAGGAAATTGCGTTTTTTGGGATCGACCACCGTCGGGATACCCTGCTCATTGGCGAAATCGGTGATACCGGCAATGGCTTCTTTACTCAGCACACCCTTATCGTAATCTTCAAAAATGACTACGTGACAGGTCGGGATGAGTTCGATGGCTTTGGCTACCAGCTTCGCCTGCTCGTCGGCCGTAATGTATTTATCGGTTTCGGTATCCACCCGCACCACCTGCTGCGAACCGGCAATGATGCGCTCCTTGATGGTTGTAATCCGGTCGGTACTCCGGATAAGTCCGTCGCAGTTCAGGCCGCGGTTGCCCAGTTCCTGGGCTAGCTGATCGCCCGGGGCATCGGCACCGATAACGGAGCAGATGATGGCTTCGGCCCCCAGTGCCTGCACATTCAGGAGTACATTACCCGCCCCGCCCAGCCGCAGCTCGCGCCGGTCGAACCGCACAATGGGGACGGGTGCTTCGGGCGAAATACGCTCCACATGCCCCCAAACGTAGGAGTCGAGCATCACATCGCCAATGATCAGCACACGAAGTTTATCGAACTGTTCGAACAGTTCGTCAATGGACATATCCAACACCACCTGGTTGTGAGCGGCACGCATAAGCATAAAACAGCTTGATTCAGACTGCAAAGAAACGAAACGCAACCTCCTTTTCCGAATGTGTTTCTCCACCGCCTGCCCCCCTGACCGGAATGCGTTGCCGGGCCTGTACGAATCCAAACCAGCACATCAAACCATCGGCACGGGTCAACCTGCCAATTCCGGGTGTGTTCCTACCGCTTGATAAAATGGCTAAGCCCCCTGCAGAACAAGTTGATACACCGGCTATATTTATTGGTCCGTCTATCCATCTCTAATACAATCAGCCATGAAACACGGCGCTGCCTGGTTACTTCTCTGCCTGTTTTTCCTCCCCATTGGTTTGCGGGCGCAGACGACACCCGATCCGCGTTTTGGCTGCAAAACCGACGATTCGAAGCTCAGTCAATCCATGATCCGGGTTATTCAATCCCTGGGCCAGCCAGGCAGTCAGGGTCGCCGACTGGCTACCCAGCGGCTGGAATGCCGCGTGGCGGTAGATGTCGACAACAGCCTGTACAAGGCCTTCGGGGGCGACATCGCCGAAATCAGGCGTTACGTCTATCAAACCATAGCCCAGTCGTCGGCTGTTTTTGAGCGTGAGCTGAACGTAAAATTAACCGTCACAATGGTCAAAATCTGGGATACCCCCGACCCGTACACCACCAGAAATGATATCGGTATTCATCTGGGTGATATGACGAAGTGGTGGATTCAGAACCAGAAAGCGGTGGCCCGCGATTTCGTTATTGGTTACACCACAAAAACCGATCCGTTGGCATCGGGCATTGCCTACCTGGGAGACAACAGATTCTCTGATGGTACAGTTATCGGGTACAACCAGCCCGGTGCTACGGACCGGATCAAGACCATTACGCACGAAATAGGACATGTGATGGGGTCACCCCATACGCACAACTGCAACTGGCCCGGTGGCCCCATTGACTTTTGCGGCAAAACCGAAGGCACCTGTTACAACGGCCCGCAGATAGCCCGTATCGGCACGGTAATGAGTTACTGCCATACTGTGCCGGATGGCAAGGCGCTGGATGGCTTTCACCCGCTCTGCATCGAACTTATGCGCCGTAATGCGGACCTCGTTCTGGCTGGTCGACGTATAGACCAGCGTCCGGAAGTACCGGCGGGCATTACCAACCGGTCAGCCACCCAGCCCGACCCACTGGTGGAATGGGGGACAGCGAAACAAGCGGAGCAGTACCCATTTCAGCTGGGTACCACCGCCGATTTCAGCAAGGGGATCATACTGGACACAACCGTGTTATACCCCCTGGTGCAAACCGAAAACCTTACGGTGGGTCAACCCTACTACTGGCGCGTCAAAGCCCGCAACAGCGTTGGGGAAAGCGCATGGTCGGCTACGGGCCAGCTGGTGGTGGTAGCCAGCCCTACCCTCCGCCCGCCCGGTTTGCGGTTGCCAGCCAGTGGTGCAACGAATATCCCGGTCAATGTGGTTAGCTGGTACCCGGTAGAGGGGGCAACCGGCTATCAACTCCAGGCCGACTATAACAACAACTTCGTCAACCCCATTGTCAGCAAAACCCTGTCAGCGTCGGCCACCTCGTTTAATCTATTCGACAGCAACTTTGGTAACTGTTCCAACAGTTGCTGGCTGTACTGGCGGGTAAAAACGGTAAAAAACACGACCGAAAGCAACTGGTCACTGGTTCGGGCCTATCAGCGGAGTCCACAGCTGGTGGGGTTGTGGCCCCCGCCGGGCAACCGGCCGGTTGTACACCAGCTGGGTGTTCCCATTTCGTGGTATGACTACAACAATGAAGAAGCGACTTCGCGGGTTCAGCTGGCCACGGCAGCGGATTTCTCGACGCTGGTATTCGACAAAGCACAGGCGTACAATCAACTCGGCCAGGCCGTGCTGCGTAATGGCTTCGTTGTCATGGCCGACTCACTGCAACCCGCTACAACCTACTATTACCGTGTTAAACTGACCATGGAGGCCACGGGCAACGAAACACCCTGGCAGTCGGGTACGTTCGTGACCGGCTCCGACGCACACCGCTGGGCGTTCACCAACGCAGCCAACAGTAACCTCCCCCCTACCGACATCAATCAATTTGCGTTCGATACTACCGGTGCCATCTGGGCGGCTACCAGGCAGGGCATATACCGAAATACCGATGGTACCAACTGGACATCGGTCAATGGTACCAGGGTGTCTACGGGCGTATCGGCCCTGGCGATCAGCCGCCAAAACCGAGCCTACGTCCTGGCCAACTTTGGCATTTACGCCCAAAATGGCCAGGACTGGGTTCAGCTTCCCAATCCGCCCAATGTGGCTTATCCGTACGGAACGATAGCCGTCGGCGATAACGATGTGCTGTATCTGATTACATCTAATAAAGTGTACCGCTACACGGGAAATCAATGGACAACCTACAGCGCGCCCGACCTGGTGACCGACGGCTATATTTACGATGGCGTTGTGGATGCCAATAACCATCTCTGGGTGCGGTATTACGGTAAAAACGGCCTGGGACACTTTGACGGTAACCGCTGGGAAACCATTGGTAATCTACCCATCGAGTACATGACCTTCCTGACGGTTGACCGAACGGGTAAAACGCTCTACGCGGGCGGGTACAACGGCCTGTTCCGGCTCAACACCGCCGATAAATCCATCGAGATAATCTCGTCGAAAACCATAACCGGTGCCGATTATCAATCTTTTCTGCAGACTGGCTTCGATACCGATAACCATTTAATCGTCAGCACATTCACCAGCCTGTATCGCTACGACGGTAAAGCCTGGCTAACCCAGCCCCTGCTCACCCAGAGCGATTTCAATACCCAGATGCGCATTGGGCCGGATAATCGGGTCTGGTTTCTCAACCGAAGCAGCGGGCTAAGCCTGTATGAACCGCGCACCCTGGCATCTACTCTGGCAAAAGGTATGTATTGCCCCGGCGATACGGTGCCCGTTGCCTTCACGGCCAATTTCGTGCCTAAACCGGGCACTACCTACCGCGTGGAACTCACCGACCCGACAGGCCTGCGTTTTTCGCCGGTTGCCAGTATTATTTCGGGCAGTACAGCCCGGCTGCGCCTGCCCCTGTCCCAGCCACCCGGTAGCCGCTACAAAATCAGGCTGTCGGCCCTTCAGGGCAGCACGCCCATTTACGGCGATGAAAGCACCGATTTTGCGGTCAATCCGATTCCCAAAGCTGCTTTGACCCCCGCTACCAATGCGGCCTTCTGCCCCGGAACCCCCTATTCACTCCAGGCCAGTACCGATGCCGGTGCCAGTCTGCAATGGCTGCAGGATGGAATGGCGTTAGCCAATGCGACCCTGTCCAGCTACAGTATCGGGCAATCCGGCAGTTATGCGCTATCGGTAAGTCTGAACGGTTGTCAGGCGCTGTCTTCCCCCGTGTCGATAACCGTGAAAGAAGGTGTCACGGCGGCCATTACCCCCCAGGGCAGTACCCTTGCCTACGCCCCCGCCACCGTTGCCTTACTGGCCAACAGCGGCACGGATTATACCTATCAATGGTACCAGGACGGGGTCATTATCGCGGGTGCTACCAGCCTGAGTTACGCTGCGGATAAGAGCGGTAGTTTTGCCGTACTCGTTACCGGTCCCGGCGGCTGTAGTGCAACCGCGTCGGCGGTATCCGTTCGCATCGACATTTTGCTGGACATTGCCCCGGCTACTACCCTGACCGACTGGCACCTGACCCCTAACCCGGCCGAGCGCACCTGTACCGTATCGGTTGGCACGGGCCCGACCGAGCCGGTTTACCTGACACTTATCGATGCCAGCGGCCGAACCGTACTGCGCCAGACCCTGGCTCGCGGCCAAACGAAAACGGAGCTGGCTATTGGCCAGCTACCCGCGGGTACGTACATCCTGCGGGCCGGAACCGGGCAGAACGTTGGGCAGAAGCGACTGGTGAAACAGTGAGGGAGTTGCTGAGTCCGCTGCCAGCGGTACGGGCTCCTGGCAGCACCCCGCTTACCGCGTAGTAATAAACTGCAGCAGCAGGTCGGGCTTGAGAAACAACAGGAGAATGGGTAGTACTACCCCAACCGCCAGCCAGCCCGCCAGTCTGGGCAGCGGCACCGAAGGCGGCAGGTCCGCAATGGGCGGGCGAAAGAAAAGCAGAAATGGTATCCTGAGGTAATAAACCAGGGAAATCAGCGCATTCAGCAATCCCAGCGCGAACAAAGCCAGCAGCCAGGGATTACCCGACTGTTGCCAGCCCTCATACAACGCCGAAAACGCCAGGAGCTTGGCCGTAAAACCAACCGTGGGGGGCAGTCCCGTCAGGGCCAGCATCACCACCGTGAGCGCGACGGACAACACCGGCTGCCTGGCTCCCAGCCCGGCAAAGTTTCGAATGGTCAGATCCTGCCCCTGACTGCGGGCCAGCAGGTCGATGAGAAAGAAAGCGGCCAGAGAAATAAACAGGTACGTGCCAATGTAGAAAAGCACCGCGTCGAAACCGGCATTGTTCATAGCCACTACCCCCACCAGCAAAAAACCGGCGTGGGCAATGGTGGAGTAGGCCAGAAGCCGTTTGGCATCGGTTTGACGCAGGGCCGACAGATTTCCGATCAGAATCCCCGCCAGCGCCAGCACCGCCAGGGGTGTTTGCAGCACGAAAGCCGTACTGCCATCCAGGGACGACTCCACCGGCAGCGCGGTTACCACCCGGATAAGAACCAGCACCGCAGCCGCTTTGGGGCCAATGGAGAAAAACGCAGCCACCGGTACGGGAGCCGCTTCGTAGGCATCGGGCGTCCAGACGTGGAATGGCACGGCTGCCAGCTTGAATAGCAGCCCCGCCAGTGTCAGCAGCACCGCCACGGCCACGACCGCTCCCTCCTGCCGGGCCATTTCGGCCCCGAAGGCATCGGCCGTCAGGTCGAGGGTACCGGTCATGCCGTACAGCAGCGACATCCCGTAGAGCATGATGGCCGAGCTGATAGCGCCAAAGAGCAGGTACTTGATGCCCCCTTCCGATGCTTTTCGATCGGCGGTGAGGGCGGTGAGCAGGTACGAACAAATGGACACCAGTTCGATACTCAGGTATATACTGAGCATATTGACCGAGATGGTCATCAGAAACAGTCCCAGCGTCATGGCAATCAGCAGGGGGTACCACTCCAGGGGCAGGCGGGCGCTTCCGTCGGGAGTCAGCAAAAGGTCAGCGGGGCGTTCATCCTCATCCCCCGACGCCTGGCGGCTGGTAGATAACTCGTACAGCAACACCCCGGCAGCACCCAGGGCAATGATCACCTGCATAAAAACAGCCTGACTGTCCACGAACAGCAGGTGCATGAACAGGAATCCCCGCACCGGCGACAGTACAGACCAGCCACCCGCTGCCAGAACGATACCGACGCTGGCGACGGCGAGATACCGGCGAACCCTGAGGACCGTAGTGAACCGGCGCAAACTGATCTCGGCTACCAGCAGCAAACAGAAACAGACCGATAGCCAGATCTCCGGCCCGAAGCCGCCCAGACTGGCAATAATATCCTTTAACTGATCGGTAAGAGACAAGTTGGGTGGTGGTTAAATCAGGCCGTCACGTTCCGGCTGGCCCTGGTAGCCACGGAGCTGCACCGGGGTCTCCTGCTTCCGCAGCCGGATATTCAAAAACTCGACCAGGAGTGAGAAAGCAATGGCGAAATACAGATAGCCTTTTGGTACCACGCCTACTTCCTGCTTGAAGACGACCACTTCGGACAGATGTGCCCCCTCGGCCACCAGCATGAAGCCAATCATAATCAGGAAGGCCAGACCCAGCATCTGAACGGTTGGGTGTTCGTTGACAAACGCCCCCACCGGCCCGGCAAAGAACATCATGATCACAACCGAGAGCACCACGGCAATCATCATGATGGTTACGTTCTGCGTCAATCCGATGGCGGTCAGGATGGAGTCGATCGAGAACACGATATTGGTAATCGCAATCTGCGTCACTACGTTGGATACGGTAGCGCGGCCTTTCACAGCACCTTCCTCCGTTTCGCCCGGCTCAACGCCCTCCAGCTTATGGTGGATTTCGGACGTGGCTTTGTAGAGCAGGAACAGCCCCCCCGCAAACAGGATCAGACTCTGCCCCGTAAAGTCGGCTTTGAACCAGCCGGTATCGATGTGCGTAAACGGTTTGCTGAGCGATATAACGAATGATATACCGAAAAGCAGCGCCAGCCGGAAGGCCATGGCCAGACCCAGACCAATGTTTCGGGCTTTGCCCTGATCGGCGCCGGCCAGTTTGTTGGCCGCAATCGAGATGAAAATGATGTTGTCGATACCCAGAACAATTTCCAGAAACGTCAGGGTAAGCAGGCTGATAATGGATTCGGCCGTAAGAAGGTCGCTCATGATAAAATAGCAGTGAAAAGCCAAAAGTACCCGCTTCGGGTCGAGTGTGCAACCCCTTGGCTAAGAAAGAGCCGCGAACCGGATAAATAGCTACCCCGTTCTGATAGCCGGATGCCGGGAAATAAGCCCATCCGCAATGAATAACCGGCGGTTCCGTAAGCGGGCGGTTTAAATCGCCCGCTTACGGAACCGTTCGCAACAAACCGCCAGCCAGTGGCGTATGGATAAATAAGAGCCAGCTGGCAGCCAATTGAGCGGCAGCCCCCACGCAATCCATTTGACGGCGGTGTTGCCCAACCGGACAAATGAGTTTTTGTGGCTAATAAATGGTATGTTTCGGATAAAAAAGCAACATATTATACTCTAAGCTGGTTATTAGCAGGAATATGGTTGTTCCGTTAGCTGCCTGACCGGGTTTGTTGTACACCCCAAAACAGTCTGTTGTGTCGAAAATAATTGTACGTGTTTTATTGGGATTGCTGGCCCTTGTGTTGCTACTGGTCGGGTTTGTTGTGCTTGTTGCCACCACACCCTGGGGCCAGAATCTGGTAACGAAGCAGGTCAATTCCTACCTGGCCCAGAAGCTCCAGTCCCCCTTTCGCATCGGTCACGTTCGGTATTCGATACCCGACTGGATTGAGCTGGAGGACGTATTTTTCAAGACTCCCCAGGGTGATACGTTGCTAAACGGGGGCCGGATGCGCATCGATCTGGACATGATGGGCCTGCTGAACAATAAAGTGGCGCTGAACCAGATTTCGCTGGAACATATACGCCTGACCGTAAACCGGACCCTTCCTGACACAACGTTCAATTTTCAGTACCTGCTCGACGCGTTCGACACGGGTGCGGCCCCCGAAGCGTCTGATACCGTGTCGACCCCGATGATGATCAACCTCTCCGGTATCTTTCTGCGGGATGTCCGCATTCGGTATAAGGATGATGTCGTTGGTGCCGAAGTAAACGCCTACGTTGATAGTGTACGGGCCAATTTCAGTGATTCGGATGTGTATGCGTCAAAATATCACCTGTCCGATGTAGCCGTGAACGGGTTGAACCTGCGTACCCGTCTGTACGAGGGATTACCCACGCCCCCTGGTGCACCGGACAAACCGGGCGACACGCTCAACCTGGCCCTGGGTAAATGGGAAGTGAACCGGGCTCAGTGGGATATTGACGTGGTACCGTCGGATTTTAAGACGAAAGGCAGTGCCGGACGCCTGACGATGGAATCCAACTATTTTCACCTCGACGGCGAAAAGATTGGTATCAAATCCCTGAATCTGACTAACGCTGATATTGCCGCTACCCTTACTAAACCCACCAAAAAAGCAACCGCACCCACAGCAGCCACAGCGATAACTCCTGGATGGCAGGCTAAACTGACGAATGTTCATTTTGCCAATAACCGAATCCAGTTTAACGACGAGACCGCACCCCGCCAGAAAACAGGGCTCGACTACAGCCACCTGGATTTACAGAACCTGGGTATCGACGGGCGGTTTCTGGTGTATAAGGATTTAGGGAAGAAAGGGCAGCTCATCAGCGGGCAGCTGCGCAATGGCCGTTTCCGGGCTACGAGCGGGCTGGTGCTTCAGAAGATGGAAGCCAACGTGCTGTACACGGATACCACCACCACACTTACCAACCTCTACGTGCAGACGCCCACCACCCTGCTGCGCGACCGGCTGGTGCTCCGGTACGATTCGCTGGGGCAGTTGAGCAACCCCCGGTTTGCGTCGCGGGTAAACGTGAATGTACGGCTGAAAGACAGTTACCTGTCAGTGAACGATGTGCTGCAGCTGGCCCCCTTCCTGGCCGATACGCCCCCCTTTGCCAGCAACAGCGGAGGGGTTTTCCGGGCCAATATGCAGGCGGTAGGGACGCTGGCCGCCCTGAACCTGCCCCGCGTGGAATTTTCCATGCTATCCGGCACGAAACTACGGGCCAGCGGTAAACTCACCAACGTAACCGACCCCGAACGGCTGGGCGTGGCTATGACGGTGCAGGAAGCCACCACCACCAAAGCCGACATTGAAAAACTGGCTCCCAAAGGCTCTATTCCAACTTCCATCGACTTGCCGGCTTCCTTCAAACTGGCCGGCAAACTGGATGGGCAACTGAATGACCTTGTCCTGGATGCCAAACTGAACACGGAATGGGGCACGGCCGATTTTGACGGGCGGCTGGCCGGGTTCGTTACCGGTAAAAATGAGACCTACAAAGGCACCCTCAACCTGAACGAATTCGACGCGGGCAAGTGGCTGAAGCAATCCGGCACTATGGGCAAAATAACGGGCCGCGCCACAGTAAACGGGCGGGGCATCGACGTGAACACCCTCACCACCAACTTCGATCTGGCCATCCAGTCGGCCGACCTGAACGGGTACGTTTATCAGAACATCAATGCCGAAGGCAAACTGGCCAATGGCCTGCTGGACATCACCGGCGGCAGCAAAGACCCGAACGCCAACCTGACGCTGGACCTGAACGTGGGCCTGAAGGGCGACTTCCCCAGCGTTACCGGGCAAACGGTGATCAATGAGCTGAACCTGCAGAAACTAAAGCTATACGACGATCCACTCTCCATCAAGGGTAACATCCTGCTCGATATGGCCTCCACCGACCCGGCCAAACCCGTCGGGACCATTTCGGCCAGCGACGCTACCCTGAGCCTGAACGGGACCAGCTACCCCCTCGATTCGCTCTACGCCCGGCTGGCGGTTGATGGCACGACCAAAAATGTGCTGGCCCGGCTACCCGGTGCCCGACTCACCATGAACGGCCAGTTCGAGTACACGCAGCTGTACGACATTATTGCCGGAGAAATCAGCAAGTACATTGCCCTGCCCGCCCTCACCTACAAAAAAATTCCGCCCCCCTATGCCTTCACGGTGGGGCTAAAAGCGTACCAGAACCCCCTGCTGACTGCCTTTGTACCCGCCCTCATGAAACTGGATACCGTCCGACTCAGCGCTTACCTGGACGCCAGCCGGGATACTACCCTGTCTGCCACCCTCCGAACGGGCGAAGTAGTCTACGACACCATCACTGTGAAAGGCAGCACCCTGGCGCTGCGGGGTGCCAATAATCAGCTAAACGTGGATGGCAGCGTTGATGGCGTGCTCTATGATGGAATGACCATCCGGCAAACAGACCTGACCGGAACGGCGGCCAACAATCAATTCCGGTTTGCCGTCGTCAACAAGGATTCCATCGATCAGGATTTGCATGGGCTGGCGGGTACCCTCAGCATCGTCGATTCCAGCTACCGGTTCCGCTTCGCCCGCAACGGACTGCTGACCAACTACCAGCGGTGGCAAACCGATACCACCGGCTTTGCGCAGTACGGCGATGAGGGTATCCTCGTTAACCGGCTCCATCTGGAGCAGGGAGACCAGTACCTCGAAATCAGTAATACCGAGCAGTACCCCAACGCCCCCATCCGGATAACGGCCCACGCCCTCAGCATCGAAAACCTGACGCGGCTGGCCAATCAGGATACAACCCTGGCCGCCGGGGAGCTGAACGGCACCCTCATTGTCCGCGACTATATGAGCGAGGACAGCAAGCTCTCCTTTATTGGTTCGGTGTATGTGGATAGCCTGCAGGTGATGAACAAACCCATTGGCAACCTCAACGCCCGGTTCCGGAACAGTGACGATGGCCGGATCAACGTCAATACCACGCTGGCCGGTCCCTATAACGACGCCACCGTAACGGGCTATTATAACCCCGACGATGCCAAAAAAGCCCTCGATCTGGCCATTAGCCTCAAACGGCTGGATGCCCGCACCATCGAAGCATTCAGCTTCGGAGAACTGCGGGAAGCCAAAGGCAAACTAACCGGCGACTTCAGCGTGGCGGGTGCCATCGACAACCCGAAACTGGATGGCAGTGTCGATTTCGACTCCGTGGCGTTCAACATCAAACAACTAAACGCCACCTACCACATCGACCGGGAGAGACTGGCTTTTTCGGGGCAGACGATTACCCTGGATAAGTTTCAACTGCGCGACGACAAAGGGCGTACGTTAACAACCAATGGTACGGTAGTGCTCAAAAACATTCCTGATGTGGCGTATAACCTGCGCGTTCAGGCCGATAACTTCCAGGTGCTGAATGCCGCCCGCAAAGACAATGACTACGCCTACGGGCAAGCCTCCATCAGTGCCGATCTGCGCATCAAAGGAACCGGAACCAGTCCCTCGATAAACGGCACCGTCCGACTGGAGGACGGCAGTAAAATATCACTCGTACTGCCCGACGAGTCGTTGAATGTCGATGCGTCCAGAGAGATTGTGACGTTTATTGACCACAACGATTCCCTGGCGCTGAACAAGTACCTGTACCGACCCACAAAAGATAGTATCGCCACGCCCCGGCTAGCCTTCGATCAGCTCAGCAACTCCAACATTTCGCTCGATCTGGAAGCCGACGAGAAATCGGAACTGACCATCGTGGTCGACGAACTGAACGGCGACTACCTGCGGGCGCGGGGCAATGCCCGGCTTAACGTGGGCATCAACGCGGCTGGCGAAATGACCGTGCTGGGCCGCTACGACGTAACCGAAGGAGAATACTCCATGACCTACCAGGTCCTGAAACGGCAGTTCCAGATTCAGAAAGGCGGCTACATCCAGTTCACCGGCGACCCGCTCCGGGCCGATATCAACATGACGGCCGTGTACCAGGTGGAAACCTCCCCTGTTGACCTGATTGGCAATGAAACCACCACGGTGCCGTCCGCAGCCCTGAACCGGAAACTCCCCTTCGACGTAGCGCTGACGATCAGCAACAACCTGGCTGCGCCCAAGCTGGACTTCGACATCCGGCAACCCGACGTGGATGAGAACAACGCTGCCGCAACCAGTGCTTTTGGCTCCACCATTGAAAACAAACTGAAACTGCTGCGACAGGATGAGTCGCTGATGAACAAACAGGTCTTCGCCCTGCTGGTGCTGGGTCGGTTCCTGCCCGAAAGCACCTCCGACTTCTTCTCCGGCTCGGGTTCCGGCGGGCTGAATACCCAGGCAGAGGGCGTGGCCCGCAGTAGTGTGAGTAAACTTATTTCGGATCAACTGGGCAAACTGGCGTCCAATGTCCTCAAAGGATTCGACGTGGATTTTAACCTGCTGTCGCAAACGGGGGCCGCCAACACGGGCGGTACAACCAACGGTGCCCGGACCGACCTGAACGTGGGCCTGTCCAAGAGTTTCCTGTCCGGCCGCCTGACGGTATCCGTAGGGCGTAATTTCGTGCTGGAGAATGCGGCCAACAGTGCCACCCGGAACCCGAATGAGGTGTTTGACAATGTATCCCTGAACTACAACCTCACCCGCGATGGCCGCTACGTATTGCGGGCCTACCGCCGGAACGATTATCAGGCGGTACTGGATGGGTACATCATCGAAACGGGGGTCGGCTTCGTCATCACGGTGGATTACAACACCCTGTCCGAGATATTTCACCGGTCGCCCGCACCCGGTGCGCCCCCGGTAAATTAATTCATTATGAGATTTTTATTGACACAACACCCCCACCCCTTCCCCTCCCCCGTAGGGAGGGGTTTAAAATGCCGAGTTCAAAGCACCTCCCTACGGGGGAGGAGAAGGGGCGGGGTAGCCATCCTGCTGCTGGCGGGGCTGCTCACCGGTTGTAACATAGCCAAACACCTGCCCGCCAAAGAGCGGCTGTACGACGGCACCGATATTGTCATGAATGCCGACTCGACGGTATCGGCCGATGAGCAGGAGTCGCTCACCGAGCAGCTGCTGGAGCTGGCCCGGCCCCGGCCAAACGCCAAACTGTTTGGCTACCCCTATAAAGTTGGTTTTTATTACCTGCTGGGCGAACCGAAGAAAAACGGCCTGCGTGCCTGGTTTCGCAAAAAATTCGGGGAAGAGCCCGTCTTTGCCAGTGCCAGGGCCATATCCGCCAACATACCTATCTTCGAGGCCACCCTGCAGAACGAGGGGTACTTCGACTCGCAGGTGACCGGCGGACTCAAGGAGGAAGGCTACAAAGCCCGGGGCGTGTACGACGTTGAAGTGAAACCCCGTTTTTACATCGATTCGGTAGGGTTTCTGGTCGACTCCACGCCCGTCCGGAAAGCCCTGCGGGTGGCTTCCGGCAAGACAGTTTTCAAAAAAGGGGACCCCTACCGGTTCGACAATATCAAGATCGAGCGCGAACGGATCAGTCAGGCCATCAAACAGCAGGGCTTTTATTACTTCCTGCCCGACTATGTAGCGGTGCTGGCCGACAATGATTCCACCCTGCATAAAACCAGCCTGTACTTTGCCATCAAACCCGAGATACCCGAAGCGGCCGCCGTACCGTATTCGATTCGGAACGTGTACATTTACCCTAACTACAGCCTCTCTACTGCGCAGGTTGATACCAATCTACAGCTGGCTTACCAGTCGAAATCGAATTTTACCATCGTCGATTCGTCCAACCGCTTCAACCCTAAACTGTTCCGGGATATCGTTGCCGTGCGGCCGGGTACCCGGTACAACAGCCTGGCGCAGGACCTGACCCTCTCCCGCTTTATCAACGTGGGGGCCTTTAAGTTCGTCCGGAACCGCTTTGACCCGGCTCAGCAGGGCGATTCGGCCCTGCTGGATGTCCACTACTACCTTACCCCCTACCCCACCAAGTCGGCACGGGTGGAACTGGACGGTACCTCCCGCTCCAACAACTTCAACGGAACCCAGATCATCCTGAGCTGGCGCAACCGAAACGCCATCCGGCGGGCCGAGCTGCTCACCATCAATGCCAACGCCGGTATCGAATACCAGATTGGCGGGGGCGATCAGAACGTCACTAACTACCGGTTCGGGCTGGATGCCATACTGAGTTTTCCGCGGCTGGTTTCGCCTATTCGCTTCCAGTATGACGCCCGCCGGAAGGCCCTGCCCAAAACCAACGTGACGGCGGGCTATCAAACCATTATCCGGGGGGGGCTCTACCGCATCAATTCCTTCCAGACTACCTTCGGCTACGCCTGGCGGCAGAGTCAGCAGGTAGAGCACGTGTTCCAGCCGTTCAGCGCCAACTACGTGTACGTGCCGCTCAATCAGGTGGGTGATGAAGTGTACAATATTCTGTTCGACCCGGATGTGTCCGACATTGTAAAGCGCCAGTACCAGACAACCGTTTTCAACTCCGACCAGCTCATTCTGAGTTCGCTCTACCAGTTCAACTACAACTCGTCGCCCCGGACGGTTTCGCCCAATACCTTCCGGCTCACGGCTAACGTGGAGGTGGCGGGTAATGCAGCCAGTCTGCTTTTCCGCAAACAGCTACCGGCTGATGACCGCAACGGGGTCTTCGGCGTACCCTACGCACAGTTTGCCCGGTTTGACATCGACTCCCGGCTGTACCACAAGATCAATGGCAGCATCACCTGGGCCAACCGGCTGTTTATGGGTGTCGGCATTCCCTACGGCAACTCCAAGGGCTTCCAGCTGCCGTTTACCAAGCAATATTTTGTGGGCGGCAGCAACAGCATCCGGGCGTTCCGGCCCCGCGCCATCGGGCCGGGCCTGTTCACCCGCGATACCATCCGCAACCTGCCCCTTTTTCAGGATGGCGGGGGCGACATCAGACTCGAAGCCAACACCGAAATACGGGCCAAGTTCAACAAGTACATCGAGGGAGCCGTGTTTGTGGATGCCGGCAACGTCTGGACCTACGCCAATGTGGGCACCTTCGGGCCGGGGGCTCAGTTTACCAATAAGTTTTACGAGCAGATTGCCGTTGGGGCGGGCGCGGGCATCCGCATCGACCTGTCCTATTTCCTGATCCGTTTCGACCTGGCCACGCCCCTGCGCAAACCCTACCAGACCGAGGGCAGCGAATGGGTCGTCGATAAGATCGCCTTTGGCAGCAGTGCCTGGCGCAAACAGAATCTCGTCTTCAATATTGCCGTTGGGTATCCGTTCTGATGTGCTACCTTGCCCTCTGCTTATTGTCTGATGGATTGCAGCGTGAATGAAAACAGATACGCGTTTCCGGAGTTGGAGCCGACACCAACCAGCCCATCAGCCCGTTCCGGAAACCATCCTGAACTAGTTTCGCGCCCTCTGACGTTAGCCATAAATCACCTTATTAGTAACTTTGCCGGATAGTGACCCCTGCCGACAGCCATACCGATTGAAGCCTGGATTACACACCTTGTACGAATGACAACGAAAAATTTTTGGCAACGGCTTATTCATCCCGGCGAAGACACCGGGCCGGATAGCTGTTTCTGGCAGGTGGATCTTCACTCCCACCTGCTGCCCGGCCTGGACGATGGCGTTAGCACACCCGAAGAAGCCCTGATCTGCCTGACCCAACTGGCAGACTGGGGTATCCGAAAAGTAATTACCACCCCCCACATCAGCCGCGACTGGTACCCCAACGAAACCCTGGCTATTCAACGGGGGCTGGCCGACGTACGCCAGCTCATTGCCGAACAGCAGCTACCCATCACCATCGACGTAGCCGCCGAATACATGCTGGACGATTTTTTCATGGATCTGCTGAGGCAGGGAGACATGCTTTCGTTCGGAGAAAAACGGTATCTGCTGTTTGAAACGGGCTGGTCGTCGGCCCCGATGAACCTGTCGGATATAGTCTTTCGTATCCAGACCTACGGCTACACGCCCGTGCTGGCCCACCCCGAACGCTACAAATATTACCATACCGACCGGCACCTGCTGGAACAGCTGCGCGAGGTTGGCTGCCTGTTTCAGCTCAACTGGATGTCGTTGAGTGGGCGTTACGGTTCCCACGTAGAGAAGCAGGCCCGCTTTATGCTCCAACAGCACTGGGTAGACTTCATCGGCAGCGACATGCACCGCCCCGGCGACCTGGACACCATGGCCCGCCTGTTCAAATCCGGCGACCTGAAATTACTGGAAGAGCAAACGCTGCTGAACGAAACGCTGCTGTAACGGTAAAGGGGGTTGAATCTATCGGATGGACACGTTATCCAACCCACCCCGGTCGGGTCCGGCCCGGTATTCGCCCCGTATCTTAAGACTGGTTAGGTTCTGCAAGACCTGCTGCAAATCTGTCTTCGTTGCTTTACTTTTCCTTTTTTCCAGCCAGCCGTTTCGTCCAGTTTTACGGAGTAAGTGGTCCAGGTAGTCCTGGGGTTGTAAGCCGTATTATAGGTTAAGGTCGAAGTTCCGTCAGTGATGATTATATCATCTGTATTAACCTGTGCATCCGTAGCTGACTGAACAAGATCAAACCCAAGCGTTAACCCGTATGACTTTCGGGTCATATCAACGAACTGGTTTGATGCTATGAAATACCAGGCACCAGGGCTACTATCCTCAGCGTAGATATACCCACCTGGGTTGCCTCCGAACGATTGAAAACCACCCTTAC
>CAWAJC010000024.1:0-59186 GCA_963782245.1 uncultured Cytophagales bacterium
GGACTTGCAACAGTATAGTGGAGATTTTTTAGGCGGCCATTGAGGAAGTGTAAAAATAAGATTCCTGTTGACTGGGCGTGCGGTAATTCAATACCGAATGTTTCCGTCGGCGGTTGTACCAACCCTCGATATACTCGAAGGTAGCCAACCGAGCCGCTGCCCGCGTCGCAAAATAAGTATGGTTGACCATCTCGCACTTGAGGGTCTTGAAAAAGCTCTCGGCAACCGCATTATCCCAACAATTTCCTTTGCGACTCATACTTTGCTCAACCGGCAAATCCTTTAGTTCATCCCTAAATTCAGTGCAGGCATATTGGATAGACGCGCCCGCGGTCCGAATGAAACAGAAGCTGACCATCTATTGCTCTGTTTTTGAGGGCCATACGCCAAGCTGCTACACTCGTCTCCACCGCTTTCATACTATCGCTCATGGCCCAACCAACCACTTTTCGGTCGGCCAGATCCAAAATCACTGTCAGATAAAGCCACCCCTGACCAGTGGCGATATAGAGGGGGGGCCGTGATGTCTGAGACCCACTTTTGCCCTGGTTTATCGGCCGTAAATTCTCTATTCAGCACGTTTTTAGCCACTGGGTAGTCATGATTTGATTCCGTAGTCTGCACCCGATACTTTTTATACATGATGCTGCGAATACCTGCCTTCTTCATGAGTCTGGCAATGCGGTTACGGGAGGCTTTCACGCCCTGCTCGCGGAGTTCATCCGCAATCCGGGGACTGCCGTAGCGACATTGGCTTTGCGTATGCACTCGTCGGATGTGGCTCATCCAACTGATTTTGATTCTGTTGCCTGGTCCCAATCGGATGCTTACGCCAATAATAATAACCACTACTGCTCACATTCAGTACTTTACACATCTTCTCAACGGGAAATTCGTTGGCGTGTTCCTTTATAAATCGGAATATTTCCCGTCGCCCTTGGAGAAGATGCTGACTGCCTTTTTTAGTATATCGCGCTCCATCTGAGCTTCTCTAAGCTCCCGTTGCAACCTTCTGATCTGTTGCTGTTCGTCAGTAAGTGTGGTATTGGCAGGCAAGGTTTGATCGTTTTTTTTGTGCCGTTGCCTCCATTTACTGATTCGTCCTGGATCGATGTCCAATTCGCGGGCGGCCTCTTGAATTGATCCTTTTGCATACAGATCAGACTCGACGGCCATTTCCTTGAATGCTTCGTCAAACACACGGGGCGGTCGTTTAACCATGGTCAAATTGAAGTTTGTCCCCAAATCTGCCTAAAAAAAGTCTCCAGTCAAATGTAGCAAGTCCAGTACGGAGTCGACAAAGATTGGGCATAGTCAGTGAGGGAATCAGTTATTATGTGACTTCATCGGCCGCTTAATCAGGCCCAGGCTGATGAGTTATCGATGCTATTCGAGGACATTTGGCTGTTGAAGTAATACACCATAAACGGAGTGTGAGCTTGTCGGAAGACGATTTACGAACGTGCAAAGTGGATGTAAGCTGCCTGCTGGGTAGCCTACGCACATTGGTTGTCAGCTCATTAGAAGGCATGAAAGTCAAGAATATGGCAGTTCAGATTGATACGTTTGCCAACAAATTCACAACGCTAATCCAGTTTTTAACTCAGCAAATGGTTTTACAAGAAAGCCCTGTCATACAAGCAGAGCGGGCTTTTGTGGCCAGAGTTCAGACCGCTGCTCTAATGATTATCATATAGCCGATGACTTGTTTCGACACATAGAAGCTATAGGATATAACATGGGGGATTCAGAAAATGTAAGTGTCTGATCCCAAAGGAGACAAAACGAAAAAAGGCCAGCACTGTATGTGTTGGCCTTTGGCAGAGAGCGAGGGATTCGAACCCCCGGTACCCTTACGAGTACTTCTGATTTCGAATCAGACCCGTTCGACCACTCCGGCAGCTCTCTATTAGTCGTGTTTTTCTGTAAAGTACTAGCAGAGAGGAAGAGATTCGAACTCTCGATACGGTTACCCGCATACACACTTTCCAGGCGTGCTCCTTCAACCACTCGGACACCTCTCTGTGTCACTCATGCCCCGACGAATCGGAGTGCAAAGATGCAGGATTGATGCCAGAAACGCAATATGTCTCAAAAAAAGTAAGAGGCTGTTACGCACTCATTTCTCCACTCAGCGGTTTTGCCAGCAGCGCGCGCAGTCGTTCCGGCTCCTTTTCCTGCCCCAAGAGTACCATCAGTTTGGTAATGGCCGCTTCGGTGGTGATATCGGCTCCACTCACGACGCCGATCTGCAACAGTTGCTGACTGGTCTGGTAGTGCCCCTGCGTGACGCGCCCCCCTTCGCACTGCGACACGTTGAACACCAACACGCCCCGGTCAATGGCCTGTTTCAGGGTATCCAGAAACCACTCGTCCGTGGGTGCATTACCAGCGCCGAAGGTTTCCAGGACGATGCCCCGCAGATTGGGAATGTTCACAATCGACTCGACCACCGGCTGGGTGATGCCCGGAAAGAGTTTCAGAATGGTCACGTTTGGATCGAGCGCGGTACGAAGGGTCAATGGCTGATCGGGTTGCCAGGGCCGGATGAACGGTCGGTTGTAGTCGATACTGACGCCCGCCGTGGCCAGGTGCGGGTAGTTTTCCGACGCAAACGCGTTGAACTGCACGCTCTCCCGTTTGGTAGACCGATTGCCCCGAAGCAGCAGCGAGTTAAAATACACGCATACCTCCGGCACCAGGGGTTGCCCTCCCTCCTCTCCAGCCGCAATTTCGAGCGCGGTAATAAAATTCTCGCGGGCGTCACTACGGGCTACGCCAATGGGCAGCTGTGCCCCGGTCAGGATAACGGGCTTATTAAGACCCACCAGCATAAAACTCAGCGCCGACGCCGTATAGGCCATGGTATCAGTACCGTGCAGAATAACAAAGCTGTCGTACTGCCCGTAGTTATCCTGAATGATTTGAGCCAGCTCTACCCACACAGCGGGTTTCATATTCGACGAGTCGATGATGTCGGGCAGGGTGAGCAGCGTGATGGCAAACGTAAGCCGGTTCAGTTCGGGCAGCCGGTTGGTGACCTGCTCAAAATCAAAGGGAACCAGTTGCCCGGCCTGTGGGTCGTAGACCATGCCAAAGGTACCGCCGGTGTAAATAACCAGTACCGACTGGCGGGCAGCCCTGGGCAGGGGTAAGTTAATGTGAACGGTTTTGTAGGCCATACGCAAAGGTAAACCGGAATACCTGTGCCAGCGGCAACCGGGATGGGTAACGCACGGATTTTGGTGCGTCCATCGGAAACAAAATCCACGGATTAACACTGTTAACCCAATCGTGCCGAAAGCCCTTACTGCTACTAATCAGTTGATTAAGTACTCAGGTGTAAAAAGTGCAGGGTTAGGCCGGAAAGCCTTTTTTTGTCAGGGCGACACAGCCGGAAGGCGCAAAAAAACGCCTGTCAACTCATGCAGTCAACAGGCGTTTGGTACGGGACGTTCTGAGCACTTAGTTACCCGCCATCGTCTTATCATTTTTGCGCTGTTCACTTTCGCTATAGTACTCTTTTGTATCGATGACTTTGGTTTCCCTCACCCGCTGGTCCTTGTAGTTCCGGTCGGCCAGGCTGACCGATGGGGTGTGCGGCACGGTTATTCCCCCCACCGGCTGGGCTACGGGCATCTGCCTTTTGTAATTGGCCAGTTCAACCGCGCCGGGTTGTTTTACCGCTACCCCTTTTTTTGCTTCCCATTGGCGGGCTGCAGCCGCTAACTGAGGATGCTTATAGTTGTGAGTAGAGTACATGGGGTTATTGAGCGGCTTACGCGTGGGAGTACCCGGTTCAGTTTGTGCGTAAGCTTGCATACCCAAGAGCAGGCTCCCGACGGCAAGTATAAAGTGTCTTAATTTCATGGCTGTTTCTGTGGTTTTGTTGTCCGACAAATCTATTACATTGTCAGATTAAAAAACAATTAAAACAGCGACTAGATTTCTAGTTCTTCATAATTTTTTGAACCAACCGCAAAATTGACCTTGATTGCGTGTAATTTTCTACCTCTTTTAGCTCAAACCACCTGATTTTTGTCACTTCTTCCGAAAATCCCAGTACCTCGTCCGGGTTCGCTGTCAAGCAGAAATCGAATGTCGTAATGCAGGTGTTCGGGTACGTCGGCCCGGGCGGGAATCGGGTGAATATCCACGTCGAAAATAGCCACTTCCTGCTCCGGATGGGTTGCCCCCACTGGGTTCACCAGCCGCAGGGAAGTCAATCCGGTTTCTTCCTGCGCTTCCCGCAGGGCTACAGCCGCCACATCCGGGTCCCCGTCGGCATGACCACCGGGCTGGAGCCACCGGTCAAGTTTTCGATGGTGAATCAACAGGGTCTGTTGCCGGTCGGGGGAAACAATCCAGGCTGAGCCGGTGATGTGGCCGATTAGCAGGGAACGGTCAAAACAGTCGGGGTGCTGGGCCACAAAGGCAATGGTAGCCTGGGTCATGGCCTGTTCAAGGGGATCGGTGGGTTGGTGCTGGTAGAGCAATTGCAGCAGGGGTTGCCGGTGCATGAGTTGGCTTTTTGGGTAAAAAACCGCAATTTCGTACCGTTTTCACAAACAACTAAACTAATTTACTTCACAATCATGCGTAAACTCGTACTGAGTGGTATTACGTTCTGCCTGGCGGCTCAATTAGCCACTGCTCAAATTAAGCTTCCTTCGCCCAGCCCCGGCGCTACGGTCATGCAGACCATTGGCACTACTGATTTAACCGTTACCTACTCGCGGCCCAGCCTGAAAGGCCGTCAGCCATTTTCGGGTGATTTTGTTCCCGCCGGAAAAATCTGGCGGACGGGTGCCAATGGTGCCACGCTGTTTACCACCTCCACCGATCTGATGGTGAATGGCAAAACGCTGGCTGCGGGTACTTACGCCATCATGTCGATTCCGGAGCAGGGCAATTTCACCCTGATATTCAACAAGAACAAGGGTGTTACGGAAGCAAACTACAAGCAGGAAGAGGATGCGCTGCGCGTTAATCTGACGCCGTCGGAAAACAGCGAGACCATCGAAACCTTTACCATTGGTTTCGGCGACCTGACGGACAGCACCGCCAACATGAAGTTCATGTGGGCCAATGCCAAAGCGTCTGCCAACCTGAAGGTGGATGTCAATGCCAACTCAGCCGCCAACGTTGATAAAGCCGTGGCCGAGAAACCCGAGCGATGCGGCTGTTTTGCAGGCCGCAGCCAGTTATAACGTATCGAAAGGGCGTAACCTGGCGCAATCGCTGGAGTGGATCAACAAGTCCATTGCCATGAAAGAAACCTACCGGAACCTGTACGTAAAGTCGCAGATTCTGGCAAAAATGGGTAACTACGCCGAAGCCGTACCGTGGCGAAGAGGCGCTTTCGCTGGGCCAGACGGCCAACGACCCCTCTTTCCCGTTCTTTAAGGAAGGTATCGAGAAAAGCGTGACGGAGTACTCTGCCAAAATGCCCGCATGCACCGGCAGCCACGAAAGGCAAGGGAAAGAAGATGCAATAAGTTATTCCTGTGCCGGTGAGGGCCGTCCTGATTCGTCGGGACGGCCTTCTTTTTTGGCCTCTGCACCCACCAATCAATCAGACACTGTGCGGTATGGGATTCGGGAAAGTCAGAACGAAACCCGGCCCCCGTTCAGGCAGGATAATTTGCCCGACAGCACCAGCTTCTTGACCGACACAGCCTGATCGACCAGAATCGTATGCCCCGTTGAAATGGTGACATCGTCGACACTGCCGGGCACGCATTGGCAATTCCAGGTTGCCGGACTGAGCCAGTTTCCACTCTGAACACTGGTAATGGACTGGGGACCAACAAACTGGGTAGTAACCTGGTACAGCGTCCCCTCATTGAACGATAGAACGTACAACTCACCATCGGTTCCCTCACCAAATGAAACGGGGCTGGTAGTCAGAGCAATGGACTGCTGAATTTGCTGATACGTATTGTCGGCAGCCCGTTTGAGGGTCCAGTACGTTCCCCGCTCAAAATCGCCGTACACGTACCAGCCTTTCAGATCAGGATAGGCATTTCCCCGGTACACGAACCCACCCGTAATGGATGCCTTAATCCCCGACGAGTAGCCTTCATACACCAGCAAAGGCATGTGGAACGCGTACCGGGTGTGCAGCCCGTGTTGTACGGATGATTGCCTTCAAAACAGGGCCAGGCGTAATTTTGGAGCGCCGGGGCATTAGCCGCCGTAAAGTTCAGCTCCTCCCAGCCGTCCTGCCCAATATCGGCCATCCAGAAGTCGCCGGTTTGCCGGTCGAAACTCCAGCGCCAGGGGTTACGCATACCCAGGGCATACAACTCATCCGGCACTCCGTCGTTGGGATCGGCGTACGGATTGTCGGGCGGAATGGCGTACGGACTCCCCTGATTTACATCGATACGGAGCAGCTTGCCGTAGGGGCCGTGTATATCCTGCGCCAGTCTGTTGGGGTCACCAACACTGCCCCGCCCCCCGGGCGAGGAGTCACCCGTCGTAATATACAGGTAACCATCCGGTCCAAAGCCGATCCGACCCGACCGGTGCCCACCCAATGGATTGGTGTAGGGAACGGTAAAATAAATCAGTTGCGAGGCCAGATCGGCCTGATCGGGATTGGTGCTTTTCCGGGTGAAACGGGCAAATACCGATGAGCGGTCATTTTTGCGGGCGTAATGCACGTAAATAAACCCATTGCTGGCGTAGTCAGGATGAATGGTGATCCCGAATATGCCTTCGTAGGTTGGATTACTAATCAGGTCTGTCAGATCCAGAAAGGGCGTGTTCAGTACGGTTCCCTGCCGAATCAGCCGGATTTTCCCGTCCGTCTGTCCAACCAGCAATTCACCAGGGCCAATGCCAACCACATCCGTAGGACGAGTGAAGCCTGTGGTTACCGGCAACAGGTGAAGTTGGGGCGTTTGAGCCAGCAATTCACCAGCAAGCAGGAGACAGATACCAAGATGGGCCAGCCGGACGATCAATGGGCACGGGCAGTGAACATGCGTTGTGTAGGGCATGGGAGTACATCCGTAGGTTACCCGGATTCGCTTAGTTGAAACTGTAGTAACAAGAACCCAAAGCAAACGACTTCACGAAAGAGGATAACATCCTCCAGTGCCAGACAAGCGCATGATCGCTGTTATCACTGCTGTTAAGATAACAGCGCGTTGATGACAAGTAATGCGGTTCAGCTATTTGCTCTCTCCGTGCTTAAACAGACTGCCACTCTTTGTAAAGAAAGCCCGTCAACCGATTTTGACTCGCCTTTTCAAGCAAAGTAACAAGGGTCAGGATTAAACCTGACTAGTACCATGTATCGGCTTCCACCAGCCCTTCGGCGCTATAAAACGAACGGCCGTTCTGATCAATCAGAACGGCCGTTCGTTTTCTTGTCTCCGCCTTATAAACCCAACAGAATTTTGAGCTTCTCGTAAAAACCGGTGTTACGAAAGGTAAACTGTTTGTGGAGAATGTAATTACTCATGAAACTTAGGCCCATTCCTGTCAGTTGCGAAATGAGTTTAGTCAGGTTGACTTCTTTTACCGAGAACGGAATCAGAAACATCAGCGGTTTGTACTCGCTGGCCAAATATTGGTAAGCCGCCGACGCCCCATAGACGGTGATGAGGCAGGATAGAATCGAAACCATCGTAAACTTGACGGCTTCGCGCCTGGTTTGGGCCGAGTTTCTGGCGTTGAACGCAAACAGCTTGGTTAAGAAGAAACCGGCAAGAAAAGCAATCAGGTAGCCCGCAAACAAGGCCTGTTCGTAGGTAATCAGAAACCAGTCCTGCAATAAACTGCCCGCAATCAGTTGCAGCGCAGCACCGATGGCCGCCACAATAAAGTAGGCGATAACATCCCGACGATTGAATAATTCACTGGCCATAACGAACACGAAGCGGTTGAGGACAAGTGAATAAAAAACGAAACATCATAGGTAACAAACGATGGCAATAACGTTGCCTTACAAGTAAAAAAATGGCTGCTTCCGGTTGACTAACCACAGAAGCAGACGGGTATGTTCTAGTGACTTAACGTTGCCAAAACAGCGTCCGCTGTAGTACCCAGGCAATACCCACCACCAGCAAACACCCGATGGCGTTGAGCCACAGGAAAGCCGTCAGGTTGAGTGTCCAGCTTATGACCACCAGCACTTCGGAGACGATGGCCGCCCAGAAGGTAGCCTGCCCACCGATGGATTTGACGTAAAAAGCCACGACGAACACCCCCAGGATAACCCCGTAGAACAGGGAACCCAGTATGTTCACGGCTTCAATCATACTCCCCAGCTGGTTGGCAAACTGCGCTACTACAATGCAGAATATACCCCAGCCAATGGTGGCCCAGCGTGACGCATTCAGGTAGTCGGCATCACTACCCGATTTGTTTATCAGCCGCTTGTACACGTCCACTACAGTTGTGGAAGCCAGGGAGTTGTAGGCTGATGCAATGGAGCCCATGGAGGCACTGAAGATAACAGCAATCAACAGGCCAATCAGTCCGTGCGGCAGGTAGTCCAGCACGAAGCGCAGAAAGATGTAGTTTACATCGTTGGTATCGGCCGCGGGGTTATTCTGCTGAATCAATTTGGTCACGTCGGTTTTTACCACTTTCAGGGCTTCATCGGTTTCCCGCAGTACCGCACCTGCGGTAGTTTGCCCCGCTTCATCATCCGACTGCAACGCGGCCTGCATAGCGAGAACGGCTTTTTGCCGCTGGGCAGTCAGGTTCTGATGTTTGATTTCGGCGAGTTGGTACTGCCCGGCATAGCGGCTGTTTTTCAGGCTTTCGGTTTCCTGTCTGTTAAAGAAAGCAGGAGCCGGATTAAACTGGTAGAAGACAAACACCAGTACGCCAACCAGCAGTATCAGAAACTGCATGGGTACCTTGAGCAATCCGTTCATCAACAGGCCCAACCGACTTTGCCCAATGGATTGCCCCGTCAGGTAGCGCCCCACCTGCGACTGGTCGGTGCCGAAATAGGATAGTTGCAGAAAAAAGCCACCAATCAGGCCCGACCACAGGTTGTACCGGCTTTCCGGGTCAAACTTAAGGTCGATCAGGTTCATCCGTCCGGCTTCACCCGCTACGTGTAAAGCGTCGACAAAGCCAACCCCTTCGGGCAGCATCTTCACCGTCAGATACCCGGCCAGTGCCATGGCAAAGGTCACCACAGCCATTTGTTGCAGGTGGGTGTAGGATATCGCTTTGGTACCACCCGTCACGGTATAAATAAGGACGATGCCCCCCATCAGCAGGTTGGTCCAGTAAATATTCCAGCCCAGAATGGTGGAAAGAATAATGGCCGGAGCGTAAATAGACAGACCCGTGGACAGACCCCGCTGAAGCAGGAACAAGCCCGCCGTGAGCGTCCGTACCCGCGTATCGAAGCGGTCCTCCAGAAATTCGTAGGCTGTAAATACCTTAAGCCGGTGAAAGATGGGCACGAAGGTGATCGACAGCACCACCATCGCCAGGGGGAGCCCGAAATAAAACTGGACGAACCGCATTCCATCGGTGAACCCCTGACCCGGTGCCGATAAAAAAGTAATGGCACTAGCCTGGGTAGCCATTACGGACAGGCCAACATGATACCAGGGCAGGGACTGACCAGCCAGCAGATAGTCGTCCATGCTTCGGCTACCCCGGCTTCGCACAATTCCATAGACAACGATACCCGTTAAGGTCAATACCAACACACCCCAGTCAATAACACTCATGACAGCCAGCGCATTAGCAGATAAAACAGGATAATTTCAACGGCCAGGCTCCCCATCACGATGGCGTAGAGCTGGGTCCAGGAACGAATAAAAGAAGGTAGTCCGGTATTAGTTTCGGTCATGAATGATGGGGTTGTTCTGCTATAACGGCGAAAATAGGTGAAATCCGTGTATCAAATATGATAATAACGACAAATGGATGGTTTAGCGGTTGGATGGAACGTCCGCTCGCTAAACCGCCACCGGAGAGCCGACAAAAAACCGGGCCAGGAAATCCTGGCCCGGTCGTCAACTTAGGGTGGCATTAGGAAATAAGCCGGACTAGTCTGCTTTGATCACCTTTACCAGTTGCGACTGCGTTGGGGTATTGGCCCGCAGAATCAGTACGCCCGATGGCAGGTGATTGACGCGGAAGGTAACGCGCTCCGAAGCAGTGGCCTTTTCTACAGCCTGCTGCCCCACAATCCGACCCTGACCGTCAGTCAGCGTCAGATTCAGCGAACCACCGGCTGCACCCGTCACGACAATCTCCAGTACTTCGCGTACCGGGTTGCCCAGTACCTGAAGCTGTAAGCCTGGTGTCGGCTCCCCGCTCACCCGCGCACCCGGGGCCGAAGGCGTACAGGCTGCCAGCCAGTTGTAGCCAAACGTGCTGCTCACTCCGTTCTGCACCGCACTCAGAGTAATCACCGAATTGTCAGTATACAGGTTTAAGGTGTAGGGACCCGGCGCCGTCGTCGGCAACAACTCGTTGACCACCGAGAAGCTCACCGGACTGCCGTCCAGACCCGCGTACCGGGGGTTGAACGTTACCCGACGCTCACCCGCCGAAATGACCTGGCAACTCACCGTCGTGACACCCGTAATACTGAACGTACCCGTGGGTGGTGGAGTAGCACCCGCCGGATTGACGTTGATGGTGAAGCTGGTGCCGGCACTCATACTGCCCGGATCGGTGGCCGTGACGGTCACATTACTCACCCCCGACATCGAGGGCGTACCCGAAATGGTGGAAGGCGGGCTGAAACTCAGCCCTGCTGGTAAGCCCGTCACCGACAGGGTCAACTGGTTGGGCGTCTCGGCATCGGTGAACACATTGGCTAACGACAGCGTGTAAGCCGTGCCCACCGTGGCCGACTGGGGCGGCACCGGATTGGCGACCGTGGGCGGGGTGTTGGCCGTCGTGCTGCTGCAGACTGCCAGCCAGTTGTAGGCAAAACTGCTGGATACACCGCTCTGCACTGCCTGCAGGGTCACCACCGGATTATCGGTATACAGATCCAGGGTGTAGGGACCCGGATTGGTCGTTGGGGCCAGTTCGTTAACCACCGAGAAGCTGATGGGGGCACCGTTCACACCTGCGTACCGGGGATTGAAGGTCAGTCTGCGCAGACCCGCCGAGAGCACCTCACAACTAATAGTCTGCACGCTGGTGATGCTGAACGTACCACTCGGTGGGGGTGGTGTTCCGGCCGCCGGATTCACCGTGATGCTGAAGCTGGTGCTGGACTCATACTGCCCGGATCAGTCGCCGTTACCGTCACCGTACTCACGCCCGACATCGAGGGTGTACCCGAGATGGTGGATGGCGGGTTGAAGTTCAGCCCGGCGGGCAGGCCCGTTACCGACAGCACCAGGGCGTTGGGCGTCTCGGCATCGGTGAACACATTGGCCAGCGACAGCGTGTAGCCCACGCCTACCGTAGCCGACTGAGGAGGTACGGGGTTAGCCACTGTGGGGGGCGTGTTGCCCGTCGAAGAGCTACAGGCCGAGAGCCAGTTGTAGGCAAACTGGGTGGTAGCCCCGCTCTGGGTGGCCTGTAGGGTGATGACCGGGTTATCGGTATACAGATTCAGCGTGTAGGGACCCGGATTGGTGGTCGGGGTCAGTTCATTGACCACCGAGAAGCTCACCGGCGAACCATCCAGCCCGGCGTAGCGGGGGTTGAAACTGACCCGGCGCTGACCGGCCGAGATGGTCTCGCAACTCAGGGTGGTGACGCCCGTGATGCTGAAGGGGCCCGTGGGGGGCGGATTACCGGCGGCCGGATTAACCGTAATGGTGAAGCTGGTGGAGGCCGAGAGGCTGCCCGGATCGGTGGCCGTGACGGTGACGCTGCTCACCCCCGACATCGAGGGCGTGCCCGAGATGACCCGGCTGTTGGCATCGAAGCTCAACCCGTTGGCGGGGTCGATGCTGGCGGTGTAGGTCAGTTGGTTGGGCGTCTCGTTGTCGGTGAAGGCGTTGACCGTGTAGGAGAAGGCCACGCCCACGGTGGCCGTCTGGTTATCGTTAGCCGTGGCGACGGGGGCCGTGTTGGCCGGTGGGGCCTGGGTTACCGTCACGCTCACCGTGCCCGAGATGGTCTGGCTGGTGGGCGAAGTGGCATCGCTGGCCACGACGGTGAAGGTCTGCACGCCGGCCGGTAGGTTTGACACCGTAGCGGTGTTACCCGACTGATTGATGGTGCCCGACCCGGTGAAGGTGTAGCTGTAGGGGGTTGTTCCGCCCGATACAGTAGCCGACAGGGTGGTCGTACCGCTGGTGGTGAGCATGTCAGGGCTCGCCGTTAACGTCAGGGCTAGCGGGGTGGCCACTACTGGCGCAAAGTTAAAGCGGGCTACACTCGGGTCGTGATCGCTGAGTTGATCAATAAACCCGGCGTTTAGATGCACGGCATCGTAGGCATCGAGCTTACTATTCATAGCACTGCTGCCCAGAATATAATCGAGTGCCTGTGCATTGCCATCGAAGGTGTAGGTAAACCGTTCCTGAGCGGGTAGTGATTCAATCAGATTGGTCAGCACGGGCGTTTCGCCATTTACATTTCCTTTCAGGAATTGCAGCGCGGGTAGAAACTGAAACTCGTTGAAATCACCCGCCACCACAATGTTCGTGTTGGGATTGATTGCTACCAACTCATCGACAAAGGCATTTACGATTTTTGCCTGCTCTTCCCGTCGGCCCTGCTCCTCCTGGGTAGGCGGCTGGAATCGCTGCGAAAGGGCACCGCTGCCCCCCCGCGACGAGAAGTGATTAACGATAACAAATAGCGGCTGTCCGTTGAAGGTAAATTCACCGACGAGGGGCTTCCGGGTAGCGGTGAAGTCATCGCCGGGGTAACTGTCTGATTCACCCGGGTTGGTATCCAGAATACGGCCGGGGCTGGCCGAAATCAGGGGCTGACCACCGCTGTTGCTTACCGTTGTATTCACGGTTGAGCCACCACCCGCCCGGTCGACAAACTGCACCCGTGCCGGATTGTAAAACAGACCCACCCGGATATTTCCACCCGGCTGTCCGCCATCCTGATCGTCGACGGGGTTAATCTGGCGAAAATCATACGAGGGGCCTCCGGCGGCAATGATCGCATCCCGAAGTCGGGTCAACGTTGTTGTGGCATCTACGACTGCATCGTTTGTCGCCCCGTTGTTGTCCTGAATCTCTTCGAGCGCCAGGATATCCGGTGAACCCAGGCTGTTTTTGATGCCCAGGGCCAGCCCGTCGTATTTGGCCTGAGGCTCATTACCCGCCAGGTTTTCAACGTTGAATGAAGCCACCGTCAGTTGGTTCGTTGTTGGAAGCAGGCTGGTCGTTTCTTTGACCAGGGGCACATTCGACGGCGAAACCGTAGGAGCCACACTGGGCAGAATTTCAAAATTCTGGAAATCGTAATTGACTACGCCCACAATGGTGTTGAGGAGCGTTCCTACGTTTTCGTTTGGCGTGTTACCCGTTCCGTACAGCACATCATCGATCTGGATACGCTCCGGGTTGAAGTCGCTGTTGGTGATGGCGCTGTTGATATCCGTGGTGTTGGCTCCGCTAATGGTAAGCGTACCCCGGCTGTTCAGGCCCGTAGCGCCAGCTCCTTTGTCGGCGATGACGAACACTTCACCGAAGTTGTTCCGCAGGCTCGTGGTTACGGGGTTGTTGATCTGCACCCGCATTCCCTCCAGGGTCTCGAAGAAATCGAGGCCGTCTTCAGCCGGGTCAAACACCGAGAGTTCCACGTCGCCATTGGCCGGAAAATCATTGCTGATGGTGTTGGTCGGTATCAGGCGAACACCCGCTCCGGCCTGTGAGCTGATAACAACGGGAGCCGGCAGGGGATTGCCCGACGATACCACCGAAACGCTGGGGCTGGCAATTTGGGTTGTGCTCAGGTTCTGTACGTTGTTGGCCCGGTTCTCCTGCACGGTACCGCTTACCAGTACGGACTCACCCACAGTGCGGCCCGGTGCAGAACTGGTAAAGACAAATATTCCTTCTGAGGTATTGTTGTCGGCATCGGGGTCGGTGTCCTGCATCCAGAAACCATTGTTGCGCACAGCCGTAACGATACCGGGCATGTTGCTCACGGTGGAGCCAACCAGGGGCGAGATGTGTCCACTACCCTGAATATCATGAATGCGCATGGTACCGGCTACCGGGCTTACGTTGCCACTAACGGCAACAGTGGCAGTAAGGCTACCGGAGACGTTGGTAACGTTTCCCGCCGGACTACCTGCCGTGGTACCAGTGAGCCGCACGGCTACCGTAGTACTGACCGTGCCACCCGTTTGCGGAGCCAGCTGACTGGCCGCGTAACTGGAGCCATCCAGACTGAGTTCATACCCTGTGGGTGCTGTTATCGTAACGTTCTGCGTCAGGTTAGCGCCCGTCAGGGTATATGTCTGGGGCGACGAAGGCGTTCCCTGAGTTGTTGAAAAACCGGATAGTGTTGTTGGGGTTGCTGACAGTGCCGGCGCGTTGACCCCGTTCACCTGACCACTCACGGTGACCAAAGCGTTGAGCGTCATGTTCGCCGTATTGGTAATGGTGCCGCTGAACGGACCCGTTGGGGCTGTATTGGTTAAGCGCGCAAATATTTCCTGCGACACAGCACTGGTTGTTGCCGGAATAGAGAGGGTCGGGGTAAACGTGCTGTTATCCGTACTCAGTTCAATATTAGCCGTTGCCGATACTGACACAGGACTGCCATCCAGATTACTGCCCGTCACGGTATAGGTCTGCACATTCGATACCGTACCCTGTGTGGCGACGAAACCGGTTAGGGTGGTTGGGCTGGCAGTGAGCGTAGCGGCAGGTGGACCTGCCAATCCAACAGTCCCATAATCAGTGTAAAATCATTAGAGTGTGCTGTTAGCTCTGGCGTCAGAACAACGATACCATACCCCGCCGGCACTAGTTGCACCATAAGGTATGATTCTAAAGGTTACTAGTGCTTGTTTGCCGGCAGAATTCTGCAAGTCGGTAATTGCGCTCAGGGGAGCTACGGTCCAGCCTGCTCCCGACCAGATCGTAGATACAGAAAAAGGTACCGTGTATAATATCTGTAAAATTTCCTGCGTTGATCTGATATTGAAAGGTTCCATTTGTGGGACCGGTTCCAGAACGTCTGTAGTCATAAAGGATCGATTGCATCGCAAGAGACAGTGTGTATCCCGCATTTGCTTTGACTGTAAATGTCACAAAAGCATTAGCCGCTATACCAGCTGCCGAGCGTGGCAGCCCAGCCAATTACACGCCCCAGGCACGGCCAGCCGCCGTTCGCAGATACGTGGTAACCACTCAACCAGCGGGTTAGACCAGTTATAGCAACATTGTGCGTCTGACGTAGTTGCCGAGCGAGCGGAGCTAGTTCCGTAGCCTGAAATTGGGTCCATGTACATCAAACACTACAGGATACGTTACCTGCGCCCAGGCACTCTGGGCAAAGAGAAAAGCAGCAAGTAAGAGCCATAACCGGCTCACTGCACGTAGCTGTTGTTTCATAAAAAACGAGTTTGTTAGAATTCACGTAAAAGTACGGAAAAGTATAGGTATTAAAATTGTGTAATTGTTAACAGGCTCATAAGTAAATCGGCAATCTGCTTTTGGCTTCCTGCCATAAAAAAAAGTGTAGCCAGGTGGCTTTTTTCTCTTCCGGTTTGCCGGGGCACAGCCAACGCTGAAAACATTGTTACTCTGCGGGTTGTGGCTATGCCCACTCAGTTACAACCAATGAGCAGGTTGTGGCCGAGATATGGTAGAGAACATACCTAAGCGTTACAAAACGATGCGTCGGTGCGGTACACCAGACAATACAACCCCAGATCGGGCGCGTACCGATGGCGATCAATCCGGAAAGCAAACGATAAAGCAATCTGTTCGCTGCCATCGTACGAATACGAATTGTACGGCGACGCAACGGATTTGATCAAAGAAAAGCACCGGGTAGTAGTCCGGGCAGCAAGCAGCTTGCTTACAGTCTCATGTGCAAGTTACCTCAGCGCAGTTATTATTAGTTCAGGACAATCCCATTCGGTTTTTTGCCAACGGCGATGTCCTTCGTTTTAGTCCGCTTTGCCACATCAATCACCGATACCGTTGCGGCTCCCTGATTGGTGACATAGGCCGTAGCGCCATCCTTCGTGAAAACAATGGCGTGCGCGTCTGGTCCGGTTGCAACCTCGCCCATCTTCATCCAGCCACCGTTCATCCGCTCGAAGATAACTACGCCCGTTCCAGTCCCTGCCTGACTTACCCATAGTTCGTTGCGGGTTGGGTGGTGGGCAGCATAGCCCGGTGTGAACCCCAGCCTGACAGTTTCCGTGACACTGAGTGTGTTGACGTTGATCACGCTGATGCTTTGCCCTATCTCGTTATCGACGTACATCATACCGTCAGCACCGGGCCATGCACCAACCGGGTCCTCCCCCACCGGAATTGTTTTGGCCACCGACTTATCAGCTACGTTAATAACCGTTACCGAGTTACTCATCCCATTAGCAACAAAGGCGTATTTTCCATTAGCTGACATCGTCACCTCGGCGGGTTCCATGCCTACCGGAATCGTTTTTTTAAGCGCGAACGTCGTGGCGTCGTAAACCAGCACCTGCCCGTTCCTATTCATCTGGGAGGTCCAGATTTCGGACCCATCGGGCGAGAAAACTGCATTATGATTCATAACAGGCGTTTGCTGGTTTACACTCGTGGCCCCGGTTCGGGCATCAACGACCAGTACCCGCCCCGGCATACCGTTCATTCCTCCCACGTGGCCCGCACTCAGGTCCATACCCGGCACGCCAACACCCAGTTTTTTGCCATCGGGTGAGAGATAGATGTGGTGCGGCCACATGATCATGTCCGTCATGGTACCTGTGTGGTTACCAGTGTGGTTCATCGACGCCCCACCGAACGAAATGGTTTCTTTAACCTGCTGGCTGGTCCGGTCGATAACCGAGAGGCTGTTTCCTTCGGCATTCACGACGTAAGCCGCTGGATAATCAATCATCAATGCCGGCTGCATGGCAGGTGAGTGATCCATGTGCATACAGCCTGACAGCGCAAAAAGAGGTAGCCCGATGGCTAAAACAGATACTTTGTTCATGAAAAAATCAGACTAAAAATTTATTGATGACAGAAAAACGGGATAACACCAGGGCATCATCGCTATATAAATTAACGTCGCCGAGTTGGCCATCTGGCCAATGACCACGAACCGGGTCAGGCGCAGGAAACCAGTTAGTGAGCGAACGGAAAGCGGGGTGCCAGGCTCGGATAAGCCAGGTACAAAGGGCCATGAGCCGAAAGCGACGGGTACGGAAAAGCGGGTCGTCGGTAGCACTGATAGAGGGAGTCAGGGTATTGGCTGGCAGGAGGGTCGCCGGTACCGGAACGAACGCCGAGTTGGAAATACACTCGGCGGGTTGGGGAGGAGCCGGATTAGGCTGGTTATCACTAAAACGGCTCACGTCGAGGTGCTCGTACGAAAGGCGCGTTTTGCAGCAGGGTATCCGTTTAACCGTGCATTGCGCAGTAGCCGGTTCTGATGCTACGCCCCACTGGCAATGGAAGGAACAATCATTTTTGGTTAAAAGGAGCGACTTTGTATGCCCCCGCACCTGACACCAATGGTCAACCATTCCAAAGCCCGTACTGCCCAGCAGGACCACAAAGGCGAGCCAGCAACAAATCAGACGGGTACGGAGCGAATTTTTCATTAGGCCGATTTTTTACACGTACAAACTTACTGGCTTTACGGATGGGTTGTGTTACAGAATTCGGGGTGTCAGTGCAAAATTCAGAGAAACCAGGCATATCCGAATAAACGGGAGAACCTACTGAGTTCAGCGCCCTACAGCCGGTTGTTCTTCCAGAAATCACCCCTTCGTTCCGCAGGGCAATTACCTGCCTTAGTCTGCACTCCAGGCCGGTATTGATGCCCGACAGGGTGGCCTCTTGCCGTACAGAACTGTTTTCATGGCGGACTGATGTTGACTTTTAGTAAATCATATGTAACAATTTTATCCTCTACACGGTGACAGACCGGCAGTTATTCTTACAGCATATAGCCCAGACCTCCGATTTCCCGTTAGGGTTGGAAATCGAACGGGCCGAAGGCGTATTTATTTATCGGACAGGACGGAAAACGCCTACATGGACCTGATTTCGGGCATTGGCGTGAGCAACGTGGGGCACCGGCATCCGCATGTACTCAAAGCCATTCAGAACCAGCTGGACAAGTACCTGCACCTGATGGTGTACGGCGAGTACGTCCAGACACCCCAGACCCAACTGGCTCAGGCCCTGACCCAAACCCTGCCCGAAACGCTGAACACGGTGTACTTCACCAACTCCGGCACCGAAGCCGTGGAAGGTGCCATGAAACTGGCCAAACGCTACACCGGCCGACGGGAGATCATTAGTTGTTTCAACGCCTATCACGGCTCCAGTCAGGGTGCCCTGTCGCTGTCGGGCGACGAGAATTTCAAACGCAACTACCGCCCCCTCCTACCCGGCATCCGGCACATTCAGCACGGCAACCGGACCACATCGAGCAAATCACCCATCAAACGGCCGCCGTCGTGATGGAAGTCATTGCCGCCGAAGCGGGCGTTCGGGTGCCGGATGCGGCCTACCTGCAAGCCGTGCGCCAACGCTGTACGGAGGTGGGTGCGCTGTTGATTTTTGACGAGATTCAGACGGGCTTCGGCCGGACGGGTACGTTCTGGGCGTTTGAGGGGTTCGGCGCGGTGCCGGATATCCTGCTGTGCGCCAAAGGCATGGGGGGTGGTATGCCCATCGGGGCGTTTATCAGTTCGGCAGCTATCATGAGCGTGTTCCGGAATAACCCTATTCTGGGCCACATCACCACGTTTGGCGGGCACCCGGTTTCGTGCGCGGCCTCGCTGGCTACGTTGCAGGTTATTCAGGGACGCTACCATGACGGTCAGCGATACGGAGAAATTATACGAACAGGCCGAAGCCAAAGGGCAGTTGTTCCGGCAATTGCTGGTGCATCCGGCCATCAAGGCCATACGGGGGAAAGGACTGATGCTGGCCGTGGAGTTCGATTCCTTCGCCGTCCTGAAACCCATCATCGACCAGGCGATACTGAAAGGCGTTATCACCGACTGGTTTTTATTCTGCGATAATTCCATGCGGATTGCCCCCCCGCTCATCATTACCGAGGCCCAGATCCGGGAAGCCTGTGCGGTAATTCTGGAAGCGATTGACGCCAGTACGGTGAGTAGCTGTCTAATGGTAGATAAGCTCAGCGGTGCGTCTTATTTCTGTCCCTTCTGGCGATCGGTAAACCGACGCCTTTAATCAGCTCGATGAACACCTCACCTTAAATTCTAATGAAATTCTAAGGAGCAAAAGGGAACAGCCTACCAAAACGATTAGTTGATACGATATAAGTATTTATCACTCAACTGTTTATCAATGACCTTTTCTCCTTTTCTTTATGCCATATCTGTCACCCTCCTGACCATTTGCACTGTTGCGGCCCAACAGCCAAATACCCAGTCGAATGGGTTGCTTCAGGCAATTGGCATGAAACCGGACACGGTAGCGCCCCTGTCGAGGTCGGATTCAATGCGATTAATCGGTCAGCCGTCCGGCTCGTCTGGGCTGGCAGTTCCCGCAGCGAATGCCCCGGCGACTGGCAATGGATTGAACGGCACCCAGCCCGACGAAGATTTCGTGCCCGACACCTACTACTCCGCCGAAACCGACGACGCCAATGCGCCCAAAACGGGTAAGCTGAGCGGTCGGCTTACTGTCTGCCCAGGATGGCAGGTCGAAGGCCGTTCCCTTTGCCAGTATCGGACTGTTTCGGTCAAAGATTCCAGCTCGGCAGGGGGTGGCCTAACCGATGAGACAGGGTGTTTTTTCCATACCCAATCTGGCACCCGGCCGGTATTACGCCCTGATTCAGAGCATCGGGTTCGAGCCAAAAACCCTGCCCCGCATCGCCATCACCCAGAGCAAACCCACCCTCGACCTGGGTACCGTCACCCTTAAACAGGCGACCCGCCAACTGGCCGAAGTAGTGGTGCAGGGGGAAAAACCAGCCTACGAATATACGCTCGACCGAAAAATAGTCAACGTCGATCAACTGCCCATTGCGCAGGGCGGTTCGGCCATCGATATTCTGCAAAATGTTCCGTCGGTAACGGTCGATGTGGATGGTGCCCTGAGTTTGCGCGGCAGCGGCAATGTAATTGTGCTGGTCGATGGCAAACCGTCGGGCCTGACGGGGCTGGACCGGCAGGCGGTGCTGGACCAGATTCCGGCCAGCAACATCGAGCGGATTGAAGTGATTACGAACCCCTCCTCCAAGTTCGATGCCGACGGCGGGGCGGGTATTATCAATATCGTCCTGAAAAAAGAGCAGGCCAACGGATTCAACGGTAATGTTCAGCTCAACGTTGGCACCCGCGACAAATACAATGCGTCGGTCAATGTGAATGCCCGGTTTAAAAAACTGAATCTGTTCGGCAGTTACAATTTCCGCGAAGACCGCCGGTTTCAGTACCGGATTTCGGAGCGGCAAAACCTGTTTACCGATTCGGTCAGCTACCTCGCCCAGCGCAACGATGCCATTCGTCGGCGGGTGAATAACAACCTGCGGCTGGGATTCGACTATGCCCTCTCCGACCACGACAACATCATCGGCATCGGCCCTGTACCGGCCCGGCTACAGCTACGATTCGGAATTCGAAACGTTCAATACGCTGAATGCCAACCGGGTTTCGCTCGGACAAACGTTCCGGACCAACGAAGAGCGGGAGCCACAACGGGGGCTGGATTACAAGTTCGGGTACCGGCGCACGTTCGATAAGGAAGGGCGTGAGCTGACGGCTGATGCGACCCTGTCGACCAATACCGGCACGGAATACCAGAACTTCACCAACACCACCACCCTGCCCCCTAACCTGCTGGCCTCCAGTTTTCTGATTGGCGACCAGCGGGCAACCAACAACCAGAATAACCGGGTGGCGGTGTTCCAGACCGATTACGTGGAGCCACTGAAAGAGAAGCAAAAACTGGAAGCGGGGTTGAAATATACGTACCGTCGACTGGGGGCCGACTATGTTTTTGAGAATCGGGACGACGACGAATGGGTGCTGAACACGGCCATCAGCAACAACTTTATTTATAACGAGCGCACCAGTGCGGCCTACGCCAACTTTGGCAATGAACTCAAAAAGTTCAGCTACCAGCTGGGGTTGCGGACGGAGTACACGACCATCAATACGGAACAGCGGACAACTGGTCAGCAAAACAATCAAAATTACATCTACCTGTTTCCCAGCGCGTTCTTCAACTATAACCTGAGCCAGGCTCAGAAGATGCAGGTGAATTACACCCGGCGGATCAACCGGCCATCGGTGCGGTCGCTTAATCCGTTCTTCGACCTGCAGGACCCGCTGAACATCCGCTACGGCAACCCGTTCCTGAATCCGGAACTGATCAACTCGTTTGAACTCAGCCACCTCTGGACGGGCAAATCGACATCCCTGACGTCTTCGCTATTTTACCGGCAGACGAATAACGAGATAACCCGCTACCGAACCCTGCGCGACGATGGCATTACGGAGCAGACCTACCTGAACCTGAACCGGTCGCAGAATTACGGGCTGGAACTGGTGCTGGAACAGGAACTGACCCGCTGGTGGAAAATAAACGGGACCGCCACGTTCTTTCAGCGGACAATTCAGTCCAGTGCCGATATACCGGGCCTGCTGACCCGCACCAATAAAAGCTGGACGGGCCGCATCACCTCCAATTTCCGTCCGCTGCGCAGCACCTCCATTCAGGTGGCCGTCAACTATCGCTCGCCGTTCATTGTGGCGCAGGGCACGATTCAGGAGTTTTTCAACGTCAACGTTGGCGTAAAACAGGACGTGCTGAAAGGACGGGGTACGCTTAGTTTCCGGATGAGCGATATGTTCAACACCCTGCAATTCCAGATCGACAGCTTCGGGTCGAACTTCGTGGCCAATACCATCGGCAAACGCGAAAGCCGGATTGGATTTATTGGTTTCACCTACCGCCTGAGTCGCCAGAACACCAGAGACCGGGAAGGCGACAATGACCGGCCATCCGACAATCAGGGAGACAATGGCGGGGGGTTCAACTAACCCGGTTGCCCCAACTACGGAAACAGAACGGTCAGCGTACCCAGCAGCAGGGCGATGCCGAAGATAATGGCCAGGCCAATCAGGACGGTTTTTGTCAGGCTGCCCTGCTTTTTGGGCGATGGATTAGGCATAAGGATCAGACGTTTAGCCAGTACGATAATTTAAGCACGAGTGCCCGGTTTTTGCTGGCAAACGAACCGGGCAGGTAGTTTTCCTGATACACAACGAATAAATCCGACACGGACGCGTACCGCCATTGCAGCCGGGCGTTCAGATTCACGTTGTCCGTCTGGTTATTAAACTGCATGAAGGTCGTCAGGAATACTTTTCGGGAGAACGTAATGTCAGCCCGGGGGCCCAGTAGCAGGTACTCTGCCGATTTATAGGGTTCCGGCAGGCGGATGTTGTTGTACTCAGCCGCAATACTGACTATACCGTAGGGCTGAAAACGATATTGTGCCCTGGCCGACAGGTTCGTGTTTTTTCCGTTGAAGTACCCCCCCGAATAGCCATCCACTACCCCGTTCAGCCGTTTGCGTTTATCCGTTTCAAAATGCGCGAAGAAACCGCCCGCCCGATACGCCGTATTCTGCGGCAAAGCCCGCCCATCGGAGTTAGTTGGGTCGTAGGCAAAAAACAGGTAGGTGTAATTGGTCGAATAACCAGCGTATCCCTCGGCCGTGTTCCGGAACTTTAAGCCATACCCATAATCCGCCGAACGGTCGGTCACCTGCCCACCAATGTTGCGGATGAGCATACCCCCGAAGTAAGACCCGTGCGATACGACGGCCCGCTCCCCTTTCACGTAAAAAGTGGTGTTGTTTTCGACGCGGTACCGCCAGTAGCCCGTTCGGGGCACAAAGCCAATATCGTTGATGAGGTAGTTTTTGCCAATGTATTCGTACCCTCCTTCAAGCGAAAAATTCCGACTGGTGTACAGCAGGTTCCCTCCGTGCGACCGGGCATCGGCCAGGGCGTAGGGCTTGATGGCCTGCTGATAAAACACCTTGCCACTCCAGCGGTTATTGGCCGTCTGGAGGTTGTATTCCAGCCCCCCGATGCGGGTAAACTGACTGCTGTCGGCCGGGCCACCCACGCGTTGCCGGTTCACCAGAATAGCCCCGATGTTGGAGCGGCCAAATACCTGCCGCTGCACCACAGCCACCGTGTAGTTCTGTCCATTGATTCCTTCGGATGCCTGACTCGCCGTTTGGGTATTAAGCAACCCCACCCGCCAGTCGCGACCCACCTTTCCACTCAGCCGCGCGCCGTAAAGCAGCGGATTCTGTACGATAACGCCGGTGCTGGTATCACGGGCAATACCAATGCGCCGGCTAAAGAAAGGGCGGGTTTGTTCGGAACCGAAGTTGGCAAACAGGTCCTGATTCTCGATAAAAAACTGCCGTCGTTCGGGATAAAATAGTTCAAACCGGCTCAGGTTCGTTACCTGCTGGTCGGCCTCAACCTGCGAGAAATCGGGGTTCACGGTCAGATCCAGGTTCAGAGATGGAGTAATACCGATTTTAGCATCGAACCCGATGCCGCCTTTAAACGCGCTCTTGCCCCCTTCATTCCGCCCATCGATGTACCGGCCGCTAACGTACGGAATCAGTGACACATTGGGACCGGGGTTGGGAAGTGGCGTACTGAAGTGAACCGTATCGGCAAAGGCCATGGCCGAGATCCGCATGGCCACCGGCACCCGTCGCCAGGCCGTCCGCTGGTTATTTTTCAGGTCATGGCGGGCAAAGTTCATCAGAAAATACCGGGTATCTTTCCGGTACCGGATCGTTTTAAGGGGAATCATCAGTTCTGCCTGCCAGCGGTCGGGGTACACTTTCACGGCCGACCGCCATTTGTTATCCCATTCCGAGGCCACCCGTTCGCCGTTGTACATCTGCCCTTCGCGCTCCACACCGAGTGGGGTTACGTTAAACGTAAAGCCGTTGATCCGGTCGCCGAACGGGTCCAGGTACACCGTGAAATTATCGTTCTGGTCCCACTCGAAATCCCGTTTCAGCGACGAAGCGACAAATGGCTTACCCCGATCTTTATCAAAACAGATGACTGCAATGTACAGGTTACCCTGGTCGAAGGTCATTCGGACGTCGGTACGGTTGTAGGCCGGGAGTGTGTCGTTTGGGTAATTCTGGATGAAGTCACTGGCCACACTGGCTTGCTGCCAGACGGATTCGGTCAATTCCCCATCCATCCGAATCAGCGAATCGGTGGGCATCACGGTCAGGGATTGCGAACGGGCGGTAAGGAAGGAGCAGGCAGCCAGGCATAGGGCAGAAAGCAAGCGTAAACGAAACGTCATAAAAACGGGATAAAAGCCACAGCAACCCATGGGTTTATTTCGCACAAAACACAGGCCAAACCAGGAGCGGTGGCTGTCGGCTGCTGTATAGACACGAATTAAGGCCGCAAGGTTGCCAAAAGCCAACTTATTTTTTGACTGTAGCTTTCCGGAAAACAGACTTGGGTACGGGTTGTTCCTTCCGATGTAAAAAATCAGGTTGGCCGTTTGCCCCCGGTGGCCCGCGTCAAATGCGTAAATTCTACCCGATCAGCCGTTGGCTGATCGGGTAGAATTTACGCACACTTTTTCGTTACAATCAACTCGCTACGCTTGGTTCTACGGCTGCGCTGATCAGTTTTTCGGGGGTGATGGGCAGGTCCCTCATTCGTTTACCGGTGGCATTGAAGATGGCGTTGGCAATGGAGGCTGCCACACTGGTAATGCCGAGTTCTCCGATCCCTTTCACGCCCATTTTGTTGGCAATTTTATCGTCTTCCGGCAGAAACACCACCTCGATGTTGGCCATATCCAGGTTGACAGGCACGTGGTAATCGGCGAAGGAACGGGTGATGAAGTTGCCGAAATTAGGTTCTACCTTGGTCTGCTCGGCTATTACCATGCCGGCTCCCATGGTTAAGCCACCAATGACTTGTCCGTAGGCCGTTTTAGGGTTTAAAATCTTGCCCGCAGCCCCTACGTTTACCATTCGTTTGATGCGGTACATGCCGGTGTCTTTATCCACCCATACCTCAGCAAAATTAGCCCCGAACGAGTACACGGAATGTTCGTCAAATTCCTTCGACGGTTCGGCGCTGCCGTCGGCCTCGAATTGCTTCAGCTGATTTTGCTTCAACAACTTGGCCAGGGGCACCTCCTCTTCTTCTTTGACGTTTCGGTTTTTCTTGAGGGTTTTAACCGCATTTTCGCAGGCAGCCATAACGGCGTTACAGTAGGAAGCCGCCCCCCACGAACCGCCGGAACCGGGTGTTACCGGAAATTCCGAGTCGCCCAACTCGACGGTCACCTGCTCCACCGGAATCTTGAGGTACTCAGAAGCGGTTTGGGCAATAATGGTATAACTGCCCGTTCCGATGTCTGTTCCATCCATCCGCACGGTAGCCTTCACATTGTTGCCACTCAACGCCAGAATCACCTTGGCATTCGTTTTTTTATAGGGCGACTGCCGGGAAGCCGCACTAACGCCGTAACCGATCAGCCAGTTGCCGTTTGTTTTGGTGCGTGGCTCCATTTTCCGCTCTTTCCAGCCAAACTTGTCGGCCCCGATGCGTAAACACTCCACCAGGAGTCGGGAAGAAAAAGGTTTGTTCTCGCTCAGATCAACCTGCGTATCGTTTTTGATGCGGAAGTCGATCGGGTCCATTTTCAGCTTCCACGCCATCTCATCCATGGCCGATTCCAGGGCGAAACTTCCGGTGGCTTCACCCGGTGCCCGCATGGCAAATGGCGTTTGTATGTTCAGCGTCACCAACCGGTAAGTTACCCGGTTGTTGGGTGCCTTGTACAGCATTTTTGTTACCTGCCCGCAGGGTTCCTGGTATTCCTGCGTGGGCGACGTGTGGGAGAGGGTTTCGTGGGCAAGGGCCGTAAGCGTACCATCTTTTTTGGCACCCACCTTCATTTTCTGGATGTTATGCTGCCTTAGTCCCGTATTGGTAAACATCTGGTGCCGGGTTACGGTGACCTGCACCGGTTTACCCACCATTTTAGCTGCCATCACCGCCATGATGGCGTGGCGTTCGGTATTTAGTTTGGAGCCAAAGCCCCCGCCAACAAATGCCGATACAACCCGCACATTCTTTTTTGGAATCTGGAACGTGTCGGATATAGCAATGGTCGCGTCGTTCACCATTTGCTGGGTGGCATACGCCATCACCTTGCCATTATCCCAGGTAGCAATGATGCCGTGCAGCTCCATCGGGTGCTGGTGCTCGATAGGCGTGGTATAAGTAACATCCACCACTTCGTCGGCGGCCGAAAGACCTGCCTCCAGATTGCCAAGCGTATAATCCTCCATGTCCTTCGGCTTATACGCTTTGCCCTCGTGTTTACCGAGGTGAATATCCGGGCTGGCGTCTTTCCGGTAGTCAAACTTGACCAGCCGGGCGGCATGCTGTGCCTGCTCAAAGGTTTCGGCCACCACAAGCCCTACGTATTCCCCGTAATAATGCACTTTGTTGCTCTGCAAAACGGGCGCGATAGTGGTGGTAGAGATGGCGGCTGGAACCTGATCGAAGGTGTTTAGTTTCTCCGCGTTTTTATACGTGATTATCTTCAGAACGCCGGGCAGCTTTTCGGCTTCCGACGTATCTATCGACACGATTTCTCCTTTTGCAATGGTACTGTTGATTCCCTGACCGTACACCTTATTCTTCACGGGAAATTCGGTGGAGTACTTGGCCATTCCCGTCACCTTCAGGCGGCCCTCTACCCGGTCAATCGCCTGCCCGACTCCTGTTTTATTTTTTGTATCTGGCATAATTTCTTTATGGTTAGGCTTTGCGTTCAAAAGCCTGTGTCAGTGCTCTTACGATGGCTTTTCTTCCCATCTCAACCTTGTATTTGTTTTCCTCAAGCGGCTTGGCGTCCTTCATTTCCAGGTCGGCAGCCGCTTCGAAATTGGCCGTGGTTGGTTGCTTACCCGCCAGGTAAGCTTCTGCTTTTACCAGCTTCCAGGGTTTATGCGCTACGCACCCCATGGCCAGTCCGGCTTTGGTGATAGTGCCGTTGTTCAGCTGCAAACCAGCGGCAACGGATACCAGGGCAAAGGCATAACTCGACCGCTCCCGGATCTTCAGGTAATAATAATGGTCGGCAAACGACGGGGGTGCCAGATGAATGGCCGTAATCAATTCGCCCGGCTGCAGGGTGGTGTCTTTTTCGGGCTGATCTCCCGGTAAGCGGTGAAACTCGGTGAAGTCAATCTGGCGGGATGAGCCGCCGGGCTGCTGTACCTCTACCGTTGCACCTAGGGCAGCCAGGGCCACACACATATCGGAGGGGTGCACCGCCACGCACTTGTCGCTGTACCCGAAAATGGCGTGTGTGGCATTCATCCCGTTTTTAGCCCCGCAACCGCTGCCCGGTTCCCGCTTATTGCAGGGCATGGAGGTTTCAAAGAAGTAAGGGCAGCGGGTGCGCTGCAACAGGTTGCCGCCATTGCTCGCCATGTTTCGTATCTGCGCCGTGGCCGCCGACAGCATCGCCATCGACAGCAGCGGGTAGCGGGTCCGCACATCAGGGTGGTTGGCCGTTTCGGCGTTGCGCGCCATGGCACCGAGCGTCAGTCCGCCGTTGGGCCCAGCCGTGATTTTGGCGTAACTAAGGTTGTTGATGTTGATCAGCTGGTCGGGCCGCGCCACGTCTTCCTTCATCAGGTCAACGAGGTTGGTGCCGCCCCCCAGGTAGTGGGTGTTCGGATGAAATGCCTGCAGCGCCTGTTCCTTAGTGGTGGCACCGGTGTAGGTGAAGGGTCTCATTGCGTATCGTTTTTGAGCCCTGCCTTCAGAAAAAAAACAGGGCGTGTTTGTAAAACCAGTTGGCCGGTCAGGCGTTTTTCGCCTTTTGCATTTGTTCCGCCGTGGCAAATTCCCAGGTGGGCATCTTGTCGTTGCCCGAGTGAACCTGCTTCACGGCCTGAACGATGTTATTATAAGCACCGCACCGGCAAATGTTTCCCGACATCCGTTCCCGGATCTCTTCTTCCGACAGTTTCAGATTTGCTTTCAGGTCCTTGAAATTGTCCGTCACGTAACTGGCTTCTCCATTTTTTGCTTCCTCCAGCAACGCTACCGACGAGCAGATCTGCCCCGGCGTGCAATACCCGCATTGAAACCCGTCGTGGGTTAAAAAGGCCTGCTGCATGGGGTGCAGCTTGCCGCCCTTAGCCAGTCCCTCAATGGTGGTAATCTCCTTGTTTTCGCAGGTGGCAGCCAGGGTAAGGCAGGACAAATGTCTTTTGCCATCGACCAGCACGGTACAGGCCCCACACTGCCCGTGGTCGCAGCCTTTTTTGGAACCCGTAAGCCCCAGTCGCTCCCGGAGGGCATCCAGCAGCGACGTGCGGCTGTCGAGCGTCAACGGTTTTACCGCATCGTTTATCCGCAGGTTTACCTTCACCTGATTGAGCAATGCCGCCGGATTTTCGGGCAGGTTGTCCATGGACTCTGCCAATACGTCGGACGTAAAATAGGTGGAGGCCAGAATGCTTAGACTGGCGGCAGAAACCTGTTTTAGAAAAGAACGCCGGTTGTTTCCGGTCAAGCCCAGTTGTTCCAGGATCGCTTCTTCGTCCTCGCTAAAATGATCTGCCCCGGCTTCGTTTGGCCAATTTTCATTTTCTGACATAACGTATCTGTTGGAAGTAAGTATGTATCGTGAATGACCTACAGGTCTCTGATTACTAAAGGTTGCCGACAGGCGATATTGATTTACGTGGGAGCCTTGCCCGTTGATTAAAACCCTGGCGGAATGAGGTTCGGATGAAGAACGGCAAGACAGGACTTCACCAGCCTGTCAGATGTTATTAGTTACATACATTGCCAACCGGTTTGTTAAGGAGTTTGTTTTTTTGGCCGGACAATGAATTTCCGTTGAGGGGAAGAAACTTGACGAGCGGTAGCGGTAAACCCGGTATCACCGAGGTCGGCCAGTCCGCTGCTTCCTGCCGGCTAAATCGGCAGGGCTCTCTTACCCAAACCTACAGCCCCGTGAGAACGTACTTTTTGCAGAAAAGTAGCCGGTATTTGGCCGGTTAGCCTAGCCCCCCGAGGGCAATTCCAGGGCTACCTCATTCCGCTGCCGGAGCAGGGCCTGCTCCTTCTTCTTACACTCATACACAATGTCTACCGCTTTGCCGTACGTGTTAACCTTCGAGTAGAGCCAGTCGGCGTGCGCTTCGCGTCGGGCTTTGGGATCTTCGTGCACCTGGCGCGAATCCGAAAAATGCACCACGGGGCGTACATCCCAGGTGGCGTAGGCCGTCAGAAACGCTTCTTCTTCGGTTTGCAGGCCTGGGTTGAGGGAATGGTGGAAATAATCAAAGACAATCGGTATCCCCGTACGTTCGTAAATCGGCACCAGATCGGCAACCGTATACAGGCTCGCTCGATCGTCGTTCTCCACCGTCAGCCGGGCGCGGAGGTTACTGGAGAGCAACTTAAAATTCTGAGAAAACCGGGCTTTGGTGGCTACTTTATCGCCGTAGGCACCCCCCACGTGAATATTGATCTTGTTCCAGTGGGAAGGCGTAAAACCCATCAGATCAAACAGTTCTGACTGGTATTCAAGGTCTTTTATGGTATTGTCGAGCACTTTCCCCTGACCGGCCAACTGGTTGAAAGGGCCAGGATGGGTCGTCAGTCGGATGGGGCGGCTGCCTATGATTTCGAGTGTGGCCCGAATGTCGGGAAAATCGGGCAGATCAGCCAGGCGGTACTCGGATGCCCAGGGAAACAGATCCGACGAAACGCGGAATAACCGGATGTCGTGTTCGAGGTTCCAGTCCACGATGGACAATAAGTCCTGCACGTTTTTCAAGGCAAGTTCCGAAGCATAGGCAATGCCCCGCTCGGTAAACGTCCTGCGAATCATGCCCCGATTCGTCGTGATTTTGGCGGCCTGAAGGTTTAAATTAATGCAGGCATACCCAATAGCTGATGATGTAAGCGTCATGCCAGGATAACAAGATGAACGCTCTTTCAGTTATTTTTTACCCGCATTTGGGTCAGCGTTCCCGAATTGTCGGGGCTAGGCTCATGTTCTGTCTACAACGGAATGTTGCCGTGTTTTTTCTTCGGCATACTCGCCACTTTGTTTTCCAGCATACCAAACGCCCGGATGAGTTTCTGGCGGGTCTGGTCGGGCATGATCACCTCGTCGATGTAGCCCCGGAAAGCAGCCCGGTAGGGGTTGGCAAACTTCTCGGTGTAGTCCAGCACTTTTTCCTGGAGTTTGGCCTGCGGGTCTTCCGCTTCGGCGATTTCGCGTTTAAAAATAATTTCGGCGGCCCCGCTTGCTCCCATTACGGCAATTTCGGCCGATGGCCAGGCGTAGTTCATGTCGGCCCCGATGTGCTTGGAATTCATGACGTCGTACGCCCCCCCGTAGGCCTTGCGGGTAATGACCGTAACGCGGGGCACGGTGGCTTCGCAGAAAGCATACAGCAGTTTAGCACCGTTGGTGATGATGCCATTCCACTCCTGGTCGGTGCCGGGCAGGAAACCGGGCACATCTTCCAGCACGAGCAGGGGCACGTTGAAACAATCGCAGAAACGCACGAATCGGGCCGCTTTGGTACTGGCGTTGATGTCCAGCACGCCCGCCAGTACCGCCGGTTGATTGCCCACGATACCCACACTCCGACCGGCAATCCGGGCAAAGCCAACCACGATGTTCTCGGCGAAGTTTTTATGCACTTCCATGAAACTATCCGCATCCACCAGTGCCTCAATCACCTCGCGCATGTCGTACGGCTGGTTCGGATTATCAGGGATGATGCTGTTCAGGGCCGGACGACTTTCATCCTGCGCGTCGTAGGCCAGCATGGGTGGCTCATCCTCGCAGTTTTGCGGGATATAGCTCAACAGTTGCTTGAGGTGTTGAATACAGGCCAGTTCATTGGCGCAGGCAAAATGCGTGACGCCAGACTTAGTGCTGTGCGTACTGGCGCCACCCAGTTCTTCGGCCGTTACGGTTTCGTGGGTAACGGTTTTCACCACGTTGGGGCCGGTCACGAACATATAGCTCGTATGCTCGACCATGAAAATAAAGTCGGTAATGGCCGGGGAATACACGGCTCCGCCCGCGCAGGGACCCATGATGGCCGACAATTGCGGAATAACGCCCGACGCTTTGGTGTTGCGGTAAAAAATATCGGCATAGCCTGCCAGGGATAGTACACCTTCCTGAATGCGGGCACCACCGGAGTCGTTGAGGCCAATGATGGGCGCGCCGTTTTGCAGGGCCAGGTCCATCACCTTGCAAATCTTTTCGGCGTGGGTTTCGGAGAGTGCCCCGCCAAAGACCGTAAAATCCTGGGCAAATACGTACACCAGCCGACCCGCCACCGTACCGTAGCCCGTCACGACACCATCGCCGAGGTAGTGTTCTTTGTCCAGACCAAAGTCGCGGGTGCGGTGCATGACAAACTTCCCGATCTCCTCAAACGACCCTTCGTCCAGCAGCAGGGCCACGCGTTCGCGGGCGGTCAGCTTTCCTTTTTTGTGCTGGGCATCAATGCGTTTCTGCCCACCGCCGAGTTCGGCTTCGGCGTTTTTCTGGGCCAGTGTTTCTATTTTGGTTGGTTTTAAGGGGTGGGATTCGGGCGTTGGGCTGGCTGTTGATGGTTGCATAAGCGGGTTTAGACGAAAAGACGTAGGAACAAAGTTAATTTTTCTTCCGGATTCCAACGGTTATGATTGTTTTTGTATCGTACTGGCATGCGTTCGTTTTACTTAACTGCATACCTCATGATTCGTCGACTGTGGGCCATCTTCCTGATGACGTCACTTACTTCTATAGCACAGGACACAACCCAATTGTTTCAGCAGAAACAATTGCTCATCAAATGGAATCCGTTTAGTTTATTCGACTCAGAAAGTATGCTTCAACTAGCGGGTGAATACTTTCTACATCCCCGCTCCGCTATCCAGTTTCGTAAACGGGCCACCTCGTTCCGTAAGCGGGCGATTTAAATCGCCCGCTTACGGAACGAGATAACTGGCTAACTTTTTCGACAAACTCTACGCTTAGCTATGATTCGTTTACACTACATTATCGTCCTGTTTCTCCTGACCCGCATAGCCTACGCCCAGGATTCCACGATTCGGTACCGGCCTATCCCTGTGATTATCAAACTGGGCCCCCTCTCCCTCCTGTTCGACCCCGACGCGACCATACAGGGCGGGCTGGAGGTACGGGTAAGCCCGCGCAGTTCGGTACAGGCCGAGGTGGGCTTTGGGCATAAAGGGCTTTCGGTAGTGACCGATGAAAAGCAGGACTTTGCCGACTGGTCCATCTGGCGGGTTCGGTCGGAGTGGCGGTATTACACCAGTCGGTACCGAACGAACAAGAAGAAGAACATCCACATCCGCAGCCCGTTCCCGCTGGGTAATTACCTGGCCATCGAAGGATTTGCGAAACAGATAAACGCCACAAAAAACCTCGTTCTGTACGACCCCGACCCCAACTTCCCGAACGGGCAACAGGGTATTAGTCGGTTTTTGATGGGCAGTCATCTCAAATGGGGCCGGCAGATTGCCATTCCCGGCCAGTCGCTTTCCACCCTGTCCCGCGTGTTGCTGGATTTTTACGGGGGGGTTGGCGTGCGGTATGGCATAACCGAACTCACGCCACCCATCGACACCTCCGGCGGTGGGTTCACCTACGACCGCTTCAAGCCGGGCAATCGCCTTCAGCCTAGTCTGGCCCTGGGTCTAAAAATTGGGTTCGGGCTATAACCAGCGAACAGGCTTTTTTCTGACCTTTGCCGGGTATCCTTTTGGTTTGACTTCGTGCGTTTCTGGCTCTGCGTTTTTCTTGGCGTTCTGTTCGCTGCACCGTCGGTGCTGGCTCAACCCCTCGGCGGGCAGCGCATCTTTTCCTTCCTCGACCTACCCACACACGCTCGCGTGGCAGCCCTGGGTGGTCAGGTTGCCAGCGCTACCAGTCCCGATGGTGCCTATCACCTCAACAACCCCGCCCTGACTGATTCGGTCAAAAACAATGAGCTGTCCATCAGCCTGATGCCCTACCTGGCAGCGGCAAAGTATTACACCCTCCAGTACGGATTACCCATTAGAAAAACAGCTACCGATGGCTTTTCGGGCTGGGCCGTGGGTTTACAGTATTTGACATACGGTCAGTTTGACCTCACCGACCCGGCGGGTAACACCCTCGGTTCGTTTACGGCCAACGACTACGCCCTAAGCCTGACCCACGCCCGCACGGAAGGCAATTTTACCCTCGGGGCCACGATCAAGGCGGTCGGGTCGAGCATTGAGACGTATTCCGCTTTTGGTATTCTGGCTGATTTAGGGGGCGTATGGCGGCATCCCAAACGTAACCTCACCTTTGGACTGGTGGCAAAAAACGTGGGGTATCTACTCAGGAACTACGGCCCAACAAACCGGAACGCCGGACCGGCCGATCTACCCTTCGATTTGCAGGCGGGGGTAACCCTGAAACCGCAGTATGCCCCCATTCGGCTGACGCTGACAGCCCACCACCTCCAACGCTTCGATATCAGCTACAACGACCCCAACCTGAATGTCCGGTATGACCTGAGCGGCAACCCCATCCCACAAAACACCAGCGTGACCGAGAAAATAGCCCGGCACCTGAGCGTGGGGGTTGAACTGCTCATCCACCGAAACGTTCATCTTATGGCAGGCTACAATCACCAGAAACGGGCCGAAGGCAAACTAACGACCGGGGGGGCCGGTATCTCCTTCGGGGCGTCGGTACAGGCGCGGGGTTTTCAGCTTACCTACGGCCGGTTTACCTCCATTCCCACGGCAGGCACCAGCCAGTTATCGCTCCGGGTTGACATGGAAAGAATTATTGGTCATTAATTGTCATTTTTAGTCATCAGACTGTGCCGTCATAAGATTGTCATTGATGGTCATTCATGGTCATCGCTTTACAATTAGTGACCATGAATGACCATCAATGACTAAGAATGACAGCAAAGCGTAATGACCAGGAGCAATTATCGCCCTACCCGCTTCTGTAAGGCATCGCGCGGTAGCGTAATCAAATGGCCGATGGGCTTCCCGTTCCGGTACGTGATGACGCGCAGGGTGATGGGGCCTTCGGGCAGGTCGATGGGCTGGTTGTACCGGGTCGAGAACTGGTCGGGCATGGTGTCGTCGATGGTGTAGTAAATGTCCAGTCCCGGTGCCTCACTGGCCAGTTCGAGCCGCAGCTTGCCGTTATTCATACTCGTTTTAACGATAGCATCGTAAATTGCTTTCGAGTAGTTTATCTGCGCCACGTCGGCCCGGTCGAAGTGGGTTTCTACGCGTTTCACAAAGTCGGGCCAGTTTTTGGCTTCTTTCGGCGACCAGAACACTTCCGACAGGGCCCAGGCGCGGGGGTAGGTCATGTACTCGGCGTACCGCAGGGTGGGAATCTGTTCGGTCCAGAGGTTTCCCTGCCCGCCCAGAATGTATTTGGCATCCACCCCCTCCGGTACCGGTTCGTAGCTGTAACTTTTGCTGGTGCGCAGGGTCGCGTAAATGGGCGGGTCGATGGTTACCTCACCCTGGTTATAATCCAGGTACGCGAACGTAGTCGGCGTCATCACCACGTTATGACCTTCTTTGGCCGCTTCGATACCGCCTTTGATACCCCGCCAGCTCATGACGGTAGCCCCCGGCGAGATACCACCTTCCAGAATTTCGTCCCAGCCCAGCAGTTTCTTGCCTTTGGCGGTCAGGATCTTCTCCACGCGCCCCATAAAATACCCCTGCAGGTCTTCCACGTGCCGCAGGCCCAGTTTCTTCATCAGTGCCTGACACCCGGGGTCATTCGCCCAGTAGCCTTTGTAGCACTCGTCGCCCCCCACGTGGATGTATTGGTTGGGAAAGAGCGCGGCCACTTCGGTAAAGACCTTATCCAGAAACTCGTATACCTTTTCATCCGAGGGATTCAGCGTATTTTCTACTTTCATCCGGAAGGTCCCGTTGCCATACCACTCCGAAAAGGGGGTACCGGGGTTCACGCTCACCGGCGTTTTGGTGCAGCTCAACTCCGGGTAAGCTGCCAGAGCCGCCATGCTGTGGCCGGGTACGTCAATTTCGGGTACAATCGTTACGTTACGGGCCTGGGCGTAGGCAACCACGTCGCGAATATCGTCCTGCGTATAAAAGCCGCCGTAGGTTGCCGGTTCACCGGGTTTGGGTTCGGCGCGGTCGCCGAAGTGTCCGGTCCGTGCTACGCGCCACGCCCCTACCTCGGTTAGTTTGGGTAATGATTTGATTTCGATTCGCCAGCCGTTGTCATCCGTCAGGTGCCAGTGGAAGGTATTGTACTTCAGCCGGGCTAGCTGGTCGATGTACTGTTTCACTTCATCTTTAGTAAAAAAGTGGCGGCTCACATCGAGCATGATACCGCGCCAGCCGAAGCGGGGATGGTCCACAATCCAAACGGCGGGCAGCGTCCAGAGCCGGCCTGTTTTTACCGGCGCTTTGCTTTCTATGTCTTTAGGCAGGAGTTGCAGCAGGGTCTGCATGCCATAGAACAGACCCGCCGGTTTATTGGCCGTGATGACTACCCCTTTTGGCGAACTGTTAAACGTGTACCCTTCGTCGCCGAGTTCGGCATTGCGGGCATCGGTCAGGTTCAGCTGAATCGTGCCCGTTTTGCCCGGCCGGGCCGCAATACCGAAGCCGGTAGGCACATTCAGCCGCAGGCCAAGCATATCCGCCACGCTCTGGGCTTCGGGTTTGTTATAGTGGATGCTGGCGGATTTGGTCAGCGTAAAAGACCCCGTACGCGGCTGCACACTGGCGGGCTGGGGAATCAAACTGACCGGCGACTGGGCCTGGGCGGTCACAATAAAAAAGGCAAAAAGAAACAGGCGACTTAGGTTCATGCGCTACGTGGTTGATGATTATACAATGAATAAAGGGGAGTAAGTGGAATTACTAATGGACTATGTTCAACTAATTCCCCAGTAACGATTCGGGGATTGCCCGCTGACGCATTATCTCATTCTCCACAACCGTAATGAATCCGTGAAATGGCCAATCACTTTGTAGTAGTTTGAGTAGAAGATGTCCAGGAAAACCAGGAAGGTAGTCTGTCAGTCGAAAATACACGATACCCAGCGTCTGAAACCATCTTTGAAAACGAGGGTTCCGTGGTCACCATCGAACGGGAGCAGAATCCGCTTCTTCATCGATAGTTAGTTTCATTACTGCCGCATCGGGTAGCCCTCCTTGTTCAACGCCTATATGATTGACGTCCCAACCCGCATTACGTAGTACGCTAAGGGGTTTTCGTCGGTAAGCCATTTAGAGGCTGGTGGAGTCATGAAGCCTGACGTAACAGGACAGGAATTTGAAAAATATCGTCTCGAATCGTATCGGGCATGAAAGCATAAACGGCTTTCAACGACTCAGCCGACAGAGTTGGATAGCTGTCACGAATCATTTGCTCCGTCCTTCCATTCGTCAGTCGATCCAGCAATAACTCAACCGAGAGACGGGTTCCCTTAATAACGGGTTTACCGCCAAGAACCGCCGGATCAGTATGAATAAACGCTCGCCATTTCATAAGTTTTTTTTGCTAAAGTTACCTCATTTTTGATTTACCCTGCCTTCATTACTGCATTCCCATTTGGCCACCAGCCAAATTTACCCTGTCTTTTTGGCACATTTTCCGGTTTCCTGTGTTTATTTGACAGGGCGTAGCCATTACATGCCCCTTCCCGATTAATGACTGAATTACTAAAAGACCTTACCCCCCGGCAGATTGTTGCCGAACTTGACCAGTACATTATCGGCCAGCACGATGCCAAACGCAATGTAGCCATTGCCCTGCGTAACCGCTGGCGACGCATGAACAGCCCGGTTGACATGCAGCACGAAATCACCCCAAACAACATCCTGATGATTGGGGCTACGGGCGTCGGGAAGACCGAAATTGCCCGGCGGCTGGCTAAAATTGCCGATGCCCCCTTCATTAAGGTTGAAGCCTCTAAGTTTACCGAAGTGGGTTACGTAGGCCGCGACGTGGAGAGCATGGTGCGCGACCTGGTCGAGCAATCCGTTAACATGGTCAGGTCGGCCAAGAAAGAAGCCGTGCAGGTACGGGCGCAGCAACTCGTTGAAGATGCTATCCTGGATATCCTGATTCCATCCATCAAACCCGTACCGAACGGGCAGGTTGGTTTCGAGAACGAAAACAAAGGCGATTCTGACGCGGAACTCAACGAACGCACCCGCGAACGATTCCGCGAAAAAATCCGCAATGGTGAGATGGACGACCGCAAAATCGACATCGACATCCAGCAAACACAAACCCCGAATATCGGCGTGATGGGCGGCTCTGTGGATGATCTGTCCATGATGAATATTCAGGAAATGATTGGCAACATGATGCCCAAACGCGGTAAAAAACGCAAGGTCACCATCGCCGAAGCCCGGACCATTCTGCTGGAAGAAGAAGCCGCCAAACTCATCGACATGGACGAGGTGAAGGAGGAAGCCATTCGTAAAGCCGAAGATGCCGGTATTATCTTCATTGATGAAATTGATAAGGTAGCCTCAGCCCGGTCGGGTAACGGCGGTGGCGGTCCCGACGTAAGCCGCGAGGGGGTACAGCGCGACCTGCTGCCTATTGTGGAGGGCAGTGCGGTGAATACCAAGTACGGCGTTATCCATACCGACCATATTCTGTTCATTGCCGCCGGGGCTTTCCACGTGGCCAAACCCAGCGACCTGATTCCCGAATTACAGGGGCGTTTCCCAATCCGGGTGGAGCTGCAGAGCCTGTCGGAAGATGATTTTTACCATATCCTGAAGGAACCCCGTAATGCACTTACCAAGCAGTACGAAGCCATGCTGGAAGCGGAAGAAGTCAAACTAACCTTCGATGATGATGCCCTGCGCGAACTGGCCCGAATCGCCTTCGAGGTCAACGGCGAGGTTGAGAATATCGGTGCCCGTCGGCTGCAGACGGTACTGAGCCACCTCATGAACGATTTCATGTTCGACATTCCCGACGTTATTGGAGCCAATGCCCATGTAGTAGTCACGAAAGAGCTGGTGAATGAAAAACTGAACGGTCTGGTAAAGAACCGGGACCTGAGCCAGTTTATTTTGTAAGCAAGTGTAGAGCGGGCAAAAGCCCATAAAACGCCTGGGTGCAGCTAAAAAGCTGGATTCAGGCGTTTGCCATATCAGTCGGATGCAGCTCACAAGTCAAATCCTAGTTGAACTACTGGCAATGAAGTCACCCATTCAACCTGGCTCGTACGTTCCAGCAAAGCCAGGTGACGTTAATGAGCTTCCGGTCATTAGGCACCCATGGTGTTAGACAGGTAATCCGGTAAGCCCTATGCCCTTCCTACCGTTAAATCACTTCATCAGGACCACTATTGCTTATTTCAACCGAACGGTATTCATTTGTATACAGCATCTGGCCCAGATTTGTTTTTTGCGATTTTTCGAAACTAAAACTAACTGAACCTTAGACCTTTATAGTAGAGTAGTTCCGCAAAATCGCGCACAATAATATGTTGGGTGCATCGGCCTTAAAGTGTTCGTTTTCCAGCTTCCGTGCGACAGGAAGCGGGCAGCAGAGGTTAGGTTTTTGCTCGTTCGGCAGGTTGCGGTTGACAATCCGAACGCCCCGATTGGGCAGGTTCGGGTTTGCATTTCAGGGTTGTGTGCGACCACAGAAACGCCCTTGTTTGGATCCCAAACCAAAAGCCGTAGTAATTCGTAATCCCTAAACTGTCCATCTAATGAATGCCAAAAATCTGTTCACCTTCGTAGCTATTGTCGTTTCGCTCTTCGGGCTGGGGCTTACATTCGCTCCTGATATTATGGCTGACCAATATCTAACTAATCCTTCCTGGATGAATCCCGGGGCTAAACTGGTTGCACAAGGTTGGGGAACTACCTTAATCGCTTATGCCGTAGGGTGCTGGTATGTCCGCAATGCTGGTTCCTCGTCTGGCGGCAGAGTGATGCTTTTATTTGTGTTGTTGTCTAATTTGGCCCTTATCGCCATTCATACATTGGCTGTTTTGAACGGCATCGAAAAAGCGATTGGGTGGGGTCAAGTTTTACTTTCTCTTGTACTTGCAGTTTGGTCAGGAATGCTTTTTCGGCAAACCGAGCGGGTAGTGGCTTGAGTTTGTAAAAATCCCTTGCTCGACGTTGGGTCGTCCCCGTCGACAGGCGGCACCTCCCGGAGGAGGGTTTGCAGACCAACGTATCAAGGATATAAAGGCAGGTAATACGTGTGTATCTTCAAGTAGTTTCCTGAGCCATCAGCCCTTGAAGGCGTTGGGTGGCCCGGCCAGGATATGAGTTAATTGCAGGTTATCTGCGACAGTGGAGCCGCCCCGACAGGAAGGCTTTTAGGCTCGTTGGACAACCAATTTAATAACTATCTTCTCACTAAGTTCACAATGAAAACCATTCTGCTCTCACTTGCCCTCTCTGCCGTTGCGCTCATGGCAAATCCGACCACCACCCACGCCCAGTCTGGCGACGAAACGGCTATTCGCAAGGTCATTGACGATCTTAGAGTGGCTTTCAAAAAGCGCGACCTGCCCGCATTTAGTAATTGCTTTACTAAGTCTGCCGATTTGTACTCTGAAAGTACTCCCGGCCTACCCACCGTCGATTTGATGGTCACGCATGGTTATGATACCTGGATCAAAGGTGTCAGCGACTATTTTAAGTTGGTGCCGACTCCCGGCACGAGCACTTTTTCCTCGACCGATTTCCGACTGCGAGTTAATGATACTTCGGCCTATGCGAGTGACGGTGCAATAGAAACTATGCTCGACGGCACGAAAAACATGTCCCGCGTTTTTTATGTGTTTGAAAAACAAGATGGAACCTGGAAAATCGCTTCGCTTATCAGTCACGGTTACCGGGATGGTAAATTGGTGGAGAGTAAATAGTTGACTGCCTACGGACTGATACGGTTAGCTTATGGATCTGTCAAGCCGTAGCCGGACGATGCGGCTGACAACCACCAAAATCTGCTGGGATAGAGCAGGACGAGACAGGTTACTTTCAACACAAGAAACGCCCCGGTTGGGAAGGTTAAACAAAAGCGGATCCGGTGCGCTTTGAGTAGATTTGTCCATCGACGCAACTAATCGAAAAGTGAGTTTTGCCCGCTTTTCGTGAGCAGACTACCGGTGACAAGAGGCCCGTCCCTAAGGAGAGTTTTCGGCCCGACCAGATGAGTGTAGAAAGGTTCAGGTACGTATGCTCAGTTGAGTTTTCGCATATCATCAATAATCAGGGTCGTTGGGTCAAGTCAACAATGCTACCGCCTGCCCGATGGCCCGGTCTGTATCACTTCGCTTGCGGTCGGGTGGGTCGAAGCGATTGAACAGCCGGAGCTGGAGCACGAAGGTTTCTTCAACCGATTCACCATCAAGGGGGGTGTATAGTTTGTATCCTGTAAGGTGAACGGGAATCAGGCCGTGCTGACTTTTGAACCGGGTGAGCAGGCTGGCCACCAGTTTCTCTACAGCTTCCGTTGACACCCCCTCGGCGGGTACAAACCGGACGTCGGCGTGGTTTCGGTCGACGAGGGTTTGCTCATCCGGGCCAAAGTGCCCCTGGCAACTCGAAAATGTGCGTACCAGACCGGTTTGGTTCAGAGCATCGACCAGCGGGCGGATTTCAGGTTCGATAGCCTCCATCAGGGTTCACCGTCTACCAGGGCCATTTCGTCGGCTTCGTTCATTGGAATCAATCGTTTCTGGTGGTCGCTTCGCCAGAACCAGCCCAGATACCCAACGGCCAGGAGAGCCATGATGCCCGACACGCCAAATGATGCCGATATGCCGGCTTCACCCACCGTGTGATTGAGCACCCAGCCCGCACCCACGGCCCCCAGGCCGATACCCGCTTCGAGGGCAATATACATGGTTGCCATGGCCCGCCCCCGCGTTTTTTCGTTGCTCAGGTCGGCCGTCCACGCCTGCACCGTGGGTGAGTTCATCCCCCACGACATGCCATAGAAAACGGCTGCCGTCCAGAACCAGGCGGTCGAATCGGTCAGCATCAGCAGGACCATTGAAATAACCAGCACACTGGTCGACACGAACAGGACCGGCAATCGTCCGTACCGGTCGGAGCTACGACTGAATAACAGCCGGATACCCAGCGAGGCAATGGTATAGACGGAGAAGAAAAGCCCTTTATTGGCAATACCCAGCGAGGTGCTCAGCGTTGGCACCACAATCAGCACCACCCCCGATGAGAAGGATTGCAGCAACAGTACAATGAACGGCGGGAGGGCCTGATTTATCGAAAATCTCTTTTTTTTTCAAGCGTAACAGACCCAACCGAAATGGCTGCGTATTAACCAGCGTTTCGGGCATCTGCAGTAGAATGACGATGGACAGCAGGGCAAAAGCCGACGATGTCCAGAACATTAGCTGCATGGAGAAATCGGTGGCCAGCCAGCTCCCAATGGCGGGTCCGAGCGACATGCCCATGGCCGTGAACAGGCCCAGGGTCCCCATGGCTTCGCCCCGCCGGTTAGCCGGTACCATATCGGCTACGTAAGCGGCCGTAGCGGTGGGCTTGGTACCCGTCGAGAACCCATGAATAAGCCGGAGCGTCAGAAATCCCCACACCGTGAGCAGGTAGGGATACAACAATCCACAAATGAAGCACACGATGGACCCGAACGCCATGACCGGCACCCGCCCCACGGTATCCGTAATTTTACCACTGAAAGGACGCGAAATACCCGCCGTGAGCGTAAACAGCGCAATAATAAGCCCCACGTACTCCTTACCGCCCATCCTCGTCAGGTAAGCGGGCAGCTCGGGAATCATCATCGAGAAACTGGCGCAGAACAAAAAGTTACTCAGGGCAAGCAACCAGAACGAAAGCGTATAAAGCGAGGGACCGCGTGCCGTCCGGCGCGGGAAGAATTGACGAACAACCAAAGCAAGTTGATTTGATTCGCTCAAATTTACAACCATTTTACCGATAAGGGAACGCGTCAACCCAATGAAAGATGCAGGGGATAACGCATACTTCATGCGCTATATACAGGAACAGGTCATGTTTTGGCGTAAATTTGCGGCATACTATAAACGGAATCCGGTACGGTGCCTGATGAGCCATCTGCAATGACCTTCTGACCGCAACCGTTCCTTATACAGTAACCCTTACTTACCGCTTACCATGTCCCAAAATCTCAAAATAGGCTTATTCCTCACGGTATCTATCCTGCTGACAACGTTTTCGTTTTACTTCTGGCAGATATACCGGAGCCCGAACCTGCTGGTGCAGGACAATGATAAACCCTTTGCCCTGCTGATTCCGCGTGGTGCTACGTTTGAGTCGGTTATGGATACGCTGAAGAAACACGACGTTGTCAATGATGAAACATCGTTCCGGTTTCTGGCCAAGTTGATGAAGTACCCGGAGCGGGTAAAGATAGGCCGCTACGAGATAAGGCCACGCATGGGCAACCGCGAAGCCCTGGTTAAACTGCGTAATGGTAGCCAGGACGCTATGGATGTTACCTTCAACAGCATGCGGCAAAAGAGTGACCTCATCCAGCGGCTTGGCAGCAAGTTTGCCTTTAGTTCCGACTCCCTTGGCGCCTTACTCAACGACCCGGCTACCTGCCAGCAATACGGTTTTGACACCACGACCATTGTTTGCCTGTTTTTGCCCAACACCTACAAAATGTTCTGGACCATCGAACCCGAAGCCTTGCTGGAGCGGATGAGTACGGAGTACAAGAAATTCTGGACCCCGGAGCGGCAGCAAAAAGCCAAAGCCCTGGGCATGAGCCAAACCCAGGTTCAGGTGCTGGCCTCCATTGTAGCGGCCGAAACCAACAAACGGGATGAGCAGCCCCGCGTGGCGGGCGTATACCTGAACCGGCTCAAACAGGGCATCAAACTGGAAGCCGATCCGACGGTTATTTTTGCCCTGCGCGATTTTGGCATCCGCCGACTGCTGAACCGGCAACTGGCTGTCGATTCCCCGTACAATACCTACCGCTACACCGGCTTACCCCCCGGCCCCATTAACCTGCCCGCGCCCGCTACCATCGATGCCGTACTGAACGCCGAAAAGCACGATTACCTGTTTTTTGTGGTCGATGCCCGTTTCAATGGCTATCATACCTTCTCGAAAACCCTGGCCGAGCACATGGCCAACGCCCGCCTGTACCAGCAGGCCCTGAACCGGATGAAGATTATGAAGTAGTTTTTTATTGGGTAAGTAGGGATGTGGATAGTCAATTCACCCTGTATACTTCCTCATTCATCATTGCTTATCAACGCATGCTTACTCACGAGGTTACAAACATTCGGGTTCGTTATTACGACACGGATCAGATGGGAATTGTGTATTACGGCAACTACGCCCGTTTTTACGAGATTGGTCGGGTTGAGGCTCTTCGCCACCTCGGATTGAGTTATAAAAAGATAGAGGAAGACGGTATATCAATGCCGGTGTACGACCTCAACTCCCGCTTTATTCGTCCGGCCAGGTACGACGACCTGCTCACCATTCGCGTTACCATCCCGCAACTGCCCAAAACCCGGCTCCTGTTTGAGTACGAGATTTTCAACCAGGCGGGTCAGCTGCTCAATTCGGGTCAAACGACCCTGGTTTTCGTCCGTACCGATACGGGCCGCCCCTGCGCGGCCCCGTCAGAACTGGTTGAGGCTACTAAACCTTTCTTTCGGGAAGGCAGTTAAATCAGGCATAGTTGTTCGTTGACACTCAGCTGACAGTCAACACTAACCGGTTCCTGGCAGGTAGACATCGGTACTAACTACTTGAATCACCATGTTCGATAAACTGTTACGTTTGAAGGCACTGGTTGGCCTTCAGGCCTGGTTACACAATCATCACCCGTTCAATTCGCGCAGTACCTGGTACACGTTTCTGAAGCGGATGATCCATCAGATTGTTGATAACGACACCAGTGAGCGCGCTGCTTCTGTTTCCTATAGCCTTATCCTGGCCGTATTCCCAACCGTTATTTTCTTCTTCACCCTCATTCCTTACATTACGTTTGTCCCCGACCTTCAGAAACAGATCATGGGTTTTTTTCAGGAAGTATTGCCGGGGAACACCTTCACGATTGTGAACACCACGATTCAGGACATCATCAGTCGGCCGCAAAGTAATGTGTTGTCGTTTGGTTTTCTGCTGGCGCTGTATTCAGCTACCAGCGGCCTGGTGGCGCTGATTCACGCCTTCAACTCATCGTACAAATCAGCGGAACGGCGGAGTTTTTTAAAGATTCGGGCTACTGCGGTTGTCCTGACGTTTACCCTGGCCTTTGCCCTGATTCTGGCCGTTGTGGTTTTGATTATTGGTGCCAACGTGAGCGATTACCTGCTTCACTTCGGCATTCTGAACAACGTTTTCTTCGCCAACCTCCTGGATGTGGGCCGATACCTGGTTGTTTTCGCGGTGTTTGTCGGGGCTGTTACCATTATCTACCGGCTGGGACCGAATGTTAATATGAAATGGGTGTTCATCATGCCGGGGGCCGTTACAGCTTCGGTACTAATCGTGCTGACAACCCTCGCCTTTTCGTTCTACATTTCCAACTTTGGTTCGTACAACAAAGTATACGGATCTATTGGTACGCTGATTGCGCTGATGATCTGGATCAACCTGATCTCCCTGCTGCTCATTCTGGGTTTCGAGATGAATGTTGCCCTCTATGATCTGGAAGGCGACGAAAATCCGAGCGAGGCACAAAAAACAACAAACGCCACCCCTTAAGACTAAAGATGGCGTTTGCGAAACCTAACCCATAAATGTAAAGCACACATTCCAGACTGGTACCCAACGGGCACAACTGAAATATGTTCGGTAGTGACGTTTGCGAAAAGTGTGCCACACCTTACTTTTAGCAGAAAATAAGTTTTCTTTTTTTTATTTAGTACCTAATGATGACCGGTCCGCCAAACATAAGTCTGTATAGTAATCAATGAATCAGGGCTATACGCTCATTAGTCCCTGAACTGCTCTTACCTCTGGCATGCCCTTCGTTCGCAACGACCAGTCTTTACTGGCATCAACTGCTGCTTTCCAACCATTGCTGCCCTGGGTAACGGTTATCTGTACCAGCTATAACCAGCAATCATTTGTTGCCCAGGCCATCCAGTCGGTCATTGACCAGAGTTACCCCAACATTGACCTGATTGTTATTGACAATGGCAGTACTGACCAGACCGCAACCTGCATTCATGCAGTTATTCATCCGTACCCGGCCATCCGGTTTATCCGTAATGCGCTCAACGTGGGTCTGAACCGGGCCTTCAACCAGGGATTAGCACTGGCGAGGGGGCAGTACATCATCGACCTCTCAGCGGATGACGTGCTGTTGCCTGATCGTGTAACCCGGCAGGTGTTTTTTTTTGAGCAGCTGCCAGACGAATACGGCGTGGTGTTCTCCAATGCCACCTACATCGACGCCAGCGGAAACGTGACGGGGGCGCATTATCCAATTGACCCAGCCACCGGTCTTGCCCGGACGGTGGTACCAACGGGTCATGTTTTCAGGCAGGTTCTTACCGGTTATTTTATCTGCACGCCCACCATGATGATGCGCCGATGGGTACTGCACCAGCTGAACGGGTACGATGAAGCCCTTAGCTACGAAGATTTTGATTTCTGGGTGCGGTCGTCCCGGTTCTGCCGGTACGCGTACCAGGATACTATCCTGACCCACAAACGACGCCACCCTAATGCCCTGTCGGTACGGGTAACCCAGCCCCGCAATGAACTGTTGCCCTCTACCCTCCTCGTTTGCCGGAAAGCCCTGGCACTGTGCGAAACACCCGCCGAACGACGGGTACTGGCCCGACGTATACAGAAATTTGTCCGAAAAGCGTTTTACGCCGAGCAGTTCGATCTGGCCTTGCAGTTCGGAAATCTCATCCGGCAATTTGCTCATCCTGATCTGCTTACCCGGACCGTGTTGGCCATGAGTAAGCTTCGTATTCCGGTCAACTGGGTTTACCGGCACTATTGCCAATGGTCCTTTGTTCGTAAATGGGCGAAACCGGTTCAAATGGTTTTGGTTTAGCCTTTAGCAAACCTCATTCTCCATCTACCACCTGCGTACCGTCTGTATCCCACTATTATGGCTGCTGAATTCATTAAGTTATACCCAAACAATCCCGATCCCCGCCGACTCGATCATATCGTAAAAAGTCTGCGGGAGGGTGCCGTTATTATCTACCCAACCGATACCGTCTATGGCATGGGCTGCGACATTCATAACGCACGGGCGGTGGAGCGAATAGCCCGCATCAAAGGCATTAAACCCGCCAAAAATGACTTCTCGTTTATCTGTTACGACCTGAGCCATATTGCCGACTATGCACGGGTGAGCAACCAGGCGTTCAAGCTGATGAAAAGTGCCCTGCCGGGCCCGTTCACGTTTATTCTGCAGGCCACAAACAATGTACCCAAACTCCTGAATACCAACAAGAAAACGGTAGGTATCCGGGTACCGGATAACGACATTCCCCGCCAGATTGTACAGCAGTTGGGCAATCCCATTATCACGACGTCCATTCGCGATGAAGACGAGATTGTTGAGTACTCCACCGACCCCGAACTGATTTTTGAGAAGTTCCAGCACCAGGTAGATATTGTCATTGACGGTGGCTACGGCGGTAATGTTGCCTCCACCATTGTTGATGCAACGGATGATGACTTTTCCATTATCCGTCAGGGTCTGGGCGAATTAGTACTTTGAAAAGTTGTCATTAGGGGTTATACTTGCATCGTAGGGTTGACATTCCTTCATGGGAGTTCAACCTTTTTTTTGTGAATCATCTTTTAAACTTGTTTCTGTAGTATGCGTTTTTCACTGGCCGCGCTCTGCCTGCTGGCAGTTTGTCAATTTACCGGCTGCTCTTCTCAATCAAAACCGGACGATTCGGCGAAAACCGGAAAACCGGGTACCGACTCTCTGGCATCAGTATCACCGTCCGATTCTTCAGAAACGCCCGCTGCCGGGGCCATGACGTCCACCCGTTCGGTGAGTACGGGCGACTCTACCCTCGATTCGCTGACCTACGCACCCACGGGCGCTATCCTGCCCAAATACCGCATTTTTGCTTATTACGGGAACCCACACTCCAAAAAAATGGGAGCCCTCGGTCAATACCCGAAAGAAGAAATGCTCCAGCGTCTGGACAACGAAATCAAGAACTGGAAAAAAGCGGACTCCACCAACACACCCATCCAGCCCGCCCTTCATCTGGTAGCCACCACGGCCCAGGGTTTGCCCGGTAAAGATGGCGGTTATCGTCTGCGGATGTCCGACAAAACAATCAAAAAGGTGCTGAAATGGGGGAATGAGCACAAGGCTATCGTATTCCTCGACATCCAGCGGGGCCACGCACCACTGGGTCCGGAGATGGAATATATGGAAAAATACCTTAAGCTTCCTTTCGTTCACCTGGGTATCGACCCGGAGTTTTCGATGGTGACGGGGGCCCGGCCCGGGTCGAAGATAGGCTCGTACGATGCAGCCGATATCAATCAGGCGGTGCGGTTTCTGAGCCGTGTTGTAAGAGAGAATAAGCTGCCACCTAAAGTGCTGGTCGTTCACCGGTTCACGCAGGGCATGGTTAAGAACTACAAGAACATCAAACTTGATCCCAACGTGCAGATCGTGATGGACATGGACGGCTGGGGCCCTCCCGTTCTCAAGAAGGATTCGTACCACGATTATATCCAGAAGGAACCGGTACAGTACACGGGCTTCAAACTGTTTTATGACAACGATTTCCGGAAACCCGGCTCCCGTATCATGACCCCGAAGGAAGTGCTGTCTCTGACGCCCGTTCCGATGTATATTCAGTACCAGTAGTCATTGATGTAATTCAGCATAAACGGCGGGGAAAATCTCATAAATAGATTTTCCCCGCCGTTTATGCTGAATTACTGACCAAACAGTTCGTACACCTGGCAGCAACTCTCCCATTTCCAGACGAATAGAAGGTTTATAGATTTTAACTATAGGCTTATAAAAACTATAGATAAAAACTATACTTAAATTTTCATTATATTTGACTGTTAAAAAATAAAAGCAAACAGACATGGGAAATCACGAAAGTCAGCCATTCGCACCCGTATGGGATGTTAACGACGATAGTAAAGTCAACACCGTGGGCAAGTGCCCTTTTTCGGTTGGGGCTGTAAATAAAAGTGCGGGGGGTGGCACGACGAATAAGGACTGGTGGCCAAGTCAGTTGAAACTGAATATTCTTCGCCAGCATTCCTCGTTATCCGATCCGATGGGCGAAAATTTCAATTACGCCGAGGAATTCAAGTCGCTTGATCTGGCTGCCGTAAAACAGGATATAGTCGATTTGATGACCAAGTCGCAGGACTGGTGGCCCGCTGACTTCGGTCACTACGGACCCTTTTTCATTCGGATGGCCTGGCACAGTGCGGGTACCTACCGCATTGGCGATGGCCGGGGTGGTGCCAGTTCCGGCGACCAGCGCTTTGCGCCCCTCAATAGCTGGCCCGATAACGCAAACCTGGATAAGGCTCGCCTGCTGTTGTGGCCCGTTAAACAAAAATACGGCCGGAAACTTTCCTGGGCCGACCTGATGGTGCTTACCGGCAACTGTGCCCTTGAGTCGATGGGATTCAAGACGTTCGGCTTTGGTGGTGGTCGGGAGGATGTCTGGGAGCCGGAAGAGGCTGTTTACTGGGGTTCTGAAACCGAATGGATGGGCGATAAGCCCCGGTATGCAGGCAGCAATGGCACTCGTAAACTTGAGCAGCCCCTGGGTGCTTCCCACATGGGCCTCATTTACGTGAACCCGGAAGGACCGGAAGGAAGGCCCGATCCGCTTGGTGCCGCGTACGACATTCGGGAAACCTTCGGACGTATGGCCATGAACGACGAAGAAACCGTTGCCCTCATTGCGGGTGGCCATACCTTTGGCAAAACCCACGGTGCTGCCGATCCGGGCAAGTACGTTAGTTCCGAACCCGCCGGTGCGCCCATTGCCGAGCAAAGTCTTGGCTGGAAAAACTCCTATGGCACCGGTCACGGAGCCGATACCATCACCAGCGGTATCGAGATAACCTGGACCACGAAACCAACGCAGTGGAGTAACGAGTATTTTGAGCACCTGTTCGGCTACGAATGGGAACTGACCAAAAGCCCGGCCGGTGCGCACCAGTGGCGCCCCAAAGATGGTGCCGGTGCCGGTACCGTACCCGATGCTCATGATCCATCGAAGCGACATGCCCCCATGATGCTGACAACGGACATCGCCCTGCGGGCTGATCCTGCCTACGAGAAAATTTCAAGACGCTTCCACGAAAATCCGGATGAGTTTGCCGACGCCTTTGCCCGCGCCTGGTTCAAACTGACGCACCGCGATATGGGTCCGATTGAACGGTATCTCGGCCCGGAAGTACCAACCGAAGAGCTGGTCTGGCAGGACCCTGTTCCGGCGGTTACGCACGAACTGGTCAACGAGCAGGACATTGCCGATCTGAAGGGCAAACTGCTGGCTTCGGGCCTGTCGGTTTCTCAACTGGTAACGACAGCCTGGGCGTCGGCCTCTACGTACCGTGGCTCCGACAAACGCGGTGGTGCCAATGGTGCCCGTCTTCGACTGGCACCGCAAAAAGATTGGGCCGTCAACAATCCGGCTCAGTTGGCCACCGTACTGAAAACGCTCGAAGGCGTTCAGGCTGAGTTCAATGGTGCCCAGTCTGGCGGCAAGGCTATATCGCTCGCCGATCTGATCGTGCTGGGTGGATGCGCCGGTGTGGAGCAGGCGGCTAAGAATGCCGGTCACGAGGTGGTAGTGCCTTTCACGCCGGGCCGTACCGATGCGTCGCAGGAGCAAACCGACGTGCAATCGTTCAACGCCATGGAGCACCGTGCCGACGGATTCCGCAACTACCTGAACCCAATTCATATATCGCCGGCGGAGGATATGCTGGTCGACAAAGCCCAGCTGCTGACGCTGACTGCGCCCCAGATGACCGTGCTCGTGGGCGGTATGCGGGTACTGAACGCGAACTTCGACAACTCGAAGCACGGTGTGTTTACGAATCGCCCGGAAACGCTCACCAACGATTATTTCGTCAACCTGCTGGATATGGGTACCACCTGGAAAGCCAACTCGGAAGCCCAGGATATATTTACGGGTCTTGATCGGAAAACCGGCGAACGCAAGTGGACAGGCACCCGTGTCGACCTCATCTTCGGTTCCAACTCTGAACTCCGCGCTATTGCGGAAGTGTACGGCTGTGGGGATGCGCAGGAGAAATTCGTGAAGGACTTCGTAGCGGCCTGGACTAAAGTGATGAACCTGGGTCGTTTCGATCTGGCCTGATTTTAGGATGGCAACGCCGGTCGTTGTCATGTAACGAAAAAGGTGGTCTGGTAACAGGCCACCTTTTTTGTTATGTTCTCGTCTGGCGGTATCAAAACGTTCAAACGCCCCCCCTCTTCCGGCCTTTTGACTATATTCGATCAAACAACACTTGTTATGGTAAACGCTTCTGCGCCAACACTTCCTCAAACATTTGCCGACTTCATGCAGTGGGAGCCTGTGGATGGGTTCAAATACGAGTGGAACAATGGGGAATATTATCCAGTTTTCAGGCATAAAAAAGAAGCAGTATTTCATTTACAATATATTGAATAGACTCTTTTATCGAAAAAGGATATCATAAATCGGGTACATTCATGGCAGAACCCGACGTGATGCTTACGACTACGCAGATGCGCCTGCCTGATATTGCCTACTTCACGAAAGAACAAACTAGAACAGTGGTCGAAATGGGGACGATGTGATTCCTGCCTTTGTAATCGAGGTGCTGTCTGAAACCGATCAGGCCTACCGAATCGAGGAAAAATTGTCGAGTATTTCAAAGCCGGCGTACAGGTAGTCTGGAAGATTATCCCGGAACAGGAAGTCGTATACGTGTATACCTCGCGCAAACAGGTAACGATTTGCCTGGACGATGACCGTTGCTCTGCCGCCCCTGTCCTACCCGATTTCGACATTTCAGTCAACACGCTGTTTGCCCCATCGGTGGCGTAAGCGTTAATGGTAGTCCGCTCAGAAATCTGCAGATTTTACCATAAAAAAAGCGGCCCGATCAATGACCGGGCCGCTTTTTTATGATGAGGGCAACTAATTACCGATTTTCTACCAGTGCCTTGAACTCGTCCACCGTCACGTCCTGTGATACCACAGTCAGTTGGGTTTTGGCATATTCGATCACTTTATCATCGAATACCCGGTTAAAGGTAGTGGTGTAATTCTGGCCATTATTTTTTTCGTCCATCAGGTAGTTCTGGGCGATGCGGTCGATGGTTTTATTCATCTCTTCATCTTCGCCACCCATGAAACCAAACTGCTCCCGAACCATCTGCCGGGTCACGTTCAGTAACTCTTCCTGCTCAACCTTGATATCAGCTTTGTCGGCAATTTTATTTTTGATAAGCTGCAGCTTAACCGACTTGGTGAATTCGTCGTATTGTTCCTCAACCTGCTCGGGCGTAAACTTCCCTTCGTTTACCTCCAGCAGCCAGTTTTTCAGGAACTCATCGGGCAGCAATATCGGCGTGTTGTCGATGAGGGTTTTCTCAACGTCCAGCCGCAACAGCTGATCTGATTCGCGGCTGTAGTTGCTTTTGATAATCTCGACTACTTTGGCCCGGAACTGCTCTTCGTCCGTTACGGCACCAATGCCCAGCACTTTATCAAAAAACTCCTGATTCAGTTCAGCAGGTTCGTGGCGGGTGATGTCGTCAATGGCAAAGGTAAATTCCCCTTTCAGGTCGGCGGCTTCTTCTTTCTTCACACCGGTAGCGTTGGCACGGGCTTTCTCGTCCGGGAACGCATCTTCCAGTACAAACGTAACGAGGTCTCCTTTTTCTTACCAACAAACTGTCCTTTGGCATCCTCGGCCATCTGATTCATCGGGAAAGCCGTTTTAGCCGAGAAACCTGCCGTATCCTCTTCCGTACCGGCCTGCTTTAGTTCACCGTAGATTGTGTCGCCATCGCCCACTTCTTCGCCATGACCCTGGGTATGAAAACGCTGCTGCAGATCAGCAATCGTACTGTCTACTTCAGCCTCGCCGGCCTGAATCTCGTAGCGCGTTACGCTGGAAAGATCACTGAAATCAATATCGAATTCCGATGCCAGACCCAGCGTGTAGCTGAAGGCAAAATCCGTTTGGTTGTCCCAGTCGATTTCGTCGGCCTGAGTCCGGTCAGGAACGGGATCGCCCACTACCTGTAATTTGTTTTCGCGGATATACTGGGTAACCGTTTTGCTCAGCATCGCGTTGATTTCGTCGACCAGAATGCTTTTGCCGTACATTTTCTGCACCAGCGAAGGCGGTACGTGGCCGGGTCGGAAGCCCTTCAACTGAACTTTACGGCTATAATCTTTTAGTTTTTTATCAACTTCCGGCTTATAGTCGGCAGGGGTCAGGGTAATTTTCAGCGAAGCATTGGTTTCGTCCGCTTTTTCTAAAGTAATATCCACGATTTCTTGTTTTAAAATGATGAATGAGCGAACGAGTGAATTAGTGAATGTTTTCCCGGAGGTTATTCACCGCAACGGCGGACCGTTCATTCACTCATTCGCTCATTCGCAATTTAGTACGGGCGGAGGGACTCGAACCCCCATGCCTTGCGGCACCAGATCCTAAGTCTGGCACGTCTACCAATTTCGCCACGCCCGCAATTCAGTGGCTCAAAAAACTCAGGCTTACCGCCTTTTGAGGGTGCAAAACTACTAAAAAAATTTAACTCTTCAAGCGAAATGTCAATAGGTTTTATTTTTAGTGGTTTACCGCTCCATATTCCATTATTATTTTGTTATCTTGGTAGTACGAGTACAACCTAAAGGAAATAGCTGTCAGGCAGCCACCAATGATGAATGTTACCGAATCCCGCCCCCAGGCCGAACCAGTCATTGATTTAGAACTGGAACGGCAGGAAATCCTTAAACGTTACCGACGGTTGCTGAGGGCCGCCAAACCAATGCTGAAGGGGGACGATGCCAAGCTGATAAAACGGGCATTCAACACGTCGGCCGAAGCCCATAAAGACATGCGTCGGCGCTCAGGAGAGCCGTACATATACCATCCACTGGCCGTAGCGCAGATTGCCGTTGAAGAAATTGGTTTGGGTCCCACCAGTATTGTCGCTGCGCTGCTCCACGATGTGGTGGAAGATACCGAAACCACCATTGCGGATATAGACCGGGCATTTGGTCCCAAAGTAGCCCGCATCATTGACGGCCTGACCAAGATTTCGGGCTATTTCGAGTACGGGTCATCCCAGCAGGCGGAGAATTTCCGGAAGATGCTGCTGACCCTGTCGGATGATGTACGGGTTATCCTGATCAAACTGGCCGACCGGCTGCACAACATGCGAACGCTGGACTCGATGCCCCGCGACAAGCAGTTGAAGATTGCCTCCGAAACGATTTATATCTACGCGCCCCTCGCCCACCGGCTGGGCCTGTACGCCATTAAGTCGGAACTGGAAGACCTGTACCTGAAACACGTTGAGCCGGAAGCCTATAAGGATATTGCCAAAAAACTCCGCGATACCCGGCTGGCCCGTGATCGGTTTATTGGGCGGTTTATTGAGCCCATTGAGAAAGGGCTGGCGGAAACGGGCCTTGCCTACCTCATCAAAGGCCGGCCCAAATCGATTTATTCGATCTGGACGAAGCTGAACAAATCGAAAAAGCCATTCGAGGAAATTTATGATTTGTTTGCGGTGCGCATCATTCTGGATGTGCCCCAGGAGGAGGAGAAAGCAGCCTGCTGGCGGGCGTATTCCATCGTAACGGATCACTACAAACCCAACCCCGACCGGCTTAAGGACTGGATCAGTACCCCCCGCACCAATGGGTACGAATCACTCCATACAACGGTAATGAGCCGCCTGGGCCAGTGGGTAGAGGTTCAGATCCGGACGGAACGGATGAATGAAATTGCCGAAAAAGGCTACGCAGCCCACTGGAAATACAAGGGTAACGACACCAAAACCGGCGAGGGTATCGAAGCCTGGATCAGTCAGGTTCGCGACATGATCGAGTCGGCAGGGAGTGGCGACAAAAAGGCCGCCATCGAGTTTGTCGATGATTTCAGGAGTAATCTGTACAGCGAGGAGGTCTTTGTGTTTACGCCCAAGGGTGACCTTCAGGTGTTGCAACGGGGCGCTACCGCCCTCGACTTTGCGTTCGACATTCACACCCAGATCGGGGCGCGGTGCATGGCGGCCAAAGTCAATAATACACTGGTACCGCTTAGCTACGTGCTCCAGAATGGGGATCAGGTAGAGGTCATCACGTCGAACCGGCAGAAGCCCAGCGAAGACTGGCTTCGGTTTGTGGTTACCTCGAAGGCCAAAACCAAGATCAAAGACCTGATAAAGGAAGATAACAAGCGCTTCGTTACGGATGGCCGGGAGTTAGTCAACAAGAAACTTCGGCTCCTGCGCCTGGAAATGACCAACGAAGTCATCAATCAGTTGCGGGCTTACTTTGGCTCAAAAACAACCGACGATTTCTTTTACCGGGTGGGCAAAGGGCACGTGGATGTCAGCGAACTGAAAAAATTCAAGGCGGATAAGGAAGCGAAGGAAAACCGGGCCAACAAACTCAATACCGACACCCTCCCCGATGCAAAGGCGTTTGTAAAGGAGCTAAAAAAGATTCACGGGGAGCGGGCGGATGCCGATATGTTGCTCATTGGCGAGGATATGGATCGCATCGACTATACGCTCTCCAAGTGTTGTAATCCCATCTCGGGCGACGACGTATTTGGCTTCGTTACCATAAACGACGGCATCAAAATCCACCGCGTTACCTGTCCAAACGCCGTTGAGCTGATGTCCAACCACGGTAACCGGATCATCAAGGCCAAGTGGACATCCCAGAAAGAACTGGCTTTTCTGGCGGGCCTGCGGATTACCGGTACCGACCGGGTTGGGTTGATAAACGACGTAACGCGGATTATCAGCAACGAGCTGCACATCAACATGCGCTCGGTAGCGATTGACTCCAAAGACGGTATCTTTGAGGGAAATATCCGGCTCTACGTCCACGATACGGCCCATCTCGACACCCTGATTCAGAAGATTGAACACGTGCAGGGCGTGTTTGAAGTGGTCCGATTTGATTGATCCAGTGAAAAATTTAACGGGAAGAATGTGGAATAGCTTAGCCAGAGAGTAGTTGTTATTTGCTATTCTTCACCATACATTCTTCATTCTTCACTAAATTTGCCCCTATGCAACAGGCGCCGACACAAACTAATTTAGAAGCTGCTCAGATGATCTTTCGGGCGTACCTCGAACGAAAGGGGCTTCGGAAAACGCCCGAGCGCTTTGCCATTCTCGAAGAGATTTACAACCGACAGGACCACTTCGACGTGGACGAGTTGTATATCTCCATGAAAAACAAGAAATACCGGGTGAGCCGGGCAACGGTTTACAACACGCTGGATGTGCTGGTTGACTGCGATCTGGTGACTAAACATCAGTTTGGCCGTAACCTGGCTCAGTACGAAAAATCGTACGGGTTTCGGCAGCATGACCATTTGATTTGCACCGACTGCCATAAAGTGATGGAATTTTGCGACCCGCGCGTTCAGAACATTCAAAATATGGTGGGCGATATGCTGAAATTCAATGTGATGCACCACTCGCTGATTTTTTACGGCTCCTGCGCCCGCGATTTCTGTGAGAACCGGGAGGAAACTACGAAAAAATCCCAGTCTGCCAGCGTTTCAATGGACTAACCGGCTGTGACGATGCAGGGTTATTTGCTGCGCGGCAGATACCATTATACCGATGGGGACAACACGCTGCTAATACCCTGCTCCTGGTTGCCCCTGGTTAATAATAGCCTGAACAGCTTCCTGTTTTCTATGGAACCGTTCACTCAACCTTACATACGTTAACCCGTATCATTAGTCAATCAATCAACCAAGTAAATGATCGATGTTTTATTAGGCCTCCAGTGGGGCGACGAAGGAAAGGGTAAAATTGTGGACGTGCTGGCCCCGCAGTACCAGGTGGTGGCCCGTTTTCAGGGTGGTCCCAATGCCGGACACACGCTTGAATTCAATGGATTAAAGCACGTGTTGCACCAGATTCCATCCGGCATTTTCCGCAACGACATTCTCAATATCATTGGCAATGGGGTTGTTTTGGACCCCATTGTGTTTAAAAAAGAAATTGACGGGCTGGCAACATTTAACCTTGCCCTGACCGATAACCTCCAGATTTCACGCAAGGCATCCATTATCATCCCGACGCACCGATTGCTGGATGCGGCTTATGAACAAGCCAAGGGTGACTCGAAAATTGGGTCAACGCTGCGGGGTATCGGTCCAACGTACCAGGATAAAGTAGCCCGGCAGGGGTTGCGGGTGGGTGATATTCTATCACCCAATTTTCAGGAGAAATACAACAAGCTGGTAGCCGTTCATAAGGTCATTCTGGAGCAGAACAATTTCGATTATGCATCGGTACTGCCGCAGGCCGAAACGGAGTTTTTCGGGGCGGTGGAGTTCATGAAGCAGTTTCAGTTGAATGACAGTGAATATGCGGTGAATGAGGCTATCCAGTCGGGCAGGAAAGTACTGGCCGAAGGGGCTCAGGGTTCGCTGCTCGATATTGATTTTGGCTCGTACCCGTTCGTAACCTCCTCCAGTACTATGGCCGCTGGTGCCTGTACGGGGCTGGGGGTTGCTCCCAGCCAGATTGGGGAAGTGTTCGGTATCTTCAAAGCCTATTGTACCCGCGTTGGCAGCGGCCCCTTCCCCACCGAACTCAACTGGATGAAGTTGGGTGAGAAAATTCGGAAGGAAGGGCGTGAGTTTGGCTCAACAACCGGCCGTCCGCGCCGGTGTGGCTGGCTCGACCTGCCCGCCCTGAAATACGCCATCATGATTAATGGGGTTACGCAGCTGGTGATGATGAAAGTGGACGTACTGAACATCTTCGATGAAATAAAGGTATGCACGCACTACGAACTCCCCGATGGCACGAAAACCGAGAAGATGCCGTATGATTTGTGCGACACATCCGTAAAGCCGGTTTATCAGTCCTTCTCGGGTTGGAAAACCGACCTGACCGATATCCGTTCGTTTGCCGATGTGCCGCCGGAACTGGCCACTTACGTTTACTTTCTGGAGGACACTCTCGGCTTGCCGATCAACTTTATTTCGACCAGCCCCGACCGCGAAGCCATCATTCACCGGCAGGCGGTCATTGCGTAGTATCAATCAATACTGACCGTAGACCGCAACCGGGTTGTTTTCACAAGAGCCCGTTGCGGTCTGTTGTTTTTGTTCCGTTATATGTCGGCCAGAACTTTTTACCAGACCCTTTATCAAAACGAATCCCTCTTTCAGCTACCGGGCGAACCGTGGGACGTAGTTGCTTCAGCGGACACGCCTGCCGTTGTACGATGCGCCGTGCTGCTATGGACAGCATTGATTTGCTGGCGGAGTTGGATACCCTGTCGGCCGGTTCATTGATGAGAGCGGACCAGCCACTGGCTGTTGATCTGGTCCTGAATGAGCAGCTTATTCCCGTTGTGATTCCCGCCTGAGCCGGTAGTGCCAGCGGCCAAACCTGAACCACTGCCTCAGCCCCCGGCACGCCCGGCAGTACCCTCCGTGTTGCCACCCGTTCAGCAGCAACCCCGTTTGCCCCAGCTGAACCATAAAGTGTTGTTGCTGGCCGATGAAGAGCATTGGACCCCAGCAATCTGTTATTCCTCGAAAAAATCCTGAAAGCCGTGAACCTCAATATTAACGGGGTTGACTTGCTGAATCTTCACGGGGTTAGTGACGTTGACTTTCCCGAACTCCTGCGGGGTAAATACATCAATCATTTTATAACCTTCGGCGTACCGTTTGAGCGGATTCAGCTCGATATCATGATGGACCGATACTCGCCGGTCCGGTTTGAAGGGATCACGTTCCTGATGGCCGATTCACTACCAACCATCGAAGCAGACCACGCATTGAAAAAGCGACTTTGGGGTGCACTCCAGCGCATCTTCCTACAACGGTAAAACAGGCCTGTTACTATCTCTTTCCACTTTTCCTGAATACGACAGACATCGTTCGGTTAACCGGCAGGTCCATTGGCAGCTGACCGGTCAACCAATTCGGACAGTTTTAGCCTGGCAAGTTGCTTTCAGCCCATCCTGGCTACAAAAGCCCGGATAAATTCTTCCGCCGTTCGTCCCTAATCCGTTACATTTGCCCCTTCACTATTGGCTTATTTTCGTCCGTTTTCTGGGTATCACCGGTTTACCCCGGAAAATCGGGTCTCGATGATGACATTAATCAACTGGCTGCGGGCCTTTTTCACGCAACATCCCCCAGCCCCGTTCCGGAGGCAACTGCCGTTGCGAAGGAGAAGTATACCCGTCCCCTTTCAGCAGGCGGATAGTAGCGAACTAGTAGCGGCATCCTTACTACCCTCCCCTGCTGTCGTTCCGCTACCCGCCTGGCTCGCCGACGAAGAATCCTTGCGTGACGAAGGTGTTTTATTCGGCCTTTCCAATGCGCAGCCTGACACCAAAATCGCTCAGATCAGCGCATTTTTCGCCAGTCAGGCCATTCCACTCACCGAATTGGCAGCGCAGTACACCGGGCAGATACAAACCCTTACTACCCGCATCGCCCAGCGCGAAAATCAGCTGACCAGCCTGCGGGACCAACTTGCTCTCTTGCGCGATAGCCAACCCGTTCGTACTACGCTGATCGGCAGTTCGTTAGTTTGGGGATATCCGTCGCCTTGTGCATCGGTACGTACTACCTGGTCGACGACACACTCTATCGTCCTTTCGCAAACCACTGGATATCGGTGGGCGTTTTTCTGGCGGGTCTGTTCAACCTGGCTGGGCGAACCTCCTTCTTTTATGAGACGAATACCCGGCTAACGGGTCGACGGGTCATGGAGGAGATTGGATTACCC
>CAWAJC010000025.1:0-162425 GCA_963782245.1 uncultured Cytophagales bacterium
ACTGGCCGAGATAGTCGGCGTGGGCGCGATGATATTCTGGCTGATGGCAATACTCGTGGTGCTGCTGCATCCGCCGACGCTGGTGACGGTGACTGAATAAACCCCCGCTGCGTTAACCACGGCCTGGTTGCCGCTTTGGCTCACCACGCTCGGTCCGTTGAAGACGTAGGTGTTCCCCCCGCCCGCCGTCAGTGTCAGGCTGCTCTGGGCGCAGGTCAGGGTTGTGGACGGACTGGCCGAGAGGGTAGCCGTAGGGGTGGTACAGTCGCCATAGATCTTGACATCGTCAATGGCTACTCCGGCAAAATTAACCGTATTATCTGCGGTGAGCCTTACTTTAAACCGGATGACTTTACCCTTAAAGGCCGAAATGTCGGCAAAATAGAGACCCCAGCCCGATGACATTGGCACGTTAACAACGGGATTGCCTACGCCCACAGTCTGGGTTGCGCCCAGCCAGGTAAAGACATTTTGGGTAAGGCCACCGCCACCTACTTCTTCCACATATACAGCTAATTGGTCGAAATTGGCAGATTCCATCTGGTATTTCATGGCCCAGTTTAGCGTAACGACATTGGCCGTTACACCCGTCAGGTTGATATCACCGGACTCTAAAGTCTGATCGGAACTAAGAGCATACGTACCGGTCAGGTTGGTTTTCCAGCAGTTTACGCCACTGTTCGCCGTAGTAAAGGACGCCACCGGGTTTGTAGTGGTGGTAGCCGGGGTGTTTGGCGTTCCCCTGAGCCCAACTGTCGGCCGTACCCGAGTGGGTAAATCCACCATCTCCGCTTTCAAAATCCTGGCTGTAGATGGTGGTGGCGCTGGCCAGGGTGGCGGGGGTGGTATCTTCCAGCACATCGAGCGCCCAGGAGGTAAGCGTTCCGCCCGATGTATTGGCCCCATCATCATACAGGGTCAACGTCCAGGTACCGTTGGTTTTCATACCTTTCAGCTGGTCGAGCTTTGAGCCCAGTTCGGGCGTCAGGGCCACCCCCTTCAACACGGTAAAAGCGGGCGGGACAGCATTGTAATCACTCAGCCGCAAATCCATCTGGGTTTGCCCGCCCGTTGCCCCAGAACCAATATCGGTAAACAGCGCTATCTGATTGCCTTCCGGCGTAGTGAGTATGGCGTCTATATCAGCCATCAGAGCATGATTGAGCGTGATGCGTACGGCCAGGTCTTTAATTCGTTTCGTGTCCGGAATGGTCAGGGTTGAGCTCACACTACCGGTACCCGGGCCAATAGTTTGTGGCACATCCGTCGAGGTGTAGGTGGTATAGCCTGGTATGGCTGCGAGTTTAGAGACCGACAGGTTATAGGTAGCCGTTGGCCCACCGGTTGCCCCCGTAGCTGAATCGACAAACAGGTAATAGGTGCCCGTCTCTTTAACGGTAAAAAAGAAGGCTTCCGATGGAATAGTTGGATTGGGGGATACATCTCCGGTTCCGGCATCATCGACAACCAGGATTTGATTACTTGCATCGCCAAACAGGGCAAATCCCAGCCGCCCGTTCCAGGTAACCCCATCCCGCTCAGGATCCAGATCCAGGCTTAAAAAAACAGTTTCACCAGCCGTCAGGCTAATGGCATACCAGTCCTGCTCGGTAGCTGCGGCCGGGTTTCTCGACCCGCTGATCCAGCCACTTGCCGGGGTATCGTTGGCGGTGGCGGGCGTATCGTTGCCTTCTACTTCGGGCGTAGGGCACCACTTTGCACTTTCAGGTACAAATCGTACGGGCGCTCACTAGTGGTTCCTGCCGTAAAGTCATTCACTTTTAGGTAGTACATACCCGTCGTGGGAATAATAGCCCCGGCGATTGACGACGAAAGCGCGGCAAAAGAGCCGTTATCATCATCAAATTCGATGACCGTTGTGCCATCGGAGCCGATCAGACTAAGCTGACTATCAGTAGAGCTACCCGCACTAAATGCCGTCATGATGGCAGCATAAACGCGGTCACCGGCCGTAGCGTTGAACGAATAAAAATCTACATCGCCATTAGGGAACAGATTCCCCCTCATCTTTACGGAGGTCCCCCCCAAAGGCGTGGCAGTGGCTGCCGTGTTATTGGAACTGTTGATGTTCTCTTCCATGAACACCATCAGTCCGGTTGTTGACAGGGCATTGGTCGTGACTGGTTTAGAGGGACCGCCAACACCGGGCGTCAAGCCATCAGGAAGCGTCAGTACGTGCACATCCGTGTTATCAACAGGGCATGGGTTCTCCTTTGGTGGGAGCAGGCTCTTTTTGCCCAAAAGCCGTCTGAACGAGCAGACAAAAGAGCAGGGCAGTAAATGTTTTTTTCATGAGCATGGGGGTTATGGGGATAAGGAAAACAGTAGTTGAATAAACTGTACGGAAATCGATGTCACCTGGAAATTTGACCGGTGAGCTTACAAGTAGCTAATAAAAGTTAAATTTTTTTACAATAAAATTTAACCTTTATTAAACGGTAACAATTTAATTGGTAATGCCTGACTTTTTGATTAAACGGTAGGCTAATGCGTTGAACGGCAGATAAGTATGTTGAATGGTAGACTAACATACAAAGACACAGCGTTGTGGTCTGCCCGTTGAGATGCGTCTGAGACATATCCGTTAAGCACCGTAATTACAGGAGTCGGGCAGTTCCCGTAATCCCTGTGTTCGGTGTCCGTAACGCTCCTGCCAGCGGGCATTGACCCTGCGCAGAACCTGTTCATAAAACAGGTCAGTGCATAACGGGGTTGAAGCACAAATGAAAGAAGGTCGCCCGGAATGAGGCCTGCCTTACGACCCTGCTGAGCCGCTTCACGTTTAATGCAATCACCTCGGCAAGCCGGACTTGTCCCTTGCCTGTCACAACAAAAAATCGTACTTTTGCACCCAATTGGGCAATTTCACGCCCAGTAGTTCTTTTCTTACCGGTAGCTATTCTTATCAGGCGGATGCTCAACAGGCGATTACTCCGAATAAAGGTCATGCAGGCGCTCTATGCGTTTCGGCAGGCCGACGTTTCCAATCAGCAACTAGCCATCGATGGCATTGATGATCTTTTCCAACCCGACCTGAATTCGATGGAGCCGCAGAACAAGCGGCAACTGGAAGGCTACCGGAAACTCGCCGGTCTGCTTTTTGAGGAAGGGGTAAAAACAGAGCAACCGGCCAAAGACGATGACGCGCCCCCCAAGGTTCTCAAAGCTGCCAACGACGGGTTAGCCTTCTACCAGAGCCGAACCAAAAAAGATCGTCAGCACCTGGCCCAAATGCTGCTGAAGCAGGTAAACGGTATCTATGATGATTATCTGCTGGTGCTGCAATTGCTGGTCGAGCTGGGTCATGTTGCCCGCATCGACCGGGAACGGCAGTACCGGAATGTCGATGAAGCCCCCTTTCCCTTTGAATCGGACCTGAACGACAATACCGTTATCCAGGCCCTGGCCGACCATCAGCCGTTGAAAAATGAAGTGCTCCGGCATAACATTTCCTGGACCGACGATTTGCCCTTCGTTCGAAAAGCCCTGCGCGAAGCGTTCAAAACGGACGAGACATACCGGGCCTACTGCGAGCAGCGCACCCACACCCCGGAAGCCGATCAGGCATTGGCACAGTATGTGCTTAGATCGCTGATATTCAAGCACGAAACGATTCGGGATCACCTGGCCGAAATTGACCTGAGCTGGATCGAAAACAGCGAGGTTGTTCGCGGACTGGCCATTCGAACCCTTAAATCGGTTCACAGCCCAACCGGTTTGCAACTGGAAACCCTGACGGACGACTGGGAAGAAGATGAACTCTTTTTGAATACGCTGTACGGAAAATCGCTGGAGAACGACGCTGACTATGAGCAACTACTGGTCGATCAGCTTCAAAACTGGGATGTAGAACGGGTAGCTATTCTGGATAAAATCATTCTTAAACTAGCGTTGTGCGAGTTATTGAGTTTTCCAAACATTCCGGTCAAAGTAACGATTAATGAATATATTGAACTGGCAAAGGCGTACAGTACGCCCAAAAGCGGTAAATTTGTCAACGGAATTTTAGACAATATTTCCGAAAAGTTGATGGCTTCCGGTCGTCTTCGTAAAAGCGGCCGCGGATTATTAGACAATAAATAAATCAGTTTTTGGTTTACCGTTTACAGTATTCAGTTTTATGCCGGTTCAATAACCGCAAACCGAATGCTGTAAACCCAAACCACAAATCATAAATTTTTCAAGAAATGAGCAGAACTGGCCGTGATTTAACCTTTTTGCTAACGGGTATTGCTTCCGGTACGCTGTTTGGCTTACTCTATGCGCCCGACAAGGGTAAAATTACCCGCGACCGGCTTTCGTTCCGGTTGTCGAAATACAGAGAGCAGATAAACGTACTGGTCGAAGACCTGGGGCGGTCTTCGGATCAGCCCGAGAACTCATCGAAAAACGAAGGGCAGCGCGTGGTCAATGATGCCCGCGAAAAAGCGGAGCGTCTGCTCGAAGATGTAGACCGGCTGATGGCCCAGATTAAGCAACAGAACGCATAAACGGTTTATGGTATATGGTTTTATGTTTACGGTAAAAACACAAGTAGTAGTCCCGTAAACCGAAAACCATATACCGAAAACCACATATCCATTTTACCCATCCATGAACCTCAGGAATTGGCTTCTCGTAACCGCTGTAGCCAGCATCAGTTTTAGTCAGCTTAGCTGCGACAACCGGCAGCAGGGTGAATCATCCAAAGCAACGGCATCGGCAAAAATGCCCAAGATTACCTTTGCCGAAAACGGCATTTACGATTTTGGGACTTTGGCCGAAGGAGACACGGTCGAGCACAGTTTCTCCTTTACCAACACGGGCGAATTCCCCCTGATCATCAACAACATCACGGCCTCGTGCGGTTGTACAACCCCCGAATGGCCTCGTGAACCCGTAGCACCCGGCGAGAAATCTGCGGTGAAGGTTCGTTTCAACAGCCGGGGAAAAAGTGGTGAACAGAACAAAACTATTACCATCTTTGCCAACACGGACCCCGCCATGACCGACCTTCATTTCAAGGCACTGGTAAACCCGAAAAAACCGTCTTAATACCACCAGACTATGTATTTGATTTTAGTACAGGCTCCCACCGGTTCCAACATGTCCATGATTTACAACGTGTTGCTGTGGGTGGGCATTATTGGCATTTTCTATTTCTTCATGATCCGTCCGCAGCAGAAAAAGCAGAAAGATCAGAAGAGTTTTGTCGATAGTCTAAAGAAAGGGGATAGCGTGGTCACTATTGGCGGGATGCACGGCCGGATTGCATCAGTGGAGGCAACAACGGTTATGCTCGAAGTAGATCGGGGAGTCAAGATGACTTTCGAGAAAACATCCATTTCCCGCGATGCAACGATAAAGCCGGCTGAAGAAGAGAAAAAGTAATCGACCTAAACTACCCCAAACGGGATTGCATCGTTCTGTTCCGACCGCAGTATCCACACTTTTCCGTTTGCGTACATCCCCTTCTTTTGTGAACACCCATACACCAGAGAGCCGCGCGTTTCAGCCAACGAAGGTGTTGTTATGTCTGGTAGCGGCTACGTTGTTCTGGATACTGAATGCCCTTAACAAACAGGGCTACACCATGAATGTGGATTACCCAATTCAGTTTCTTTACAACGACTCGCTTTTTATACCCACCTCTCCCCTGCCCCGTACGGTGCGCGTCAATGTATCGAGTGACGGCTGGGGATTACTTCGCCATTCGTGGCTTCCTTTCCGGGTCGATCCGGTAAATTACGTGGTCAGGGATCCCCTCCAGGCATCGGTCATCAATCCATCGTCCATCACCGCATCCCTGACGGAGCACACAAAAAAGTTACACGTTAATTACGTCCTGACCGATAGGCTCGATCTGGCTTTTGACCGGCGCATGACCAAAACCATTCAGCTGGTAGCGGATAGTGTGCACATCAACCTGGCTCCTCGTTTTGCCGTAACCAGCGTCATTAACCTCACTCCGCACACCATTCAGATCGACGGGCCGACCAGTTTGGTGCGGGGATTGCCCGATTCGATTCTGGTCAAAATCCCCCGCAAGCGTATTACGGAGAACTACGATGAGGAGTTGCCGCTGAATCAACTGCGTCACCCACTCCTGCACGCCAGTGCCGACCGGGTAGCGGTTAGCTTTGAAGTGGGTGAGTTGTTATCGCCTTTACCAGCACCACCGCCCAGCCCAGCTCCCGCCCAGAAGACTGTACCGGTTAAAAAGCCCGCACCAGTCAGAAAAAAACAGAAGTAAAGATTGGTTGTAAGTTTCTCCATTAGTTAGGTATACGGGGCAACGGGTAATGGCGGTGTAAATAACCCGCAAAGTGCAGAATCAGCACCGATGAGGGAGCAACGCTGAGCTAGAAACTATGACGCAAATCAGGCGGGCAGCGCTTCAGAAGTAGAAGTGTGCAGGATAGGCAAGTTCTAAGAAGAAAGGTAAAAAGTGTGAAGAAAGACAACTTAAGTATGAACCATCCCCTTCAAATCGGTGTGACGGGCGGCATCGGCTCCGGCAAAAGTGTTGTTTGTCAGGTCTTTCAGTCGCTGGGCATCCCCGTCTATGAGGCCGATGGACGGGCCAAATGGCTTACGGAGCACGATCCCATCCTGAAAGCCGATATAAGACGGGTGCTTGGCTCTGACGCATACGATGCCAGCCGGTCACTACAACCGGGCGTGGGTAGCCTCGCAGGTCTTTACCAATCCCGACCTGTTGCTGGCCCTGAATGCCGTTATTCATCCGCGTGTGCTGGCCGACACGCAGCTATGGGTGAGTCAGCAAACCGACAAACCCTACGTCATTAAAGAAGCAGCGCTGATGAAAGCCGCTGGTGATGGCAACACGCTCGATAAGGTGATCGTGGTTCAGGCTCCCGTCGACCTGCGCGTAGCCCGTATCCGGAAGCGCGACCCGCACCGCTCCGAGGTAGAGATCCACAACATCATGGCCCGTCAGATTAGCGACACGGAACGCGGAGAACTGGCCGATTACGTCCTCGAAAATGACGAAAATACCTTGCTGCTTCCCCAGATTATCCGGCTTCATGAAGAATTTCTGCGGCTAACAAGTGTATAATTCGCCGATAGCGGTAGTTTAGAGAAGTGCACCATTAGTGCGTGAGTAGTACGCTTACGGGCAGCCAGTTGAAGAAGCAAAGTGCTGGCTGTTGCGAAAGTCTGTCGGGATGCTGCCCAATGATATAAAAAAACACCCCTGGCTCTGAGTTACCCGGGCCGCCGGATGCAGACGGCTTATAACCCTTCGACGGAATCGAAGGGTTATTTTTTTGCGTGGTGTATCCGTCAATTACAAACAATTGGTAACGCATATGTCTTACTATTGAGGTAGGCATCAGCGTTATAACGAACCATCACTCAACCCTCTAAACTCCTATGTCAATGGCAGCAAACCTGTTGGATTCAGCTAAATATTTACCTCACCGATGATGTTGTGAGTCAGGTTAGTACGATGCTTGGCGAGGATCCGGATAACACCCGAAAAGCTTTCGGCGGAGCATTGCCCCTCCTCATGAGCGGTCTTATACAAAAATCGGCCGAGCCGGGTGGCGATGGGACAATTATGGATATGGTTGGTCAGGCAACTACACCCGATTACACAGCGGGCGACATTACGGAGCCCGTTGGGGGACTGTCGGGGAATCTGAACACCATACTGTCGGATGACCTGCAATCAGAGCGAATGCGCTCGATGGGCGCCGGGATGGTTCATAGTCTGTTTGGCGCTAGAACCAGTGCCGTAACTGCGGGTTTGGCTGCGTACGGTGGCATTACAGAACCATCGGCCTCATCGCTGATGAGTGTTGCCGGACCGATGCTGTTCAGTGTCCTGGGTCAGGAAATGGCCGATAAGGGTATGGGCGTTTCGGGATTGAGTGGGCTACTCGCAAGTCAGGCCAACAGTGTACAGGAGGCACTTCCACCAAGTCTTGGTTCGTTGGCGGGATTCCTGCCCGAATTGGGGACTTTGGCTGTACTGGACAGTTTACCGGACATCCCAACGGCAACGCCGGCGGACCCATTTTCTTCACCCGTTCCAGTAGCGGAGTTTGGCTCACCCACCACAATACCGGCCCCAGTAACACCGACGATAGTAGACCCAATGCCCGTTACCGATCTGCCGCCCGCTGAATCCACAACCACCGTAACGTTTCCTACATATATCCGCAATGGGGATACGTAAGCGGGAAGCGGTAACAAGTAGCCACCCTGAATGCTCCTGTTAAGTTTTAGGTTTACGGTTTTTGGTATTCGGTTGGCTGACGCGTCAGTGTTATTTGCGTCAGCCAACCGTAAACCGAATACCAAAAACCGTAAACCTTATTCCCACAACTTCGCCGGGTACTTGCCCGCATCATGCAGTTGTTTCAGCGCGGCCTGTACGGTTGGCTTATCGTCCGGGTAGGTTACCCCGAACCATTCTGAACTGCTGCGAAATACTTTACAGCGTCCCGTATGGGTCTGGATGAGATTACTCATCACCGTGGGGATGTAAAATTCCGCTTTGGGCGAATTGATATTTGCCATCGCGTAGCTCTCGAACTGGTGTTGTACCAACGGAAAAACGCTGGGTTTGAATCCCCAGAAGTTCATCGAAACGGGCGTATCGGGAGCCAGTGGCGTGAACTCATCCCCCTCTTCGAAGATAATCTGCCGGTTGGCGGGTGCAGTTTCCTTTTCGTAGATTTTGGTGCGCTCGATTACCGTTATCAGGTTTCCGTTGGCATCCACGTCGCACACGCCCCGCGACACCGACCCATTCTCCGACAGCGTGTTTTTAACTTCGTACCCCACCATCGCGTGTAGCTGGTCGTCGGTGCTGGTTTTCAGAAAGTTGCTGATCAGTTCAAACGCTTCCAGCCCATAAAAGTCGTCGGCGTTAATCACGGCGAACGGGGTGTCCGTGTGTTTCTGGGCACACAACATAGCATGACCCGTTCCCCAGGGCTTCGTACGTCTTACCTGGCCCACTATCTCCGGCACGTACGAGTCGAGCGCCTGAATGGCATAATCTACCGCCAGTTTCCCGGCTAGTTTCGCTTCAAAAACCTCCTCAAAATCAGCCCGGAGTTCTTCCCGGATAATGAAAACAACCTTGCCGAACCCGGCCCGGATAGCATCAAAAAGGGAGTAATCAATAATGGTTTCACCGTTTGGCCCAAACTGGTCGAGCTGTTTGACACCACCGTAGCGACTGCCCATACCGGCCGCCAGAATTAAAAGGGTTGGTTGCATAGTTAAAGGTATCTGTAATCAGTTGTCAACTCCGGCCAACACTGGCAGAGAAGCATTCTTTGGCAAACGTTGCCCGGCAAACGTTGCGCGACCAAAATTAGGAAAAAGGGTTGGCCTGTGCCATCTAAACTTTAACGGTAATTCTTTCGGCTGCTATAACCCCTAATAATAAAAAAACTTCTAAACAAGATACTATTTTACTCAGTTACCGTTATAATTGTAAGTCAAACAATAGTTGTCTTAACAAATAAATAGTATGCCTTTTTACCACACCCTCGGTCAGGTTCCTCCCAAACGGCACACGCAGTTCCCCCGCCCGGTGGACACGGCGGATAATACCAGTCGGGAATCGGAAGGTCCGTTTTATTACGAGCAATTGTTCGGCACCATTGGCTTCGATGGTATGTCGTCACTACTGTACCACGTTCACCGGCCAACAATGGTACGCGAGGTGCTGGACAGTGTGGATATGACCCCAAAACTGGCCGTCCAGAAAAACATGATGGCCCGGAAGCTGATTGGCTTTAACGTGCCACCAGCCGATGATTTTATCGAAAGCCGGGTACCGCTACTGGTTAATAACGACCTTATTTTCGGGCTGGCCGCGCCCCGCCAGTCCTTAACGGAGTATTTCTACAAAAATGCGGATGCCGATGAACTGCTGTTCGTTCATCGGGGGTCGGGTACGCTGCGGACGCTATTCGGAAATATCCCCTTTCAATACGGCGATTACCTGGTTATTCCGCGCGGAATTATTTACCAGATTGCGTTCGACACGACCGATAATAAGCTGCTGTACGTAGAATCCCACACGCCCATTTACACGCCCAAACGGTATCGAAACCAGTTTGGTCAGATGCTTGAGCACGCCCCCTTCTGCGAGCGGGACATCATTCGGCCCGATGCGCTGGAAACGCACGACGAAACCGGCGATTTTCTGATGAAAATTAAAAAGCAGGGGCCCTGCATTCGCTGGTCTACGCGTCGCATCCGTTCGATGTAGTGGGCTGGGATGGCTACAATTACCCGTATGGTTTTTCCATTTTCAATTTCGAACCCATCACAGGGACGGGTTCATCAGCCACCACCGGTCCATCAAACGTTTCAGACCGATTCATTTGTGGTCTGTTCCTTCGTGCCGCGTTTGTATGATTACCACCCGCTGGCCATTCCGGCACCTTATAACCACTCGAACATCGACTCCGACGAGGTCATCTATTACGTCGATGGTGATTTTATGAGCCGGAATGACATTAGGCAGGGGCACGTAACGTTGCATCCCGGCGGCATTCCACACGGTCCCGCTCCCGGCGCGATGGAACGCAGTATTGGTAAAAAAGAAACCCAGGAGTACGCCGTGATGGTCGACACGTTCCGCCCGCTGATGCTGACGGAACAGGCAATGGCCATCGACGACGGACTGTATTACAAATCATGGATAGCCTGATTAGTAGTCATTAGCTGCGCGTCATGTATGGTCATTCCCTGTAGAACCATCAATAAAAATTAATGGCAATCAATGACGCGTAGCCAATGACCATACATGACGAACAATCAACAACATCAACAAATAATGGAAACACTCGAAGTAGCAAAACCAGAAACCGGCAGCGATTTTCTGCCGCTCAACGGTACGGATTATATTGAACTGTACGTGGGCAATGCCCGGCAGTCGGCGCATTATTTTCAGACGGCGTTTGGGTTCCAGCCCGTTGCCCACGCGGGACTGGCAACGGGCCTGCGCGACCGCGAATCGTACGTGGTGCAGCAGGGAAAAATCCGGCTGGTGCTGACCTCGCCCCTGCACGGTGACACTGAAATTGGGGACCACCTCGACCAGCACGGCGATGGCGTTCGGGTGGTGGCTCTGTGGGTGGATGATGCCCGGCGGGCGTTTGATGAAACTGTTAGCCGGGGGGCTAATCCCTATATGCACCCCACTCAGGAACAGGACGACCATGGGTACGTGGTGCGGTCGGGAATTCATACCTACGGCGATACGGTCCATATTTTTGTGGAACGGAATGATTATTCAGGGGTGTTCCTGCCCGGTTACGAACCCTGGACGCCCACCTACCAACCCGCCGATGCGGGGCTGAAGTACGTGGACCACATGGTGGGCAATGTGGGCTGGCACGAGATGAACGCCTGGATGACGTTTTACCACGATGTGATGGGATTCCAGCAACTCGTATCGTTCGATGATAAAGATATTTCGACCGATTATACGGCCCTGATGAGTAAGGTAATGACCAACGGCAACGGGCGGGTGAAGTTCCCCATCAACGAACCCGCCGAAGGCAAAAAGAAGTCGCAGATTGAAGAGTACCTGGATTTTTACGGTGGTCCCGGCATTCAGCACATTGCCGTAGCGACGGATAACATCGTGGAAACCGTCCTGGCCCTGCGCGACCGGGGGGTCGAGTTCCTGAGCGTACCTGATGCCTACTACAATACGCTGGCGGAGCGCGTCGGGCCCATCGACGAAGAAATTGCCACCCTGCGCCCACTTGGCATTCTGGTCGACCGCGACGAAGAGGGTTATCTGCTCCAGATTTTCACGAAACCGATTTGCCCGCGCCCTACGCTGTTTTTTGAAATTATCCAGCGCAAGGGAGCCAAATCTTCGGAAAAGGCAATTTCAAAGCACTATTCGAAGCCATCGAACGCGAACAGGCACTGCGGGGAACATTATAAACTTGTAGAGACGCATATTTGCGTCTCCTGACCGAATGGCTTTTGCTGTCGCAAATGAGACGCAAATCATTCGTATCATTCGAAAAATGACTCAACAATACGAAAAATACACCGAAGACGAACAGGCCGTCTGGAAACTGTTATTCGACCGGCAGATGGCCCGTTTGCCGGGGCGGGCCAGTCAGGCATACCTGGATGGCATCGTGGCCACCGGGTTTCCAAATAGCCACATCCCCGACTTCGAGCGCGACCTCAACCCGCGTTTACTACCCATAACCGGGTGGCGTGTAGTGGCCGTACCGGGATTGATTGGCAACCGGGAATTTTTCGAGCTGATGGCCGACCGGCAGTTTCCGGCCACGACCTGGCTGCGCACCCGCGACCAGCTGGACTATCTGCCCGAACCGGATATGTTTCACGACACATTCGGGCACGTGCCGGTGCTGACCAACCAGGCACTTTTGCGACTTTCTGGCCGCTCTGAGCCGTATCGCCCTGCGTTTTGTGGAGCATGAGGAAGCCATCGACATGATTTCCCGGCTGTACTGGTACACCGTTGAGTTCGGGCTGATTCAGGAAGATGCTACCCTGGGGCACGAGGGACTGCGCATTTATGGCGGTGGTATCCTGTCGTCGCCCGGAGAAACCGTTTACAGTCTGGAAAGCGACCATTCCCAAACGGCTCCCGTACGATGTGGCTACACTCCTGAAAACACCCTACATCATTGACCATTTTCAGCAGCAGTACTTCGTTATCGAGTCGTATGAACAACTGTTTCACTCCGTCCCCGAAATTGAAGCTACGCTGGAAGGATTATTGGTTAGTCATTAAAAGGTCATTAGCTTCGCGTCATTTGAGGGTCACTTTTCCCAATCAACAACAAATGACAAATAATGACGCGTAGCCAATGACCATTAAATGACCTTTTTCTACTATGACGCACCCATCCGATTCGCGGGCTTATTTTTTTAAGATAGACACCACCATCAAGAAAATCAGAAATGCACTCCAGAAGCAGTTCAACGAGGCTGGTTTGGGTCTGACCGTCGACCAGTGGGTAATCATAGACCATCTTTACCGCAATCCCGGCATCAGTCAGAACACCATTGCGGAGATGACGACCAAAGATGCGCCCACCGTAACCCGCATCATCGACCTGCTCAGCCAGAAGGGACTAACCGAACGGCGCATGGCCGATACCGACCGGCGTAAGTTTCTGGTTCTCCTGACCGAAGCCGGCGAAGCCAAATACTGGGAAGTATTACCCGTTGTATCGGCCATGCGACGCAAAGGCTGGGGCGATCTGAGTGATGACGACTATCAGCACTTTATCCGGATTATGGACTCTATTTATACCAACGTGAGTGAATAGCGACGGTAATTCGCGAACCGGAGAAACCTACCAGAACCTATTCCCCTTATGTACGGAATTTTTAGTTGCGATAATGATAATCCCAGAGTAGGTTTCAAGTATGGTGACCGCATACTCGACCTTGAAAAGGTCCGTTTGCTGGGGTATTTCGACGCAATACCTGTTGATGAATATGTCTTCTTGACAGCCGGTATTGAACGATTTCATCCGGCTTGGCCAGGCAATTCATCAAACCGTGGGGCAGCGTATCAACGGGTTACTGGCGAATGAGGCCGTTGCGCTGGCCGACGTGCAGGATCAGGTTTTTGTCCCCAGTCAAAAGCCCGAATGCACCTGCCGGTCAGCATTGGCGACTATACGGATTTTTACGCGGGCATTCACCACGCCGAAAACGTGGGGCGTATTTTCCGTCCCGACGGCCCTCCCCTCCCCCTAATTACAAACACATGCCCGTTGCCTATCATGGCCGGGCATCGTCCATCGTCGTGTCCGGTACGCCCATCCGTCGGCCAACGGGTCAGTTTCTGGAGGGAGGCGGCAACATTCCGGTACTGGGTCCGACACGGGCACTGGATTTTGAACTGGAACTGGGTCTGATCATCGGCAAACAGTCTGCCTTTGGCGAGGCCGTTTCGGTGGAGGAAGCGGAGGATTATATTTTCGGCATTACGCTGTTCAACGACTGGTCGGCGCGGGATATTCAGCGGTGGGAATACCAGCCGCTCGGCCCGTTTCTGGGCAAAAATTTCGGGTCAACCCTATCCGCCTGGGTGTTGCCTTTCTATGAACTGGAACCCGTTCGCGTAGCGGGACCGGTACAGGACCCAACACCACTCCCCTATCTTCAAACACACAAACCGGGGCATTTCGCCATCGACCTGGAAGTGTGGCTGCAACCCGCCGGGGGCGAAGACGTCTGCGTTTGCCGGACCAGCGCCCGGAATCTGTACTGGAATTTTGCCCAGATGATTGCCCACCATACCGTTGGAGGGTGCAACCTGAACGTTGGCGATGTACTGGCCACCGGCACTATTTCGGGTACCCTGCCCAATTCGTGTGGTTCGCTACTGGAACTGACCTGGAACGGCGAACGGGCTATCGCACTGAGTGATACCTGTATGCGGACATTTTTGGCCGATGGCGATACGGTAACCTTACGGGCGTTTGCCCAGATAGACGGAAATAGCCTTGAACTTGGTCCCGCAACCGGCGTTATTTATTCATGAAAACAGTCAACCCCACCGATTTACAACCCGCCGAGTTTTACCGGTACATGATTGGCACAATTGGTCCGCGACCCATCGCGTTTGCCAGTACGATTGATGCCAGCGGACAGGTCAACCTGAGTCCGTTCAGCTTCTTCAACGTGTTTGGCTACAACCCGCCCACGCTGGTTTTCGCTCCAACCATTAACCGGAGGGCCACAAGAAACACACGTTGCTGAACCTGGAAGAAGTGGGCGAAGTAGTCATCAATATCGTCAACCACGCGATAGTCGAGCAGATGTCGCTGGCCAGTGCCGAATTTGACCGGGGCGTCAACGAGTTTGAAAAGGCGGGATTTACGGCGGTGCCGTCCACGAAGATTCGTCCGCCGAGGGTTGCCGAATCCCCCGCTGCCTACGAATGTGTCGTCAGGCAGATTCTACCAACGGGCAATGGCGCGCCGGGGTCGAGTCACCTCATTATCTGCGAGGTAGTGATGGCGCATTTTCACGACACGATTTTCGATGAAACCGGCCTTGTCGATCCAAACCAGATTGATCTCGTTGGCCGCATGGGGGCCGACTGGTACTGCCGGGCGCAGGGTAATGCCCTATTCGAAGTAGCCCGACCCAAAACCGGCATGGGCGTCGATCAGATTCCGGTGTCTATTCGCAACAGCGCTATCTTATCGGGGAATGACCTGGGCAGGTTGGGCAGCGTTGTCAGTCTGCCAACGGCCGATGAGGTAAAGGCGTTTCGGGCGTCGGGCGTGCTGAACGAGCTGTTCGACGAAGCCCGGAACGGTTGTCAGTATTTACCGGATTTAGTACACCTCCGGGCAAAGCAACTCCTGGCCGAAAACAAGGTGCAGGAAGCCTGGCTAACGCTGATGCAGGGAGTCTGAAGACCGGTTACCAATTCTGATTGGAGTTTTTTTACGGGCCATCGACAGGATGCCAGAGTCATACATTTTATCTATCAATACCCCATCCCTACCATGAAACACCCTCAGGAACACTGCCATCGGTTTCAGTCTGCTGCCTCGTCGGCCTTCTCTCCCTGTTTTCACCGGCATACCGGGTCGCCACTCCGGCCGGTCAAACCGAAAAGCCAACCGCGGCTACGATCCTGACCGGTGCCGACCAAACGAATCTGTACCTGCCCTATCTCAAGGGGAAACGCGTAGGCATGGTGGTGAATCAGACATCCATCATTGGCAACAAACCCAGCCCCGATAGTTTGTTGAGCCGGGGCATTAAGATTGTAAAGGTTTTCGGTCCCGAACATGGTTTTCGGGGCAATGCCAGCAATGGCGCAAAGGTGGCCGACGAAGTAGATGCCAAAACGGGTATTCCGGTCATCTCGCTGTATGGCAAAAACCGAAAGCCATCGCGTGAACAACTGGCCGATATCGACGTGTTGATTTACGACATTCAGGATGTAGGTGCCCGCTTTTATACCTACATCAATACACTGAACCACGTGATGGAGGCCTGCGCCGAGAACGATAAGGAGTTGATGATTCTGGATCGTCCTAATCCCAACGGCTACGTGGTTGATGGGCCGATTCTGGAGGATCACCTGCATTCGGGCATCGGGATGCACCGTATTCCCATTACGCACGGCCTGACTATCGCCGAATTTGCTCAGCTGATCAACGGCGAAGGCTGGATACCCAACAAAGCCAACTGCAAACTGCGGATTATCCGGGTTGCCAATTACACCCACGACACGCCATACACATTGCCCGTTGCGCCCTCGCCTAACCTCAACACCCCACAGTCGATACTGCTTTACCCCAGCGTTTGCCTGTTCGAGGGCACGATTATCAGCCAGGGCCGGGGTACCTACATGCCCTTTACGGTACTGGGCGCACCCGCCTTGCGCGGGCAGTATTCGTTTTCATTCCGGCCCGTTTCCATAAAAGGGATGAAGGAAGCGCCACTGCATCAGGACGAGGATTGCTTCGGGCTGGATTTGCGGCATTATGACACCAATAAACTCCGTAAAACGAAACAGCTGAACCTGAGCTGGCTGATGGAGCTATACAAGGCTTATCCGGATAAAGCCCGCTTCTTCGACCAGAGTCAAAGCAAGGAAATTAACAACTTCGATAAACTGGCGGGCACTGAAAATCTTAAACGGCAAATCATAGCCGGTACACCGGAAGCCGAGATTCGGCAAAGCTGGGAACCGGGTTTATCAAACTTCAAAAAGCTCCGTAAACAGTATTTGCTTTACCCGTAACGGGTGTTTTTACGGGTTACTCTTTCTTTTCTGCGTACTTCTGCCCCACTAAAAACCAGGACTTATACGGCCTCGCTATTCCGTACTTCTGCGCTAAAATCCAGTCAGGAATGAGCCGACTTTTGACGAAGTATTACACTTAACTAACTTCTCAAGATGGATACGTCCAAAGATAGTAAAGGCAGCGAATTTCACGTGTTGCTTAGTGGCCTGAAACTCCCGGCCGCCCTCGAACAAAAAATTGCCTCCGGCATTCAGTCGGTTGTTTCATCCGCCCTGGCCGGGTACCCTAATCCCGACGACCCGAATGGCAATGATGGCCCTGCTGGTGGCGGAAGAGGGCCCAGTCCATTCCTGGGTGGAAGTGGTAGCCCTTACGTCGTATTTCCGTCACTTAAGTGGAGGGGATACTGGATTAAAACAATCGGCCAGGATTTCAAAATTACCCCAGGCGAGATTGATATTCAGCAGCAGCAGTTACAGAAAGGAATCCAGATTCGCGGCTGACATGGTAACCCCCAACACGACCCTATGCCCCAGTGCACGCGCCGAAGAAGGCGCGTTGCTGCTGGGCGTTGTCGGCCCCGGCCAGTCGGTGCGGATGCTGACGGAACCGGAACCCCTAACGTCGGAACTGATCGAAGCGGTTGCCGCAGTCGGGGAACCCGAAAAGCACTTTCGCTTTGCTAACCGCTGCGTCAAATCGGGCTGCAACCAATGGCAGGGAGGGCGCTGCGGAGTAATTGATGTCTTCATGGCGGTCAACCAGCACATCGCAGCAGCAACAGTACTGCCCGATTGCGCTATCCGGTCGCAGTGCCGATGGCATCAACAGGCGGGTCCGTCGGCCTGTACCGTCTGCCCGTTTATTGTAACCGATGCGACCCAGACCAGCGAAGACCGATTAGCCTACATCGACTCGCACGCCATGCAATAGCCTTCGGAAAGCCCCATACCTCCCGAAGGCTATTGTCTAATTTACCGAACCGAGTAGTTCGGTGCTTCTTTCTGAATGGAAATATCGTGCGGATGACTTTCGCGCGAACCGGCAGTGGTAATCTTAACAAATTTAGCCTGTTGCAGGGTCGGAATGTCAATGGCACCACAGTAGCCCATGCCTGCTTTCAGCCCACCAACCATCTGGTAAATAATCTCCGACAGTTTGCCTTTGATGGGAACCCGACCAACGATACCTTCGGGAACGAGTTTTTTGATATCGTCTTCCGCATCCTGAAAATAGCGGTCTTTCGAGCCATCTTCCATCGCTTCCACCGACCCCATACCCCGGTAGGTTTTAAACCGGCGACCTTCGTACAGCACCACTTCGCCGGGGGCTTCTTCGGTACCGGCCAGCAGTGAGCCAATCATCACCGTACTGGCTCCACCCGCCAGGGCCTTCGTAATATCACCCGAAAAACGAATACCGCCATCGGCCACAATCGGAACGCCCGTTCCCTGCAGGGCCTTGGCCGATTCGTACACGGCCGTTAGCTGCGGCATCCCGATACCGGCAATGATGCGGGTGGTACAGATGCTACCCGGCCCTACGCCCACTTTTACGGCATCGGCTCCGGCATCGGCCAGGGCTTTGGCTCCCTCGCCCGTGGCTACGTTTCCGGCAATGACCTGGAGTTTGGGATAACGCTCTTTTATACCCCGAACGGCATCCAGCACCCCTTTCGAGTGCCCGTGCGCCGTATCGACACTGATAACATCCACACCCGCTTTCACCAGCGCGTCGATACGCCGGTGCAGGTCGGGGGTAACGCCCACGGCGGCCCCTACGCGTAGCCGACCCAGTTCGTCTTTGCAGGCGTTGGGGTGGCTTTTTTTCTTCAGAATATCTTTGTAGGTAATCAGCCCCACCAGGTGGTAATCGTCATTGACGATGGGCAGTTTTTCGATGCGGTGTTGCTGCAAAATACTTTCCGCTTCTTCCAGCGTGAGTCCTTCGCGGGCGGTAATCAGTTTTTCGCGGGTCATCACATCCGTAACGGGCTTGGTCATATCGTGCTGGAAACGCAGGTCACGATTCGTTACGATGCCTACCAGTTTGCCGGATTCATCGACAACCGGAATACCGCCAATTTTGAATTCGCGCATGATTTTGTGCGCATCGCCCAGGGTGGCGGTTTCGAGCAGGGTGATGGGGTCGATAATCATCCCACTTTCTGACCGTTTTACTTTACGGACCTGGTCGGCCTGAGCTTCCATGCTCATGTTTTTGTGGATGATGCCAATGCCGCCCTCCTGCGCCATGGCAATAGCCAGTGCCGATTCGGTAACCGTGTCCATTGCCGCCGAAATGATGGGAATGTTCAGGCTGATCGTACGGGTAAGCTGGGTAGTGGTGTGCGTATCGCGGGGAAGAACCTCCGAATAGGAAGGCAGGAGCAGTACGTCGTCGTAGGTAAGTGCTTCGTAGAGAAACTTACTGGTATCTAAGCTCATGAGCAAATAGCAGGTTGTGTTATTTGCCGGTCAAAGGTAAAAAAAATTTCGTTACCCGAATCTATCTGATTTTATTGTTTAGCTTTTCAACGCCTGAAACCAGACCGATCCGCTTCCCCGGGTAATCAGAATGAATCCAGGTCGACACGAACCGTTTTTCCTCCTTCACCAACGCTAAACTGGCAGTCGCTGAACTTGGGTACGGAGAATTTGGGGCGAAAATCATTACTGAATCCATAGGGCTCTTTAGGAATACCCAGCATATTCTTATCCATTTTCCCGTTGCTGTTCATGTCATGAAAAAGGGCGAGGGCGTAATTCCCCGACTCTACTGAAAAGGTAATCTGAAGGCTGGATGCCGAAGCGTCTATTTTCTTGCCTTCCATCGGCTTACCATCCGGAAACTCCCTGCCGGGTTTAAACAAGGCCACATAAACCGCTCCATTATGAGAGTTAATATTATGAATATCAACCTGAAGCCGGGCTTTCGGTGCAGCGGATGCGGGAGTTGTTTCAGCAAGAAGCAGAGTAAATATTGACAGCAAATAGAACATAAACGAACGGTTTTAGTAAAAACGGATTTATCTTGCAAATATGATAGCCCAGCCACCTTCCCCATTCAAGCGATGGATTACCAGACCTTTCCCCGATTCTACGGATCAACGGGCGGCTATCGAGTCATTAACCCAGTCGCTGCAAATCAGTTCGTTCCTGTCGGCCCTGCTGGTACAGCGTGGGTACAACCTACGAGGAGGCCCGTGTTTTCCGGCCGGAATTGGTCACCGCAAATATGATAGTGCAGCCCCCTCCCACACTCAAACGATGGATTACCAGACCCCTCCCCGATTCTACGGACCAGCGGGCGGCTATCGAGTCATTAACTCAATCGTTGGGTATTAGTTCGTTCCTTTCGGCTTTGCTCGTACAGCGTGGCGTAACCAGTTATGACGAGGCCCGGCTGTTTTTCCGGCCCGAAATCACCCATTGCATAATCCGTTCGACATGAAGGATATGGACCGGGCCATTACCCGGCTGCAAATGGCCATGCTGCCCGAACGGGAAGAAAAAATTCTGATTTACGGCGATTATGATGTCGATGGAACCACATCGGTAGCACTGGTTTACGGTTTCCTGAAGAACTATCACCCAAATATAGATTATTACATTCCTGACCGCTACAAAGAGGGCTACGGTATTTCGCAGCAGGGCGTTCAGTGGGCGGCAGAAAACGGTTTTTCGCTGATTATCGCGCTCGACTGCGGTATAAAATCCATCGAGCGCGTAGCCGAAGCGAAAGCACTCGGCGTCGATTTCATCATCTGCGATCACCACCGCCCCGGTTCCGAACTGCCCGATGCAGCCGCCGTGCTGGACCCAAAACGCGACGATTGCCAGTACCCCTACAAAGAATTAAGCGGCTGTGGGGTTGGCTTTAAACTGCTCCACGCGTTCTGTCTCTACAAAAATATTGACCTGGAGCAGTTATATCCCTGCCTCGACCTGGTGGCCGTTAGCATTGCCTCGGATATTGTGCCCGTTACGGGTGAGAATCGGGTGATGGCCCACTACGGCTTAAAAGTTCTTAACACGGCACCACGCACGGGGCTGAAAGCGTTAATCAAAATAGCGGGTTTTACGCGGGAGCTGGACATCACCAATGTGGTTTTCGGATTGGGGCCCCGCATCAATGCCGCCGGTCGGATTCAGCACGCCAAAGCTGCCGTTCAACTGTTGCTGGCCGAATCGGAAGCAGAAGCCGACGACGTTTGCGATGGCGATCAATAAACACAACACCAGCCGCCGTGAGTTCGACAGCAGCATGACGGAGCAGGCCCTGGAAATGATTCGGCAAAATGAGTCCCTGGTGCAGGCCAAGAGTACAGTGTTGTACGATGCCTCCTGGCACAAAGGGGTTATCGGTATCGTGGCCTCGCGGTGCATCGAGCATTTTCACCGGCCTACCATTATCCTGACGCAGTCGAACGATAAAGCGGCCGGGTCGGCGCGGTCGGTGCCGGGGTTTGATGTGTACGAAGCCATTGAAGCCTGCGCCGATTTACTGGAGCAGTTTGGTGGTCATACGTTTGCTGCCGGGATGACCATGCCCATCGACAACATCGACGCGTTTCGGCAGAAGTTTGAGGAAGTGGTAGCCCGCACCATCAAAGAAGAACACCTGACGCCGTTAATCGACATCGACCTGCCGCTGGATTTCAGCGAAATCAGCGATAAGCTGGTCAGGATTGTGAAGCAGATGGGTCCCTTTGGCCCGCATAACCTACAGCCTACGTTCATGACGGAGGATGTGTATCTGGTGAGCGAACCGATTGTCATGAAAGAAAAACACCTGAAAATAAACGTCCGTCAGGGTAGTTCGGGCCGTAATTTTGTGGCGGTTGGTTTCGGCTTCGGCCACCTCGCCGACCAGTTGCAGGCGCATAAGCCGTTCTCTATCTGCTATCAGGTCGAGCAGAATTTTTATAACGGGAACGTCTCGCTGCAACTGATGCTCAAGGATATCCGGTGTTCGTAGGATGAGTCAGGATTACGACAAAATCATCAAGGAAAATATCGAGGCAATCATGTTGCCGCTGGCCCGGAAGGTACTCAACATGCCGGAGCCAGCCGGTGTCGTTGAAATTCCCGACGATCTGCAGTACACGATTGAGCGAAAGCCTGATTTTTTGAAGCTGATTACGGATACCGACGGCAACGGTCTGTACATTCTTCAACTGGAATTTCAGACCCGTGACGAATCTGATATGCTGGCCAGGATGCTGTTTTACGCAGCCCAACTGTATGGCAAATACAAGTTGCCTGTTAAGCAGTACGTTTTTTATATTGGCTCCCGACCCGCCCGGATGCGCCGTGAACTCAGGCAGGAGGACCTCTCGTTTCAGTTTAACGTACGAAACGTTGTTGAGGTTGCCTATTATGAATTCCTGGAAACCAGTAAACCGGAAGAAATAGTATTGGCTATTCTGGGGAATTTAGGCACCGATACACCGGAAAAAGTCGTTAGTCAAATACTGACAGCCCTGAAGGCTACCGTTAGCGACCAGTTGACACTGGGCCGTTTCCTACGCCAGCTTGAAGTACTGTCCAAACTACGAAATATTCAGAACGAAGTCATTAAACAAATTGAAGCTATGTCTATCGTATATGATCTAGAAACGGATATCCGCTATCTGCAGGGTAAGCAGAAAGGAGCCGAAGAGGCACTCACTTCCGGATTAATCCGTGGGTATGCAGGAAGGGCGTCAGGAAGGATTACAGGCAGGGACGACAGGAGGCAAAACGGGAGGATGTAAGAGGACTACTTCGGCTCGGAATACTGAGCATCGACCAGATTGCCACCGCCCTGAGTGTATCATCCGAATTTGTCCTGAATGTGCAGGCGGGCATGGAAACAACCAACTAAATGAATGATTCTAAGAACCGAAAATCTGATTAAAAAATACGGGTCGCGGCTGGTGAACAATAACGTGTCGTACCAGGTCGAAACGGGCGAAATTGTTGGACTGCTGGGGCCCAATGGTGCCGGTAAAACAACCTCGTTCTACATGGCCGTTGGCCTGGTGAAACCCAATAGCGGCAAGGTTTTCATTGATGATACCGACGTAACCGACCTGCCCATGTACAAGCGGGCGCGGCTGGGGCTGGGTTATCTGGCGCAGGAAGCCTCCATTTTCCGGGACCTGACGGTCGAGGAAAATATTCTGGCCGTGCTGGAAATGAGCAGTACCCCCAAACGGGAGCAGAAACCCAAAGTAGAAGAACTACTGGAAGAGTTCAGCCTGACCCACGTGCGCAAAAGCAAGGGGAAAGTGCTCTCCGGGGGCGAACGCCGACGCACTGAAATTGCCCGCGCCCTGGCCGTCGACCCTAAATTTATCCTGCTCGACGAACCCTTTGCGGGGGTCGACCCCATTGCCGTTGAGGATATTCAAAGCATTGTGGCCAAACTCAAACACCGCAATATCGGCATCCTCATCACCGACCACAACGTAAACGAAACCCTCTCCATCACCGACCGGGCTTACCTGCTGTTTGAAGGAAAAATTCTGAAACAGGGGTCTGCCGAAGACCTGGCCAACGATGAACAGGTTCGCCGACTATACTTGGGCCAGAATTTCGAGCTGAAGCGGAAGGTATAGACGTTCATTGTATTCTTCCCGAAAGAGCCAACAGTCGGGGAATAGTACAACAAACACCTTTTTGTAGAATCCTTTTTATCCCAGTTTGCGCAATACCACACTTATTTGATGCTTACAGGAACGAGTAGGCACCATCCAGTATTGGATAATTATGGGATACGGTATCAGTCCAGAACCGGTTTGCAAAATCGATTCCTAACGAATGCAACGCCTATATGCAATAACCCAATATATCGCTGCATGACGTAACATTCTGATGTCGGTGTGGCAACCTGATGTTCGTTCCGACCAGCAAATACCTTAACACGTCCATCCGTCGGCGGATTTGTTAGTTTGTCTGTAACATCTAAGCAGTCGTAATTGCGTTCACGCACTAATAAGGCAGAAAATTCCACATCAGTTATACTGATTATAACGCCATTACACTGGCTGTATCGAATCAGGACGAATATCCAAGAATACTGCCCGTACAGGTTTTGCCAATTCCTCAGAAAACACCGTTTCTACTAAACCCCAGAAACGCTGGTAGCTTTGCAAACAGGTTGGTTTTAATTCATTCACATCAACAGATCGACCAATTGTTCGGCCTAAACTAACCATATTGATTAGAGAGCCATATCCAAAAATATAGTGTTTCATAGGGGAACCGTTTCTGTGGCTTCCCAATTGATAGCCTTCTTGAAATCGATGCCAATGGTATCGCCTTTCTTCAGGTTTTCACCATTGACCCAAAACATGCCAGGTATAGTTACAAACTTCCGGTTCTCTTTAAATCGGTTATACACCTGTAAATGTTTTTCTAAGCCCCCTACGTTAGCTTTCAATGTAGCTTTGATTGCTTTAGCGTTAATGATATCCGCATGGCCAGGTAGGTATCGAAAGTCGACAATCAGCCGGGCTTCATCCGTATCTTTTTCCATACGAATCAATAAGTACTGGTTTTTTTGAAATGCATTGAAATAGTGGGTCACGGTGGTAAACGTACTTGATTCGCCTTGCACGATCTGTTGAATTTCACCCGGTGTTTGTTCATAAACCCGTTCGGGAATAATCAAACGAGGTTGCCACGGATTCAGGATACTGAGGTCAACGACACCCGTTGAACTATCTCGGCACTCAAATTCACTAATGATCTCAGGAAAGTCATTAACTCGAAACAGAACGTATTCATCAAAGACCGGAACGATCTGATCGAGTCGATCTATGTACCGACCGTAAATAGGCCCCGCACCATTGAACTGGCGATGCAGGTGAAGAAACCGGATGTAGCCTGTCTTTTTGTTCTGCCGTTCAATCTGATGAAATGTTCGAACCGATTCCGTGGTCAATGCGGCAGATGCATTGCCCAAAGCCGTTTTAACAAATCCCTCTCGGGGACTGCTTATAATCGAATCGCCCAGGCTGCTCATGACTACCGCCCGAAGTTCTGTGGCGGTGAACCAGTCTTTTGTCGTATGAATGTTGATGCGGTGACGAAATGAGTCCAGTTTTTTTACCATCTCGGGATCACGCTCAACGTCTTTGGCACGCAATTCATCCGGGTTTCGGTGGGGAAACACCAGCGTTGGAATATGTAGCTTGAGTGCTATATCATACTCCATTTCTGTGAAACTAAGACCAGTCTCCTCATGCAGACTTCCGTACTTACCCGCCACAACTACTACGAAATAGTCACAGTCGGTCATTAACCGTTCGATGAGAGTCAGAGGCCGTTCACTAGAGCCGGGAAAGAACTCCATCGATACGGGCATACATTGATTAGACAGCAACCCATCGATGACTTCCCTTCGTTCATCGGTCAAGTCTTTCAGGGTAGAACTAATAAACACTTTATAGATTTTTGAAGACATGAGAAAACCTGTTACTACGCTTCCTGTAAGCGCGAAATGTAGCAATTACCTACTCCCAGGGAGGATTTACGAGCAAGAAATCAACTACGTATTTACTAAGCGGTATGTCCAGGATTAAATTTAAAGTGACGCATTGCGGGTATTATTGATTTTCAGTACATTCGAAGACAATTTCTATCCCTACTTCATGTCTTCAACACCAACTATCCACTGTCCTTATTGCGGCACGGCCAACGACTATTACGCCCAGGTTTGCACCAACTGCGGCCAGGATATCTCTCAGGTTTCCCGCCCCCCTTTACAGCAGGTTTCCACGCCACCTCCCGTGGCAACGGCTGCCGACACGGTTAAATTCAGCACCGTCGTTCTTCTGGTTTTGTGCATACCACTGTTATTTCCGCCATTGACTCTCGTTGGAATCGGTTGTGGCATAGCCGCTTACTTTTCCTACAAGTCGCCAAACAAAAACTGGCCGTTTTAAGCCTTTACTATCCACCCCATGATGACGACCCCCCGATCCGAAAATCTTTCCGGATTTATCACCTTTTGAGTTTCAGCATACCCTGGATCGCTCAGCGGTTGGGATGTTAACGAAGCTGGAAAAACTACGTCCGGCTGTAGCTCTATTGCGAACGTTCTCAGAGAGCATTGAGCGTTACAAGCTTATTTCGACCAACATACGAGTTGGGCCAAAGCAATATCCGTCACTCTACAAGGCTTACCTGAGAGCCGCCACGGTGCTGGATGTACGGCGTCTGCCCGATTTATATATTGTCCAGAATAATGTTGTCAACGCCTATGCGATGGGTGTTGATCGCTACACCATCGTAGTACATACGGGGCTACTCGACGTAATGAATGAAGCGTGAAGTGATGAGCGTATTGGCACACGAACTAGGTCACGTCAAATGTGATCATATGCTCTACAACTCGCTCACTAACGCCATACGAATGCTAGGGGCTGAACTGTTCAATCAGATACCGGTTCCCATCCCATTTATCAAAGACATTTTCGACTTTGGTATGCAAAATACACTGCTCGAATGGAGTCGGCGGGCGGAGTTCTCGGCAGACCGGGCGGCCCTGCTAGCCACGCAGGACATCGAAGCGGTGTCGCATATGTTAGGTAAACTGGCGGGTTACTCCAATTTGTACGGAGAAACAATGAGCGTCGAAGCCTTACTGGAACAGGCGCAGGATTTTGAGGAATTGACCGACGACAACCTGGTCGCCAAATACCTGCGGGTGCAGTTTATGATGCAACAGACGCATCCCTACACCAGCTTGCGGGTCCGGGAAATTTGTCAGTGGGCTGAATCGGATCATTACCAGCGTATTCTATCCGGTAAATACCAGCGTTTAGGCGAACCCGCAACGACATTACCTCAACTACCGAAGGGCAAGCTATGTGCCCGTTGCCAGACCCTAAATCAGTTGGAGTACGCTTTCTGCCAGGGCTGCGGCACCAATATAGGCAGCAGCCCCACCGTCTGTGGTAAATGCAAAACCCCGGTTCAGGCCGCATATAACTTCTGTCCGTCCTGCAACTCGAATTTGCAGGACGTGAAAGTGGAGTTGCCGGTGAATTAATTATTACCATTACCTACTCTCTCGTTTTATCTATTTGTGGTATTCCCTATTAGGACCGGAAAAGTCGACTGAATACTTACATCACCCAACGCAATAGCGGAGTACATAAGACAAACGCGTAAACATTTATGATTTTTATTAGCTATCGTCAGGAAGATACTAAAGCTGAGGTGACCCACCTATCAGACCGACTTATTAACCGATATGGAAAAGAAAAAATTTTTGTCGATTTTAACAATATCCCTCCCGGTGAACGATGGCCGGACGCAATCAAAAAGAATCTAAACTATTGCCGTGTATTACTGGCTATTATAGGTCCAAAATGGGGAGAAGTACGATTTTCGGGCGGGAAAAAGTCCGGCAAAATGAGACTTCAAGACCCTGAAGATTGGGTACGTCAGGAAATCTGTACAGCAATCAAAGAGGGCGATGATAAGATGAGGGTGATTGTGGTACCGATTGACGATGCCGTGCTCCCCGAAACTGAATGGGAGTGCGAGTTAGACGAATTGCACAGCCTACAGCAAGCCCGTATTCGGAATAAAAGTGATTTCGAGGCGGATTTCAACGCTCTCTGTAATTGGCTTGAAGAACACTTTCCTGATTTGAAACGAGTTCCGACTACGGAACCACATGTTGAATCTCTCAAAGACATCTCCTATGAGGATTTGCACCGATATGTTGTAAGCGAGTTACGGAACCATACCTCCCTTCAATTACCGCTGATCTCCCAGGATGGCCATCCCATTGTGGCCCCTATCAACGAACTTCGCATTGACCTACCACTTATTATAAGCCATGAACACGCGCCAGCCGATCGACAAGACATTGTACTACTCTGGAAAGGTTACGACTTGCTTTTTATCCATGATCAGTTTCGTAATACTCACACAAATGCTCTGATGGTCGACCGAGCCTCACGTCATCAGGATATTCTTAGAGATTTTGATATTAGTCAAAAACTAAGTCTTGGTAGCCGGTTAGTAATGGTAGGCGACCCCGCCTGTGGCAAAAGCACGTTACTGCAATGGATTTCGCATCACTACGAATCGGCATTCGTCACGGATGGACAGGTCGATGGCCCATCGGATAATGATTCGTTACCCAATAACTCGTGGATACCCGTGCTGGTCCTCTGCCGCGATTTAGCCAGTCACTCTTTTCCAACTCAATTAGAGGATTTGCTACGCATTCATCTCCGGCTGCGCCACTTCTCGGAACCTGTTATTGCCCAATTAATCACTCAGTTTGATCAGTTGTTAGAGCAAGGAGAAGCAATGTTGCTGATCGACGGGCTTGATGAGATTCCTAATTCGGAACAACGACTCGAATTTTGTAAACTGCTTACATTAGTTGCCAACCGTTTTCCCCTGGCCCCCATCCTTGTCACGTCACGGGTGGTTGGTTTCCAGGCCGTACGCGACGAACTCTCATCCAGCTTCGACCATTTGCTGATAGGGCCTCTGGACCATTCGGCTAAACGGTCGTTTATCGAACGCTGGGCGAAATTTATTGGGTGGGACAAAACCAAAGCTGATACGCTCATCCATCAGGTCAGCCATAGCCGCATTACAGCCAAGTTAACGGACAATATATTTCTATTGGCGATGATTGCTCAGATCCGGGTGCTTGACGAGAAATTACCTAATAGGCGCGTTGATGTTTATCGGCGGGCAGTTCAACTAATGATTCAGCGACGCCGACCTTTCTCTGGCCAGCCCCTAAGTATGAATGAAGTGCTTCCGCATATGGAGTTCCTTGCTTATCGAATGCGCAGGCAGGGTTTACAACGGTGGAACGAATCAGAAGTTCAGAGAACGTTCGTTGAATTACGTGACTTAGAGCCGGATGAGCCGTTCTACGGAGACACGCACCCCCGACGATCTATTACGAGCCTGTATCGACTCGCTGGGATTGCTTAATGTGGCAGGGATAGAGGTCGACCGTCGAGGTTTTGATCGTAACATCATTCAATTTTTTCATCAATCGTTTCAGGAATACTTCGCGGGTCAGGCCATTATTCACGAACATGGTGTTACAGAACGTGAGGGGGTGGTTTCGCGCCTGCGCAACCTATTAGAATCTATCGAGATTCAGCAACGAGAGGTAGTGATTTGGGGTAACTACACCATTGCGGAACCCGTTATTGCCGATTATTGGCAGGAAGCGTTGCGGTTAGCTATTGCAGATTTAAAGCCTGAAGAAGCTAACGATACTTTGTTAATGCTATTGCCTGACCCGACCACTCCCCCCTTTGAAACACGACCGCGCGCCGTTTTTGCCCTGCAATGTTTAGCCGATGAACCTAAAGTGAATCAGCAGACTGTCTCGGCGGTGTTCGATGCGATGCTTGACAATTTAACCGAAGAGGACGGCTTTGGCACTAAGATAAACACCTGGATGGATGAAGCCATTGCTGCCATTGCGGAGTCGGCTTGGGGCCGTTTGCTCCATGATCGATTACTGGAGGAATATATAAACAGCAGTGATGAGCAGCGTAATCGCATAGGTTGTTGTCTAGCTCTTCGTTTCACAGACGACTCCACTATAACCAAAGAAAATAGTGAATATCTAATCGAAACAACACGGGTTGGTCTGACGTCCGGCCAACAAACTAAGCGGGTACAAACCGCCTTAGAACTAATGAACCGCTGTTACACTACGGGTGGGAAGCTTGGTTTTCTAACGCCTGATCAACAAGAGCGACTTATCAGTATCGTGTTAGCTACCCTATCATCGGATGAAGCAACAGAGTCTGCGCTTATATGGGCATTATTGTGGTTGACTGGTGCGAAAAACCGTCTTCGAGGCAATAAGTTAGACGATGTCATTCAACTTGAACCATCTGTTATTACTATTCTCGAAGTTTATTTGCAAGGTCAGAAGGACTCCCTTTATTCTGTAAATTCAGACTGTCTTATTTTAACGCGTGACAACAGTATTAGCTCGGTTGTTCATCAGTTCGACTGGATTTATGAGTTAGCTGTAATTGCCGATGGAGGAAGACCGCGCACCGCTTTCCCTAATCCCGGTCCAACTAATCGCTCAGCTTCGGTTGACTGGTTATTAAGTCAGCTACGATCCGCGAACTCCCACAAATACGTTAATCGTATTGCCCAAACATTAGGTGCATTCGGAGTTTTTATTCCAGAGATGGTAGGGCCCTTGAGTACACGTTTCAGTCCCCTAAATATACTAATGATGATCGAGACGAAGCGCTAATTTACCTCGGATTGATCGGAACACCGGAAGCTATTCGGTTGATTATCAGAGCAGCCGACACCCCTCCCATCGATAGTGACGACGAATACCTTTACGAAAGGGGATTGCTTGGTCTTCTGCTTATTGATAACGTAGATGTGTTGGTCGAACAAATTCGGAAAGCATTACCTCATTCGGACCTGTATGCATATGCTTATGGACTGATCGGCAGCAGAGACCCGCGTGGGCGAACATTGCTGGAAGAACTCAGGGAACATACTGATGAGCGGATTCGAGGAGCTGTTGCTATAGCGTTTGAGAAAGCTGCTACTTGGAAGTAGACAACCCATGTACACCTTCAAAAAAGCGTTGAATACGAATATGATGCTGTGGCGAAGGCAGAAATGCTGCAAAAATGATGATTGCTAAATAGAATTAATCTTGCCGTGAACTTACCGTCATCTTATCAGACATGTCTACCCACCACACCAAAGAACAGCTTGAGGATCTGTTGGCTAACGATTACGCCAATTACGTAGTCGTGGGCGTAACCGGTCACCGGGATCTGTTGGCCGAAGATCAGTCCCGGATTAAGGATGCGGTTAGGGTGAAGTTAGCGCAGTTGCAAAAGAACGCGGGCAAGCCAATCTTTCTGATTTCTGCCTACGCAATGGGTGCCGACCAGTGGGTCGCCGGGTGCTCTAATGAGGCTACAGTTATCTGTGTGCCGCTGACAATGAAGTCGAAGGAATATATTGACACGAGCTTTATGGAGCGGGAAGAAAAAGATGCAGCTGGGAAATTGGTGAAAATTTATAACGAGCCAGCTATAAAGAATTTTGAAGATATTTTAACTAAGCCGACAACTGTTCAGGTGAGGTTGTATGATGAATACGATGGCACGTTAACGACGAAGAAGCGAAACCAGCAATACGAAAAGTTAGGCCAGTTTTTGGTAGAGCACTGTGATCATTTGATTGCCCTTTGGGACGGTGTAGACAGTGGGGGCGTTGGTGGCACCTCCGACGTCGTTCGCATGATGGTGATGGGTAAATGCATGAACGGATCAGTCATCCCGCATAGAGTACCCGTCCAGCATCTTCACCATCTGGTAGTACCCCGCTCAAAAAACCGCTTTCCAATTGGTCGTCGGTTTACCAAGGAAGGTATCGACCTGCCCGTAGGCTCCATTTACGAATGGGTTGATACTAAACCTGACCGATCGAGGACAGATGCATTAAGCGAACGAATTAGAAGCCACTTTCCCCAGGATATTGGCTGGTATATCATTGGGCCAATTTTATTCGTAATGCTCATGCTAATCGACGTAATCAGCGACTATCAGGGCGTCCAGGATGTCGTTGTATGGCTTGTTCTATTGGGCTTTTATATGTTGGCTGGGTTAGCGTACCATAAATGGAAGGATGCCAGAGGAGTACTGCTCCAATTTGCGTATCCGCTAGTTATGGCATTGGCCATCCTTATACTGGGAACAATTGGTTTTTTACAAACGAATGCGCTGCCGGTTGGCGACAGTTTTTTTGCAGCCGCTAACCTGATTACGCTGAATACTTCGGTATTCTGTTCTTTGCCGGATGGAGTTGCGCCTAACGTAAAGTCTTTTCTAGAAATCGCCCGAATTTTGGGTGGCTTTCTGGCTGGTTACATCTTCATCCTGGCTTTTGCATTAGCGGCCGGTCGGGGTAACGTAACGCGAATTAAATTCTGGTTATGGCGTAACCTTCGCAAACTGCTCCGGGAGGAATTCAGCGTGGTTGTCGGTAATGGTGTTATGGCCGTCAATCTGGCCATTGATCTGACTAGTCAGAAGGCAACACGAACCATACTACTCACCGAAGAGCTGGATGCAAAGTTCGTTACCTTATTAAGTAACCATAGAGTCTGGATTTTGCCGGGCAACATTACATCACAGAAATCACTTGAAAGTAGTTATTTCTGGCTGGCCGAAGAAGTGTACGTTGTTAACGAGTCTGACGAGGAAAATTTCCGCTCTACCCAGGAAATGGACGAAATCATCGTCAGCAAAACCGATCGAAAATATTCATCTGGAGTGGTACGTTCATCTGCACAATCGTCGGCAGCGAGACCTGCTTCAGCGGATTTCCCGCGAGCACCTTCGTATTTTCAGCATCCACGAAAACACTGCCCGGCGATTATTGCTACGCCACCCAATCGACCGTTTCGATCTGGCCAACAGCCACACGCAGGCCACCACGGCTCAGGTTATTATTGTGGGCTTCGGACTACTGGGGCAGGCTATTGCCATGACTTGTCTGCGCCTGGGGCACTTCACCCCTGACAAGAAACTATGCATCAAGGTATATTACTTATCCGATGAGCAGAAAACCGTTGATGCTTTCCGGAAAAGGCACCCAGAATTGTTCCGACGTAGTAAAAAAGGCTTGTTTAAGGCAAGAAACAACAACACGCTGATTCATGATTACACCTTTTTTCAGTATATAAATGCTATCATTGAGTTTGAGCCATTACCTACCGCGGAGAACGAACTCATAAATCCGTACTTTTCTTTATACGACTTTGTAAAGCCGACGAATGCTGTAAGCCTCTACGCCTGCTTGCCTTCGGGGTTAGAATCAGCCTCATTTCTGGGTAGTATATTACCGCGTATTGAGTGGCTGAAGTCAGGCCAAACCACGAGTGGACAGCAAACCGACGTACAAACCTTTTGCTTCTATAACTTTCCGGACCCTGACGAGGAAAAGTACGTGGAAATGAGACTCAACAGCATTGCTTCCAACGTGCCGGTTTTCTGCTTTGGTAATTTTATTCATGAATGTTCCGCGAAAGCAATACAGAATAAATCAATGAATTTGATTGCCCGGCAAATTGGCCTGTTATACGCCTGCCTATACAACGACGAGACTGTAATGGATGAGCTACCTGGGCTGAGAGCTAAACTCAACGAGTTAGGATTCGAAGATGAAACAAAATGGAGTTCGGACTATCATCAGGCCAATGTAGAAAAAACGAACATACTGCTCCGATGGGCTGACCAAGACAGCCAGCAATTTATGGAGTGGACCAGAAGCTGTTGGAAGACCCTGAAAGAGATTGATCGGGAATCGAACATTCAGGCCGCCGATCATGCCTGGGTGAAATTGCGGCTACTAAACCGAAAGTGGGATTCGGTCCGTGATGACATGACCTGGGAAGAAAGCGAACTACGTTTATTGGGTGAGGTGGAGCACCGACGCTGGAACGCCGAAAAGCTATTGGCGGGGTGGTTACCCACAACAGATAAAGCGCTTTGGAAGACGCAAAAGGCCACGTTACGCGCTCAAAAATATCATTACTTTCTAATGACATTTGATGAGTTACCCAAGGAGGAAAAGAGCAAAGATTTCACCCAGATTGTGGGACTGCCCTATTTTTTCGATCGGTTGAGGAAGGAGGAACAGGCCAGGCAAATGGATGTATTTAATTAGCCTGTAATCATAGAAGACAAGTCGCCCAATTCACATTTTAACTTCCCTATCCTCACCCTTATATGAATGAAAACCAGCGCCTTCGCCGTTGCTTCATTATTGGTCCCATGAAAAATATGGAGCGGCTCTACCTCCTGCGCGACGCGGTTGTCAAACCACTGCTTGAGCCCTACGGGTTTACAGTAAAAACGCCCGACGAAGGTGATATTGGCTCGATTATGCGGCAGGTGCTGCTTGATCTGGAGCAGGCCGATTTATTAGTGGCTGATCTGACTGGCAATAATCCCAATGTCATGTATGAATTGGGTATATACCACGCGTTTGGGAAACCATACATTGCCCTTAAGGACACTTCGTTCGCCGTTGAACTGGACCAAACCCCGTTTGATATTGCCGATTATCGCTTCCTGACGATTGATCTAAGCCAACTCGAAACGGCCCGTCAGCGGGTGAACGAATGGGTGCAACGAGTAGTGCCGCAATTAGACGAACGCGACTGGTTCGGTAATCCTGTAACGGACTTTTACCGGTCGCCAATAGCCGAGATTCCCACGGCCGTAGGGTTGTTTAAAAACTACCGGCGCAATTTCCTGAGTCAGTTATTGCCGGATGTTTTTTTTCGCAATGAAAATAATGACGACTTCCGGCTTAACGTGTTGGTAGAAGACCTAACTAATCCTAAAACCGGGCAGCCCGTGTTTCGCTCTCTTACGCCCGACGAGATGGCGGCACTAACAGTTGAGATTCTGATTCCGCAACGCATGAAGTGGGCTGAGCATGACTTTATAACGAGCCTGAAACAACGTCCCGGCCAATTTGCATATCAAAATGCGAAGGTTGTTAAACGTACCCGCGAATTTACCTTGCACGTTCGGCAGGCCGCCGATGGACACTATGTCTTAGCCGATATTCCCACCGTTTTGAGTACCCTGAATGATTCCATTCGCAATCGGCGGGCGTTACACGAGGACATGATTGAGTCAGAAGAATGGAGTATTCTGGAGACTCAGGAACTCGAACGTTTTGCCAGTCGGTGCGTCTTATTTTACAGGAATATAGAATCGTCGTATCCATCCCTGACCGGTAAAATTCGGGTCGAGTGGCGTTGGAATCCTACAGACACCTTGCTATGAATTATCCTTTGCTTCCCTTCAATTTTTTCACACCTTACATTTTACATTCGTGGAGTCGCCTATCAAACTGTTCATTAGTCATGCGCACAAAGACCAGCGTGTAGCCGAATTATTGGTCGAATATTTATCCGGTGAGTACGAGTTAGGTAAACGCGAGATTCGATGCACATCCGTTCCAGATACCGATTTGTCTTTAGGAAAGCCTATTGCCGAGCAGTTACGAAAGGATGTTGCTCGGCCAATTGGCTTCATCGGACTACTCTCTCATTTCGGTCTCGATTCCGTTTGGGTCAAATTTGAATTGGGAGCTGCCTGGGTTACCCAGCAGACCATGCTTCCTATCTTAGGGCCGAAAGTTGAGGAGACCGACCCACGACTGGGTCCCATTGGTTTTATTCCTCTTTTATCGATTGAGGATGAGCAGTGCGCACAGAAGCTGGAAACATACATCCGGCGAATGGTGGGGGGTCTTCAAATTCGCCGTAAAGAAGGTGTGGACAATTCGGATAAATTAAAGCGGTTTATCAGGGACTATCGACAGTTTGGCGGTAAAAACGCCATTTTTTCAGCAACCCGCGTCCGAATTATTAGCCCGGAAAGTGGCACAATTGTAAATCGGGTGATAACCTTGAAGATGCACTTGGCGGGCGTTCCGAAGGATGGATACATATGGATTGGGGTGCTTAATACTCAGTCGAACCAGATTTGGCCGAAAGAGTCGCTGGAGGATTCGCATACAGAGGGAGAACGTTCGGTCGAAATCAACGAGAATGGGGCTCCCGAACCGGGCACGTTAGCCTTTATCGTTATTGGCGTGGGGCCGGCCGGGAACGAAATGTTTAAAGATTGGCGAAAAAGAGCCGAAAAGACCGGCAATTGGGCTGGCATCCCAGCTGGCGATATGTCCGGCTACGGCTACAATGAGTTGGCCCGTGTAGACCAGCTCACGTTGCTCAAGCCATTCTAACTGACCAAATAAACACAAGCTACTTTGCGAAACAGATTAGTTGAGAAGCTGGTAGAAACGGCCCCGCCCCGTTCTGTAGACGAACTGCTGGATGAAGTACAGTTACGAGCGTGTCGGTTCTTCTGGCTGAAAGCAGATATGAATACCGGATTGGCGAACGACCGGGCCAAAAACAATGGTGATGATCCATATACGATCGCCAGTATGGCCAGCACCGGCTACGCGTTGATCGCCTTGCCCATTGCTGTTGAGCACAACTGGCTATCAAAGCCACTGGCTTACAAACGGGCGCTACAGACTCTTCGGTTTGTCTACAACACCATGCCTCACACGCGGGGCTGGTTTTTTCATTTCGTGGACAAAAGTAGTGGTGAGCGCGTCTGGAGCTGTGAATTGTCTTCAATTGATACCGCCCTGTTTGTTATGGGTGCATTGACGTGCGGCCAGTACTTTCCAAACACAGACGTGCAATGGCTGGCCAACGCTATTTACGACCGACTCGACTGGCAATGGATGCTCACCAACGGCGGAGATAAGCCTGAAAAGCTGGTCCTCTCGCACGGATGGAAACCGGAGAGCGGTTTTCTACTACCCAACTGGGATACGTATTGCGAATTGATGTTCCTGTACCTGCTGGGTATGGGGGCAAATCGGAACCCAATTCCTGCGGCAAGCTGGAAAGCCTGGCATCGACCCGTAATTGAGTACAAGGGCCTAACGACCTTGCTGGGTGGGCCCCTTTTCGTGCATCAGATGGCCCACGGATTTTATGATTTCCGGAATCAGGTTGATGGTAACGGCTGGAATTATTGGCAGAGTTCGCATGAAGCCACCCATATCAACCGGCAATTTTGCCTCGACAACCGGTCGTTAAGGAAGACGTACGCACCCCATATCTGGGGGATAAATGCCGGAGATTACCCCGGCGGGTACCGGGCCTTTGCTGCGCCGGGGGAGGAAGACGGGACAGTTTCGCCAACCGGAGCCATTGCTTCCATTCTTTTTACCCCGGAATTATCGAAACAGGCAGCATGGACGATGTTCAATCAGTACGGAGAACGTATATGGGGGCAGTTCGGCTTCGCCAACGGCTTTAATGTAGATCAGGACTGGTACGACCCGGATGTAATTGGCATTGATCTAGGCATGGTATTGATAAACATCGAAAACGCTAATTCTAAACTCATATGGAATCTTTTGGCGTCTCACCCAGCTACTATTCGGGCCTGGCAGTTAGCCGGATTTAGGACAGTAAGTGTGGCGAATGCATCAAATGGCAGTTAGTGAATGAGTAGTTGATCTGTCTGCCAGTGTCCTCCATACTAATCAGTCTTCAGGGCGAACAAATGAAAGATAACTATTGGTTGTTCAGGGTCATTACATAGTCGGGTCAAGCCTTTTCTCCGTCCTCAAGAGCCTGCCCTGGTAATGTCCGTCGAACGACCTGTACTTCCATTCCAGCACCTTCTGAAGGGTGTATTGACGAACAGTAAACAGTTACTTCCGCCCGAAATCGGCGGGGTTTTCGCCCCAGACGGTGGTTTCCCACTTCAAAATCGGGTTGGCAAATGTGTGGGTCTGGAGCCAGGTTTCGGCCCGGTCCAGGAGGTCGAAGAGTTCGGCATTGCGTTCGGTTTCTTCCAGTTTGGTATTCGCCTTTTTCTTCTTTACCCAGCCAATGGCCGTCCGGGAATCGGAGTACACGGGTATGGTACTGCCCTTCTGATGCAACAGGGCCAGGGCGTGAACGATGGCCAGAAACTCGCCGATGTTGTTGGTGCCATCCTGAAAAGGGCCCTTTAAAAATAGCTTTTGCCGGGTACCGAGGTAGATTCCCTGGTATTCCATATCGCCGGAAGCCGTGTTCCAGGCCGCATCCACCACCAGACTATCCTGAATGGGCAAGCCAACCAGCCCATCGATTTTCCCCTGCTTTGCCGTGGGTTTGGCACCCTGCCCAACGTGCCGGTGCGGTTTATCAGCAAAGGCCTTCAGCGCTTCCGGCTTGCTGTCAAATGATTTGAACAAGGGTTTGGCAAATCCATCGGTCTGCGCTTTAGCCTCCTCCCAGGAGTCATACACGCCCGGTTTCCGGCCCTGCCAGACCACGTAAAATTTCGGCTTCTTTTTACCCATCTTTACAGAAAGTTACCCCGCAAAGCTATGAAATACGCTGCCGTTCTGCTACTCGGCCTGTTGCTCCCAAGGGGTGCGGTAACCAACCCCGACTCGTTGCGACCCAGGAACCTGGTATTCGAGGGGGGCGGTGTTCGGGGTATTGCCTACGCCGGTGCGCTGCGGGTGCTGGAAGAACGCGGCAGCCTGTCGGTGGTGGAGCGCGTGGGGGGTACATCCGTCGGAGCCGTTACGGCCCTGCGGTCGCGAAGGGGGCACAGGTCATCCGGTATGCCCAGCGGCTCCTTCTGAGTTGACCGGACGGCTACATAGCCACTAACGGCCGATTCCGGCTCCATCAGGGCGGGCACCAACGCCAAATCCCCAATGGGTACTGCTGGACCGGGCACCGAAAATGTTAGTTGACGCCCCGACTGTATCTGTGCGTAGCCGTGAATACTCACGTAGTAAATCAACACCACGCCCGCCAGCTCATCCCACCAGTCCTGCCAGTAATTCAATGCCCTTGTCAGCCCATAAACGAGAAAAACCTGTCGATGCAGGTTTTTCTCGTTTACTTGGTTTATCCCCGCACTAGTCAGCGCTTATCAGGCCAGGCCGACCAAAGCCCGTAGAGCACCAATCCGGCCAGCACACTCCAGGCCATGGTACGCGCTACCGTAAACGATGTTGGCGACGGCATGTCTACGATGCCGTTCTCATCCGTTACGGCCGGTTGCTTGACGTAGCGACCACCTGACGATGGAATGGACCGGGCCTCGAAATCTTGGGTCAGTCGGTTCAGGCCCAGTTCCAGGTCGAGGCCGCGAACGGATACGCCATGCCCGGTGCCGGCAGCCAGTGGATTGAGGTTATTTAGCTTGATCACCGATTTTTTGGCCGCTTCCCAGTCGCAGGTGAAGTAGGCAGGGGGGCCATGAAACTCTTCCCGCTGGGTGGCAACGGCCATTAGGGCGTTTTGGTTGGTAGTCACGAAGGCATCGCCCGCCAGCAGGGTCCGGTCGCTGTCGCGAAAAAGCGAGATGTGCCCCGGCGAGTGACCCGGTGTATGCACAACATGCCAGTCGGGTAGCTCGGGGATACGATTATTTTCAGGTATGGGTTTTATCCGGTCGCCAAAGTCGCTGGGCCCAATGGGAAACACCCACGACATGTACGCCATAGCCCCCCCGCCAATGGCCGGATCGGGTGGTGGATAGCTCGATTTCCCCTGCAGGTAGGGCAGCTCAAGCGGATGCGCATAAACGGGTACGTCCCAGTTTTTCAGCAGGTTTTTCAGGCTGCCGGTATGGTCGGCATGACCATGCGTCAGGATAATGGCATCGGGTTTGGCACCTGGGCCGAACAAGGCTTCCGCTTTTTCCCGAATCTGCCCCGCATACCCGGCCAGGCCCGTATCAACCAGCACCCAGGGATTACCCGCGCCGGGAGTACCAATAAAAAAAACATTGACAAACAGCGTCTTCAGCCCTGCCACGTCATCCGTCACATCGTAAGGTGAGTTGGTGCTGTTAACCACCGACAAATCAAGTTCAGGTTCGCTTTCCATAGAAGTAGTTGAGTGTTGAATTTGCTACTCAACGTACGAAAAACGTCAATTGTTCGGGACAGTTTGCCAACGGGCAGCCCCTACCGCCCCCGCTCTTCCCAAACCTGCGCTACGTTCACGATAACATCGACCGCGCGTTGCATGTCCTGCACCGATACCCACTCCAGCCGGGAATGAAAAGCGTGTTCGCCCGCAAAGATATTGGGACAGGGCAAGCCCATGAACGACAGCCGGGACCCGTCGGTACCGCCCCGGATGCTCCGTCGGTTGGCCGACAAACCAGCCCGGTGAATGGCTTCGAGGGCATTGTCGACAACGGCCGGATGCTGGTCCAGTACGTCTTTCATGTTGCGGTACTGCTCTTTCACCACCAACTCCGCCGAAGAGCCGGGGTAGTTTAGCAGCACGTCGTCCAGTTGATGTTGCAGGTAGGTTTCTTTTTCGTGCAGGCCCGCTTCCGTAAAGTCGCGGATAATAAACTCCACCACCGCCTGGTCCTGATTGCCCTCCATCCGGGTTGGGTGAACAAATCCTTCTTTGGCCTCCGTCGTTTCGGGCGAGAGGGTGTTTTTGGGCAGACCCGCCAGCAGATCGGCGGCAATTTTAAGGGCATTTTCGAGTTTACCCTTGGCAAAACCGGGGTGGGTACTCACGCCCTGAATGGTGATTTTAACCGCATCGGCCGAGAACGTTTCATCTTCCAGCGTACCCAGCGACTCGCCGTCGATGGTATAGCCAAAATCGGCACCGAGTTTCTGGATATCCACTTTTTCGGTACCGCGCCCTACCTCTTCGTCGGGCGTGAAGAGCAGTCGAATCCGGCCGTGCTTTACGTCGGGGTGGGTCAGCAGGTAGTTGGCCGCGTCCATAATTTCGGCCAGGCCCGCTTTATTATCGGCCCCCAGCAGCGTAGTGCCACTGGCCGTGATGATGTCGTTGCCCAACTGATTCTGTAAATCAGGGTGGTCGGCCACGCGGATAACCTGGGTGGCGTCATCCGGCAGCGCGATGTCGGCACCGCTCCAGTTCTGGTGGATGATGGGTTTCACGCCCGCTCCCGTCACGTCGGGCGAGGTATCCACGTGCGAGCAGAAGCAGATGGTGGGCACGTCCGCCTTGTCGGTATTGGCCGGAATGGTCGCGTACACGTAGCCCCACTCGTCCAGTTCGGCGTCGGCAATGCCCATGTCGAGCAGTTCCTGTACCAGCACCCGGCTCAGGTCTTTCTGTTTTTCGGTACTGGGATTCGTTTTCGACTGCGGGTCCGACTGGGTGTCGATCTGCACGTAACGCAGAAACCGGTCAACGGCGGTGTATTGATAATCAGGCATAATGAGTTTCTAACGAGTTGAATTCAGGGGGTTGCGGGTTCAATCATGTCCCAAAGATTTCCGTACAGATCGGCAAAAACGGCTACGGTTCCGTAAGGCTCGACTGATGGTTCCCGAACGATGGTTACGTGCTGGTCCAGTAGATGCTGATAATCGCGGGCGAAATTATCGGTGTGTAAAAACAGAAAAACCCGCCCGCCCGTTTGATTACCAACCCGGCTCCGCTGCTCGTCCGTAGCGGCTTTGGCCAGCAGCAACCGGCAACCCTCCGAGCCGGGCGGAGCAACCACCACCCAGCGTTTGGTTTCGCTCATCACGGTGTCTTCAATCAGTGTAAACCGGAGTTTTTGCGTGTAAAAGGCAATGGCCTCGTCGTAGTCATCGACGACCAGGGCAATTTGGGCAATGTGCTGTTTCAACGAGCCATGATGGGTTTATGGACTGGATTGGGCGGGGTGACCTGCTTTTCAGAGCATGCTCGCCAGATCGGCCGGGGAGTAGTTCACACTTTTGAGCGTTTTGTGGTCGGCATCGCGGTACACCAGGTATTTGCCGTCCGACTCGATAAAATGGCAGGGAACACCTTTGGCCTGGTATTCGGCCACGGTGGCTTCGGCTTCGGCTACCGTTCCGCAGGCTTTACTCATGTTGGAGCGCTGCACCTCATCGAACAAGGCTTTGAACTGGTCGCCCAGCCCAAACTCCAGCACCGCCCCCGACAGCACGTACTGCAAATCGCAGAGCGCATCGGCTACCGCAACAATATCGCCGTCGATGATGGCTTCGCGGAGTTCGTCCAGTTCTTCAGTCAGCAGCGATACGCGCAGGTTGCAGCGGGCTTCGGATGGAATTTGGGGGGTTTCTAAAACAGGCGCGTGAAAGGTGCGGTGAAATTCCGCCACCTGATTCAGCGAATCGGGACTCTGCACGTTATATAATGATAAATGATGAATGATAGAATGATGAATTACTCGGATGCTATCCGTTAATTCATCATTTATCATTCATCATTGGTTATTAGTTTTCTTCTTCGTTGGTGAACGAATAGAGGGTGGTATCGAGGGATAAGGTATTGCTGGTGAAGCGCTTGATGAAGTCTTCGATAACTTCGTCGTTTACTTCATCCACGTTCAGGCAAACATCCAGGGCAATGCCGTAATCGGACTCCATATCCACTTCTACGTGTTCCTGCACTTTTACCGTTTCGGTTTCTTCAATCTCGTCAATAATCTCGGTCAGGGCCGTTTCGGCTTCCTCTTCCAGCTCCGGCGTGATTTTGTAGCTGGGCTTCCGGTCTTCGGGTGGTACGTATTCGGGGTACGTTTTGCGTACCTGCTCGAGGGCCATTTCGTACACTAAACTGCTGTGGTGCAGCCGCAGTGTGTACACCAGCGCATCGAAGATAACCTCCTCGCCCTGGTACTTGCCGGGAAACTGGATATGAGCACATTCGCCCTCTTCCAGCACGTCCAGATCATCGTCTTCTACAAAAACGAACGATTTGCCCTCCTGCTGACATTCGTCTTTCAGGGCACTTATTTCTTCCGGGTCGTAACCCTCATTTTTATACTTAGCCATAAGACAAAGCTAGTGAAGATTTTCAGAATGGGGGTAAAACAGCCCCGGCCCGTCGGAGCAATCGGCGCAAACAGCCGAATTAACGTGGGGTATTATATCCTGACCATGGCCGTTTATTTCGCCTGCCAATGTCACCAACGCCCGGGTAGTCGCGGCCACACCGGCCTGAGCAAAGCCCGTCCGGTTCATCCGGTGTTACCGGCCGGTGTGGTGCCCGTCCAGGAAATCAGGCTTGCGTCTCCTCCTTGCTACCCTGCTGTATTTCATCATTTCGTCCAACTTTTCCGTAAGAATGACTATGTACCGACCAGCGACAAACTGATATTTTTGCAACTCTATAACCGAATAGTTAAAAAATCAACCATGAACAACGCCCGCGTCAGCACTAAGTATTCCCTCGGCATCTCCTTCATTTCGGCGTTGGGCGGCTACCTCTTCGGGTTCGACTTTGCCGTCATTGCGGGTGCGTTGCCATTGCTGCGGGAGGTGTTTGGGCTGACGGCCTGGTGGGAGGGCTTCCTGACCGGAACGCTGGCCCTGGGGTGCATGGCCGGGTGCGTCATGGCGGGCCGACTTGCTGACCGCTACGGACGACGACCAGCCCTGATGGTGGCGGCCGGTATTTTTGCCGTCTCGTCCATCGGAATGGCCCTGTCCGGTTCGCTGACGCATGTTTATGGTGGCCCGTTTCGTGGCGGGTATTGGCGTGGGTATGGCCTCCATGCTGAGCCCGATGTACATCGCCGAGGTATCGCCCGCCGATATCCGGGGGCGCAACGTGGCCATCAACCAGCTGACCATCGTCATTGGCATCCTGATTACCAACCTGGTCAACTACGGCCTGGCCGACAACGGTCCCGATGCCTGGCGGCTGATGTTCGGGCTGGGCGCCGTACCATCGATTTTGTTTCTGGTCGGGGTGATCTGGCTTCCCGAAAGCCCCCGCTGGCTGATTCAGCACGGGATGGTTGAGCGAGGGAACGGCCATTCTGCAACGCATTGGCGGTAGCGTTTTTGCCGAAAAGACCGTGGCCGATGTTCATTTGTCGGCGGAGAACAAGGCGAAAGTGAGCCCTGTCGGAACTACTGGCACCGGGCATCCGGGCGGCCGTTTTTGTGGGTATCGGACTGGCGGTTTTTCAGCAGTTGTGCGGCATCAACGTCGTGTTCAATTATACCTCTACCATTTTCGAAACCGTCGGGGCCAACCTGGACCGGCAGCTGTTCGAAACCGTAGCCATCGGTATCGTCAACCTGGTCTTTACGATGGTGGCCATGTGGCAGGTCGATAAGCTGGGCCGCAAGCCGCTGATGCTGTTTGGAGCCATTGGTCTGAGCATTCTGTACGTTATTATTGCGACGCTGCTGCAAACCGGAGCGTCGGCCGGATTATTATCCATCTTTGTGCTGCTGGCCATTGCTACCTACGCCACCTCGCTGGCGCCCGTAACCTGGGTACTTATCTCCGAAATATTCCCCAACCGGGTGCGGGGCCTGGCATCGTCGGTGGCGATTCTGGCGTTGTGGGGGTCATATTTCATTCTCGTTTTCACCTTCCCCATCCTGGCCGAAACGCTGGGTACGTACGGCCCTTTCTGGCTGTACGCCGGTATCTGCCTGATCGGGTTCGTGTTCGTACTCCGTAACGTGCGCGAAACGAAGGGCAAAACGCTGGAAGAAATGGAGGAAGTTTTTATGCCCCACTGAATCTCAACCCAACCGTATCATTTTCCAATCGACTATGCGCCTGATTCTCTTCTTTTTTCTCGCTTACCTTGCTCTCCTGCCCGTATCCGTCGCTGCCCAGGACAACTGTCGCTGGCGGGAGAATGGGACGTGGCGTTTGATACGAACCTGGATGGCGGGGTGCATCGGTGGCTGAAAAGTAAGTATCCCCACAAGATGCACCTGCCCGGCACAACGGACGAAGCCGGGCTGGGCGATACCCTCACGCTGACAACCATCCCTCGACCGCGAGGCACTGTACCAACTGGCCCGCAAGCACCGCTACATCGGTACGGCCTGGTACCGGCGCACCGTCACGATTCCGGCAGGCTGGCAGGGCAAACAAATCGAACTGATGCTGGAACGGGTGCTCTGGCAAAGCCGGGTGTACGTGGATGGCAGCCGGCAACTCCACAACAGCAGGAGAGCCTGACCACGCCCCACCGCTACGACCTGACGCGCCTGCTGACACCCGGGAACGCACACCCTCCTGCTGCGTATCAACAACAATAAGCAGTACGAAATCAGCCACAACACGCTGGCCCACGCCTACACCGACGGTACCCAGACCATCTGGAACGGCGCCATCGGAAAACTTGCCCTCACGGCCCGCGACCCGGTGTACATCAGCCATCTGCGCACCGAAACCACGAACACCAGCTCGGTTACCGTGCAGGTCGAGATGCAAAACAAAACGGGCAGGGCTACTTCCGGAACGCTGCAACTGATGGCCCGCGTGAACGGAAAAGACCTGCCCGTAGCCCGGCAAACCGTGCGCGTGGATACGGGTCAGCAGGCAGTTAACCATGACTCTATGATCTGGGTCCGAGACAAACAGCTTTGGGATGAGTTTTCGCCCGACCTGTATCACCTGACGGCCGAGTTTGCGGCGGATGATACCAAAAGCAAAAGTCGAGTACGAAACCACGTTTGGCGTTCGGCAACTGACCAGCGAGAACAGTCTGCTCCACATCAATGGTCGCCGGTTGTTTCTGCGCGGCACACTCGAATGCGCCATTTTTCCGCTCACGGGCCACCCACCAACCGACCGCGCAGGTTGGGAAAAGGTATTCGGAACGGCCCGGCAGTACGGCCTGAATCACATCCGGTTCCACTCCTGGTGCCCGCCCGAAGCGGCCTTTGCCGTGGCCGATTCACTGGGTTTTTACCTGCAGATTGAACTCCCGCTGTGGAGTTTGCAGGTGGGCGAAGACCCCAAAGCCGACCAGTTTCTGCGCGACGAAGCGGCCCGCATGAGCCGGGAATACGGTAACCACCCGTCATTCTGTTTCTGGTCGATGGGCAATGAGCTGGAAGGGCGCATCGCCTTCCTGACCGATCTGATGACCACACCTCCGGCAGACCGACCAGACGCCATCTGTACACCACGACCTCGTACTCGTTTCAGCCGCCCCACGGAAGCTGGCCCGAACCCGCCGACGACTACTTTATTACGCAGCGACCAGGCTGGGCTGGGTGCGCGGGCAGGGCGTTTTCAATCAGCAATCACCGGCCTTCACCGACGATTACTCCGCTTCGCTGGTGGGCATGCCCGTACCCCTCGTCACGCACGAGGTGGGGCAGTACGCCGTGTTTCCGAACCTGGCCGAGATCAGCAAGTACACCGGGGTGCTGGAACCTATCAGCCTGATTTCCATTCGGAACGACCTGCAAACAGAAGGGATTGCTCCCGCTGGCCGACAATTACCTGAAAGCCAGCGGAAAACTGGCGGCCATTCTCTACAAAGAGGAACTGGAACGGATTCTGCGGACCAAAGGCGCAAGCGGAATTCAGTTGCTCGACCTGCACGATTTTCCGGGGCAGGGTACGGCGGATATTGGCTTGCTGGATGCTTTCTGGGATAGTAAGGGCATTCTGACCGCCGAGGAATTCCGGCAGTTTTGTTCGCCGGTGGTCCCGCTGCTGCGCTTCCCGAAAGCGACCTATACCAACGCGGAGACGTTTCACGGCCACCGCCGAACTGGCCAACTTCGGCGCCACTCCCCTGACCAACGTAACGCCCGAATGGTCATTGAAGGACGAAGCCGGGCAAGAAACTGGCTGGCGGAAAACTGCCCAAAACGACCGTACCCGTGGGCAACGGCAACCCGCTCGGCAGCATCGACGCCAACACTATCGGGCATCAAAACCGCTAAACAACTCACGCTGACTCTGTCGCTGCCCGGTACGCCCTACCGCAACACCTGGCACGTTTGGGTCTATCCGGCCACCGTGCCCGATGCCGCGCCGGAGGTAGTCTTTACGCAATCGACCGAGCGAGGCGATGCAGGCCTTGGCGCAGGGCAAAAAGGTGTTGCTCAATCCCGACTACAGGCAGATGCCCGGCATGGAAGGCAAGTTCGTGCCCGTGTTCTGGAGTCCGGTGCATTTCCCGGCGCAGGCCATCACCATGGGGCTGCTCTGCGACCCCAAACACCCGGCCCTGCACGGGTTCCCCACCGATTTTCATACCGACTGGCAGTGGTGGGATTTATGCACCAAATCGACCACGATGATTTTGCCCGACAACAAACTAACGCCCATCGTGCGGCAGATTGACAACTTCGCCAATAACCGCTACCTGGCCAGCATCGTGGAAGCCAGCGTGGGCAACGGGCGGCTGATGCTCTGCAGTTTCGACATCAGCAGCGATCTGGAAAATCGCCCGGTAGCCCGCCAGCTTGCGGTATAGTTTGCTGAACTACATGAATACGAATGCCTTTAACCCAACGGTCGCGCTGTCGGCTGATGAGGTGAACAGCACTCACGGCGAAAAAGCCCGAACAGGCCCTTAAAAAGTAGATGACCCATGAAACGAACCACCCAACTGGCAACCCTATTCGCCCTTTTCTGCCTGCTGACGGCGTCCCGCCCGGTACCAACGGGCGTGGCTGACCCGGCCACGTTTCTGGCGGACATTAAAACGGAGCTGACGAACGAATGGCCGAAAAACCGGTCGGTTACGCTGCTGTTTCACGGGCACAGCGTTCCGGCGGGGTACTTCAAAACGCCGGTTGTGAACACGCTGGGCGGCTTACCCGAATCAACTGCTGAAGCGACTGAAAGAGCGGTACCCCTACGCGGTTATCAACGTGCTGGTAACGGCCATCGGGGGCGAAAATTCCGAACAGGGAGCCGCCCGCTTTCAGACCGATGTACTGCCTCATAAACCCGACGTCCTGTTCATCGACTACGCCCTCAACGACCGGCGAATCGGTCTGGAGAAAGCTAAACGGGCGTGGCAGACGATGATTGAACGGGCGCAGCAGGCAGGGGTGAAAGTCATTCTGCTCACGCCCTCGCCCGATCTGAAAGTGGACTTACGTAACCCGGACAATGAACTGAACCAGCACGCCAACCAGATCCGGCAACTGGCCGAACAGTACCAGACGGGCCTGGTTGACAGCTACCGGGCGTTCGAGGACCAGACAGCAGCAGGGTGATACCCTGAGCCGGTACATGGCCCAGAGCAACCACCCCAACGAAGCCGGGCATACCCTGATTGTGGATGAACTGATGAAGTGGTTTTAGGTAAACGCAACGTGTGTCTGAAGAACATAAACCGATCTACTACTATGATATTCCCGCTGAGGTCAATGAATAGCGTGCTGATTATTGGGCTGCTCCTGGGTTGCTGGCTCGTCCATCTGCCCGTGGCGAGCGGTCAGGCCCGGTTATCGCTGGCGGGTCAATGGCAACTACAACTCGACCCCGCCGACCAGGGCATCCGGGAGCACTGGTGGACCGTGCCCTACGCGGAACAGGTGAACCTGCCCGGCTCACTCACCGAAAATGGCAAAGGCAACGCCGTTACCCTGCAAACGCCCTGGGTAGCCGGTATGGCTGATTCTTCCTACTTTCTGGCCGACAAATACGCGAAGTACCGGCAGGGGGCTATAAAGATTCCGTTCTGGCTTAAGCCAACCCATTACTACACCGGCCCGGCCTGGTATCGACGTCAGATCGCCATTCCGTCCGACTGGAAGGGAAACGCATCATCCTGACCCTCGAACGGTGCCACTGGGAAACGATGGTGTATGTGAACGGGCAGTACGCCGGCAACCAGAACAGCCTGGTAGCTCCGCACACCTACGACCTCACCGGGTTTGTTAAAGCCGGTCAGTCCAACACCATTGCCCTCCGGGTCGATAACCGCATCATGATCAACATTGGCCGGGACTCACACAGCATTTCGGACAATACCCAAACCAACTGGAACGGAGTGGTAGGCGATCTCTCGCTGGAAGCGACGGACCCGGTCGTTATCACCCATGCGCAGGTGTACCCAAATCTGGCCGGTAAAAACGCGCGCGTCGTACTGACGCTGGAACAGCCACACCGCCGTACGTTTACAGGGAAGGTGTTGTTAACAGCAAAGCCATTACAGGGAAAGCAGAACGCCCTGCCCACGCTGGAGCAATCTGTGGCGCTCAATACCGATGCTACCTCCCTCACGTACACTTATTCCATTCCGGACCCACAACTGTGGGACGAATTTAACCCGAACCTGTACCAGTTGACCGCCCGGCTGGTAGACGACAAAGGCGACAGTCGATCCGAAAAAACGGTTTCGTTCGGCATGCGCGAGATCGGTACGCAGGGAACCCGCATCACGGTGAATGGCCGGCCCATTTTTTTGCGGGGCGATGTAGACTGTGCGGCCTTTCCCCTCACGGGCTACCCCCCCACTACCGAAGCACCCTGGGCGAAGATTATGACCACCCTGAAGCAGTACGGATTGAATCACCTGCGGTTTCATTCGTGGTGCCCGCCCGAAGCAGCCTTCGCCGTGGCCGACCGGCTGGGTATCTACCTGTACGTCGAAAGCCCTTCCTGGGCCAATCACGAAACGGGTTTGGGGACGGGGGGGCTGGTCGATGCGTTTATTTACGACGAATCGGAACGCATACTGCGGCAGTATGGCAATCACCCGTCGTTCTGCCTGATGTCGTACGGCAACGAGCCGGGGGGCGTACAGCGCAGATGCTTTCCTGGGCCGTTGGGTCGATCATTTCAAAGCAAAAAGACAGTCGGCGGCTGTATACCAGCGGAGCGGGCTGGCCCATGCTTCCCGAAAACCAGTTCCATATTCATTCCGACGCCCGCATTCAGCAGTGGGGACAGGGGCTGAACAGCATCATCAACAAAGGCACTCCGGGAACAGCTTTCGACTGGCGCACGACCATTCAGAAAGCCACGGTGCCTTACATCAGCCACGAGATTGGTCAATGGTGCGCCTACCCAAATTTCGCCGAAATGCCGAAGTACACGGGTGTTCTGAAACCCACCAATTTCGAGATTTTCAAAGAAACGCTTGAGCCAATCGGCATGGGCGATCAGGCCGATGATTTTTTGCAGGCATCCGGGCGATTGCAGACACTATGCTACAAAGCCGACATCGAAGCCGCCCTGCGCACCCCCGGTTTTGCCGGTTTCCAATTGCTGGGCCTGCACGATTTTCCGGGACAGGGAGCGCACTGGTTGGCGCACTGGATGTTTTTTACGAATCCAAACGCTACACGAATGCCCGGGAATACCGCACGTTCTGCAACCCCACCGTACTGCTGGCCCGAATGGACAAACTCATCTACGAGAACAGCGAAACGCTGCGTGGCCGCGCTGGAAATTGCCCATTTCGGCCCTGCTGAACTGAAAAACCAGACCATTACCTGGCAGCTGGTCGATGCGAGAAGGGAAAGCCGTTAAACAGAGTGGCAGCCTGACTAAAGACCGCGTCGGCGATTCGACAATGTCAGACTGTGGGTGACATTCGCGTGCCGCTAACGGGCTTCAAATAACGCCAGCAACTCACGTTTGCAGGTATCGCCTCAAGGACAGCGATATTGCCAATACCTGGGACGTATGGGTGTACCCCGCCGGACGTAAACGCCGAAGCCGCCACGGGCAGGGTGGTGGTAGCCCATAGCCTTACCCGGACGAGGTGCAACAACAACTACAGCAGGGTGCCTCGGTGTTGTTGCTGCCGTACGGCCACGTGAAAACGGGAAAAGGGGCGGAGGTCAAGATCGGCTTTTCAGTCCATCTTCTGGAATACCTCTGTACACCAAAAACCAGCCGCCCCACACACTGGGCCTGCTGTGCAACCCAACGCATCCGCTGTTTGCTGCTTTCCCCACCGAATCCTACAGCAACTACCAGTGGCAGGACATCGTCAGCCACGCGCAGCCAGTCATTCTTGACGGGTTTCCAACCGCACTGCGCCCGCTTATTCAGCCCATCGACACCTGGTTTGAAAACCGCCGGTTGTCGCTGGCCTTTGAAGCGCGGGTGGGCAACGGGAAACTCATGGTATGCAGCGTCGACCTGGAAACGGATATTGCCAAACGTCCCTCAGCGCGGCAACTGAAATACAGTTTGCTTAGGTACATGAACAGCAACCAGTTCAAACCAACGCAGGCCGTTTCGATCGAGTTGATTGAGAACCTGTTTCAGCGTGAGCTGACGCTCGATGCATCGGCAAAAAAATAACGGGCGCGGCCAAAGCAGTTGGCCACACTCCCTTAACCAGATCACTAGTAAACACATCATTGTATGACCGCACAGAAAGTTCGTGTCTGGGAAGAACCCGTAACCATCCCTACCTATGGCGTAGGAAAACCCGAAAAGAACCCGATGTTTCTCGAAAAACGGGTGTATCAGGGCAGCAGTGGCGTGGTGTATCCAAACGCCGTTATCGAAAAAATCAACGACCATAAAGAAGACCGGACCTATCAGGCGGTTTACCTGGAAAACGAATACCTCAAAATCATGATTCTGCCGGAGTTGGGCGGGCGGGTTCAGATGGCGTTCGATAAGGTTAAAAATCGTCATTTCGTTTATTACAACCAGGTCATCAAACCCGCCCTCGTGGGGCTAACGGGCCCCTGGATTTCGGGCGGTATCGAATTCAACTGGCCGCAGCACCACCGTCCCAGCACGTTCGAGGCCATCGATTTCACGACGGAAGAACACCCCGACGGGTCCGGAACGGTGTGGGTGAGCGAAGTGGAGCGGATGTTTGGAACGAAGGGCATGGCCGGTTTCCGGCTTTACCCCGGCAAAGCGTACCTCGAAATTCAGGGCGTCCTCTACAACCGAACCGACCTGCCGCAAACGTTTCTGTGGTGGAGCAACCCGGCCCTGAAAGTGAACGACCATTACCAGTCGGTGTTTCCGCCCGACGTGCACGCCGTGTTCGACCACGGTCGCCGGGATGTTTCGTCGTTTCCGATTGCGAAAGGCACCTACTACAAGGTCGATTATTCGCCGGGGACGGATATTTCGCGCTACAAAAACATTCCCGTGCCTACGTCCTACATGGCGGTCGAGTCGAAATACGATTTCGTGGGTGGCTACGAGCACGATACAAAGGGGGGCCTGCTGCACGTAGCGAGCCACCACGTATCGCCCGGCAAAAAGCAGTGGACCTGGGGCAACGGCGAATTCGGCTTCGCCTGGGACCGTAACCTGACCGATGAAGACGGCCCGTACGTGGAGTTGATGACGGGGATGTTTACCGACAATCAGCCCGATTTTTCGTGGATCATGCCCAATGAAGAGCGCACGTTCGTGCAGTACTTCATGCCCTACAGCGAGATTGGCATCGTTAAAAACGCCACGAAGGAAGCGGCTGTCAACCTGGAATTTACGGCAGAATGACCATCCAGATAAGCGTCTACGCAACAGCCGGTTATCCGGGGCAACAATCCGGCTTGACGGATGGGGAGCAGGTCGTTTTTGAGCAGCGTATCGACCTGTCGCCGGCCGCCCCGTTTCTGCACAGCGTGGTGGCAACGGTCAGCGAACAAACCGCCGTTCGGGTGAGCGTGACGACGGCCGACGGCGTTGAACTGGTGGCCTACCAGCCCGACGATAGCAGCGCCGAACCCACCATTCCGGAACCGGCCATTGCGGCCAAAGCCCCGGCCGAGGTCGACAACAACGAGCAGTTGTTCCTGACGGGGCAGCACATCGAGCAGTACCGCCACGCGACGTATTCGGCGACGGACTACTACGAAGAAGCCCTGCGCCGCGACCCGAACGACAGCCGCTGCAACAACGCAATGGGACTCTGGTACCACAAACACGGGCAATTTGCCAAAGCCGAACCGTATTTCCGGGCGGCCATCCAAACGCTGACGGCCCGCAACCCGAACCCCTACGACGGCGAAGCTTACTACAACCTGGGCCTGTGCCTGACCAGACTGGCCCGGTACGACGACGCGTTCGACGCGTTTTTCAAAGCGACCTGGAATGCCGCCTGGCAGGACACCGGATTTCTGGAACTGGCCCGCATCGCCACCCGGCGCAAACAGTACCAGCAGGCGCTGGAACTGGTCGAAAAGTCGTTGGTACGCAACGGTCACGGCCATTCGGCCCGGCATCTGAAAGTGGCTTTGCTGCGCAAAACAGGTAAAACGGACGAGGCCCGGCACCTCATTGACGATACGCTGGCCCTCGATAAATTCCATTTCGGCTGTTTGTTCGAGCGGGTGTTGATTGAAGAGGATGGGACAAGCTTATCGGGGTACCGTGCCGACTGAGATAGCAGCCGGGTTACGCAGTCGATGGGGTCTGAAGCGCGTCAGACGCTGAACAACTCATGCGGCAGTACGTCGCACAACTACTTGGAATATGCCCTTGATTACGGCCGGGCCGGGCTGTATGACGAAGCAGCTCAATTGCTGCTGGAACTGGTTGAATCACAACCGGCCGTTTACCCGATTGTTTATTATTGCCTGGCTTATTTTTACGACCGACTGGGCCAAACCGAACAGAGCGCAGCTGTATCTCAAAAAAGCGACGGAAGCCAGTCCGGATTATGTGTTTCCCAACCGGCTCGACGAACTGATTGTGTTGCAATGGGCCGCTTCCCAACCGGGTTACAACCACGCCCGCACGCTTTATTACCTCGGCAATTTCTGGTACGGCAACCGGCAATATCGCGGAAGCCATCGATGCCTGGGAGCAGTCGGCCAACACTGGACGATACCTTCCCTACCGTGTTCCGCAACCTGTCGCTGGCGTATCAGAACAAGCTGCAGCGGTCGGACGATGCCCTTCGGATGCTGGAAAAAGCGTTCTGCGCTCGACACCACCGATGCGCGGGTGCTGATGGAGCTGGACCAGTTGTACAAAAAGCGGAACCACGCCCCCGCCGACCGGCTGGCCCTGCTGGAAAAACACCTGACGGCCACCGAACAGCGGGATGATCTATACCTGGAACGCATCACCCTGTACAACCAGTTGGGCCACTACCAGACGGCCCGGCAGTTGCTGGCCGCCCGGCAGTTTCACCCGTGGGAAGGGGGCGAAGGGAAAGTTGTTGGTCAGTACCTGATCAGCCACATCGAACTGGCCAAACAGGCGCTGCAGGCCGATAATCCGACGGAAGCCCTCGACCTGCTGACCGCTGCCGAAACCTATCCTGTTAATCTGGGCGAGGGCAAACTGTACGGCGTGCAGGAGAACGATATTTTCTACCTGAAAGGGCTGGCCTGCGAAGCAATGGGCGAAACGGCAGCGGCAATGGCTCAGTATGAACGGGCCACGTCGGGTCTGGACGCTCCCGTACAAGCCATTTTCTACAACGACCAGCAACCCGACAAGCTGTTTTATCAGGGACTGGCCTGGAAAAAACTAACACGACGACGAACGGGCCGAACGACTGTTTACGAAGCTGATCCAGTACGGCGAAACCCACCTGAACGACGAGATCAAGCTCGACTATTTCGCCGTGTCGCTGCCCGATATGCTGGTTTTCGATACGGACCTCAACGAGCGCAACCGGATTCACTGCTATTACCTGATGGCGCTCGGCAACCTGGGCCTCGGCAATGGGCACACCCGTCAGGCCATCGCTTATTTCGATAAAGTACTGACGCTGGACATCAACCACCAGGGAGCCATCATCCACCGCAACATGGTCGATTTTCTGCTCACGCAGGAAGTGGCGGGTTAAACTTTCCGCAGCTTCCGGAAATCGCGGGGGGAAACGCCCATGACGTTGGCGAAGACCCGGCTGAAGTGGTACGGGTCGCTGTAGCCAATCTGGTAGGCCACTTCTTTGATGCGTATCTGGGTGTTTTCGAGAAGTCGGCAGGCCTCCTGAATTTTCAGGAACGTAAAAAAGTTGATGGGCGCACTCTGTACTTTCTCCCGAAAAACCGCCGAATAATGGGAGGCCGACATACCCGCTATCTCGGCCAGCTCTTCCAGTTTAAGCGACTGACTGAGGTTTTCTTTCATGTAGGTGATGGTCTGGCTAATGGGGTCGTCTTCTACCGGGTTTATCGCATTCGGGGTGTACACGGCGTTGTTGAACGTAGCCAGAAAGCGGGCCAGGCTGGTGTTGGCATACACGATGCTGTCCATGTTGTACGACATCTCAACGTGCGACAGGATATCGTCGAACAGGGCAAACCGTTCGGGCTGGGGCGATACGGTTATGGGCGACGGGTCGGTATCCTGGTGCAGAAAATTCAGAAAATGATGAGCCTGCGACCCCGTAAAATGCAGCCAGTAGATAGTCCAGGGGTTGGTATCATCCGTGCCGTACCGGTGCGCCACGTTGGCAGGCAGTACAAACACCTGATTGGGCTTGACCGTGTGTTTCCGATCGTTCAGGTGATACCACCCTTCCCCTTTAACGCAGTAAATAAGGATGTGCTGCGGGCTTCCCTTGCGCCGTTCCCGGGCATGAAGGGCTGCATGAGGATAATAGCCAATGTCGGTGATGTACAGATTTTCGCACAGGGGGTGCGTAGCAATTTGTCGCATCAGTTCCGCCGGCAATACGCAACTGCGCTGCCCGGCAAAGCCCTCTTTCTTACTTAACATGCCGTAACATTATCTAGGTAGCTGGGTGTGGATACATTCGTGGTGCGATTCTCTGAAAAAAACAGGCAACTTATGGATTTCTACCCATGTGCGGATAGTGAGGTGCCTCTAGTCTGGTTTAATTCCCTTTCTACAATAATATTATCCATTATTATCAAAATTCTCTCCATTGAATAAGTGAGACTGCGTGATTCAACTTTGTGAAAAATAGTCTTCACCCCTGTAAAACTTTGTATTTTATCAGTACAAAAAGTTACCTTATTTTTATTTTCTCTCAATCCAATCATATTACCTAACTCTCCAACTGATATGGTAAACGCTTTACGATGCCTGCAAATAGTTTGTTTGCTGGCCATGTCAACCCTCACCGCCCTGGCCCAGACCCCCATTTCGGGCCGGGTAACCGGTGAGCAGAACGACGGTATTCCCGGTGTAACGGTGTCGATAAAAGGCACCACCCGGGGAACAACCACGGATGCAACAGGAACGTTTAAACTCAACGCATCCAGCAACGAAACGCTGGTATTCAGCTATGTAGGCTACATGACACAGGAAGCACTGGTGGGCAGCAAAACGGATTTTTCCATCAAACTCGTGCCCGATACCCGGAGCCTGGAAGAGATTGTGGTGGTGGGGTACGGTACCGTCAAGAAAAGCGATCTGACCGGGTCGGTATCGACCATCAAAGCGCGAAGCCATCAAAGAAATGCCGGTGGTTTCGGTCGATCAGGCCATTCAGGCGCGGGCGGCGGGCGTGCAGGTAACGCAGAGTTCGGCCGCACCGGGCGGGGGAATATCCATCCGGGTGCGCGGGGCCAACTCCATCAACAGCGGTAGTGAGCCGCTGTACGTTATCGACGGCTTTCCGCTCTATCCCGACAATGGCGCTATTGGTACCGGCGGCAACCGGCAGCCCACCAACGCCATGGCCACCATCAACCCCAACGAAATTGAAAGCATCGAAATTCTGAAAGATGCCTCCGCTACGTCTATTTACGGCTCGCGGGGCGCGAACGGCGTGGTGCTGATTACCACCAAACGGGGTAAGGAAGGCCAGAGCCGGGTCGATTACGAAGGGTCGTATTCGACCCAGACCATTGCCCGCAACATCGACGTGCTGAACGGTGGCGATTACGCCCGCTACCTGAACCTGCTGGAAAAAAGTCAGGGCGGTAGTCCGCGCTTTACCGATGCCCAGATCAATCAGATTGGGCAGGGTACCAACTGGATGGATGTCATTTCGCGCACGGGCAGCCTGTCCAACCACCAGCTTTCGTTTACGGGCGGCAACAAGTCCATGCGCTACGCCGTGGTGGGTAACTACGTGGAGAACAAGGGATGTGATCACGAATACGTTTTTCAAGCGTTACGGTTTCCGGCTCAACCTCGACAATGATTTCCTGAATGGCCGGGCTACGCTGAGCAACAGCTGGTCGTATAACCGGACGGGCAACAGCAACGTCCCCACCGACCGGGGCGGTCCGGGGGGTATTATCATCACGGCCCTCGGCCTCGACCCAACCGTGCCGGTTTACGACGCGAACGGCAATTATAACTACCCCAGCTACGACCAGCGGTTTAATACCAACCCCCTGGCCGAAGCGCAGCAGGGCTACGACCGCGACAACCTCAACCGCCTGTTTGGTACCACCGCCGTTACGTTCAACATCATGGACGGCCTCAAATTCCGCACCAGCATCGGGGCCGACGTGCTGAGCGCCGAACGGACTACGTTCTACAACAGCTCTACCTACCTCGGCCGCCAGTACGACCGTCAGCTGGAGAAAGCAGACCGGAACGTAAGCAGCCTGCTGAACGAGAATATCCTGAGCTATAATAAACAGCTCGCGCCGGGCCATACCATCGATGCAACGCTGGGCTACACCTATCAGAAAGAAAGCAACCTGTATCAATTCGGTGGCTACGCGGGGTCTACCCTCCGACGATGCCCAGTCGGTAAACCTGCAAAACGGCAGCAAGCCGCAGATTCCGTTTTCGGGTCGGCAGGACTGGACCCTGCAATCCATGCTGGGCCGGGTAAATTACAACCTCAACGACCGGTATCTGCTCACGTTCACCTTCCGGCGCGATGGGTCGTCTAAATTCGGGCCGAACAACAAGTGGGCTACCTTCCCCTCCGGAGCCATTGGCTGGCGGGTAGTCAACGAAAACTTTTTCCAGAACTCGGGTCTGGGTAAGGTGTTCAACGATTTCAAGTTCCGGGCCAGCTACGGCCTGACGGGTAACTCGCAGATTCCGGTGTACCGGTCGGTGGGCGGTCTGGTACCGTACAACTACGTCCTTGGCGGCAATCTGGTGGCGGGTTACGGCCCCAACCGGATTGCCAACCCCGACCTCAAATGGGAAAGCACCGCCATGCTGGACCTCGGTCTGGACCTGGCCCTGCTGAATAACCGGCTCTCGATGACCTTCGACGTATTCAGCAACAAAACCAGTGATTTGCTGCTCGACGTATCCATTCCCCAAAGTACCGGTTTCAGCACCATCCTGCTCAATTCCGGCTCGCTGACCAACAAAGGCGTTGAGTTTTCGACTAATTACAAAGTCATCAGCAACAAGGCACTGACCTGGGACGTGAGCGGCAATATTTCGGTCTTGCGAAATGAAATTACCAGCCTGGGCCAGAGTACGCCCTTCTTCGCCAACAGCACAAGCGGTCACCTCGGCGTTTTTGGCAGCTGGGTAGAAGCGGGCAACCCCATTGGCGTGTGGAAAGGCTACAAGTACACGGGCCTGTTCCAGACGGACGAAGAAGCAAAAACCTTTGCGGCCCGCGCGGGCTACCCGAAGTACGAAGACGTGAACGGCGACGGGAAATACACCTCCGACGATTACCAGATTATTGGCAACCCAAACCCGAAGTTTACCTGGGGCCTGAACTCCAGCGTGAAGTTCAGCAACTTCGATTTCACCATTTTCTTCCGGGGTGTGCAGGGCAATCAGGTGCGCAACCTGCAACAGTCCGAAATGGGCGACGGCGTGCAGAAAATCAATCAGATTGCCAATATCCTGACCGATTCGTGGACGCCCACCAACACCGGTGCCAGCCGCCCCGTTATTGATGGTCGCCGGGACTTTATCTCGTTCCGCCGGTCGTCGTTCTTCATTCAGGATGGCTCGTTTGTCCGGCTGCAAAACGTGGTGCTGGGCTATACCATACCGCTCAAAACGAAGTTCATCCGCAACGCCCGCGTTTACGCCAGTGGTCAGAATCTGTTCCTGATTACGAAGTACAAAGGCTTCGACCCGGAAGTGAACAACCAGGGGCAGAACAACCTGAACCGGGGCGACGATTACGACGCGTACCCCCGCGCCCGGATGCTGACATTCGGTGTAAATCTTGGCTTATAACTTTCAGCATTCTTCTAAGACAACATACAGCATGAAAATTAACCTATCTCCCCGAATCGCGTACCCGCTCCTGGTAGCCCTGATGGCCGCCGGTGCCGGTTGTTCGGACCTCAAGGAAACGCCGGACTTTATCAATCCGGATACGTTCTACAAATCGGCGACGGAACTTCAGCTGGGCGTCAACGGTGTGTACGACGACCTGAACTCCGGTTTCTCCGGCTATTTCTACGACCGTTACGTGTTCGAATGCCTCACCGGCGAGCAGATTGGCTGGGAAAAAGGGCCGTTGCAGTACAACCTCGGCAACGTTAGCTCGGCGGATGAGTACATCGAAGCGTACTGGTCACATCAGCTACCGGTCCATCAACCGGGCCAACGCCGTTATCGAAACCGCCGACGCGCTGAAAGACCCCACGAACGATGCGCTGGTGAAGCGACTGAAAGGGGAAGCGCAGTTTTTGCGGGCGTTTTATTACTACGGCCTGCTGAGTTATTTCGACAACCCGCCCCTCACCACCAAATCGACCAAAGGCATCAGCGAACTACCCTCGAACACGGGTGGCAAACGGGCGGTAATCGACCAGATTTATGCCGATGCCAAAGCCGCTGCGGAGGTGCTGCCCGCATCGTACACCGGTGCCGACCGGGGCCGGGCCACGAAATGGGCCGCCAAAGCGATTCTGATGAAAGCGCAGTTGTGGGACGAGAAATGGGCCGATGCCAAAGCCACGGCCGAAGATATCATCACCAACAGCGGCATTCAGTTGTTCGATAATTTCGCCCATAACTTCGACCTGGCGCACGAAAATCAGGGCGAGCGGATGTTTGAAGCCCAGGTATCGGCAGCCGCCAATGCCAACGAATACAATGTTCATTCGGCGCACTTCAATCCCGAAGATTACCCCAGCGAATTGGGCGGAGCGGGCTGGAGCTGGCTGAGTGCCACGCAGGAGTTCCGGGCTTCGTACGATGCCAAGGACAAACGGATTGACGGCACCTTTATCGAGACGTACCCCACGGGCCGGTTTGGCAAAGTGGATGGAGCCTACCCGATGGTAAAATGGAGCCCTAAAGCAGATTTCAACCTGTCGCGTTTCGGCGGCATCGTCAAGTCGGATGCCAACCCCCGCGACCCAGCCCAGATGATTTTCGGCAAAGCCTGGTCAAATAAACTGGTGGAATTGGGTACCAACTGGACCAACACCGAGAAGAACACCATCTACCTGCGTCTGGCCGATGTACTGCTGGGCCATTCGGAAGCCTGCAACGAAAGCGGGCAGGGCGACAAGTTCATGGGTATCAACAAAGTGCGGGCCCGGGCGGGCTGGCCAGCTCTGAGCGGGCTGAGTCAGTCGGCCCTGCGCGATGCCATCATTCAGGAGCGCGAGCAGGAGTTTGTATTCGAGCAGGTGATGTACCCGGAGTTGCGCCGGAAGAGTAAATTCGGGGCAACGCCGGATTATCTGGGTGACCACATCAAGCATTACATCACTAAATACAACGCAGGCCGGACGCTCAAGGCGCGGGACTACGTGCTTGCCGCTGCCGCTGAAAGAAATGCAGGGCAACACCAACGTGACCCAGAACAAAGAGTGGCAATAAACAAGTCAATCGCATTAAAAAAGGGCTTGAGAAAGCCCTTTTTTAATGCGAAGACCCGGCTCCGTTGGCTGTCATTCAGCGGCAATCCGTAAAAAATCCCGGGGACTGGTTAAATTCAGTCCCAATGAGACTTTCAATCCATTGCCGTTGTGCTTTAACCCAAACGGCACCAACGTCCAGACAGGTCCTCAATCGGGTGGTTTGATTTCCTCAGACCCTCTTTTTCGCGGTCGTTTCCCTTATGAAGTACGTAGCAGCGGTGTGGTTTCTTTGTAGTCTGGTGGCCTGTTCGCGGAAACCCGACACGCTGTTTACGACGCTCTCCCCAGCCGAATCGGGCGTCGATTTTCAGAATACCGTTACCGAAAACGATACCGTCAACCTCGTCGATTACTATTACGTTTACAACGGCGGAGGGGTGGCCGTGGGCGATATCAACAACGACGATTTACCCGATCTGTACTTTACCGGCAATCAGGTGGGCGACCGGCTGTACCTGAATATCACGAAGCCCGGTTCGGGAGCATCCCCAGTTTAAGGACATCACCAAAACGGCGGGTATTCAAAAAGCAGGCTGGTCGACGGGGGTAACGATGGCCGATGTCAACGCCGACGGGTTGCTGGATATTTACGTCTGCAAATCAGGCAACTACCCTGGTAACCGCCGAAAAAATCAACTCTACATCAACAAGGGCAGCGCAGCCGGAGCATCGCCCCGTTTTGCCGAACAGGCCGACCAGTATGGGCTGGCCGACACGACCTATACCAACCAGGCAGCTTTTCTGGATTATGACCACGATGGCGACCTGGACGTTTATCTGCTCACGAGTACCAACCTCATCCGCAACCCCAATCAGGTAACGCCCGTCATTGCCGACGGCTCCGGTCTGGCCAACGACAAACTGTTTCGCAACGACTCCGATGCCAGCGGACCGCATTTCACCGACGTAACGAAGGCCGCCGGGATTTTGCACGATGGATTTGGGCTGGGGCTGACCGTGGCCGATTTCAATCAGGATGGCTGGGAGGATATTTACGTCGCCAACGATTTTCTGGCGAATGATTTTCTGTACCTCAACAACCACAATCCCCGCGCTGGTGAACCGGCGTTCAGCGAAGTCGGCAAAACGTATTTCAAGCACCACAGCCAGTTTTCGATGGGCTGCGATGCCGCCGATATCAACAACGATGGCCTGACGGACCTCGTGGTGGCCGATATGCTGCCGGCCGATAACGAGCAGCGCAAGAAAATGGCGGGACCGGCCAATTACCAGCAGTTTGAAGTCCATTCATCAGGCAGGGCTACCACCCGCAGTTCATGCGGAATATGCTCCAGGTAAACGGCGGTAAAGCCCCCGACGGACGCATGGTTTTCTCGGAAATCGGCCAGCTGGCCGGTGTGTCGGCTACCGACTGGAGCTGGTCGCCCTTGCTGGCTGACCTGGACAATGACGGCTGGCGCGATCTGTTCATCACCAACGGCTACCTGCGCGACATCACCGACCTGGATTTTGTATCGTTCAACAACCAGTGCAGCGCAGGAAGGAAGCCGCAGCCCGGACGAAGTTAACCAGTATCTGCGGCAGGGAGCCACCAAAATGCCGGCTATCAACAAGCCAAACCGCTTCTTTCGCAATCGCCACGATTTAACCTTCGACGACGTTACGGCAAGCTGGTTCGGCACAGAGCCTTCCCTCTCCAACGGGTCCGCCTACGCTGACCTCGACCGCGACGGTGACCTGGATCTGGTCGTCAATAACATCAACCAGCCCGCCTACATTCTCCAGAATACCACCAGCAACACGCATTACATCCAGCTAAAACTACAGGGACCGGCACAAAACCCGTTCGGCCTGGGTGCCGACGTAACGGTGTACAGCCGGGGGCTGACGCAAACCTATCCATCAGGCCGTTACGCGGGGCTACCAGTCGTCGGGCGATTACGTGATTCACGCCGGGCTGGGGTCGGCCAATCAGGTTGACTCGCGTGCGGGTGGTGTGGCCCGATGGCAGGGTGCAGACCCTGACGAACCCACCCATCGACCGGCTCATCACCCTGAACCACGAGCAGGCGCGGCCAGCGCCGGATACAACCGAAGCAACGCGTGTCCCCTACCCTGCTCACGGACGTAACGACGGACGTCCGGCCTGCACTTTACGCATCAGGAGGAGTCGTATCTGGACTACAATCAGGAGCCGCTGCTGCCCCATAAGCTCTCCCAGCAGGGCCCGAAACTGGCCGCTGGCGACGTGAATGGCGACGGACTCGAAGACCTGTTTGTGGGCGGTTCGTTCCGGCATTACGGCAAACTGCTGCTCCAGACGCCGGAGGGGCGGTTCATCGAAAAAGCGTACACCGATGAATCGCAGCCGAAGGATGAAGAAGACGTGGGCGCGCTTGCTGTTCGATGCGGATGGCGATGGCGACAAGGACCTCTACATCGTGAGTGGTTCCAATGAGTATTACGATGGCTCGGTCTATTACCAGGACCGGCTGTATCTCAACAACGGCAGCGGCACCTTCACCAACGCCACGGATCACCTGCCCCCCATCCGGCACAGCGGTTCGTGCATCGTAGCGGCTGATGTTGACCAGGATGGTGACCTCGATCTGTTTCGGGGGGGGCGGCTGCGGGCGCTGCAGTACCCGCTCTCCGGCGAAAGCAGTTTGCTTATCAACGACGGCGGTCGGTTCCGGGAAGCTACCGATGCACTGGCCCCCGGCCTGAAATCGGTCGGCATGGTGACAGACGCGGTATGGGCCGACATTGACCGGGATTCGTGGCCAGACCTGATTGTGGTGGGCGAGATGATGCCGATTACCGTTTTCAGGAACAACAGGGGGCATCTGGTGCGGTTGAACAGCCCATCGCTGGCGGGGTCCGAAGGGTTCTGGAACTGCATCCGGTCGGCGGATTTCGACCACGACGGCGACCCCGATTTTGTGCTGGGCAACCTCGGTCTGAACAGCCGCTACCGGGTTTCGCCCACGCAGCCGATGCGCGTCTACGCCGGTGATTTTGACGGCAACGGACGGCTGGACGCCATCTCGACTTATTATTTGCAGGATCAGGAATACCCCATCGCTTCCCGCGATGAGCTGGGGCGGCAGTGGCCGGGCATCAAAAAGCAGTTCACCAATTACGCGCTCTACGCCAAAGCCACCCTCGCGGACCTGCTGTCGCCGGAGCAGCAGCAATCCAGTACCCGGCTGCAGGCCTGCGTCCAGCAAAGCATCCTGCTCGAAAACACGGGGAGCGGCACGTTCCGGCTGAAACCCCTGCCGATGCCGGCGCAGTGGGCACCCATTCAGGACTTCCTGGTCGATGATGTTGACCGGGACGGTCATCTGGACGTGCTGGCCGTTGGCAATGCCTACGATACCGAGTCGATAGCCGGGCAGTACGACGCCCTGACGGGGCTACTGCTTACGGGGCAACGGGCGGGGGCAATTCCAGCCGTTGCTGTTTCCCAAAAGTGGCTTTCTGGCCGATGGCGATTGCAAAAGCATGGTGCGACTGGCCAATAAAACACAGCCGTTGTACGTGGTATCGGCCAATAAAGCTCCGCTGCGGGTGTTCCAGTCCAGCAGCAGACACCGAAAGCATTGCCTTAGTTTTTTTATTGTAGGTTGGTTCCAGAAAGGCTGTCCCGGATTTCCTGACAGCCTTTTTTTATGCATTCAGAGCGTGCAAATCGCTCGATATGTTTTCCCATTCGGCTGTTCGTCCTGCCGTTTTGGCACTCAGTTTACCGGCTGATGGATCATAATAATGTCCATGAAAAGCAAAATTTGCTCCATTCCCTCTAGGACTATAATGACTTAAATTTGTGCTGAGTCAATATTTCTCAGCGTATGCACATAAAATCGGTCGTCTTTATCGGAATAGGAATTGGGGGGGCGTTACTGCTATCCTCTTTCTTCGGCCTGTTTGGGGAGCGGGTCGATTTCAACACGCAGGTCAAACCACTCCTGAACAAAAACTGCATTGCCTGCCACGGCGGGGTCAAGAAAGCGGGCGGCTTTTCGGTGCTGTTCCGGCACGAAGCCGTTGCGCCCACCAAATCGGGCAAACCCGCCATTGTTCCCGGCGATGCCGATGCCAGCGAAATGATTCGCCGGCTCACGCTGGAGGACCACACCGAGCGGATGCCGCTGGAAGCCGCCCCCCTCAAACCGGACGACATTGCCCTGCTCCGGAAATGGATTGACCAGGGGGCCGACTGGGGCGACCACTGGGCCTACACCCGCATCGAGAAGCCCGACGTACCCGCCATTGGCACGTTCTGGAGCCGGTTGGGCATCAGTGACAACGCCGAACAGGACTGGGCCAGGAATGACATCGACCATTTTACCCTCCAGAAAATGAAGGAACAGTCCCTGCTGCCGTCGCCCGAAGCCGACCGGGCTACCCTGCTCCGGCGCGTCTCGCTCGACCTGACGGGCCTGCCCCCAACGGAGCAGGAAGTGGCGGCTTTCAGCAACGACAAATCACCCGACGCGTACGAAAAAGCAGTGGACCGCCTGCTGGCTTCGCCCGCCTACGGCGAACGCTGGACCGCCCTCTGGCTCGACCTGGCCCGCTACGCCGACTCGAAAGGGTACGAAAAAGATACCGAACGAAAAATCTGGCGGTACCGCGACTGGGTCATCAACGCCTTCAATCAGGATAAACCCTACAACCAGTTTGTGGTGGAACAACTGGCGGGCGATTTGCTCCCGAACCGGACGGATGCCCAATTGATTGCCACCGGCTTCCACCGCAATACCATGACCAATGACGAAGGCGGTACGCAGGATGAAGAGTTTCGCACGGCGGCCGTTATCGACCGGGTAAACACGACCTGGGATGTATTTCAGGGCACCACGTTCGCCTGTGTGCAGTGCCACAGCCATCCGTACGACCCCTTTACGCACGACGAATATTACAAATACCTCGCCTTTTTCAACAACACCCGCGACGAAGATGTGACAGACCGACACGCCCACCCTCCGCTTCTTTAAAGACCAGGATTCGGTTCGGGTGGCGGAGTTAAAAACGTGGCTTGTCGCCCAGAAGGCACCAGCCGAAACAGGTGCAGGACTGGGTCAATTTCGTCCGGCTTACCGAGCCTAAAATCAACTCCCACGATTTCGACCAGTACGTGAATGCGTCCCTGCTGGATGCCAAGAACTTCGGGGTGCAGGATGGTGGCTCGGCCCGGATAAAAACCGTTAACCTGACCGGCATCAACCGGCTCATCATGGCAATCGGCACGAAGGCGGAAAAAGCCGTACTGACGGTGCATCAGGATAGCCCGACCGGCCCTTCCCTGCTGACGATACCCGTTATCAAAACGGGCGGAAAAGATACGGTGCATGGTGTATGCCCTGCCCCCGGTTACCGGCAAACACGCCCTCTACCTGACGCTGGCCAGCCCGAAGCAACCCAAAGACTGGGTTGTTATAAAATGGGTATCGTTTCGCCCCGCCCTGCCGGGAACACCGGCCACGACGCTGGGCGATATGGACGTAAAACTCCAGGCCATTTTGAACGCTAAACCAGAATCGACTCCCGTACTGGTGGAAGCCACGGGCGATATGGCCCGGAAAACGCACATTTTCGAGCGGGGAAACTGGCTGGTGAAAGGGAAACAGGTGCAGCCGGATGTGCCAAAATCATTGCCGCCCCTGCCCACCGACTCGATAGGAAAGCCGGTACCCCGCAACCGCCTGGGCCTGGCTAAGTGGATGGTGCAGCGCGACCATCCGCTAACGGCGCGGGTAGCGGTCAACCGATTCTGGGAACAGCTTTTCGGTACGGGGCTGGTAGAAACGGTGGAAGACATGGGTACGCAGGGTATTCAGCCTACCCACCGGGAATTACTGGATTACCTGGCGGCTGAGTTTATGGACACCGACCACTGGTCGATGAAACGCCTGCTGAAACGCATCGTAACCTCCGCCACGTACCGTCAGCAGTCGGTGGCTTCTGCCGAATTGATTGCCCAGGACCCGTTCAATACCTGGCTGGCGCGGGGACCCCGCGTTCGGCTGACGGCCGAGCAGGTGCGCGACCAGGCGTTGGCCGTGAGTGGCCTGCTGAGTCATAAGCGGTTTGGCCCCAGCGTGAAACCCGTACAGCCGGACGGCATCTGGCAATCGCCTTACAACGGCGAAAGCTGGAAACTGAGTGAGGGCGAAGACCAGTATCGCCGGGCCATTTACACCTACTGGAAACGCACCGCCCCCTACCCATCCATGACCACCTTCGACAGCCCCAGCCGGGAGTTTTGTCAGGTACGGCGCATCCGGACCAACACGCCATTGCAGGCGCTGGTTACGCTGAATGACCCGGTGTTTATCGAGTCGGCTCAGGCGCTGGCGAAGCTGATGCAGCAGCGCGGCAAGACCCCGGAACAGCAAATACAGGGCCGGTTTCCGTCAGGTTACCCAGCGGGATGCGTCTCCGCAGAAAATGGCGGTGCTGCTGAAATTGTACCAGCAGTCGGCAACGTATTACAAACAGCATCCGGCCGATACCCAGACGTTGCTGGGCGGCACCGATGCTACGCCACAGGTAGCCGCGCTGACCGTTACGGCCAATACGCTGCTCAACCTGGACGAGACAATTACGAAAGAATAAGATGAAAAAACTCCTTGACGAACTTCAGCAGGCGGCCCTCCAGCGCGAAACGCGCCGGCATTTTCTGCATACCTGCTCCACCGGACTCGGTGCCATGGCACTGGGATCTTTTCTGGAAAGCTGTGGTTTTGCCGGTACGGCGGACAAAAAAGCCGTTCAGGCACCTGCAGCGGGCAGCTCCGACGAATCGCCGATGGCGGTACGGTCGGCGCAGTTTTCGGGTAAAGCCAAGCGGGTGATTTATATTCACATGGCGGGTTCGCCCTCCCAGCTCGAACTGTTCGACTACAAGCCCGAACTGGTCAAATACAACGGCAAAGACTGTCCGCAGGAACTGCTGACGGGTAAGAAATTTGCGTTTATCCGGGGCGTTCCCAAGATGCTGGGACCGCAGGGCAAGTTTGCCCAGCACGGCCAGTCGGGGGCGTGGGTGTCCGATTATTTACCCCATTTGCAGGGCGTAGTCGATGATATCACGTTCCTGAAAGCCATGCATACCGACCAGTTCAACCATGCCCCGGCGCAGTTGCTGATGCACACGGGTTCGGCCCGGCTGGGCAGGCCCAGTATTGGCTCGTGGGTGACGTATGGGCTGGGTTCCGAGAATGATAACCTGCCGGGCTACATCGTGCTGGCATCGGGCGGTAAGCAGCCGGATGCCGGCAAATCCGTTTGGGGGAGCGGCTTCCTGCCGTCGGTGTACCAGGGTGTGCAATGCCGTACCGATGGCGACCCGGTGCTGTACGCATCCGACCCGGCGGGTATGCCCCGCAACCTGCGCGGCAAGACGATTGAGGCCATATCCGCCATTAATCAGCAGCAGTACAACGACGTAAAAGACCCGGAAATACTCACCCGCATTGCCCAGTACGAACTGGCCTACCGGATGCAGATGTCGGTGCCGGATTCGATGGACATCAAAGGCGAACCCCAGTACATCCTCGACATGTACGGCGTGGACCCCAACCAGGGGTCGTTTGCCCGGAATTGCCTGCTGGCCCGGCGGCTGGTGGAGCGCGGTGTTCGCTTCGTGCAACTCTTCGACTGGGGCTGGGATACGCACGGCACCAGTGCCGACGGGTCCATCGATGTGGGGCTTCACGACAAATGCCGACAGTCGGACCAGGCCGTAGCGGCTCTGCTCAGGGACCTGAAACAGCGCGGGTTTGCTGGACGATACGCTGGTGGTATGGGGGGGCGAGTTTGGCCGGACGCCCATGCAGGAAAACCGCGACGGGCAGACGCTGCCGTTCATGGGTCGGGACCACCATCTGGATGCGTTCACGGTCTGGATGGCCGGCGGGGGCGTAAAAAAGGGATTCTCCTTCGGCGAAACGGACGATATTGGCTATTACGGCGTGAAAGACAAAGTCCACGTCCACGACCTGCAGGCCACCATCCTGCACCTGCTGGGCTTCGACCACGAAAAATTGACCTACCAGTTTCAGGGTCGCCCGTTCCGGCTGACCGACGTGGCCGGGAAAGTAGTGAAGCCTATTCTGGCGTAGCAGGGACAGCATCCGGCTTCTGTCTGGATCATTCCAGTTTCATTATCGAAATCCGGCCCCTCAATCACTCAAGTCGCCCACAGTAAAAGTCAGGCAATTACCTACGAGGTTCAACGGTACAATCTGGCAACTGAGCCAGACGAACGAACGCGGTTAATAAGATACGAGCTTCACTGAACGAGTTAAAAAGGCGTCAAGTACTGGTAAACGGGCCATAACCGGCGACAGTAAATCCGATGAAGAATGCACTTTTCCGACAAATCGTGCGCTCATGTCGAAAGTATTGGACAAACCAGCTTGCTAGATCCACAGCGGGTATCCTTTGGGTAGCACTTAGATTTCGCGAGCTTGGCCATCCGACCTTCCAGGGCTATTGATTTGACCATGTCCTGTACCTTATTTCGATGGAAGACAGAAAATTGATTGAACCCAGGCTGTCTTAGCCATGCGCGGCACAACGCACTTTATCTCCATGAAACAACTACTTTTCCTTGCCGTCATCGCCCTTGCTGGGTTGCCAGACGGACACAAACAAAGCGGCTGCGCAGTCGGGCAAAACACCGGCTTCGACCCCCAACATCCTGATTATCTATGCCGACGACCTCGGCTACGGGGACGTGAGTGCGTAGGGACAGGGCACCCTAAAAACACCCAACATCGACCAGCTTGGCCGCGTCGGGCATTCGGTTTACCAACGGGTATGCCACCTCGGCCACCTGCACCCCCAGTCGGTTTGCCCTGCTGACCGGTACGTATCCCTGGCGCAACGAAAACGCCAAAATCCTCCCGGGCGATGCCCCCCTGCTCATCGACACAACCGCCACTACCGTGGCCAGCATGCTCAAAAAACAGGGCTACGCTACGGGTGTGGTGGGCAAATGGCACCTCGGCCTGGGCAATGGGAATGTGGACTGGAACAAAGCAATTGCCAGGACTCCCAACGACCTGGGCTTCGACGAATCTTACATCATGGCCGCTACCGGCGACCGGGTGCCGACGGTGTACGTCGAAAACCGGCATGTGGTGGGGTTGCAGGCCAGTGACCCACTGTACGTGAGCTACGAAAAAAACTTTCCCGGTCAGCCTACCGCCCTAACCAACCCCGAATTGATGACCAAAATGAAATGGCACCACGGCCACAACCAGAGCGTGGTGAACGGCGTTCCGCGTATTGGCTTCATGAAAGGGGGGAAAAGTGCGATCTGGACTGATGAGACAATGGCCGAGGTATTTCTGAGCAAAGCGAAAGCGTTTATTGACCGGCACCAGAACAAGCCCTTCTTCCTGTACTACGCCCTGCACGAACCGCACGTACCACGCGTACCCGGGGAAAAATTTGCCGGAAAATCGGGGCTGGGGCCACGCGGAGATGCCATCCTGGAAGCCGACTGGTGCGTCGGCGAAATATGAAAAAGCTCAAAGCCAACGGGTTGCTCGACAACACCCTGATTTTTCTTTCGAGCGATAACGGCCCCGTACTAAACGATGGGTATTTCGACGACGCGGTGGAGAAAAACGGAAACCATACGCCATGGGGTAAGTTTAGGGGCGGTAAGTATAGTTTGTTTGATGCCGGAACCCGCGTGCCGTTCATCGTTTCCTGGCCGGCCCGCATCAAAAAAGGCGTATCCGATGCGCTGGTCTGTCAGGTCGATTTGCTGGCATCGCTGGCCGCACTGGTTGGCAGCACCGACAAAACGGCGGATAGTGAGAACCTGCTCGATGCGTTGCTGGGAAAGACGACAATCGGCAGGCAGCATCTGGTGCTGGAAGCCTCCGGACGGCTGGCCTTCCGCGCCGGTGAGTGGGCGTTCATTCCGCCCCATCCGGGCAGGCCCCTCAATAAAGAAGTCAACATAGAAACCGGCCTGAGTCCGACTCCGCAACTTTACAATCTCCGGACCGACCCCGGTCAGCGTACGAACCTGGCCACGACCCACCCGGATAAACTGGCCGAACTGGAGAAACAGATGAAACAGATTGTGGGCGATGCCTATCAGGCCAAAACAGACGAGTTGAAATTGCATTGACCCCTGGTGGCTATTTTGGCATTACGCATGGCTCGCCAAGGCCTCACGATGAGCCGATCAAACTGAAGCAAACCAATGAGTAACCCACCTGACGATGTACGGCCGGAGAGTGAACCCACACTATCTTTCTACCGCACTGGCTGCCCGGCGACGCTATCCGTCTGCTTGGTTCCTGCAGGACGGTGGTTGCATAAGCCATGGCCAGTGCTCGTTTTTTTTCTGGCATTACCGCTCACTGCTTGCAGCGCCCGAACAAGGCAAGACGCCCAATATTTTGTGGCTCACGTTTGAAGATACCTCGCCCGAGTTCATCGGGTGCTACGGCAACAAAGTGGCCAAAACGCCGGTGATGGACAAACTGGCCCGCGAAGGTACCCGCTTCACGTCGGCGTACTCGACGGGCAGCGTGTGTTCGCCCAGCCGGAACGCGCTCATTCTGGGCTGCAAGACCTACACCCTCGGCACGGGTAATCACCGGAGCAACTACCCCATTCCCGATACCATGACGGGCTTCCCGAAGTACCTGCGCGATGCAGGATATTATACATCCAACAATAGCAAAACCGACTACAACACATCGGCTGCCAGGCGCATTATTCAGGAATCGTGGGACGAGAGTTCGGGGCAGGCGGGTTGGTGGAAACGCCGGGATGGCCAACCGTTTTTTGCGGTATTCAACTCCATGTCGAGTCACCAGTCGCGGACAATGACCGAGCCGTTTGCGCAGTACAAAAAACAGATTACCGACCAGCTGACGGAGCAACAGCAAACCAAAGACGCGGATGTACTGCTGCCGCCCTTCTACCGCGATTCGCCGGCCATGCGCAAACAGGCGGCCCGGATTTATAACGCCATTACCAAAACCGACACCGAGTTTGGCGAACTGCTGGCGCGGCTGGAGCAGGAGGGCCTGCGCGAAAACACCATCATTTTCCTGTTCGCCGACCACGGCGAAGGCATGCCCGATGCCAAAACCAATGGTAAGGCGCTGGGCCACCGGGTGCCGTTCATCGCCTGGTTTCCCGAAAAATACAAACACCTGTCGCCCTGGCGGCAAGCCGGTGCCGTAACCGACGAAAAGATTGATTTCGTGGACCTGGCGCCAACCGTTTTATCCCTGGCGGGGGTACACATTCCGTCGTACATGCAGGGGCGCAGCCTGGTGGGAAAACCGGTAACGCCGGACCGCCGGACCGCGGAACCACCGTATCTGTTCCTCTCCTCCGACCGCTCCGACGAAAGCTACGACCTGACCCGGACGGTTATCAAAGGCCACTACGCCTATACCCGCGTGTTTATGCCCTACGTACCGGAATTGCGCTACCTTCAGTACATGGACGTGGGCGAGATTACGCAACACATCCGGAGTGATTTCAGGGACAAAAAGCTGAACCCACGTGCAGCAGCAGATGCTCCTCCCCCGCCCCGCCGAACTACTGTACGACCTGGAAAAAGACCCCTGGGAAATTGATAATCTGGCGACGAAAAAAGGCTACGAAACGCTGCTGAACGAGTTTAGAACGCAGCTTCGCGACCATGTGCTCAATCAGCGCGACGTGCTTTTCCTACCCGAATACGAGCTTGCTAATCTGTCTAAAACCACCACTGCCTACACTTCCGGCAACAGGATGAAAACTACCCAATCTGGCGACATCTACGAAGCCGCCAGCGTATCGGGTTTCCGGGATGCGGCCACGCTGACGAAGCAAATCGGCCTGCTGAAAAGCGGAAATCCGATCGTCCGTTACTGGGCGTTGATGGGTCTGCGGTCGCAATCGCAAATCGGAACGTTAATGCCCTACCAGGCCCAGCTGACAGCGGCCCTGACCGATAGCCATCCACTCAACCAGATCATTGCGGCCTCCATGCTGAATGGCTATTTCGACGACAAAGTGGCTAAAACGTGTTGCTGAAGCACCTCGACTCGCCGGATGATAACGTGGCCAATGTGGTGATGCAGCAACTCATGTACCAGCCCAACGCCAGCGACTGGGTAGCGGACATCGAGCAGTTTTATACCCTCAAAAAAACGCTGAAGGAAAAGCCGCACCACGCCGTACTGTCGGCCAGCGTGTTTTTGTACGCCCACGGGGGGCGCACGTTGCGAAACGAAACGGAATGAGGGACAGCGGCTTCGCGTTGCCGCCATTCGGTTCATAGAAAACAGCTAAAAGCGGGTCGGGCAGCAACAGAAAACCCGTTGATAGTGAGTCAACCTACAATACGAACGCCCGTTGGGTAAGCAGCCTGTACGGATGACTTTCAGCAATAATTGATTGAACCAACCATGTTTAAACACCATCCAATGCTCCGTATCAGCCGCCTTACTCAACCGATAGTTACTGCCGGACTATTGTTGATGGTAGTGCTGATTACCGGCTTTATTGACCCCGTCGATAAAGCCTGCACCGGACCAGCCAAGCCGGCACCGGCAGCCCGGCCAAACCAAATATTCTCTTCATTCTGGTCGATGACCTGGGCTGGACCGATATCGGAGCTTTTGGCAGCACCTTCTACGAAACCCCCAACATCGATGCCCTGGCAAAAAAGGGCGTTAAGTTTACCAATGCCTACGCGGCCTGCCCCGTCTGTTCGCCCACCCGCGCCAGCATCATGACCGGCAAGTACCCCGCCCGGATGCATACAACCGACTGGTTTGGTGCCCCGCAGCCCAACAACGGTGGGTAAACACTGGACGAAAAACAAACCCCTGCTGCCCGCTGCCTACGAAGAAAACTTGCCCTTGAGCGAAACCACCCTGGCCGAAGCCCTGAAGAGCAATGGCTACAGCACCTTTTTCGCGGGTAAGTGGCACCTGGGCGAAACGGCCGAGTACTGGCCCGAAAAACAGGGCTTCGACAGTCAACAAAGGGGGCTACGAAGCCGGATCACCGCGCGGAAAGGGCTACTTTGCCCCTTACGCCAATCCCCGCCTGACCGATGGCCCGCCGGGCGAAAACCTGACCAACCGCCTGGCCGATGAAACCGTATCGTTCATTACCGAACACAAGTCCGGGCAGCGGCTCCCGTCGCGTTCGGCCTTTTCTGGCTTACCTCTCCTTTTACTCCGTCCATACCCCGTTGCAGGCCCCGCAGGACCTGATCGAAAAATACACGGAAAAGAAGAAACGACTGGGGCTGGACGATAACTGGGGACAGGAAGGCAAGCAAAAGGTCCGGCTCAACCAATGCCTGCCCGTGTACGGAGCCATGGTGGAGTCGATGGATAAGGCAGTAGGCAAAGTACTGACTGCCCTGCGGGAAAACGGCCTCGAGCAGGAAACCATCGTTATTTTCATGTCCGACAACGGGGGATTATCGACGGCCGAAGGGCACCCTACGTCCAACCTGCCCCTGCGGGCGGGTAAGGGCTGGCTCTACGAAGGCGGCATTCGGGAGCCGATGGTTATTTACTGGCCGGGCCACGCGTGGCCCGGCGTCATGAAAGCGGGCCGAACCAGCGACCAGGTGGTGACGAGTACCGATTTTTACCCTACCATTCTGGAAATGACGGGTTTGCCTTTGCTGCCCGCCCAGCACCGGGATGGCATGAGCATGGTACCCGTTCTGCGGGGTAAAAAAATGCAGCGCGGGCCCGGTGTACTGGCATTACCCGCACTACGGCAATCAGGGCGGTTCGCCCGGTTCGGCGGTGCGGGATGGCGACTGGAAGCTAATCGAGTGGTTTGAGGAAGGGCGCAGCCTGGAACTCTATAACCTGGCCTCCGACATTGGGGAACAAAAGAACCTGGCCGAACGTAACCCCGCCAAAGTGCGCGAACTGCACGACAAACTGGTATCCTGGCGAAAGGCAGTCGATGCCCGTTTACCCACCAAAAACCCGGCGGCTGTAGCACCCTGAGTGTGCCCTAGTCGTACCGGGCATTGCGCCACGGAAAGGGGTAGTTGCGTTTACCCCACCACGCATAAAAAAAGGGTACCCCGTGCTAGCACGTGGTACCCTTTTTTTATGCGTGGTGGGCGTTGTTTCTACCTGGCCCGGCTGCTGGCCTTGGCCAGTTCGGCACGAAGTTCAGCCTGTTCTTTGGCCCCTGGATTCAGGGCAAGCCCCTGATTAATCCATTTCTTGACCGTTGGCACATCTTTACCATCGGGACTGAACCGGTTAAACAAGCGGGCAATGTAAATGTATTCCGGCACCGTCAGCTTGTTGGTGTTAACCTGATTATCCATCCGGTCAATGGCTTTGGTGGTCTGACGCGCATTGAAATACGCATTCACTTCGGGCAGCAACGTCCGGTTGGCCGCCACTTTGGGGTCGATACCAATCCTGGCCAGTCCCTGCCGGATCTGCATGATTTTATCAATCGAAAACTTGGCTCCCCGTCCGCTGAACAGCGACGACATCAGGATGTTTTCGGCTACATCCTGAGCCTCTTTAGCCCCGTAGGCTTTGCGGTACGCATCCATGTGCCCCATCATGTACTGAAACATCGGATTTTCGTAATCCAGTACCAGTTTTTGCAGTGCCAGCCAGTTGGTCTGGTTGGCGTAGGAAGCGGTTGGTTGCTGTTTGGCGTAGTCATTCATGGCCGCTATGCTGGCCAGGGTATCTTTGGTAACCCGGCTATACATGGCGTAATCGATCAGGAAATTACCGGCCCGTTCACCCTGCTGGTACCGCGCTTTCATGGTCTGGCTGCGGGCCTGTGGGTTCAGGGCGTTTGTACCATGCCGGATCACTTCATCGGTCGAGTTGTTGCTCATGGCAAAATGGATCAGGTTCTGCTGCGGATCGAAGTACAGGAACAGGGGCAGCGAGGGCACGAACAACCGGCGACTGTCCAGAAAAGCACGCGTGGCGGGCTGGTTAATGTCCAGTTTTGTGCTGATAAACTTGCTGTTATAGGCAGCACCAACCCGGCTATCGGCCAGGGTGGGTATAAAACTCTGACAGGTATGGCAGGTAGGCGAATAAATTTCAACGAACACGGGCTTTCCGGTCCGGCGCGCATCCTGAAACACTTTCTCGATGGGTGAGGCACTGAATTGAATGCCTTTTTGACCAAGGGCAACATGGGCTACCAGCAGTAGCCATAACAGACTTTTTTTCATGAAGAGTAAGAAATCGTTCGAATAGTACTAGCAAATTAACGACCAATGTCCGGTGGTCGTGTCTGGAAAGCGCAGAAGTTCTCGGTCAGTTGGTCCGTGCCTGACCAACTGACCGACTCCTTATTTCTTTTGCTGCTTTATTTCTTCCTCCAGCCGTTTGCTCAGTACCTGGCAGGTTTTTTCAATATCGTCGGCCATGCGCTGGTCGCCGGTTGCGTTCAGGGCCGTATCGGCAATGCCGCTCATCATTTCAATCAGGAAGCGTTTCATGTCCACTACTTCCATATCCTTGGTCCAGAGGTCAATTTTGAGGGTACTGTTGTGGTAATGGTCCCACAGGGAAATGGCAATGGCACGGGTATCGCTAAGCCCCTCGTTGGGGTTGTCGGTGGCTTCCCAGTAAATTTTTTCCGGAACGTTCTGATTGTCCAGTTCAATCGAAAAATGAATATCTGACTTTTTCATGGGGCAAAAGTACGGAACAGGGCGCGGAAATAGCAGCGATGAGTGTAGAACAAGTTCGTATCAGCCCGCACCCGGTTCAACTCCGGATGGTGGTTACACGGGCCAGGTGGCACACACCGCACTACAACAACACCTGCGCCACGGCCTCCCACGATTTTACGCGCCGGAACTCCTGATCGTCCCGGTTGTGCAGGGCATCGAAGAGTAATCCCTCTCCCTGAAACGTGCGGAGGTTACGGGGTAGATCGTCGATCAGAAAATCGGTATTGAGCACACTTTTATCCCCCATAAAAATGTAATTGTTCCACGAGATGGCCGGAAAATACTCCTGTAGCCAGTCCCATTTTTCGCGCAGGGAGTTCGGGAACTCCTGCGCGGCCGAGGCAATGTACACGTCGTAGGTCTGCATCAGGTCGGCAATCACGTCCTGCGCTCCTGCCATAACGGGAATATCCCGGAAGAAACCCGGCTCGTACACCCGCTGCGAGATGGCCCGGTACTCATCCTCATCGAACAGTTCGTGAAATGATTTTTCCTGGAGTTCTTCCAGCGTGTAGCGGGGCATGTCGCCTTCCAGATAAAGGCGGATAAATTTACTGTGGGTATCGGCCATGACATCATCCATGTCGATAGCAATGCGTTGTTTCATAAGTTATCGGGGCCGCGCCGGTGGCCTTGCATGATTTTTAACGTTGACCGACTAAGCCGCTTCCTGTGAAAGCTGGACAGGATATCCGGTAGGATTACAAAATTCGGGTCAGATCGTCAGGTTGGTATCGAATTGTTCCAAATAATCGGCTACGCGCCGAACAAACTGCCCACCCAGGGAGCCATCGACCACGCGGTGATCGTAGGAGTGCGAGAGGAACATGAGCTGGCGGATACCGATAAAATCACCTTCACTGGTTTCAACGACGGCCGGTTTTTTAACGATGGCACCAAAAGCCATGATGGCTACCTGCGGCTGCATGATAATGGGCGTACCCATCAGGTTGCCAAACGTACCGATGTTGGAAATGGTGTAGGTCCCCCCCGCCAGGTCATCGGCAACGAGCTTATTCTCCCGCGCGCGCCGGGTCAGGTCATTGATTTTTTTGGTCAACCCAACCAGGTTATACTGGTCGGCATTATGAATGACCGGCACAATCAGGTTACCCGTGGGCAGGGCTACCGCCATACCGATGTTGATGGCTTTTTTGACAACAATCGTGTCTTTATCCACCGATACGTTAATCATGGGAAAATCCCTGATGGCTTTTACAATGGCCTCCACAAGCACCGGCGTGTAAGTAAGGTTCTCGCCGGTCTGTTGCTTAAACTGCTCTTTCACCTGCGTGCGCCACTGCACGATGTTCGTCATGTCGGCTTCCACGAATGAGCTGACATGGGGCGAGGTTTGTATCGATTCTACCATTCGATGGGCGATCATTTTCCGCATCCGGTCCATCTGAACAATATCATCCTGCCCATTCACAGAACCGGTATTAGCCGGTGCAGCGGGAGCCGGTGCCGAAGGTGCCGGCTTGGGAGAAGGCGTTGCCGGGGCAGCGTGTTGTCGGGGTGATGAAGCAAAATCGGCTGGTAGTCGCCCTTCGGTCCGGTCGATCACGTACGCCAGGATGTCCTTTTTTGTCACCCTGTTTTCGGCTCCTGAACCGGGGATACGGTCAAGTTCATCGCGCGAAACGCCTTCCTCCTTGGCAATGGTCAGCACCAGCGGGGAGTAAAACCGGTCAGAATACACCTCTGCATTGCCACCGGCCAGCGCGGTGGCCGATGTGGCGACCGCTTTCCCGGCCGGGCGGCTGCTCATAGCCGATATGCTGGCTTCAATTTCCTGGGCTGCCGTAGTTACTTCCGGTTCAGAAACGGTCTTTTCGTCCGCTTTTTTCGGTACATTGGCTACATCGCCAATGCCAACGGGTGTCTGGTCCGGGTTTTCCGCCTGAACGTCGTTATCGTCGTCGGGCGACTCATCCGTGCCTGGTTCATCCGTGATGGTTTCCTGCACGTCAATACGCGCTATGGGTGCACCAACTGCTACTACATCCCCTTCCTGAACCAAGACTTCCTTTAGAATGCCATTATGTATCGACGGCACATCGGTATCTACTTTATCCGTAGCCACTTCCAGCACCGATTCGTCCGTTTCAATACGGTCGCCGGGCTTTTTGAGCCAGCTGATAACCGTACATTCCATTATACTCTCGCCCATTTTGGGCATAATCATATCGATGATTGCCATTTATTTTAATGGTGAATTATGAATGATGAATGATGAATGTATGTATCGCATTCCACCATTTATCATTCATCATTTATAATTCATTTAGTAACTCTTCCCGCAGCATGTTGAGCAGGTAATTGGTGGTTAATTGTATATTTTGGTCGCGGTACTGGCCCAGTTTCAAAAGCCGGGTTACGGTGCGCTGCTGGGTGGCGCAGGCGATCCAGATCGTACCAACGGGTTTATCGGGCGTGCCGCCGTCCGGTCCGGCAATCCCACTAGTGGCAATGCCTACGTCGGTGCCAAGTGCCCGGCGAACGCCTTCGGCCATTTCCCGGATGGTTTCCTCGCTCACCGCCCCAAATTGTTGCAACGTTTCGGGCTTTACCTCCAGCACGGTTTCTTTTACGGAATTACTGTAGCTGACTACACTCCCCCAGAAATAGGCCGATGCACCGGGTATTTTCGTTATCTGAGCCGACACGTACCCACCGGTGCAACTTTCGGCTACACCCAGCGTCAATGGTTTCCCATGCCCGCCCCTTTCCGTTAATAACTTGCCAACCACCGTTTCGAGTTCGTCACTGTCGTAACCGTACACACTTTTTTCGATCAGCGGCATCACCTTGTCCACCTGTTCGGTCAGTTCATAGTCCAGCAGGGCGTTGTCCTCGCCGGTGGCGGTCAGGCGGAGTTTTACCCCCCCAAAGCTGGGCAGGTAAGCCAGTTTTATGTGCGCTGGCAGTCCATCTTCCCAGGCTTCGATACGCTCGGCCAGAAACGACTCGCCAATGCCGACGGTCCTTATCATTCTGTGCTTGATGATGGGCGTGGTGAAGTGTTGCGTCAGGCGGGGCAGAATCCGGTTGGTCATGAGTTGTTTCATCTCAAACGGCACGCCGGGGAGGGAAACGTACACCCGTGCCGGTTCATCGGCTTTGGCGTACTCGAACCACATACCCGGTGCGGTGCCCCAGTCGTTCTGCATGTAAACGGCGTTGGCAGGCAGGTCGGCCTGGGCGCGGTTAAGATCGGTCATGGCGCGGCCCCGTTTCTCGAAAAAGCCGGTTACCAGCGCCAGAGCCGTTTCGTTACGTACTATGCCAACCCCAAAATAAGTACACAGCGTTTTCTTGGTGATGTCATCTTTGGTGGGGCCAAGACCACCCGTAATGATGATGATGTCGGCCCGTTCGTGGGCTTCGTGCAGACTCTGGAGAATGGCGTCGGCCTGGTCGCCAACGGAGGTTTTGCGTACGACCCGGACGCCAATGTTAGTCAGTTCGGTACCCAGCCAGGCGGTGTTGGTATCGGTAATCTGTCCGAAGAGTATTTCATCACCGATGGTAATCACTTCGGCGCGGATGGTATTGGTCATTTCAAGTGTTGAGTGAACAAGGTAGAATGAAAAGTAAAACGTTGGCAGTAGTTGCCTGGCAATCTGATTTCCCCGGTTAATTTTCTAACGATCAGTGGATTAGAAAATATTCTTCATGCTCCATTTTACATTCTCCATTTCTTGTTGTCAAAAGTACGAAAAAACGATTTAGAGCCGTTGGGAGTTATCCAATGACAATCTGATAAAGTCATGATGATGAAAAATGTTCTTATAGCCGGACTACTGGCACTTACCATTACGCAGACTGGTTTCGCCCAGCAGGATACCACCCAGTCAAAATCGTCGGGAGGAGGGCTTTTCGGCCGGATTCTGAACGCGGTTACGCAGCAGACTACCGGTACGGCGGGTAGCCTGAGCAGCAACGAAATTGCTACGGGGCTGAAAGAAGCCCTGGCCATTGGGGTTAAAAACGGATCGAAGCAGGCATCAGCCCTGAACGGGTATTTCAAAAACCCACTGCTGAAAATTGTGTTCCCGCCCGAAGCCCAGAAAGTAGCGTCTACGTTGCGCGATTTAGGCCTGGGCAAGCAGGTCGATCAATTTGAACTGTCACTGAACCGGGCGGCTGAGGATGCCGCCAAAAAAGCCGCTCCGGTGTTTGTGAAAGCTATTACGTCCATGAGTATTCAGGATGCCGTGGGCATACTGAGCGGTCAGGACGATGCGGCCACGCAGTATTTGCGCCGTACGTCGGGCCAGCAACTGGTAGCGGAGTTCTCGCCCATCATCGATAGCACGCTGAGGAAAAACAACGCCACAAAGTATTACAGCAGCCTGGTGAATACCTACAATAAAATCCCGTTCGTTCCGCAAAAAGTAGACCCGAACTTAACCTCCTACGCCACGAATAAGGCCGTAGACGGATTATTTATTCTGGTAGCGCAGGAAGAGAAGAAAATTCGCGAAAACCCGGCCGCCCGGGTCACAGACATCCTGAAGAAGGTATTCAGCAAGCAGTAAGGGAGTGAAGAATGCTGAATGAATAATGTATAATTTCCTGACTATCGAGCCACTTACTCTCATTCAACATTCTTAACTGTTGAGGTAGTCGAGCTTCTGGCTCCAGACCAGTGCAATCTGCGTAGCCCGCTGCCGAACCTGCTCCACCGTTTCGCCGGTGAACCGTTCGCTCAGGGTCTCATAAAATAACGCTAACCAGCGCTGAAAATGGCCGCTGGTTAGCGTATGTTTTTGATTGACAAGCAGGTGTGGGCGAAAAGGGTGCCCGTCGTAAGCGTTATTACCCAGAATAATGGTTTCCCAGAAGGCGTACATTTTGGGTAGGTGGTGCGACCAGTCTACCTGCGCTACGTCCGTAAAGATGGGACCAACCAGCAAATCGGCCTGCACTTTCTGGTAGAATGAATCCACCATATATTTAATCGCTTCCGGCGAATCCAGCGTTCTCTTTACCATACTCCTGTGTTTATAGAAACAACTCCGACTTAGCCGGAAAATGTTTCATTATACACGTCAGTCTTAAAACCCAGCGCCACAATACGCCCTTCCGCTTCTACCAGGGGGCGACGAATAACAGACGGCTTCTGCATCATCAGGGCGATGGCTTCTTCCGCATTGGCAGGTTTTTGGGTATCGGGAAGTTGCTTCCAGGTCAGGCCCGCCCGGTTAACCAGTTCTTCCCACGTTTTTTGCGTGAGCCAGCGTTCAATCGTTGACCGGTCTATCCCCCACTTTTTGTAGTCGTGGAACGTGTAGTCGATACCGCGTTCAGTTAGCCAGGTCCGGGCTTTTTTGACGGTGTCGCAGTTGGCGATGGCGTAAAGCGTGTACATGCTGTTGATGTTCTTTTAGGGGGCAAAAGTATTTCATCCTGTGCATTTCCAGTACTCCGCTGATGCCGAAGGCTGTTTAACTGTCCTGAAGGCTGGTCGTTTTTGGTGGCCGCTGTTCCCGGCCGCCCGCGTCATGCAGCGAAGTAGTCAACTGGCCATCCCGTTTTGGTGTTATTCGATGGTAACTGCTCACCGGAAACAGGAAGGCCGTTTCCCTACCCGGAAAACGGCCTTCTTTAGTAGGGTAATGGCACTACCGGCGGCCACCACCGAACACCTTCGATATAACCCAGATAACAACAGCGACCACGATAATAATACCAATAATACCGGTATAAGCACCCGCTTTGAAGATGGCACCGATGGCATCACAACTGGTTAGGGACAGGGTCAACAATAGGGCCACAACGGCCATTGGAAAGAAACGGGACAGGGTTTTCATACGTATTGACTAAGGTTTTTGTAGTAAAGGTCCGGTCGGCCTTCGGCGGATTGCACAATTAACCCGTCCACAAACAGTTTGTTTGTCGAACACCCCCTAAAGATTCCACCAATACGTCCACTTCAACACCAATGCGCGATTCTTGACCGAGAGGAATCCCGGCACATCCTGACCGATCTGGGCTGAGTTGGGCAGGTAATTATCCGTGTAGACCAGAAAAAAATCGGATGCGGGCTTGTAACGCCACTGCACACGGGCGTTCACGTTCATGTTTTTCTGCTGCTCGTTGTACTGCACAAATGTGGTGAGATACAGGGTATTGGTCATTGTCAGGTCGAACCGGGGGCCAACCAGCCAGAACGTAGCACGGCCCCAGGGTTGGGGTAGCCGAATGTCGTTGTAACTGGCACTGGCCGCCAGACTCACGTAGGGCTGAAACCGGTAGCCCAAATCGGCCGTGAGGTTCAGGCGGGTGCCATTGGCGTAGTACCCGCCGTAGCGCGACGAAAAGCCGTAGGTAAACAAACTCTGGGGCTTGGATTCGAATCTGGTTCCCCAGGCGGCCCAGCTATGTTCCGTGTCCGTAGCCAGCGTTTCCCGACCAGTATTCGTGGGGTCGAAGGGTAGCAGCAGCCGCACATAATCCGTAGCGACCCAGGCATTCAGGACGCTTTTACTCCGGAAGGTGACGGTATAATTCAGGTAGGTTTCGTTATCACTCTTCCGCCCCGCCGGGTCGAAAAAGTAGGTTGAATTAAGCATTGGTCCATGACTCAGGATGGGGCTACCGGTTGGTAAAAAGGTGTGGCCCAGCATGCTCGTTACCCGTTTGTAGCCCCGCCGGGGCACGTATCCGGCTTCGGCGGTGTAATTCGTACCGACGGATTCTACCTGCCCGCCAATGAGCCACTTCCGGCTGAAATATTGCAGATTGGCAGCATATACGGCACTGGCTCCGGTGCCTGGGGTGGGGCTGACCTCCTGCCCCGAATTGAGCGGTTGTGGGGGACTGAACGACTGGACGTACATGGCTTTGCCCGTCCACAGATTATTGGCCGAAGCCAGGTTATATTCAATACCCAGATTCCGGTTGTAACGGGAATAAAGCGTTTTGTTGTTCACCGCTTCGTAGCCCATCGACTCTTTATTGACAAACATGAACCCGATGTTGGAGCGGGCAAATACGCGCCGTTGCAGCGCCATAACGGCAAAGTTCTGGGCGGGTAATCCCGTTTCGCTAACGCCCCCGGTCTGCATGTCCATGATACCAATACGCCAGTCTTTATCGAGCTTGCCGCTCAGCCGGGCACCAAACCGAATGGGCACCCCGCCCAACCCAATCCGGCGGCTGAAAAACGGCCGAATGGTGGGGTACCCGAAGTTGGTAAACTGATCGCCGTTTTCCAGGAAAAACTGGCGTCTTTCGGGAAAGAATAGTTCGTACCGGTCCAGGTTGGTTACCTGCTGGTCCACATCCACCTGCGAGAAGTCCGGGTTGACCGTCAGGTCCAGGTTGAGGGATGAGGTGATGGCTACTTTGGCGTCCAGGCCCGCGTTGAATCGTCCTTTCGTGTCAATGTTGTTCTGATAATCGCGGGTCAGGCCGCTCAGGGCGTAGGGAATCAACGAGATATTGGGACCGGGCTGCGGTGGGGGCTGATCCCAGACCAACACACCCGTCAGGGCCAGCGAGGCCGTTGGAAATTGCCGCTGAACGGGCGTCCAGGATGATTTTTCGGTTGTTTTCAGGTCCAGTCGGCTGAAGTTGATTCCCCAGCGCGTTATACCCTTCTTGTACCGGATCGTTTTGAAGGGAATAGCCATTTCCAGCACGTAGCGGTCACTATAGTTTTTTACGACTGATGTCCATTTGTTATCCCAGCTCAGGTTGGCTTTTCCGCCTTCGTAGAGCAGCCCATCCCACTGAGCGCCGGCGGCATTGGTCCCGAAGGTGAACCCGTTGGTCTGGTCATCGAAGGGATCCATAAAGAGGATGAAGTTGTCGTTCTTGCTGAAACTCCAGTCGCGCCGGAGCGACTCGACAATGTAGGGGCCGGGCACGTCGCCCAGAAAACAGACGGCACTCAGGTACACGTTCTGGTCATCGTAGGTCATCCGCACATCGGTCCGCACGTTGGCGCGGCTGGTATCCATGGGCAGTACCATCCAGAAATTGGAGGCTACTTCGGCGGCCTGCCAGGCGGATTCATCGACAGCCCCATCCAGGATAACCGGTGAGGTAGCCCGGCTGATGTGTAGTTGATAGGATTCATTTTTTTTCTGCGCCAGCAGGGTACTGTGGCTCAGTAACAGATAAGCAATTACGAACGAAACGGGGAGTTTCACCAGGCGAATTCTTTTTGGTTGTACAGCTAGTAAAGTAAAGTTACTGCCGATTTACCCCATTGTACGTGGGAAGATGCTACAGTTGGTCAGCGGAAGTACGCTTTTGTCGTAAGGTCTGGGACAAAGACCAACGCTTTTGGCTGCTGTAAACGTAACGCCCAGCATAATTGGGTAGCCGTTAATCTGGCTGCTGTCCTTACCTATATCGACTAGTTAGGTTATTCTTTCCCGGTTTTAGCCCACCCCTCCTCTGATTTTATAGAGGAGAGGGATGTGACACACCGTTCAACCCCTCCCTTTGAAAAAAAGGGAGGGGTTGGGGTGGGGTTGAACGTTGTCAGTCTACACACTTACCGGATAATAAATGGTTTAGAGCCTTGATGCTGACCAGAGCCAGCCCTGTATGCGATTGAGCGTACGGTAAAGCAGTTTCCAGAAATTCGGGCTAGTATAGCGGTCAGATACAACCCATTTTAATCATGCCTACTTCTACCAGCAGTTCAGCCGTACGAACCGTTCTGACCACTGCGGCCAGCCCACAACGCCGGGACATATCCATTGGCAACCAGACGATTACCATCAACACCCCCTTTCCGTCACCGCCCGACTGGCGCGATGTATGGATTTACTTCCTGCTCGTCGACCGGTTTAATAATCCACTGGCCCCACCCCGCCACCTGCCTTTCGATAGCGAACAGGGCACGTTTCAGGGAGGGACTTTCAATGGTATTCGCGAGCAACTAAGCTACCTTCGGCAACTGGGCGTGGGGGCCATCTGGCTATCGCCGGTGATAAAAAACTGCCAGTACGAGGATACTACTTTTCATGGCTACGGCTTCCAGGACTTTTTACAGATCGACCCCCGCTTTGCCTCGGACCCGGATGCCGCCCGGCTAAACCCACAACTGGCCGAAGATGAACTACGCGCCCTGATCGATGCGGCCCATGCGCACAACATCTACGTGATTTTCGATATCGTTCTGAACCACGCCGGTAACGTTTTCGGCTACGACCTGCCGGGAAATAATAACGCTGCCGAAGCGCCGGGACGGAACGCTGTTTACCCGATCCGGTGGCATGATACCCAGGGGCAACCGGATTTTGCGGATTTTACCGGCGCTGGTGTCGTGGCCGATGATGCGGCCATCTGGCCCGTTGAGTTGCAGCGGAACGAACTGTTTCGGCGGAAGGGCCGGGGTGGAGAAGAAGGGGGCGATTTCAGCTCACTCAAAGAGCTGATAACGGATTTCAGCGAGCCGACGCCCTTTAACCGGGCTTTTCCAGTGCGCAACACCCTGATACTTGCGTATCAGTATATGATTGCCAAATACGACGTCGATGGTTTTCGAATCGATACGCTGAAGTTTATCGAGGCCGAGTTTGCCCGTATTTTTGCCAATGCGATGCGGGAATTTTCGCTGAGCATCGGTAAGCGAAACTTCTTTACGTACGGTGAAGTCTTTGATGAGGAGGAAAAAATAAATCAGTTTATTGGCCGCGCCACCAACCTGACCGACGAACCGATTGGAGTGGACGCAGCCCTTGATTTTCCGCTCTATTTCCGGCTCCCGGCCGTAGCGAAGGGCTTAGCTGCTCCATCCGTGATAAAAGACATGTTTCTGCGTCGCAGGGTGGTACAAAGCAATATCCTGAGTACGCACGGCGATGCCACTAATTTTTTCGTGACCTTTCTGGATAATCACGACATGCGGCAACGCTTCTATTACCAGGACTCCGCTGACCCTACCCGGTTCGACCGGCAATTGACCCTGGGAATTGCCTGCCTGTTTGGGTTACAGGGTATTCCGTGCCTGTACTACGGAACGGAGCAGGGCCTGCATGGCAATGGTAGCAGCGATGCTGCCGTGCGGGAAGCACTCTGGGGGAAACCAGGAAATGCCTTTGATTCCACGCATCCCTTTTACGCAGCCATCCGGGAACTGAGTCGGGTACGGGCGGAGCAACCGGCACTGCGGTATGGCCGCCAGTATTTTCGTGCCCTCTCGGGCGATGGGGTGAATTTTGGCATCTCGCCGTTTAGTCCGGGAGTGATTGCCTTTTCCCGAATCTTACATGACCAGGAAGTACTGGTGGTGGCCAACACGCAAACCACGGGAAATTTTGACGGGGAGGTTATCGTGGATGCCATCCTGAACGCGGATCAGACGCCGTACAGCCTGTTGTACAGCAATCATCCCCAACCTCAGATACCGGGTGTAGTTTCGACCAAAAACTCGGGTACGGTTCAAATCCGCGACGAGCGGGACCGCGTTACCCAGGGGCCGGTTCGTGTGTTGCGGGTACGACTGCACCCCATGGAAGTGCAGTTGCTGCGCGCTACACCCCTACTCATTTCCTGAAAATCAGGTAGTTATTAATTTGCTGCTCTGTCTACCGCAGTTAAACCACCAGATAAGGCAGGTAGGGATCTAACTTCGCCGTGTCCCGGAAGGCAGTAACCTGATGCAGTGTATTATTGTAGGCATCGTAGCGCAGCTCGACGTAGAAGTCGCGGAGGTTATAGAGCAGGAAGATGTTTTCCTCTTCGTACCGATTGGCGAGGATGTCACCCGCGAAATAAAGCGTGTCGAGTTGCTGATTGGCGGGGAGTCTGGTAAAATCTGCGGGTTGCATGAGCAGCGGGGTTGGCAGGCGAAATAAGCAAAAAGCCGCCACCTGACCAACCCACCTACCCAACTTTATATAATACAACTCAAACAAACAAATCGACAACTAAAACACTCATCCTCCCTAAACATCTGTCAAACAGGCCGCTGGTGTTTACAATCGGATACAGGAAAGAATCAACTATTTTCACTTCCCGGCCCGATTTGGCGGCTGCGTAAATAGCTTCCACAATTTTGATGTCGCGCAGTCCTTCCTCACCGGGTACCAGCATGGGCTTTTTGTTCATGATTGCCATGGCATCATCATCCATCTGCATCACCTGCTGCGTGGGCACTGCGTACGGATGATTGATGGTACCACCGTTACTCCAGGCACCTTTTACGCCGTTGTAGGCCGAATAAGGTTCCATCATGAGGGTACCTTTGGCGCCGGTTACGTGCAGGTAATTCATGTTCATGCCGTAGCTGCTCTGGATGGAGGCCCGTGCTCCGCTCGGAAAAATAAACTGGGCCATGGAGGTTTCATCCAGCCCGTTTTTATACACATCGGGTCGGGTGGTGTACTGCTGGGCGGTTACGGCAATGGGTTCCTCGCCCGTAGCCAGCCGGGCGCCCTGTATGGCATATACGCCCATGTCGTACATAACACCCCCGCCCATCTCTTTCTTCTGTTTCCAGTGGTCGGTGCGGGCGTCGTAATAAGCGGCAGCACAGCTCACCATCTGCACCTTACCAATTTTCCCGTCGCGCAGTCCCTTCACGTACTCCTGCGTGTTGGGTTCATGGTGAAGCCGGTAACCAATGGCCAGCGACACTTTGTTTTTGTTGCAGGTGTCAATCATGTTCTGGCATTCCTTAGCCGTTACGGCCATTGGTTTTTCGCACCAGACGTGCTTACCCGCTTTGGCCGCCCGCACTACGTACTCCTCGTGCATGGACGGGGGCAGCACCACGTATATCGACGTCGATATCCGGGTTGTTGGCAATCTGGTCGAACGTCTGGTAATTATAAATATTCTTATCGGGAATGTTATATTGTTTTTTCCATTTCTCGGCCTTTGCGGGCGTACCCGTCACAATACCGGCGAGGTAGCAATTCGTTGTTTTTTGCAGAGCCGGAGCCAGCAGGTCGGTGCTGTAATAGCCCAGACCAACGAGGGCTACCCCCAGTTTATCCTTGGCGGGCCTGGTAGCGGACCAGAGCATACTGGACGACAGGGTTGCCGCTGCGCCGGTGAGGGCGGTTGCTTGCAGAAATGTTCTACGGGAAGTCATTGGGTTTTGTTTGAACGTTAACCGTTGGCGGTTAGCCGTTTGTTACGGCCAATCTACGCTCTACCGACCTCAAACTACGGACTTAATCGGATAAAATCAAAAAAAGCGACCGAACCCGCCCGTTGCCCTTTTTGTTGATAATACAGTCTGTTTCCCGCAGAACCCTTTATTTTTGCCCTATGTCTAAAAAAGTCAATATCGGTTTAGTACAGATGAGTTGCCAGGCGGATGTGGAAGCCAACATCCAGAAAGCCATGGATGGCATTCGCGAAGCCGCGCAGAAAGGTGCTCAGATTGTTTGTTTGCAGGAACTGTTCACCTCGCTCTATTTCTGCGACGTAGAGGATCACCATAATTTCAGTCTGGCCGAGGCTATTCCCGGCCCCACCACCAACCGCCTGGGCGAACTGGCGGGCGAGCTGGGCGTTGTTATCGTGGCCTCTCTGTTCGAGAAGCGGGCGCAGGGACTGTACCACAACACCACGGCGGTACTGGATGCCGACGGAACCTACCTGGGAAAGTACCGAAAAATGCATATCCCCGACGATCCGGGGTATTACGAGAAATTTTACTTCACCCCCGGCGACCTGGGCTATAAGGTATTCGACACGAAGTTTGCCCGGATTGGGGTACTCATCTGCTGGGATCAGTGGTACCCCGAAGCGGCCCGGATTACGTCGCTGATGGGGGCCGAAATCCTGTTTTACCCGACGGCTATTGGCTGGGATACCAATGAACCCGACCCCGCCCAGAACACGGAGCAGTACAACGCCTGGCAAACCATGCAGCGGAGTCACGCCATTGCCAACGGGGTTCACGTAGTGGCCGTGAACCGCGTTGGGCGCGAGGCCGATCAGCAGTTCTGGGGTGGCTCGTTCGTGTCCAACCCATTCGGGTCGCTGCTGTATCTGGCTCCGCACGATGAAGAACTGGTTCACGTGCAAACGGTCGATCTGGCCCTGTCGGAGAAGTACCGCACCACCTGGCCCTACTTCCGCGACCGGCGCATCGACTCCTACCAGCCTATCACCAAGCGGTATATCGATCAGGAATGATTTTAGTTTATGGTGTTCGGTTTATGGTTTACAGTCGCGCAATCGTAGACCATAAACCGAATACCGTTAAACTATAAACCCACCACCTTGACCCGCTCATCCGCTATGAAATTACTTGCTTTAACCTGGTACTGGGCCTTACCGGTACCGGTTACTGGTTATGCATCCAGCACCGGCCACGCCGGTTTCTGAACCGGTAGCGGTAACGCTGGAGAGGCCAGTGCCTCCGCAAACAACTCTCTCCCCTACGCCCCGCTCCCGGTTTACGCCCACCACCCGCAAAGGCTACTACAGCCTGGATATTGTGAGCGATTTCACGCTGCCTGCCACAAAAACGATCACGTTTTGCGGAGCCGGTCGAAATCTGCACGTACAGCAGGACCGGACAAAATTTTCCGGCGGGGTTTTTCGGCCGTCGACCAGAGCCGGATGGTGCCGAACGTGGAAATATGGCAGGATGGCAATCCGGCCCGGGGCTGGCAAAGTGTACTGAAACAAAGTCAGCGGTCGTGGATTGTGTATCAGAATCACTTCCGCGATGCCTTTGGCCTGGCCTGGGCACAGAACAGCGAGAAAGCATCCGAAACCCTGTACCGGGCGTTGCCCGACCCCAGAAATGCGTCGGCGCGGGTGAACCGGCATACCCTTTTTCAGGCTTCGTCCGAATTGCGCGGGGGCTGCATGAGTTTTGGCGACTGCCCGCAGGAATGGAAAAACACCTTTGGTTATATTTTCCTGGACATCGAGAACGACTTCACCAGTGTCAACAACCGGCAGGAGCAGGCCAATCTGTACACCTTCATGATGAAAACCATCAAGGAGAACGTCAGTCCGCAAACGCTGGTTGGCTCCATTGCGCCGGTGCTGCACAACAGCGTTGGCTATTCCCGGGCCTCCGATTATGCGGCTGGCCCCGACTGGCTCTGGACGATGCCCGCCCGCCAAACCGCCACCAGCCGACAGCGGGGTATGCCCGACGATATTGTGGGTAAATCGTCTGGCGATTATGCGGATTTTCAGATGCCCGGCACGTATTACGTTTACCCCGATTTCGATTATTCGGCTCATCTCCACAACGGCGATAGTGACCGGCACTGGCTGGCCGCGTTGCTGGGTGAGCAGGAAGTCAATATGAAATTATCGCCCAAAAAGCGGATTGCCTGGCAGTGGCTGTTCAACACGCAGAGCGAATTTCCCAATAGCGGTAAAGCCGAACACCCTGCCCCACCCGCCGTAGCCGAAGGAATGGGTATCTTTTACTGGTTTACAGGGGCTTACGGCGTGCTTGTTCTGGGACGATCATAACGATCTGACTCCCGATCAGCCCTCCCCGGCCGATCCCGGTCAGAAAGGACTTGGCAATGACCGCAACTACGCCTGTTACGAACATTATGTGCATGGGCTATGGCGGCTGTTCAAACACCACGGCGACCTGTTCAACGGCCGGGAAACGTACCTCAACGAAGCGACGGACTGCTCGTACGACGGGGGAAAAACATGGTACACTTACAATGCCAATCAGTTGAAAACGCGTAATGTGCCCTTCGTCCGGGCCATCGTAAACGGTGATCAGATCCTGATAGCTGCGACCAAACCCTACGGCCGGCCAGACCAGACGAACCAGGTGATGGTCCGGTACGTGCAGAATGGCTACAATTTTTACACCACGCTGAATCTGCGTGGCGATGAAATTTATCTGGGCCGGGCCACCATGCCCCGGCAATAAGCAACCTCTATGAACCTCGGCATTGAAATTGGCGGAACAAAACTGCAACTGGTAACGGACGACATGACCGGGCAGATTACCCAGCGGTTCCGGTACACCGTTGATCCGGCCCAGGGAGCCGACGGCATACTGGCGCAAATTGCCGCCACCGTCCGGCAGCTTCCCGAACCACCACAGGCCATTGGTGTTGGCTTTGGCGGACCGGTCGACTGGCAAACGGGCCGCATTGCCGCGTCCCACCAGATAGGTGGCTGGTCTGATTTCGACCTGACCGGCTGGCTCCACGAACTGGCTCCGGGTGCCCTCATCCGGGTAGAGAACGATGCCAACGTTGCCGCCCTGGGCGAAGCCGACGGGGAGTTGCCAAAGGATTCGGGACGGTATTTTACATGACGCTGGGTAGTGGCGTGGGCGGTGGCATGGTCCTCAACCGGCATATTTACCACGGAGCCATTCCCGGCGAAGCCGAAATCGGGCATTTGTGGCTGGTGCCGCCCGGCGTGGATTCGCCGGGGCAAACCCTTGAACAAACGGTGTCGGGCTGGGCAGTGGACCGGCAGATTCGGGAACTGCTTCCGCAACTATCCGCTGATTCGGCGTTAAGACTAGCGGTTCAGCAGGCGCACGGGCAGGGGATAACGGGTGGCGAAGCCCGGTTTTTACATCCGGCCTACGAAGCCAATGATCCGGTGGCCCGGATGCTGATTGAGCAGATTGGTTCCGTAATAGCGCTGGGTTTGTCGCACGTTGTTCATCTCTTCCATCCTGATGTCATTGTGCTGGGCGGGGGGCTTTCCCTCATCGGCGAACCGTTGCGGGCAGCCGTCCGGCAGGCCCTTCTGCGTTATGTCATGCCGTCATTTGGCAACCCCCCTGTTGTTCTTCTGTCAAAACTGGGTGAAGATGCAGTTCCGGTCGGTGCGCTGGAATTAATCATGAATGTATAAGCGATCAATAGTCGCCGAAACAGACCAGTTACTAGTCATAATTCATCATTAATCATTTGTACATTCATCATGTACATCATGAACCAGACCTACTTCAAAAACTACCTCGACCGGCAGAAAGCGGCTTACGATGCCATCCCCATTGAGCGGGTAGAAAGGTTAATTGACCTGATTAAAAAATGCCGGGATGAGGACCGGCAACTGTTTGCGTTTGGCAACGGCGGTAGTGCTTCCAATGTGTCGCACTTTATTACCGACCTGGGCAAAAGTGCCTCAGACCGGATGGAAACCGACGGCTCTGGCCGGCGATTCCGGTGTATGTCCCTAAACGAGAGTGTTTCCTGGATAACCGCGCTGGGCAACGATTTCGCCTACGAGGACGTGTACATGCGCCAGTTACAGAACTACGCCCGCCCCGGCGATCTGGTGCTGACGCTGAGCGTTAGCGGCAACTCGCCCAACGTGGTGAAAGCAGTGGAATGGGCCAATCAGCACGGCCTCACGACAATTGCCCTGGTAGGCGGCAAGGGGGGACGACTAGCCGAGTTGGCCCACGAATCCATCGTTATTCAGGATACCCACTATGGCCGGGTAGAAGACGCCCAGATGACCATTTGCCACATGTTGTGTTATGGGTTTATTATGTAAGAATAATTGGTCTCCCGCGTCAGCAAACTCCGGTTAGTAGAAATGGTTAACTATACCGGTCATTCCGCCAGGGATAAGCCGTATCAGAATAACCCCGCTCTTCCCAGAAACCGAGTTGATTTTTGGACAGGAATTCAATGCGTTTTATCCATTTGGCCCCTTTCCAGGCGTACAGCTGCGGGGTTATCATCCGCAACGGGCCACCGTGTTCGAGCGACAACGGCTGCCCATCGGCGGTATGCACCAGCAGTACATCCGGCTTTAAGGCTTCTTCCAGCGACACATTGGTTGAGTACCCATCGTAGCCGTAGCACATGATGTGGGTAGCCGAGCCTTTGGGGTCCACCAAAGCCGCCAGCTCCATAAACGGCACCCCTACCCAGGGAACATTCAGCCGCGACCAGGTAGTGACGCAGTGAAAATCGCTGGTATCTTCCACCTGCGGCAGGGCCATCAGGTCGTCCCATTTCAGCCGGACGGGGTTGTTCACCTCCCCGTCAATGTTCAGTTGCCACTTGTCGAGCGGAATAGTCGGTTTGTAGCCCAGGTCCAGCACCGGCCATTTGGTGGTTACGGTTTGCCCAACCGGCACCGTTGGCATCCCATGACGGTTTATCGGACCCGAACCGCGTGGTTTGACGGTCCGTCACTAGGTCGGCCACGGAGGGCGTACTGCCCATTTTCTCCTCAAACCGGCGTTTGAGTTTCATCCGGGCTTCAATGATTTTATCCTGTTTTTCGTTGGCTTCCATCGCACTGATTCGCTTGTTGTCAACCTGTTAACCCTGGATTATATTTTGTAGTTTTACCAAAACGAAAAACGTACGTTATGGTCGCCGAAAAAGTGTATGTCTCCCCCGATGAATACCTCCGGTTAGAGCGGGCCGCTGAGTTTAAAAGCGAATACGTAAACGGAGAAATTATTCCTATGGCTGGAGCATCTACAAATCACAATCTGATAAAAGAGAACGCAGGTTTTCATATCAGTTTTTGTATTCGAAACAATGGCAGCAAGGTTGCAGGAGTATTCAAGCGATCAGCGCGTGCACGTACAAACGGACTCAATGTATGCTTATCCTGACATTGTGGTCGTGTGCGGACCGAGCCAATATCATATGAAGTACACGATACGCTGACGAACCCGATGCTCATCGTGGAAATCCTCTCGCCCGGCACGGCGGCCTTTGACCGGGGCGAAAAATTTGCCTTATATCGCCAATCTACCTCGCTACAGGAATATGTGCTGATCGATTCCGAAAAAATCCGGGCCGAGGTATTTCGCAAACACGCCGAAGGGTACTGGTTTATCGCGTCCGAAGCGGATAAACCCAACGAAAGTATAGCGTTAGCCAGTATTGGTCTGACAGTTTCTATAGACGACATATACGCCCAAACCGAGGGCATTTTGCCCGTTCAGGAAACCCGCACGTAACTCCCCAGCAACTTCACTTCTGCTGAGTGATGGTTCAATATTTCCCGTAGCTCAGGGTCACTGGCGTGCCCTTCGCATTCGAGCAGGAACCAGTACCGGAACGTGGCCCCATCGCGCAAGGGGCGACTTTCAATTTTAGTCAGGTTTATGCCGCGTGCGTTGAATTCCTGTAGGAACTCGGCCAGTACCCCCGGCGAATCGGTGTTGGGTAACCGGGCAATGAGCGTGGTTTTATCGTGGCCGCTGGGTTGGTTCTCAAAGTCTTTGGCCAGAATAAGAAACCGGGTTCGGTTCAGGTTGGTGTTCTCGACATTGTCGAAAAACACGGGCACGTCGAACAGTTTGGCGGCAATGTGCGAACAAAGAGCCGCTGTGTTCGGGTGCTGAGCCGCCAGTTTAGCCGCTTTGGAGGTCGATTCGACCGGTACCATCTCCGCCTGTAGCCCATCGAACGAGTCGTTCAGAAAGCGGCTGCACTGCCGGAAGGCAATATCTTTGGAATAGATGTGCGTGATGTCGGCCAGATTTTCGGCCTTTGTGGCAAAGGTAAAATGAACGGAAATCTGGGCTTCGGCGGCAATGCGCAGGTCTTTTTCGAGCAGCAGGTCGATGGCTTCACTAACCACACCCTCCTGGTTGTTTTCAATGGGAATAACCCCGAATCGAACGCGCCCCGTTTCCACACTCTCAAACACCGAACGAATAGTGGGCAGGGCCATATAGGCACTCATGGCGCCAAACCGACTTTCGGCAGCCTGGTGGGTAAAGCTGCCTTCCGGCCCCAGATATGCGACCCGCTCGGGCAGTTCCAGGTTACGCGATACGGCAAAGATTTCCAGAAAAATAGCCTCAATGGCCGACCGGTTCAGCAGGCCGACATTTTGACTGTTGAGCCGGTCCAGAATTTGCTTTTCGCGTTCGGGCCGGTAAATAACGGTATTGGTTGTACGTTTGAACTCACCCACTTTTTTGACCAGTTCCATACGCTGGTTAAGCAGCGTGAGGAGTTGATTATCCAGGGTGTCAATGTCATTACGGAGTGATTCGAGGGTCATAAAACAAGTCAGTCAGTCGGCCGGTTTGCGAGTCGGTCAGCCGTACCAGCTTACAAACTTAGCATTTACCAACCGACTGACCGGTTAACTCACCCACTTTTTCTTACACCAACGCTACTTCATCCATGTCTTTCTCCACGCGCAGATTGTCAATGATGAAGCGTTGCCGGTCGGGGGTGTTCTTGCCCATGTAGTAGCTCAGCAGCTTGAAAACCGATGTTTCCTTCTGCATGATAACCGGCTCCAGGCGCATGTTTTCGCCGATGAACAGGCCAAACTCGTCCGGCGAAATCTCCCCCAGTCCTTTAAACCGGGTAATCTCTATCTTCTTCCCGCCTTTGGTCAGTTTATCCATAGCGGCCTGTTTTTCTTCTTCCGAGTAGCAGTAGGTCGTTTCCTTGTGATTTTTGGGATTACGAACCCGAAACAGGGGTGTTTCCAGAATATACAGGTGCCCGTTGCGCACCAGATCCGGGAAAAACTGGAGAAAGAAGGTCAGCATCAGCAGCCGGATGTGCATACCATCCACGTCGGCATCGGTAGCAATAACGATGCGGTTGTAGCGAAGCCCTTCCAGCCCATCCTCAATATCGAGGGCGTGCTGAAGCAGGTTAAATTCTTCGTTTTCGTACACCACTTTCTTGGTTAGCCCGAAGCAGTTGAGCGGTTTACCCCGCAAACTGAACACGGCCTGCAGCTGCACATTGCGCGATTTGGTAATGGAACCACTGGCCGAGTCGCCCTCGGTGATGAACAGGGTTGTTTCGAGCCGGTCATCGGCTTTCAGGTCGGGCAGGTGGTTGCGACAATCCCGCAATTTTTTGTTGTGCAAACTTGCCTTTTTGGCACGATCATTGGCCAGCTTTTTGATACCGGCGAGTTCTTTACGTTCCCGCTCCGACTGTTCGATTCGTTTTTTGAGGGCGTCGCGTATGGCAGGGTTGATGTGCAGGAAATCGTCCAGCTGCTCTTTCACAAAATCGAGTACAAACGACCGGACGGACTGGCTCTCGGAGTCAGGGGCCATGTTGATCGAACCCAGCTTTGTTTTGGTCTGCGATTCAAAGACCGGCTCCTGCACCCGAATGCTGATGGCAGCGATGATGGAGCCCCGGATATCGGACGGGTCGTAGTCCTTGCCGAAGTGTTCGCGCACGGTTTTGACGATGGCTTCGCGCAGTGCTGCCAGGTGGGTGCCGCCCTGCGTGGTGTACTGCCCGTTTACGAATGAATAATATTCCTCACCATACTGATTACCGTGCGTCAGGGCAATTTCCAGGTCGTTCCCCTTCAGGTGAATGATGGGATACCGGAGAGAGTCTTCGTCTTTTTTGGTCTTGTCGCGGAGCAGGTCGAGCAGGCCATTCTGCGAGATATATTTTTGTTTGTTAAAGGAGAGGGTCAACCCCGCGTTCAGGTAGCAGTAATTCCAGATCATATTCTCCAGAAACTGCGGAATGAAATGAAAATTTTTGAATACCGTATCGTCCGGCTCGAAGCAGATCAGCGTACCGTTTCGTTCAGACGTCACGTCTTCGCCTTTATGCTTCAGAATTCCCCGTTCAAATTCGGCCCATACCGTCCGGCCATCCCGGAAAGACTGAACCCGGAAATAAGTCGCCAGTGCATTGACGGCTTTTGTACCCACGCCATTGAGCCCAACCGATTTCTGGAACGCACCCGAATCGTATTTGCCGCCCGTATTGATTTTGGAAACGACTTCAACCACCTTACCCAATGGAATACCCCGGCCGTAGTCGCGCACCTCAACCCGGTGGTCGGTTACCCGCACGTCAATCGTTTTACCGAAGCCCATGACATGCTCATCAATGCAGTTATCGATTGTTTCTTTAATAAGGACGTAGATGCCATCATCCGCGGCCGATCCGTCGCCCAGTTTACCGATGTACATGCCTGGTCTCAGGCGAATGTGCTCACGCCAATCCAGCGAGCGGATACTATCTTCATTGTATTGAACCGACTGATTCAGCAATTCTGCCATAGGAATTGATTAACTAAATTTTTAGGATAAGCAGTAAATGAATGGAACTACTTAAATGGAACATTGGAAAAGTTATACCGTTGCATAACGATCATAAAATTACCATAACCTAGGAAACTGTTTAAAATCCAGAAAAACTTCACTTACTTTGTCAACTGAACACACCCTATGTACTATGTACTACGTCTGTTCGTTAGATATAGGTCTTTTTCGCAATCGCATGAGAGCTGTTCGACTTCTTAAAAATATGCAAAATTCAGGAATTAAACACCGCTTGCCACTTCTTTTTTTTTATTTTAATACAATCTTTTCTTCCCGTCTCTTTTGTGCCGCTCTGGCAGTGAGTTCCCTGTTGTCGGGCTTTTCAACGCAGGCTCAGATTACCGCTCCCAGTGCCACACCCAGTGCACCCGGCACATCACCCGCCAGTCCGGGTCGGGGTGCTACCCTGCCAGCGGGCGTAAACGTCAACAACCTTCCCCCAAGCGTTCAGCAACAGATCCGGCAGGCCACCCAGGGAAATGCCAATCAGCGGGGGCAAACGCAGGGGGCCAACGGTGCCAATGGTGCTAATGGGACTACAGCAGACCCGGCCCGTACGGAAGGTGATTTTGAACGGCAAGGGGATACTACGGCAGTGGGTACGGATCAGGCCCGGGCCGAGCAGCTATTCCGGGACGCCCAGCAACGCGAAGCAGCCGAAAGACGACAGAAATTATTTGGTTACTCCATCTTCGACCAGGCCATGGCGTCGAGCTTCCAGCCCAACATCAGCATGGCTACTCCCCGGAACTACATTGTTGGCCCCGGTGATGAGCTAAACATTCGGATGTATGGCTACTCGGAAGGCGATTATTCCCAGAAAGTATCCCCGGAAGGGTTCGTTTACATTGCCGGGCAAACGGGTATCGGGCCAATTTCGGTTATCGGACTAACGGTAGAGGCTACCAAAGCCCGCCTGACAAGCCGGATGGCGAATAAATTCGTGGGGCTTCGCAATTCATCCTACGGCGCTCAGAATACGTTTCTGGAAGTATCACTGGGGAGTGTGCGCAGCATTCGGGTTACCGTAACGGGCGATGCCCTCAAGCCGGGCACCTACACGCTCTCATCGCTGTCGACCGTTATGAACGCCATCTACCAGTCGGGGGGACCGAGCGAAATCGGCTCCTTCCGGAAGGTGCAGCTCATCCGCAACAATAAAGTTATCACCACCCTGGACCTGTATGACTAGTGCTGACCGGCGTTCAGCAAAATGACTTCCGCCTACAGGACAATGACAACATCCGGTTTACTACCTACATTGAACGGGTTGAAATCAGCGGAGCCATCAAGCGGGAGAAGATCTTCGAGATGCTGCCCAACGAGACGCTGGAGCGGCTGCTGTTTTACGCGGGCGATTTTACGGCCAATGCCTACAAGAACCGAATCAAGGTTACGCGGCTGACCGACCGTGAACAGAAAGTAATTGATGTGACGACTCCCGAACTCAAAACATTTGAGATGCAGGATGGGGATCAGGTGGAAGTAGAACGATTGCTGAACCGGTTCGAGAACAAGCTGACCATCGAAGGCGCTGTTTTCCGGCCGGGGGAGTACTCACTCGACGATAACAAGACGCTCAAACAACTCATCGCTTCTGCCGAAGGGCTTAAAGGGGATGCCTTTACCGGCCGGATCAACATCATCCGGACGCGGGAAGATCTGGCGATTGAGAGTCTGTCGATCAACCTGGCCGACATCATGACGGGGGCACAACCCGATATTCCGTTACAGCGGGAAGATCAGGTTATCATTCCTTCCCGCTTCGATCTGGCCCAGCAGGCTACCATCTCGGTACACGGGTGAGGTAAACAGCATCAACACCGAAATGCCGTTCATGGCCAATATGACGCTGAACGATGCCCTGGTTCGGACGGGTGGTCTGAAAGAGTCGGCAGCAGCCTCGCAGGTAGAAGTTATCCGTCGGCGAAAAGACGTTGATCCCCGGTCAACCACCGCTCAACTGGCCGAACTGTTTTCCGCTTCGACGTTAACCGGGATCTTACCATCGGCAACGACGCCAACAAAGCGTTCATCCTGGAGCCGTTTGACCAGATTGTCGTACGCCGGTCGCCCAACTACGCCGTTCAGACAGTATGCGGTTGTGGCCGGTGAGGTAATTGTACCGGGCGAGTACGCGATCATCAGCAAAGACCAGAAAATTTCGGATCTGATCACGCAGGCGGGTGGTTTATCGCCTTACGCCTACATAGAGGGCGCAACGCTGGTACGGCCAGTGCAGTTGAGTGAGGACGAAATAAACCGGAAGCAGCGGGCTATCAACGAGATCGCCAGCAACGTGGCCAAAAGCGTCGTGGAAACCGAGACCGTTACGACCAGCACAGCCGAGCCCCTGACATCAATCTGAAAAAGATTCTGGCAAACCCAGGTTCGTCTGAGGATATACTGGTGCAGGCGGGTGACGTGCTGCGGATACCTAAACTACTCGAAACAGTTCGTATTCAGGGGGAGGTGCAACTCCCCAACACGGTAAAATACCGGGCTGGCCAGAGCTTCCAGGATTACATATCCCAAACGGGTGGTTACACCTCCAAATCGCAGAAACGGAAGTCGTTTATTGTGTACGCGAACGGATCCGTTGACCGGACCCGCAAGTTCATGTTCTTCAACATATACCCCCGCGTAGCACCCGGTGCCGAAATAGTTGTACCACGCGAAGCACGGACTCCGTTGACGCCCCAGCAAATCCTGACGTCTACTGTTGGTATCGCGGGTTCTCTGCTAACCCTCATCACAACTCTTTTACTGATATCCCGCATTAACCCGTAAAGCCAGTCACTACCTGATCGATATACCCATTCACTAGGATTCTTTTAGTGATTTAAGCGTTCGATAATCTGGCCGTCTACCCTTATGGATTCTAACAACGTAACGGATACAAACAACACTGGTCCACTGGTAGCCACTCATCCGCTGCCACCCGATCAGATATCGCCTAAGTCTGTTGATTCTGCGCGTTTTTCAATTAAAAAACGTAGCCCGGCGAAACTGGAAATTACTGCTCATTCTGATTGCCCTGGGTGCGGTGGGCGGTTTTATTTACGATTCGCTCAACAGAACCCGAACCACCTACACCGGAACCATCATGTTTAACCTGGGTGGAGGTTCATCGGGGGGTAGCTTCGGCGGAGAACTGGGCCAGCTGGCGGGCGCGTTCGGTCTGGGGTCGGGTGCACCCGATGCCAGCATATTTTCGGGCGATAACTTCCTGATCTATGCCAAGTCCCGACCCGTTGTGGAAAAAACCCTGATGAAGACGGATACCATCAACGGGAAAGACACGTTGCTGGTCAACTACTACATCCGCCACAGTGGTATCCGCGATAATGAGTGGGAAGAAAATGATACCCTGCGGGCCTTCTACTTTACGCGGGCCAAGAAACCCATTGAATATAACAAGCTGGAGCGGATGGCCATGTCAGACATCTACGCCCGTATTCAGGGCGAAATGGCCGTTACGCAGCCGGAGCGTAAATCATCCTTCATGGAACTGGGCTGTTTCATGGAAGATGAGAAACTGACCGCAACGTTTTTGACTACTCACCTGAAAACCATCGAGGCAGATTACCAGAGCAAGCAAACCAAAAAAACCCGGGAAATGCTACGGTGCTTGAGTCCCGGGCCGATTCGATTGCCGGGCTTTTAAGTGGTACCGAGAATAAGCTGGCCCGGTACATGGACCAGAACCAGCAGGTAGTGGTGGCGCAGGCCAAGATTCAGGAGAACAGGCTGACCCGTAACTCCACCTTCCTGACCACCTTTACTACCAGGCGGTGCAAAGGCCGAAAACATGCGTTTATCGCTGATCCGCGAAACTCCGCTGTTCACGATCATCAAGCCGGTTTATTTCCGCTATACCGGGAGGAAGTAAACCCGGCGGCATGCAGATCGGCATCGCCTTGGGTTTTGTTCTCGGTATTATTATTATTTTCCTCCGGGAAACGTACCGTTCAATCATGCGGGAAGAATAAAGCCGTGTTGGTTTTCCTGACATTCATACGCCTTAGATACCTGATTTTGAAAACACACGAAGTTATTATTCAGCCAGGCCGCTCAGAGCGGCACTATTGGCGGATTTGTGGCGAAACCGCGAACTGATGTACATTCTCTCCATGCGGGATGTATCAGTGCGTTACAAACAAACCGCGCTGGGTACCGCCTGGGGGCTGATCCGCCCGCTAACCACCATGCTGATTATGGTGTTTGTTTTTAGCAAAATTGCCAAACTCCCAGCCGACCCCGGCGTTCCTTACCCGCTGATGGTACTGGGCGGCATTACGGTCTGGACTTTTTTTTCCACGGCTTTTACGCAGATCAGCAATAGCGTAACGCTAAATTCCAACCTGGTAACGAAAGTTTATTTCCCCCGGCTGATCATGCCCATCAGCGCGATAGCCGTTAGTTTCATCGACTTTCTGGTTTCGCTGGGGTTATTTATTGTGCTGGCTATCTGGTACCAGTTCATACCCGATTGGCATCTGCTGCTGCTGCCCGCTTTTATTGTACTGGCTCTGCTGGCTGCCTTCGCGTTTGGTTTGTTTTTTGCGGCTGTCAATGTACGGTTCCGCGACATAGGCCAGCTGATTCCGTTTATTGTGCAGGTTGGTTTTTACGTTTGTCCGATTGCCTATAGCAGCCGGCTGGTGGCCGATAAGGCCGGGGAGTGGTGGTATCCTTTTTACTGGCTGAACCCAATGGTGGGTATAATTGATGGTTTTCGCTGGTCGTTACTCGGCGAAAAAGCGTATTTTAATCCAGAGAGTTTACTGATGTCGGTTAGTATTGTTGTCGTTTGTTTAGCGTTATCGCTCTACTTTTTCCGGAAACGCGAGAATACCTTTGTTGATGATATTTAAAAAAGTACAGTTATACGTAGTCAAAGTGTACTAAAAGAAGTTGTAACGGAACGTACATTGTAATCTTACACCTACTAGTTCACTATGTCTGTCATTACTGTTGAAAATATAAGCAAGCATTACATTATTGACCACAAGAAAGGCAAAGGGGGTACTACGCTGCGTGATGTCATCTCGGAGAACTTGCGGGCGATGTTCGGCGGCAAAAAAGACAGAAAGCGTTACACACGAAGAATTCTGGGCGCTTCAGGATGTTAATTTTTCCATTGAACAGGGCGATCGGGTCGGGATTGTGGGGCATAACGGGGCGGGGAAATCCACGATGCTCAAAATTCTGAGCAAAATTATCGAACCTACCACCGGCATGGTGCGTATCCGGGGCCGGGTAGCCAGTTTGCTGGAAGTAGGTACGGGTTTCCACCCGGAACTAACGGGCCGGGAAAACATCTACCTGAACGGCTCCCTGCTGGGCATGACGCCGAAACGAGATCCGAAAACAATTCGATGAGATTGTGGCCTTTGCCGGGGTCGAAAAATTTCTGGATACCCCCGTCAAACGCTATTCATCGGGTATGTATGTCCGGCTTGGCTTTGCCATTTCGGCCCACCTTGACCCCGAAATCATGATCGTGGATGAAGTACTGGCCGTGGGCGATGCCGAATTTCAGAAAAAGAGTCTCGGCAAAATGCGGGACAATTCGGCGAGTGGACGAACCATCATTTTCGTTAGTCACAACCTGACGGCGGTACAGGCGCTCTGCAACAAGACCCTGTATTTTGAAAAAGGCCGCCTGATTGAGCAGGGCGAAACCAACCAGGTTATTGCCTCCTACCTGAGCAAAGTCTCCAAAACCCGGCTGCTGCGCCAGTGGGATACCCCCGAAGAAGCCCCAGGCAATGATCTGGTTCGTATTCGCCGGATTGAACTGATCCCCGACTATCCGGACGAGCCTGACGCACATCGACGTTCGGACACCGATGAAGTTGCGGTTCGAGTTCTGGAATCAGATGGACAATGCCAACCTGAACCTGAGCATGCACCTAAACTCGCTGACGGGCGAGTGCATCTTCAACATTGGCACCCAGTCGCAGCCGTACGGCAAAGGGCTGATTGCCGGCGAATGCACTATTCCGGGCTACTTCCTGAACGATGGCTCCTACACGATTTCCATGATGGTTGTGAAGGATACCGTTACTCCACTCTATGTTATGGAAGAAGGCATTACCTTTGATGTAGAGGATTACCGGGAAGGCATTGCCTGGTACGGCAAATGGCCAGGTTACGTTCGCCCGCAAATTCCGTTCCAGATCAAAATGTTGGAACCAGTCACCAGTGACCAGTAAATTAGGATGCGTGAACGATTTCTATCAACCTGTAAGGCTGACGTATGCTTACTACGGCTAGTTACTTTACCCCCAACGCTTGATTAATGATTAACGTCACTAAATCATATCTGCCAGACCTCGAAGAGTACTACGTCATTTAAAAGGCATCTGGGAGCGCGTACACCTGACGAACGACGGCCCGCTTGCTGCGCGAACTGGAAGAGTCAGCTGAAGGAGTATCTTGGGCGTGAAACACCTGAAATTCTGCACGAACGGCACCATCGTTCTTCAGATGGCACTTAAAGCCCTCGACATTACAAAAGAGGTTATTACCACGCCGTTCTCCTACGTGGCCACCACCAACGCACTGCTCTGGGAAGGCTGTACGCCCATTTTCGCCGACATTCGCCCGGACGATTTTAACATCGATCCCGATAAAATTGAGAGCCACTGATTACGGAGAATACGCAGGCTATCATGGCCACGCACGTGTACGGAAATGCCTGCCGGATTGAGCAGATCCAGGCCATTGCCGAAAAATACAACCTGAAGGTCATTTACGACGCAGCCCATACCTTCGGGGCCAGCTACAAAGGACCACTCGATTCTGAGTTATGGCGATATAAGCACCTGTAGTTTCCACGCCACAAAAGTATTTCATACGGTGGAAGGCGGTTGCATCGTCACGAATGATGATGCCATAGCGGAGAAACTGCATCATTTCCGTTCGTTCGGGCATCAGAACGATAATTATTACGGCGTGGGCATCAACGCTAAAAATTCGGAATTGCATGCAGCCATGGGGTTGTGCGTGTTGCCCAAAGTGCCGGAGCTGATTGCTGCCCGGAAAGAGCGGTTCGGCTATTACGACACCCGGCTTGATTTTACCCGGATGACCCGTCCAACGCTTGGCCCCGGCGTGGACTACAACTACGCCTACTATCCAGTTGTGCTGGATTCGGAAGAAACGCTGCTGCGGGTGATGGACATGCTGAAGGCGCAGGATATCATGCCCCGCCGGTATTTTTATCCCTCGCTCAACACGCTGCCGTTTGCCCTCCGCGGTGGCGTCGAGCAGCCCTGCCCTGTTTCGGAAGATGTGGCCCTGCGGGTGTTATGTCTCCCTCTGTATCCTGACCTCGCCGAGGCTGATGCCGACCGAATTGCGACGCTGGTTAATGAAGCCATTGTAGCCGTTGGTGAAATCATGTAGTTAACCGGAACCCGTTACCACCAAAAAATTCAGTCGTTGCGATTGCTGACGGATGCGTTTCACGCGCAGTTATCCGTACGGCCCTTTGTTCATCATGACCCTGCTTTACCTGCTTTCTCTTGGTTTATTTGTCGTGTACCTCGGCCAACTGTCGACGCGCATTTGTCGCCGGTCGCTAACCGAGTGGTGGCTAACCACCTTTCTGCTGGGAGCCGGGAGCGTTATTCTGACGGGCTTTATTTTATCTGCCCTTTACCTGACGGCAAACGCGCCGGTTTGGGCCGGTTCCGTTTTCGTTACGGCTACGGTGCTTGGCACGGGTCTGAGCCGATTAAGCAACAGTCCCGAACGCTTTTCGGTACTGCCCCTCTTCCACGAACGCTGGCAAACGGGGCGGCTCTGGTTCCGTGATTTATCGGGCTACGCCCGTTTCCTGTTCTCGGCCCTCTTCCTGACCCTGCTTCTGATTGCCGTTACCAATCTGCTCCTGGTTCTCTTTACGGTTCCGAACGAATGGGACAGCATGACCGGGCACCTGAACCGGGTCATGCAGTACATACAGCGGGGTACTATGCGCCACTTCGGGGGTACCAACTGGAACATGGATACGTACCCGAAAAGCGTGTGTACCCTCCAGATTTATACCTTTCTGATGACCGGCCATTTTGAAAATGGCTTCAAGTTTATTCATCACCTGAGTTACTGGACGGCCATTGTAGCCGTGTTTGGTATCGTACAGCGGATTGGTCATGCGTACCCGGCACAGAGCCGGCTTTCGGCCGGTTTTTTCTGCGCGCTGGCGTATGCGTTGCTGCCCGATTTTCTGATGCAGGCCATCACGACCGAAACGGATATTGTGCTGACGGCTTACCTGAGTGTGCTGCTGTACCTGCTGTTCAGCTACCGCGCCCTCACCGGCAATCGTTACCTGTACCTGGCCGGCATGGCGTTTGGCCTGGCGCTGGGGCACAAGATTACCTTCGTTCTGCTACTGCCGTCGGTGTTTGTGATCATGCTGTACACCGTTTTCCTGTCGTCATCCTGGGCTATTACGTACGGGCGCACCTGGCGACTGGGGGCGGCTATCATCATTGCTGTTTGTATGTGGACACTGCCGACGGGCTACCTCAAAAACATTGAGGTATTCGGTCACCCCATCGGGCCCCCAACGGCCCTCAAACACCAGTCGGTCGAGCGTGCGGGCACGTTCCGGAATTTGCTGGAGCAGGGAAGCCGAAACCTGGTTCGCTACGGCTATGACCACGTCAACCTGGATGGCATCCGGAACCTGCCCGTTGGTGCCAAACTGAATCACGCTATGCGCCAGCCCTTGGTGGTGCTGGAAGACAAACTCCGCATGCGCCTGGATGAAGAAACCAGTTTTTCCATCCAGCCTTTCGCGTTCGACCGGCGTTTTGTCTTTTACAATGCCAACCCGTACTGGGGCATCGTTGGCTTCGGGCTCATTTTCCCATTGCTGTTTCTGGTCCTGATTGGCTACGTACGCTCCACCCCGCACGTGTATCTGGGCATTGCGCTGCTGCTTCACTTTGGGGCCCTTGCCTACTCCGCCCCCTACGACCCGTTCAAGGGCCGGTATTTCATTGAAACGGGCCTGTTCGGCATTACCTTTCTGTCACTCTTGTTCTTTAATCCCCGTACAACCGTCGACGTACCAAAGCGGACTTTCTGGAAAGGGTACGTAGGTTTTGTTGCGGTGCTGGGCTGTTTATCGGCCATTCTGTGCGTCTTTCTAAACATCCGTGCTTTACCCTTTGCCTGGACGGCTCCCGATGGCAAATCGTTTCCGTCGGCTTTCCACTCCGACCGCATCCGGCAGATGACCGTTGGGCGACCGGACGTGTATATTCCGTACAAACGGTTCGATGAAATGGTGCCCGCCGAAGCAACCGTTGCCCTGGCCACCATCAATGATGACTATGAGTATCCACTCTACGGACCGGAACTGTCCCGTCGCCTGATTGCCATCAACCCGTTCGAGCAGGGACTGAAACCCATTCCTCAAAGCGCGGATTACCTCTTTTTCGACAAAAGCGTTATGCCACCCAAACCCGGTGATATTCGTCTGGGCACCGATACGACGATGCGGGCTTCGGTCATTGTGCCGGGTGAAGATTATTATCTACGAAAACTGAAGTAGGCTTATGAAACTCGCCATTATGCAGCCTTATTTTCTGCCCTACATTGGCTACATGCAGCTCATGAAGGCGGTGGACACGTTTGTGCTGTACGATGATGTGGCCTTCATCAACCGGGGCTGGATTAATCGTAATCGACTGCTCATTAACGGTCAGGAACACCTGTTTACGGTTCCGCTGAACGATGCCAGTCAGAACAAGCGCATCAACGAGGTGATGATCGCCAGCGATCCCAAATGGCGCAGCAAGCTGTTGAAAACCATCGAGCAGGGATACCGAAAAGCCCCGTTCTATCAGGCAGTTATGCCGTTGACCGAAAAAATAATCAACTTTACCACCGATTCAATTGCCGATCTGGTCTATTTTAGCCTGGTCGAACTGAATCAGTACCTGGGTCTGACAACGCGATTAGTACAGTCATCAACCGTTTACACCAACGCGGAGTTGAAGGCGCAGGAACGGATTCTGGATATTTGTCGGCAGGAGAACGCGTTGCAGTACATCAACCCAATCGGTGGCACCGACCTGTACGACAAACCAACGTTTGCCCAGGCTGGTATTGAACTGAGTTTTATCAAGGCCCTAAAAACAGAGTACCCACAGGTTAATAACCGAAATGAATTTGTTCCCTGGCTGTCCATTATCGACGTCCTGATGATGAACGATGTACCAATGGTTAACACCATGCTGGGGGCTTATGAACTTATCTAACTGCGCATGAGCGAATGAGTAAATAAAGCAGGAATATCTTTGTGTTTTTATTCACTCATGCGTTCATTCACTCATCCATTGAACATGGCAAAAGTTATTATTTTCGGGGTAATGGATACGGCTGAACTGGCCCACTTCTACCTCACGAACGATTCGGAGCACGACGTAGCTGCCTTTACTGTCAGTCGCGAGTTCATGACCGGCGATACGTTTCAGGGGTTACCATTGGTTGCTTTCGAGGACGTAGAAACGGTATTTTCGCCCCGGGAATACAAGTTTTTTGCGCCCATGACGGGCCGCAACATGAACCGCAACCGCGAACGGATTTACCTCGAAGCCAAAGCAAAGGGGTACGAGTTCATTTCCTATATCAGCTCCAAGGCAACGCTGTTTGGCAATCAGATTGGCGAAAACTGCTTTATCCTGGAAGATAATACCATCCAGCCCTTCACGACCATCGGCAACAACGTGGTGCTCTGGAGCGGTAACCACATTGGGCACCACGGTCAGATTAAAGACCACGTTTTCTTTACCTCCCACGTAGTCATGTCGGGCCATTGCGTTATTGAGCCGTATTGCTTTTTCGGGGTCAATAGCACCATCCGCGATTTTCTGCACATTGCAACGGGCACCCTCGTAGGCATGGCTTCGGCCGTTTACAAGGATACGGAAGAATGGGGCCTTTATTTGGGCAATCCGGCGAAGAAACTACCCAAACCGAGCTACGAGGCCTACTAATTAGGTTGTCATTAGTAGTCAGCTATTGTTATTGGTAGTCATCTAGTGGCAAATAGCTGACTGACAATTCTTTGCAAACAATGACAACGAAATGACAATGCCTGACAATCAATGACCATATACTCAATCCGTTTGTAAACGCAGCCGCCGATTTTCTATCAACCTTACCCCTTTGTTTTGAACGCTATTCTTTTTATCGGGCACGATGCCAACCGGGCAGGGGCGCAGTACCTGTTGTTACACCTGCTCACGTATCTGCGCGAAACGGGGGTCCGCACGGGGCTGGTACTGGGTGCGGGCGGCCCGCTACTCTCCGACTATGAGCAGGTAACGACCGTTTACCGGGCCTTCCCCTCGGCGAAGGCCCCCGGCTTTGGTGCCCGTGTACTGTCTAAGCTGGGTATGGCCCAACCCGCCACGGAATCGCCGGGAATTGATGACCTGCCAGCACTCCTTTCGGCAATTCGGTCCGAGCAGTACACCTACATCATTGCCAACACCATTGCCAACGGTGGTCTGCTGCGCACGCTGGAGCCACTGGGTTTACCGTTTGCGCTGTACGTCCACGAACTGGAAACGTCCATTCAGATTTACACCCGCCCGGCAGACTTACGGTATGAACTGACGCAGGTTAGCCATGTCTTCTGCGGTTCGGAAGCCGTTCGGCAGAACCTGATTGACCATCACGGATTAACGCCAGCTAATACATCTGTTCTGAACTCATTGATTCGGACGGCAACCCTCATCGATAAACTTGAAGCCGTTGATCAGCAATCGGTTCGGCAACGGCTGGGTATCCCATCTCAGGCGGTGGTTATTGGAGGGTGCGGAAACGCGGAATGGCGGAAGGGGGTCGATTTATTTCTGCTCATTGCCCGGCAGCTGCTTAACGTACGCCCGGACGTGCATTTCGTCTGGGTAGGCATTCCGGAATCCGGTGAGGACACCCGGCGGCTACAGTATGATCTTGACCGGATGGACATGGGAGCTCGATGTTCATCTGCTGCCCCCCGGTGGCAACTACCTGGATTACGTGGCCTGTTTCGACCTGTTTACCCTGACGTCGCGGGAAGACCCGTATCCGCTGGTTATACTGGAAGCGGGCCTGAATCACAACCCCGTTTTGTGTTTTGACGGGTCGGGCGGCAGCCCCGACTTCGTGGGAACGGATACGGGCTGTTTAGTCCCCTACCTGGATTTGTCGGCCATGGTGTCAGCCCTGGCCCGGCTCACCGACAATCCGGCGGAACGCACCCGGCTGGGCAACCTATTTTACGAGCGGGCGATGGCCCACGATGTGGCTGCGCTTGTGCCAAAACTGCTGGCAAAACTCAATGCTGTTTTTTTGCCGCTAACCCCTAATCAGTATGCTGGTCGGTAATGGGATGATTGCCCGGCGGTTTCGTGCCTACGCGGAGCGGAACGATGTCGTCTTATTTGCATCGGGCGTCTCAAACTCCAAAGAAACCCGTCCGGAACCCTACGCGCGCGAACGCCGTCTGGTAGATGATACGCTGCGGCAGTCATCGGGTTGTCTGTTCGTGTATTTCAGCACCGCCAGCATTGCCGACCCAACCGAGCAGGGTTCCCCGTACGTGATGCATAAAACGGCAATCGAGGAAACGATTAAAGAAAAAGCCAGTGCCTACCTGATTATCAGAGCGTCGAACGTGGTGGGGGGGCCGGGCAATCCGCATACGATTCTGAATTTCTTTGTCGACCGCATCCGTCGGCAGGAATCATTCAGCATCTGGCAGCACGCCGTGCGAAATGTTATTGATATTGACGACCTTTATCAACGCGTCAGCGAATGCATCGCCGATGCGTCTACCTGGAACCAGACGCTCGTTGTGGCTAACCCCTATTCGGTTAGTCCACTGGTTATGGTGCAGGCTATTGAACGGCACACGGGGCAAAAGGCCCGGTATGCGTTGCTGGACAAGGGGGTGCCTTTTACCTTATCAGCCGAAGCAACAGACAGACAGCTACCAAGTGTTGATGCGGATTGGCAACCCGAACGGTATATTACCCGGTTGCTCCAGAAATATTATGCCTGACGAGGTATTAGCCCTGGCCATGCATGGAACGGGGTTACTGATAAACCGGGACAGCATGTACGGGACTCCCGTCGATTACGTTTAACAGAAAATGATTGTACGAGTATTGACCATTTTGCCTCCGCGCTGTTAGTCTGTCCATCAGCAATTTGCTTTCACCGTGGCTAAACAAGTTTTGTATGAAAATTGCCGTATGGCATAACCTTCCCAGCGGAGGGGGAAAACGGGCAATGTTTTATCATTTGCAGGGATTGAAGGAACGCGGTCATCAGATTGAGATCTGGACTACGCCAAGCGCCGATAACCAATACCTTGATTTTAATTCAATTGGACCCGTTCACGTAGTCCCGTTCGATGCGCCCGGCGAATCGGTTCCGATGCGTGACCGCTTTGGCTACCTGGGCTTCCATCAGGATACGGCCATGCGCGCTATGATTGCCCACAGCCGCCTTTGTGCCGAACAGATTCAGGCGGGTAACTTCGATGTGCTGTTTGCCAACAGCTGCATGGTATACGCATCCCCCTACATTGCCCGGTTCGTCACCATCCCAACATTACTGTACCTGGGCGAACCGCTGCGCTACCTGTACGAGGCACAACCGCAGCTTCCCTGGTGTGCGCCCGGTGCCATGCAATCCTGGACTAGTTATGCCTACTGGCGTATGTTGGTCAACGACCTTTGGCGGCAGCGGCAGTTGCGCGTCATTATGCGCGAAGAACAGCTTAACGCAGCCGCTTTTGACCGCATACTCGTCAATTCATTGTTTTCGGTAGAAACCTGCCTGCGGGTGTACAGTCTGGATGCGGAAGTCGGTTACCTGGGCGTTGACACCCGTATTTTCCGGCCCCTCGGTTTGGCCCGTCAGCCCTTCGTCATTTGCACCGGCAGTTTCCAGGCGCGTAAAGACCCCTCATTTATTATTGACGCCATCAGCCGCATTCCGTCGTCGCGTCGGCCGGGGCTGGTATGGGTGAGCAACTACACCGACAGCGTTTTTGAAGCCCGCATGCGGCAACAGGCTCAACAGACCGGCGTAGCACTAAGCCTGCACAAAATGGTGTCGGATGACGAACTGGTCAGGCTGCTGAATCAGGCGAGTGCTTTTGTGTACGCTCCCCGGCTCGAACCCTTTGGCCTGGCTCCGCTGGAGGCCAACGCCTGCGGGCTACCCGTGGTAGCGGTGGCCGAAGGTGGCATCCGCGAATCCATCCAGTCTGGTCAAAATGGCCTGCTGGTCAATCGGGATGCGCATCAAATGGCCCTGGCTATCGACTCCCTGCTCAGTAACCAAACGCTGTGGAACGAGCTGTCCGAAAAAGCCATCGACATCATTGACCGTCAGTGGTCTCTGAGGGTTTGTACCGACCGTATCGAACTGGCTCTGCAGCAAATAATCCTACAGCCCAAAGCCCCAATTGCTGAATGACAATCGCGTTTACTATTTGCTCCATCAATTACCTGGCACAGGCCCAGACCCTGGGTAACTCGCTTCGACAGACCAATCCCGACTATACGTATATCATCGGGCTGGTTGACCGGCTCGATCAGGCTAACCTGCCCACCACCCTGCTGCCCGAATACCCACTCATTGAAATCGACAAGATTAACATTCCCGATTTTGGGGCCATGTGTGACCGGTACGATATTACGGAGTTGAATACGGCCGTTAAACCCTTTTTTATCGACTATTTCTACACCAACTATCCGGCTCTGGAGCAGATTATTTACTTCGATCCCGATATTATCGTTTTTCAGCCACTCCATAAACTCAATCAGGACCTTCGGCAGTACAGCCTGGTGCTGACCCCGCACGAGTGCTTCCCTACCTCGGACTGGGAACGCCCCAATGACCTGCATCACCTCAATACAGGAATCTTCAACCTGGGGTTTATCGGCCTTCGGAATGACGACACGGCCCGTCAGTTTGTGCACTGGTGGAAACAGCGATTAATCCACGAATGTCGAATTGATCTCTGTAACGGTTTATTTGTTGATCAGCTATGGGTTAACTTTGCCCCCGTTTACCATGACAATGTACTGGTGGAGCACCACCCCGGTTACAATGTTGCTTACTGGAACATTCACGAACGAATGCTGTCGGCAGACGCAACCGGGCAGTGGTGGGTGACATCTTTAACCGACGAACCTGACCAGCTGCTGCAATTTTTTCATTATAGCGGATATGATCCTTACAAACCGGATGCCATCTCTAAATACCAGACGCGGTATACCTTCGAGGACCGGATGGACACAAAACCCCTGTTCGAACTGTACCGAGCGAGGCTCCTGGCCAACCACAACGATCAATACCGCCAGTATCCCTGCGTGTACGTCAAACCACCTAAAGTGCTCCGCTACAAGCGGGTACGTAAAGCGTTAAAAAGCCCGCTCAACAAACTGATAGCTTTACTGGAACGCCAATAACTAACGTGGCAGGTGAGTTTCAGACCAGCGAAACAACCGAATGACTGAGATTTTCGGCTAGTTACCCTAACATCATCCAGCTAATAAAACCTAGTATGACCGTGTCGAGTCCTGTTCGTGTAAACGTTGTTATACCGGTATACAAACAGACACTTACTGAGTATGAAACGATTTCTCTGACCCAGTGCCTTCGGGTGCTGGGGAGTTACCCAATCTGGCTGGCGTGTCCGCATTCCCTTGATACCACGGCCTACCGGGCCATTGGTCCGACTTTACAAACCCGTACCTTCGACGACAGCTATTTTGCCGACATCCAGGGCTATAACCGCCTGATGGTGGCGAAGGAGTTTTACGAAGGGTTTGCCGATAAGGAGTATATGCTTATTTATCAGTTGGATGCATTCGTTTTTCGGGATGATCTGACGTACTGGTGCCAGCAGGGGTACGACTACATTGGAGCACCCTGGCTACGTGACCGCGACTTCACCGGCCTGAAAGACAAACTATGGTTTACCATCAAGCAGCGGGTAGCTACCTGGCTCAACCTCAAAAAAGAGGATGGTGTGACCCCCCGCGAAATTATCAATCTAAACGGAGTGGGCTGCGGAGGCTTCTCCCTTCGGCGGGTTTCGGCCATGCTGCGCTGCCTTGACCCGTTCCGGCAAAAGATTACGGAATACGAAAAAATCCCGCTGCATCATTACCACGAAGACGTTTTCTGGAGCATCGAAGTAAACCGGTACTGGCCGAGATTACGAATACCCGGCTACCGAAAGGCGTTGTTTTTTGCCATTGAATTTTATCCAAAATGGGCCGTTGAACACTACAATGAAGGAAAATTACCATTTGGTTGCCACGCCTGGAATATCCACGGAACGGACTACTGGCGGTCTGTTTTCGCCAACTACGGGTACCAAATATAACGATGTAATGACACCAGCACTTCCCCAACAACCCACTGTTTCCGTTGCGCTTTGCACGTACAATGGGATGAATTATTTACCAACGCAATGGCAAAGTCTGGTTACTCAGCATCGCTTGCCGAACGAGGTCATTATTTCTGATGACCAGTCAACCGACGGTACCACTCATTTACTGACTCAGTTAGCCGCCGACGCTCCTTTCCCAGTCACTGTTTTAGACAACAGGAAACGCCTGGGGTATAACAAGAACTTTGAGCGGGCGCTTGCTGCCTGCACCAGTGATCTGGTGTTCATCTGTGATCAGGACGACCTGTGGTTGCCGGAAAAAATTAGCACGATGGTCGATTACATGATTCAGCATCCGGCCATTCAGATTGCCTTCTGCGATGCCTGGATAACCGATGAACAGTTGCAGGGGCGCGAAAATCGATTTTGGGATTCCGTTCGTTTTGACACCCAGACCCGTGCCCGCTGGCAGTCCGGCGAAACGATGGATATCTTGCTGGAAGGCAACCGGATGATGGGCTGCGCTGCGGTTATCCGCCGTTCTTTTTTACCCACTCTTCTTCCAATACCCGACAAAATTCCGGGCTACATTTATGATGGATGGATAGCCCTGGTGGGAGCCACGCAAAATGTTATTCAGTTCGTCGACCGGCCCCTGCAACTCTACCGTACCCACGTACAGCAGCAGGTAGGCGTTCGCCCGCAACCAATACCCGCCCGAACACGGTTGCGGGATCGACTTACCCGGCACCGGGCCAGAAAATTGGCTCCCCTCCATAAAAAGCAGATTCAACTGAGCATCATCAGCCAGTTACTCAGCAAACGGGTACCGGCCGATGCGCCCGGTTTACCCGAACTACACCGGCGGTTGGCGCACTTCACGCTGCGGAGCCACCTGCCCCACAACCGGCTTAAACGCGTTGCCCCCGTACTAATGAACTTGTGGCGGGGTAACTACAACCGGTACGCCGAACCAGCGGCCAATTGGTATGCCCCGTTTCTGGCTGTCTTGGGTGATATTCTTGAATAATGTAGGTTTCATTCCCTGTGCTACTAACCATCTGTACCGTTCGTCAATTACCTCAGGCATTTGTTCTGGCTGACAGTTTCAGGCAATTTGCCGGACAGGCTGCCGCAGCACCCGTTTTAATCGGATTAGTCGACCGTTTAGACACGCTGCCCACTGATTTTGTGTCACCCTACCCGCTGCTTCCGGTAGCGGAGCTACTCCCCCCCGACGAACTGGCCACCCTCTCGGCGCAATACACACCAACCGAGTTTGCGGCTGCCTGCAAGCCGTTGTTCATTTCCGAAGTGTTTCGCCGGTATCCCGACGTAGACAACATGGTCTATGCCGACCCGAATGGCCAGTTTCTTTTTCCCCTCACGGCGCTCTGGCAAGAGCTGAGTACCGCTACCATTCTGTTAACTCCGTTCATCACCCGCAGCCTGTCGGCCGGGGAGCCGGATGAAAAATTCCTTCAGAACATTGGACTCTACAGTGCTGATCTCCTGGCTTTTCACCGATCATCGGAAGTTGACCGGATGCTGGTCTGGTGGGATGACCGGGTTCGGACACGGGCTTACGTGAATTTTTGCGCCGGGCTTTGCCTGGATCAGATATGGCTGATGCACGTCCCCATTTTTTTCCGACAGGCGCGCGTCATCCGGAACCCCGGCTGGCACGCAGCTCTCTGGAATTTACCCGAACGAACCCTAACCCCGGAAGGCGGGCATTGGCGGGTAAACGGACCAGCGGGCCAGCATGAACCCCTGCTTTTTTTTAATTTTAAGGGGTTGCTTTACCCGAACGAAGGTTTCTTCCCGAACCAGAATCGACTGCGCTTTTCAGAGAAATCACCCGCTGCCGGGCTGCTGGCTACTTACCGACAGGCAGTTAACCGGCATAAAAAGCTGGTTAGTGACAGTTACTCTACCGCGTACGGAGAACAGCCCGAACCACCGGTTTTGCGGGGCTGGCGGTACGGGCTGGTTCAGTCTATGCGCACAGTCGTCCACTTCCTCGACCACGTATACCTGCCCGTAATTCGCTGAAGGAATCCTTGAATAATGCGTAGTGTTCAAGGATTTGTTAGCAAATAGACCTATTTTTACGGGTCAATTTCTCAGAAAAATACAAATCTGGCGAGTTTTCAGGTTTCCCCAATGAACGTACTCTTCGATCATCAATCGTTTACCGGCTTGCCCTATGGCGGTGTTTCCCGCTATTTTTTTGAACTCATGCGTTCCTTCGCCAAACGTTCAGACATTGAGTTTGAGTTGTCGTTGTGGCTGTCGAATAACGAATACCTAAACCAGGCATCCTTCAGCAATCACTGGCGTTACCCGGCCTTTGCTCACCTGCGCAATGCTCACCGGGCAGCCTCCGTGCTCAACCGCCTTTACAGCCGGCAACGCATCAAAGCTGGCAAATTTGACATTTTCCACCCTACGTACTACCACCGGTATTTTCTGGATGCGCTTGGTAATAAGCCTTTTGTGCTAACTTTTTTCGACGCCACCAGCGAACGGTACGGGAAGCAGTACCCCGAACTGGGCGAAGGGTTGTATGAAACAAAGAAGCAGTTGCTGAGTCGGGCCGATTGTGTAATCTGCATCTCGGAGTTTTCCAAACAGGATCTCCTGCACTTTTTCCCGGTCAACCCCGACAAAGTAAAAGTGGTCCCGCTGGGCACTACCATCAGTGATTATGGGCTTACGCCAGAACAGCAGAAACCATCTATGGACAAACCGTACCTGCTATACGTCGGGAAACGGGGTCTATACAAAAACTTCAACGGTTTCTTCCGGGCCATTCAGCCCGTGCTGCACCGCCATCCCGATTTGCAGGTTATCTGCTGCGGAGGGGGTGCTTTCACGCCCGACGAGCAAAGCCTGTTTCGGGAAGCCCGGCTGGCCGAACGGGTACATTTTCATCCGCTGACGGATGCTGGTCTTATTAATCTTTATCAGCACGCCCTCGCCTTTGTATTTCCATCCCTGAACGAAGGCTTTGGTATTCCGGTACTGGAAGCTTACAGCGCCGGGTGTCCGGTGGTGTTGAGTGACCGAAGTTCGTTGCCCGAAGTAGGGGCGGACGCGGCTCTGTACTTTGACCCGGAAAACGATGAGTCCATAGCCGATGCCATAGACCGCGTGGTTACTGATGATGCCCTGCGCACTGAACTACGCCGGAAAGGCCGCGAACGACTGCTTCATTTTTCGTGCGACAAAACGGCTCAGCAAACACGGGAAGTTTATCAATCTTTGGGTTAATGAAGGCATGAAACCAACGCAAGAATCACTCCATTCCTTTGTAACGCGACCCTATACTCCCCGTCCTGGTTCGGGTACCGATGCGCAGGCGTATCCCCGGTTAACGGTCATTACGCCCTCTTTTAACCAGGCGCAGTACCTCGAACAAACGATCCTGAGTGTACTGAATCAGCAATACCCCAACCTGGAGTATTTTATCATGGATGGCGGTTCGACCGATGGGAGTCTGGAAATCATCAAAAAATACGAGCCTTATCTGGCGGGCTGGGTCAGCGAAAAAGACCGGGGTCAAACGGATGCCATTAACAAAGGGATTCGGCGGGCAACGGGTGATTACATTGCCTTTCAAAACTCCGACGATGTGTTTGCGCCCCACGCCTTTAACCGGGTAGCCAATGCCTGGCAAAAGCACCCGGCTACCGACGTTTTTTTTGGCGATATGTACATTACCGATGAGCAAGACGTTATTCTGGAGGAAATGCGAGCCCCCGATTTCTGTGTGGAATGTCATATCTACGAAGGCATGCAGGTTTTCAATCAGGCCTTGTTTATCAAACGCAGTCACATCGGGTTACTCGATGAAAGCCTTCGGTTCGTTATCGATTACGAAATTGTAGCCCGGCTGGGCATTAAAGCGGGCATCCAGTTTCGACATGTTGACGGTTTTTGGGGTGGTTTCCGGGTGCAGCCTGCCGCAAAATCCTCGACCATTGCCAGTACGGTAGGCCTTCAGGAACACCAGTTGATCAAAGAAAAGTACCGCCCCCTGCTAACGTCGGCACTGGGTGCTTCATTCTGGAAACGGTACTGCCGGCTTCGAAAACTGTTTATCTTCGCCCTACAGGGTAATTTTAAGTATGTACAGCATCGGTTGCAGCTCAATCGATCCAGACAAAAATAAGGTTCGGCAATCCGTTCGTTGGCAGGTCTGTCAGTAACCATATAGACCTTCCCGGCTGATTGCGACAATAACAAAACGTCCCCTTTATGACTAATCTCGTTCGCCTGCTTCAGAAACTCGACTACATGAGAATGGTAGTTGGTATCTGTATTATTCTGGACGGGTACCCACTCATCTTTTTTTTCCGGGAAACGGTGGGTCTGGCACCCGGCAGTACCGCTTTTACCGCGCTGGCCCTGGCGGGTGGTCTGGGTCTGATGGTGCCGTTTACTGTGCTGCGCAAGCTTTACCGGCCCAACGTAACGATGTTCTGGATGGGTATCTCGTTTCTGCTGCTCTGCATATTTTACATGTACTTTCACAACCCTAACCCCTTTTTCCAACTCGCTGGCAAGCACATGATTTACTACCTGTACATCGTGCTTTTCCTGTTTCTGCTCATCAACATACCCAATGACATCATCCCGGTCTTTGTTCCAATCGTTGTCCTCTTCACCCTGGTCTCCAATCTGGGGCTGATTTACGCTCTGATTACGGACCCGACCTGGGCTATCGGGCAACGGGCTACCATTACCCTGAACAACGGTAGCGACTCCGGCTCGGGTAACCCACACGCTTTTTCGCGCAATGCTTTCATGGGTGTTGTTGCGTGTGCTATCTGGCTGGTGAAGCCAAAAATCCACATCTTTTTCCGGTTGCTTTCGCTATTTGCCGGCATTCTCAATATTGCCGTTCTGGTGCTTACCCAAACGCGTTCGGCTATTGTGGCACTCATGGCGGCCCTGGCGTTATTTCTATATTTTAATGTTCGGCCCGCCCAAATCCGCACGGCGGTTCGCGGGGTGTTTAGGCCCGTTCCCATTCTGGTAATGATGGTGGGGGTTGTGGGGGTAATCTTTTTTTTCCAGCGGTACAGTTTCGTTCTGGAAGTACTAATAAGCTATGTCACGTCTTTTGCGGAGCGAAACCTGGAAACCCTGTACGCCCTGTTGGGTTTAAAATCGCAGGGAGCGGATTATAAAGCTGTTCTCGACGATTCGACGGCCAACCGCTCCGAGAGTGCCATCTTCTTCCGAAACGTACTGGCAGGCCACCTGCACAGGCTCATTTTGGGCTACGGCTACGACTACCTCTATCTGGATGTGCCAATTATGGAAGCCCTTACCAATTTTGGCCTTCTGGGTTTCATTTTGTTTGGGGGTGTCAACGGATTGGTTTTGTACCACTCCTGGAATATAATGCGCAACAATCCAAATCCGTTGAGCATCTTTCTGGCTTATTTTTACATGCTTATCCTCATCCAACTATTGACCAACGGCAGGCCCAACGAGATTTCGTTCTGGTTCCCACTTGCCCTGATGATCCGTTTTATCGGCGTTGAACACCTGTTCCCTGCCTATTTATCAGAAAAAGAACCGGCTGAGGTTCAGGGACAATACGTTGTTGTTGTACCCCATGCCGAACCAACCTGATGCGTATCCTGATCGTTCATAACCTGCTCTGGGCCCATTACAAGTCCAGTGTTTTTCAGGCTCTTCAACACCTGGTCGACCAGCGGAGTGATACCGTCATGAAGGTGTTGCAAATCGCCCGTAACGAGCAATCCAGGGCGGCCCTCGGTGCGGAAACCGATGATACAGCTCCCACGTACACCTATGATTACGAGCTACTCTTCGACCGGTACTGGGAAGAGATAAGCCTGCGCGAACGTACCCGGGCTTTGTTTCAGCAAGCTACTGCGTTTAGACCCGATGTAATCAACCTGACGGGTTACTACGATCCCGCCCAGATCATGCTCCTGGTATGGGCCAAAGCCAGAGGGATAAGGGTAATTATGCAAAACGAAAGTACCGAAGCCGATCAGCAGCGGGGCGGCCTGAAAGAGCAAGTGAAGCAATGGATTTTTAACCGCTGCGATGGATTTTTTTGTTTTGGCAGCCAGGCCGCCGACTACCTGTTTCAATTTGGCGTGTCGCCCGGTCAGATTTTGCTTCGTAAAAACGCCGTTGACAACAAGACACTGCTGGCTGCTTATGAAAAAGCGCTGCCAGGCCGGCGTGCGGAACAGCAACGACTGGGCCTGCGCCCGAACAACTTTATTTTTGTGGGGCGGCTAGCCGAGAGCAAAAACCTGCCCCTGCTGCTCACCTGCTTCGCGGAAGCCCGCAAACAATCTGTCCACGAACAGGAATGGGGCCTGATTTTACTCGGCGACGGCGCAGAACGGGAACGCCTGATAACGCTTATTGATACCCTTGGCCTGGCCGATTCGGTCAAGCTACTGCCCGGACGCTCATGGTATCAGATACCCGCCATACTGGCACTCAGCAATGTACTGATCCTGCCGAGCCGGTCGGAACCCTGGGGCCTTGTCGTTAACGAAGCCATGGCCTGCGGACTACCCGTTATTGTATCAGACCGCTGTGGCTGCGCGGCCGATCTGGTGCAGGATGACCGGAACGGCTTCGTTTTCGACCCCGACGTGCCCGACGAACTAACCGTTCACTTAACCCAGTTTATGGACGGTTTGGCTCCGGCCAGACAGATGGGCGAGGCTGCCCAACAATTCATTACCCAGTACTCTCCCGAAGCAGTAGCTCAGGAAATGCTCGATGGTTTTATCAAAATCGCGAATTAATCCATTATTTCGCGGCAACTATGCGAATACTAAATATCTGTGCGTATACCTGGCAGGCGGGTGGTCCACCAAAAATCATCTTCGATCATACGCAGGTCGCGTTGCAACATGGCCACCAGGTAACCATACTGAGTCCTGTCTCGCCGGGCGAAACCCCCTACACCTTACCCGACGGAGCGCGCCTTGTTTTGTGCAAACGTACGCCGGGAATAAGCCGTTATTTTCGGGAGTTTTCCGTTGAACTGTATCAGTATCTAAAGCAGCACATTCGGGAATACGATGTCATTCACTGCCACGGCCTGTGGCATTTCGGCACGTTGGCTCCGTTCATGCTCGACCGCACGGTGGCCAAAGTTATTACCATTCATGGCGTACTGGACCGCTGGGTATATGCGCATCATAACTGGAAAAAAGAGTTGATGAATACGCTCGCCCAGAAAGCGTACCTGAAACGGGCGGATCTGGTGCAGATCAACAACACAGACGAGCGGGAGGATATACTGCGTTACCTGGGCCACCCCCACCCCAACGTCGCGATCATACCCAATGGCGTGAAAACAAGTGACTTTGCCGAGCTTCCGGCAAAAGGTACCTTCCGGCAAAAATTTAACCTGCCGGCCGATAAGAAATTAGTGCTGTTCATGAGTCGGCTAAACGTTAAAAAGGGGCTGGATTTGCTGCTTCCCGGTTTCCGGGAGTACCTCAAAACCCACCCCGGTACCGTACTGGCCCTGGCCGGAGGGGATGATGGCTACGAAGCCACCGCCCGGCAGTTCATTGAGCAACATCACCTAACCAACTCAATCCGGCTGGTAGGAATGCTCACCGGTAACGATAAGAAGGCCGCTCTCACAGATGCCGATTTGTTTACCCTTCCCTCCTACTCCGAAGGATTTTCAATGGCCGTGCTCGAAGCGATGGCGTCCGGCACGCCCGCTCTGGTATCAGACCGGGTTGGCTTTGGCGATGCCATCCGGCAGCATCAGGCCGCCGGGCTGCTGGATAGCCTGACGCCCGAAGCCGTAACGGCGGGGCTGGAAAAACTATTGGGAGATGAGCCGCTACGAAAGCAACTCGCCGACAACGCGCTGGCGATGGTACGAGCGAAGTATGATATTGAAGTGGTAGCCAGACAGCTTCTGGACGAATACACTAAAATCAGCCATAAAGCCAGGCCCGTCCCCAACTAATCCGTTAGCCAACGTTACGCTGTATTACCTTACTCCAGTCGACCTGCCGGTCGGCTTCGGCCAGATCAACGAATGGAAATTCAAGGAGCAGTTGTTTGAGTTTGGGCCAGCAATTTTTCAGGCCATAGTAGGATTTGAACTGCCGGGTTCGGCTCAGACCGGGAATCATGGGTTGCCCCGCATCAAAATCGCGGGGGTGGAAATAAGTCATCACGTAGTTCGACCGGTTCATCATTCCCTTTATCACCCCGTAGGGAAACAGCCGGAAATACCCTCCGCCCGAAAAGATTACATCCTGCCCCATAACGGGTATGGTGTTGATAGGAAACTCTTTCAGCAGCGTGCCCCCCACGTTCAGGTACCCGGGCTCAAACATACCCAGGGATGCATCGCCCCCGTGCGCGCGCCGGGCCGAAAATACGGAGCAGTCAATTTCGATGCCCTGCTCCACCAGAATCGGGAATACCCATCGGTTGTGCTCCTTGATGGAGAAGCCGGGTGCCCGGTATGACCGGACTTTTTTGCCCGTCAAATCCTGCAAATGCTTGATGGAGCGTTCCAGGTCATCCTGAAACTGGGCTGGCGTTTGCTCATACGCCAGCTGATGCGCGTAGGAATGCGTGGCAATTTCGTATCCGGCAGCGTCGATACGCCGGATTACGTCGGGGTGCTTATCGGCCACCCAGCCCAGGCAAAAAAAAGTAGCCCGGCTGTTGGTTTCGTCCAGCAGCTGGAAGATGCGGTCCATATTCTGGTGAATCCGGCTCTCGTATCGGCCCCAGTCCGACTCGTTTCGCGTTGACTCATTATCCAGAATATGAAACCACTCTTCAATATCAAACGTCAGTATGTTCATTCAAGGTAGTTAGCGGAACCATCGGCTCAATAATCGAACCAAATGGCTGATTCAGGTATCAATAGAAGCGTTTTCCGGCCTTACGGAAAGCTTTCACATCATCGCGGGTGGGAAACGAGAAGTAGGTCATCTGCGACGCGTCATTTTCTATCAGTTCATAGCTGCCCGAATGGATTTTATCGATGGCTTTGAGCATGGCATCCATGCCCATTTTCTTGGTTACGTCAATTAACTCCGCCTGACTCATATTGCCGATGGGGAGTTTTTCCTGAACCAGAATCGGTCCGCTATCGATCCCCTCATCCACAAAAAAGACGGATACTCCCGTGTGAGTCTCGCTGTTTTTCAGCACCCAGAAAGAAGGCATCAAACCCCGGTATTTGGGTAACAGTGCCGTGTGCAGATTGATACAGCCGTAGGTAGCCGAATCGAGCAACTTACGCTTGAAGATCTGATTACCGGCAATGGATAAGTACAGGTCTGGTTTGTAAGCCTTCAGTTTTTCCAGGTTTTCGTCTTTATTGATAGCCCCCTCAATCTGGATGAGCGGGATATTCCGGTCGGCCAGCACTTTCCGCACGTTATTTCGGCTGTCAAGCTTGGACAGTACGAATTTGGTGCCGTAGCGTATAAAGAAAGGTAAGCCGAAGATATCGTACGTCTTTTTTATTTTTTCACTGAAGCTTTCGCGCTTGCCAAACGGCGATACGTCGAACACCACCGTGGCCACTACTTCGGCGTAGGGGGGTAAATTTTTCAGCAGATAGTCGATGTTACGAGCGAGATAGAAGGGATCATCCTGCGTAAGAATCACAAGGCGCATAATGGATTGGCTGATGGTAAGAACGCAAAACTACGTATTCCGGCGCAAAGGCCGTATCGATTCGTTAGCGGATGATTACTTTACGAACGATTGATTGTCCGGCTGCCGTTTGTAGCCGGACCACGTACAGCCCACTTTCCAGGCCAGTTAACTCCATAGTCATCGTGTTGCGGGCTGTTCCGTAACCGCTCTTCACCGTCCGGCCCAGCCTGTCCAGGATGCTGTATTCCGTAAACGTAACCTGGTTTGCCGTTACCCACAACGGCTCGTTGCTGGCCAGCGGATTCGGGAATAGTTGAACCACCGGTTCGGCAGGTTCCAGCCCCAGCACCAGTGGCCGCACACTAACCACGTTGCTGTAGGGCGACTCGGATGTGCTGGTGTGGTTTTTCAGACGGTAGTAGTACGTACTGGCCCCAAGCGGGTCGGCATCCAGATAGGTCGTTGCAGTGCCATTCAGTACGGCAATCTGTTTAAAGCTGGTGGCTGTCCCAACAGAGCGTTCCAGCGTTTGGGTCTGGGCATTCCCCCTTGTTACCCAGTCCAGCTGCACGTTTCCTTCCTGATAGGGCTTGGCTGCCAGCGTTGTAACGGGTAGAATGGCGTCCACAATCGGCACTTTGTCGAATGAAAAAGCCCGCATCCCCCGCGTGTTCCGGAGCGCTGGCCCATTGTAAAAAGGGGAAGAACTGTCCGAAAAACTAGCGGGTAGATAGCGAATCGTTCTGGCCTGACTCGGTTGCTTCAGCGCCAGCGTAATTCTACTACCGTCGGCACTACCCGCTGCGACCAGACCCGCCTGCCCATCGAAGTAAAAATAATCTTTCTGCTGGCGAACGGTATTTTTACCGCCCGGTGAGAAATCAAGCAACGTAGTATCGCTTGTCCACACCATCTGCATCTGGTCCTCAAAAACGAGCGTGATGGAGTCCCGGCGCGCGTTGGCAACAACTTTCTTTATATCCGGCGAGTTAATCTGGAGGGTATCTTTCGACCCGTACACGTCGCGGGCTATCTGTCGGTACTGCTCAAAGGCTAGTTTCTGATAGGCCAAAGGTTCATAATGGATACCCAGATAGCCCTGCGTACCAACGGTAGCAATGGTTGCTACATTATTGAAAAGGTATTTCGTCCGTCGCTGAAAATCCCGCACTACGGCAGCACTGTCCTTCATTTCGGCCAGGATATTGATCTGCCCGACGTATATCCGCGTATTTCCGTAGTCTTCGCGAAATTGATTGTAAAGAGTTTTAAACTTGTTTGCGTAGCCCGGTATGCCCGATCCGGCATCCTCTTCCCCCTGTCGCCAGATGATGCCTTTTACCTGACTGGCTACCCCTGCCCATTGGGCCCGGTAGAGCAAATTCCCGTAAAATGTACCGGTATTGGCGTGGTTAGCCTGGTCGCGGGCCAGCAGGGCGGCAATGGACAGCCCTCCCTGAGCCCCGTTCAGTACGCAGGTGGGTATGCCGTAATTTTGCAGAATCAGCCGCTGGATGGTTAAGCCCAGTCCCCCCACGCTCCCGAAGGGCTGTTTGGCCGGGTACCAGCTTATTTCGGCGGGTTTGGCCGTGACCGGATAATCGGCAGTGCGCAGGAACGTATCATCGAAATTAACCGAATAGTAGGTATCCAGACCAGCCAGTGCCAGCGCGTTCGACTGCCCGTAAAGGATGTACACGTCGCCACAAACAATCCGTTTTCGCTCAACAATCAGGGTAGAATCGGTTCCCTTGTAGGCAAAGATGCGGAAGGTGTACTCAGCCGGTTCGGCCCTGATGGTAGCCGACAGGGAAAAGGGGGCCGAACTGACTGCCGGGTTAATCGACTGACTAACGACACTGGTGAGTTTACCCGCCCGCAGCACCTGCGCACTCACTTTGGTATATCCGGTCGCGCTGGTCCGGCCAACAATCGCTACGCGGGCCTGGTTATTGCCGTCGCGGGGGTACAGTTGGAGGTCGCGGGGCAGCTGCCCGAAAACGAGCTGCCCGATTGCCGGAAAATATAACAAAAGTAATATGATGCTTGTGTAGAGTCTCTTCATTAGCTTTGCACTGTATAAAAAAAGTTATACTATTGTGTCGTGTACAAACTCAAAACGGGGTACTAAAAGTAAGGTCTTTTTGCCAGAATAGTCATAAAAAACACCTTATATTATACCCGTAGCTCTATACCATATGGCCGATGTAGCAGTAATCATCCTGACACATAACGAAGAAAAGCACATAACCCGTTGTTTAGAGAGCCTAAAACCTTTTACTGATAAACTATTTATTGTCGATTCCTTCTCAACCGACAACACCGTTGCGATAGCCCGCTCCCTGGGAGCCGTTGTCGTGCAAAACGCCTGGGTAAATTACGCCACACAGTTCAACTTTGGAATTGCACAAATACCGTTCCAGACACCGTGGCTCATGCGGATGGATGCCGACGAGTACGTGATGCCGGAACTGGCCAGCGAAATAACGAAACGCTTAGCGGGCTTACCCGATGAAGTGGGTGGCGTTTACGTAAAAAGACGGGTTTTTTTCCTGAATCGGTGGATACGGCATGGTAGTTTTTACCCCATCTGGCTCCTGCGGCTGTGGCGACGGGGCGATGGTTTTTGCGAGCAGGTATGGCACGATGAGCACATCAAACTAACGAAGGGCGAATCCATTCAGTTTGAGCACGATATTGTTGATCATAACCTGAATAACCTGACCTGGTGGACGCAGAAGCACAATCATTACACCATTCTGGAAATGATTAACCTGCTCAACTACCGCTATCAGTTCGATAAAGCCGAAACGGTGCAGCCCCGCCTGTTTGGCACCCAGGAGCAGCGGATGCGGTATCTGAAAGAGAAATACGCATCACTCCCACTTTTTACGCGGCCCGTGCTGTATTTCATGTACCGGTATTTTATCCGGCTGGGGTTTCTGGATGGTCGTCCCGGTTTTGTGTGGTGTTTTCTTCAGGGGCTCTGGTACCGGTTTCTGGTCGATGCCAAACTGCTGGAAGTAAGCATACGGGTGGGTACGGATAAAGAAGCTCTGATCGATTATTTCCGAAAAGAATACGGGAAAGACCTGCGGCCCGACAAAACACCGCCGGTTGGTCAACCCTCCGTCAATAGCCCCTCAGCCAGTGAAAGCAACCCAGCCTGACGACCCGACGATGGAACCCCTCAACGGCAAAACGGATTTGTCCCGTTTTAATAACAGCTGGTACAATCACGGACCACGCTGGCGATTGGTTGCCTGGTTTCTGGTCAATGCGTTTCTGGTCAATACCTACTTACCCCTGCCCACCAGCATCCGGATAGGCCTTTTGCGGCTCTTCGGCGCTAAAATTGGAACGGGTGTTATGATCAAGCCCGCCGTAAATGTCAAATACCCCTGGTTACTTCGGGTGGGCAATTACGTCTGGATTGGCGAAAAAGTCTGGATTGATAACCTGAGTGAGATCACCATTGGGGATAATGCCTGCCTGTCGCAGGGGGCCATGTTGTTAACGGGAAACCACGATTATAGCCGGGCCACTTTTGATCTGGTGACCAAGCCCATCCATCTCGCCGACGGCGTCTGGATTGGCGCCAAATCAGTGGTTTGCGGGGGTGTTCAATGTGCGTCGCATTCGGTACTGGCCGTCAACTCAGTAGCCACCCGCCCGCTGGAAGCGTACGGAATTTACCAGGGCAATCCGGCTGTTTTTGTCCGCAAACGAACCATCAACGCGTGAAAGTATCTATCATAACGGTCGTTTACAATGGAGCCTCTTTTATCCGGGACTGTATAGAGTCGATCCTGAACCAAACGTATCCCGACATCGAGTATATCATCGTTGACGGGCAATCGACCGACGGAACGGTGGACATCGTACGGGCTTACGGCACGAAAATTGCCCATTTCATCTCCGAGCCCGACAAAGGTTTATATGATGCGATGAACAAGGGTATTGGTTTAGCCACCGGCGAGGTAATCGGTTTGCTGAACGCCGATGATTTTTACCGGCACAATCGCGTTATCGAGAATATGGTGGCTACGTTTAGGCGAACGGGTAGCGACGCCGTTTACGGTGATATGCTGTACGTAGACCGTAATGACCCGAAAAAACTGAAACGCTACTGGCGGTCGGGCTGGTATCATGACAATGCCTTTTTGTGGGGCTGGATGCCGGGGCATCTTTCGTTCTTCGCCAGGCGGGTGCTGTACGAAAAATACGGGGCTTTCCGGCTCGATATGAAAAGTGCCGCCGACTATGAACTGATGCTACGATTCATCCATAAAAACAAAGCCAGACTGGCCTACATGGATGAAGTGACCATTGTGATGCGGGCAGGGGGTATTAGTAACAGTAGCCTGAAAAACCGCCTTCGTGCCAATCGGGAAGATCAGGCAGCCTGGCAACTAAACGGCGTAAAACCCTATTTTTTCACCTTTTGGCTGAAGCCCTTACGAAAGTTAAAACAATATATCAGTAAACCGCCCGGAGTGATGGACTCCTGAGTGGATGAGCCGTTCCGTCATTTTTTTTTGCATAATTGAATAAAACCCTGACTTTTACACTCCTTAGCAAGCGAAACGGTTTACTTTCGTTTCCAATTAGGTGGCGTTACTCGACAGCTTTTCTTTAGGTAACAGTATCTAAATCTTCTCTTGTATGAACATAAGTTTGTTTATAGCCTACATACTGCATAAGTTCGGCGACGAAGTGTTTACACTTGGGCTTTACCAGTGCATTCTTTCTTTCCTGGTTGCCTGCTTTGTTGCCATCGTTTCTATACCGGTTATTATCAAGATCTCGGAATTAAAGTCACTCATGGAGAAACCCGGCGAACGCCGGTCGCACACAACGCCTACGCCAACCTTTGGTGGCATTGCCATTTACGCGGCTATCCTGATTGCCTATTTTTTGTGGCCCAGTATCGACCAGACGGAGGTTTACCGGACTAATCTTTCGATTGTGGGGATGACAGTTTTGTTCTTCATCGGTATTAAAGATGATCTGGTGGGTATAGACCCCGCTAAAAAGCTATCGTTTCAGGTGTTGGCCGCCATGATCCTGATCCTGTTTGGTGATCTGCGGATCGATTACCTATACGGCATCATGGGGTTCCACCACATCGATGAGGTAGTAGGCATTATATTGACCTGTTTTATTTTTATTACCCTAACAAACGCTATCAACCTCATTGATGGCATTGATGGGCTGGCGGGGGGCATTGCCACCATTGCCAGTGGCACATTTGGTAGCTGGTTCCTGCTAACCAACCATTTTACGATGGCCTGCCTGGCGTTTACAATGGCCGGTGGGTTGCTGGGATTTCTGCGATTCAACTTTTCTAAAACCAGCAAAATTTTTATGGGCAATACAGGCTCCCTGATTATTGGCTTCATGCTGGCTTTCTTTGCCGTGCGGTTTGTGAGCTTAAATGCTTCTTACCGATACGAGCCTACTGCTTTTTTCAATGCGCCCATCATCGCCATCGTTATCCTGATCGTTCCGATCTTCGATACACTGCGGGTATTCCTGGTCCGCATTTTGGCCGGCCGCTCCCCCTTCTCTGCCGACCGGAATCACATGCACCACATTTTGCTGGACAACGGTCTTTCGCACATAAACGCAACCATAGTACTCTGTGGCGTATCGTTGCTTAACACAATTATGTTTCTGCTGTTGCACCGTAACATTTCGAACACGCTGTCATTGATCATTGTGGGCTGTCTGTTCGGCGTCTACATGTTTGTCAGTTTCACGCTCAAAATGCGGGCGAAATACGTGTCGGCAACGCCACGCCGTCGGCGGGCCATCTTACGACGTGAGCTACAAAATGGCATCACGGGTAAGCGTATTGTTGATTATCTCTAGTTCCTGTCGCATCTGTCAGGTCTGTAAAAAGGGTTACCAGGATTATCCTGGTGACCCTTTTTACAGACCTGACAGATGCGTTTCTCTCTCCAAGCCATCAGGTCCGTCGGGTATCAGATCAGTTAGCCAGTTTCTCGATCAGCACCGATTTTAACTCAAACGGGACCGGAGCCCTGCCGACCGTCCGCACCTTTACTTTTTGCTGCCCTTTAGGTAGGGTCACCCGCCCCATGAACACCGTTGCCCAGTCTTTCTCATACGCTTCAATTCGCTTCACGCGGTCGGGGCTGGGGTATAAAGTACCAACGAACGCTTTGCCAATGGGTTTCTCCAGCGTCTGCTCCCCACCCGCACCTGCATGGGATGGCCCGTGAATCCGTCGGAGCTATTGTAAGTCAGGGCCACCCGATAGTCGCCCGGTTCAACGACGTCGATTGTCCAGATGGCCCCATCGTCGGGTTGCTGCCAGCCTGTAAACCAGTCGTGGACATAGCCGTTTTTAGCGAAGTAACGCACGGCACCGGTTTTGGTCGCATCGGGCGCAAACAGTTCGGTTACCGGTGCCTGCGCGAAGCCTACTTGTGTTATTTCCGGGTGAATGCCTTTCCGGGTTACGTCGGCAAACCAGGCATCGTACTGTTTTCGTAGTTCGGTGGCAACGGCTGGTTTCTGCGCAATGATGTTTTGTTTCTGGGCGGGGTCAGCCAGCATATCGTACAACTGGTCGGTTTCTTTGCCCCGGACAAACCGATAGCGGGGGGTACGGGAAGCGCCGGGATAGGGATTGACGGCGTTGGTCGAATCGGTTCTGAAGACGTGGGTGAACAACGTACGTTCCGGCCACTTCACTGCCTGCCCCTCCAGCAATGGTACCAGACTTTTCCCGTCCAGGGGTGCCGTAGCAGGCCGGGTAATGCCGGCCAACTCAACCAGCGTCGGCAGCAGGTCGATGTGGGCCGCGATAGGTTCAACCCGGATATTGGCCCTGATTTTTCCGGGCCAGCGAATAAAAAAAGGCACCCGGCTCCCCCCTTCATCGACCGAGGCTTTAATGCCCTTCATATCGCCATTGTAGCGTTCGGTATTGGGACCGTTATCGCTCAGGAAAATAACGATGGTATTATCACTGAGTGCCAGTTCGTCAAGCTTTCGTAAAATCCGCCCGATGTTTTCGTCCATGTTGTCCACCATACCGTACACGGCGGCTTCCTTATCGGCCACGCCTTTGGCTTTGTACTTAGTTGAAGTATGTGTCCGGCACCTGAAACGGGCCGTGGGGGGCATTATAGGGAATATAGCAAAGAAACGGCTTGGTTTTGTTCTGTTCGATGAAGCCAAGGGCGGCATCCGTCAGCACATCGGTAATGTAGCCACTGGTCTTCGCCATTTGCCCGTTGTGCTGGAGCGCAGTGTTAAAATAATTCGTCCAGTGCCCTCCGCAAAAACCCAGAAACTCCTGAAAGCCCTGTCCCTCTGGGTTTTCGGGGTAGTGCGCTCCGTTGTGCCATTTCCCAAACGCGCCGGTGGTATACCCGGCCGTTTTGAACACCTCCGCCAGCGTAACCTCACTGCTGCGCATGGTTTCCAGCCCGCTCGTTACGGAAGCTACCCCCGTACGCAGGTGGTACCGGCCCGTCAGCAGGCTGGCCCGCGTGGGGGCGCAGAGGGGGCTGACGTAAAACCGCTCAAATCGGGCACCCTGCGCGGCCAGCCGGTCCAGTACCGGCGTTTCGACAACCGGATTTCCATGACTGCTCATATCCCCCCAACCCATGTCGTCGGCCAGTATCAGCACGATATTAGGCCTGGACTGAGCCTGTGCCAACGGGTTACCCGCGAGCAGCAGCAGAAAAAAAAGCCAGAGGGGTTTTCGCATCTGTTCGTTTACCAATCGTTTTACCCTATGGTATTAGCGAAAAAAAAGTCAGTTATAGCACTTTTTTATTCAGCTGATCGACCGCAAAATGGGCCGCACGGGCGGTGAGGGCCATGTAGGTGAGCGACGGATTCACGCAGGACGAAGAAGTCATCGCAGCGCCATCCGTTACGAACACGTTTTTACAGTCATGCACCTGGTTGTTTTTGTTCAGTACCGATGTTTTGGGGTCTTTACCCATCCGGGCCGTTCCCATGTCGTGAATACCTAAGCCGAGGTGAACATCCTGCCGGTTGTTGCCCGTAATGTTTTTGAACCCGGCAGCGTCGAGCATCTCCATGGCCGAGTTCATCATGTCTTTCCGCATGGCAATCTCGTTCTCCCCGAAAGCCGCGTCGAATACAATGAGCGGAATACCCCACTTGTCCTTTTTAGTCGGGCTGAGCGTCATCCGGTTATTAGGGTTGGGCAGCACTTCGCCAAAGCCGCCAAACCCAATGCTCCACTTGCCCGGCTGGGTCATTTCCTGCTTGAATGATGCGCCGAAGCCGTCCTGAGTGGTACCTCGTTTCCAGTCGCTGCGGTTGGCTCCCCCCTGGTAGCCAAAGCCGCGCAGGTAGTTCGCTTGTTTATCGCTGCCCCAGTTGCGGAAACGGGGAATGTAGAGCGCGTTAGGCCGCTGACCAATCATATAATCGTCCTCGAATCCATCGATGGTGGCGTTGGCTCCCACGCCGAGGTGGTGATCCATGATGTTGCGCCCAACCTGGTCGCTTTCATTACCCAGCCCATTGGGAAAGCGGCTGGAGGTAGAGTTAAGCAGCAAAGCCGCCGTGTTCATACTTCCTGCGTTGAGGAAAATAATTCGGGCAAAATACTCCGTAACGGCATTGGTATGCTGGTTGATAACCCGAACACCTTTGGCTTGTCTGGTCTTTTCGTCATACATCACTTCGCTAACGATGCTGTCGTGCAGTATATCAAGGCGTTTCGTGTTCTTTGCGGCTGGAATAGCCCCCGCCAGCGAACTGTAATAGGCACCGTAGGGACAGCCCCGAACGCACTTGCTCCGGTATTGGCACGACGCCCGGCCCAGCGCCATATGCCAGGGCTGCGCTTTGGACAGGTTAGCCACCCGGCCAATGGTGACGGGCCGGTTTAGTTTCTTATCGATCATGTCCCGAAAGTGCTGTTCGGGCGGGGTCATGGGCATGGCGGGCAGAAACGTACTGTCGGGCAGTACGGCCAGGTTTTCGGCCTTCCCGCTTATGCCGATAAACTTCTCCATGCGTGTGTACCAGGGCACCAGTTCTTCGTAGCGGATGGGCCAGTCGACACCGTAGCCGTCTTTGGCATTGGCCTCAAAATCCTGCCGGTTCCAGCGGTACGTCTGCCGTCCCCAGTGCATGGATTTCCCACCCGTGTGGTACGCCCGAATCCAGTCGAAGGGTCGTTTTTCTTCGTACGGATTCTGCTGATCGTTGGTCATGAACTCCACCGTAGCATCGGCGGCCAGTGTGCCAAACCGGCGGTTAGCCCAGCGTTCCTCCGCCGAATGCACCGTTATATGGTCGCGGTGTTCAATCTCCCAGGGGGCTTTGGTGGCGGTATCGTAGTCTTCAATGTGCTTTACTTCCCGGCCCCGCTCAATCATGAGCACGTGCAGGCCTTTCTCGGTCAGTTCTTTGGCAGCTATTCCGCCGGTCATGCCGGAGCCAACTACAATGGCATCGTAGCGATGCGTTTTATCGGTTGTTACATTGAGATTCATACGGGGTTGGGACGGGACTAGTAGGCGAATAGTTTCTGACCGGGTTTTAACTTGATTACCTCGAACTTACCGGGAACCGGCAGATACTCGAAGTTGGCGGTAAGGCCTTTCTCGGAGGTATAATAACCCAGTAGCGTCAGTTCCTTCATCAGCCGCCAGAAAGGCAGCCCTTTGAGTTGGAGTTTCATTACTTCCTTATCCTCGTTGTCGCCCATTTTGGTCTGCTTCACCTGATAGGACTTCATCTGTTCTTTGGTGTCGGCCTCGAGCTTTTTGAGCATGTCTACCTTTTCGTCACCGGTCTTGCTCAGGAAGTTCTGCTGTTGAAGCTGCTCAATACCAGCCATAAAACTCTGTTGCTCGGGCTGCCGGTAGCAGTCCTGAACCATCATTTCTATGAAGGCCGGAACGCCCGCTTCAATGGCCCCCGGCGTGTCGGTTTTAGGAATGATTTGTTCGGCCACCTCGGCCATGAGTGACCGTTGCTCATTGGTGAGTGCAAAGCTGCTGTTTGTCGGGGTGGCAATCCCCCGCTTCTCCAGGCGGCTCATGGCCTGTACCGTGGGCAAGGACAGCGTGCCGCCCATCAGTAGCGATAGTTGAGCGATGGCATTCCGGCGATTCATCATAGTGTATTCATTTTCTTCCCCATAGCAGAGGGTGTATAATCAGAATAAAGATCAGGTAGTAGATAATTTACTGCGATGTGAAGTGATAGGTGGCTTTTACGGAGTTGATACCCGTTTCGGCTACCTCGGGCCGGACAATAAACGTCCGGTAGCCGGGTTCGCCGACCTTTACCAGCCGCGTTTTCGAACAGCCACTTGTTTACCGACCTAAAGGCGTGGTGATTGAGTGAATTCATACCCGCATTATTCTCGAATCCGTTTCCCTTTACGTAGCCATAATACAGGGTTGCCAGCATATCGGGTGGTGTTTTTTTACCAACCGACAGCCAGTCACCAAAGCCCCCCTTGGGTGAGATATCCTCGAAACTCGCTTCTTTATAGACTTAACTTATTTCTTTTTACTGATGCCTTTTTTTTTAGTTCCACCATCCTAACCGGCTGTTACGGCACCCCGGTTGGGGGATGCAAGCCAGGGATTAAGTCCGGGTATGAATTACCGGTAATATGGATTGTTCACCGAATCCTGAGCCGCCCAGGGGTAGCGCCACTTATCCATATACACGTTACCGGCCAGAAACTTATCGTTGGTGGTGCGGAGTTTTTTGGTCAGCAGTGCCTCCAGTTGCTGCTGGGTCTGTTTCATACCTGCCTGGTCCACTACGTTCTGCAACTGGTACGGGTCTTTGGCATTGTCGTATAGCAGCCAGGGGCCTTTTAAATCGCGCACGTAGGTGTAGCGGGCGGTGCGGATGCCCCGAAACTCGCGCCCACCCCGTCCGTAATTCCACTGGTGAAACGGCACAACGCACGAAATCAACTCAGCCTCGTCGGGTTTGGCGGGGCGGGGGTTGCGAAAAAGGGCCGCCAGGTTATCACCTTCCACCGATTTCGGAATGGACTGGTTGCTGAAGGACAGTACCGTGGGCATCAGATCGGTCAGGCTCATGGGCACGTCCATTGTTTTCCCTTTTCGGCCCAGCCCGGCGGGGTATTTAAGCAGAAACGGTATCCGAATCGACTCATCCCAGGGCTTCTGCTTATGGGTCTGGTCGTGCGAATACAGCATATCGCCGTGGTCGGAGGTGAAGATAAATAAGGTATTTTCGTCCAGATCGGCTCCTTTCAGGGCGGCCTGCAAGCGGCCGATACAATCATCGAGGGCGTTGATGTGCGCGTAGTAGCCGCGTAAGGCCCGGCTGGCTTCCAGCGTGTCTTTGGCCGGTACGTTGGGGCGCAGCGTCATCGACTTACCGGCGTATTTCTGCCGGTATTCTTTGGGGGCTGTCTGGTAGGGGTCGTGCGGTGGCCCCCAGGATAGCAGCAGCAAAAAGGGGGCGTTGCGCTGGCGGGTCATAAACCCGATGGCCGAATCGGTCTGACTGATGGCATCGTATTGCTGCCAGACAAACCGTTGGTTCACCTCGTTGTAGTACGGCGAGTTGTTGTAATCGTGCGTACACTCCAGGCCGCGCCAGTAGTCGAACCCCTGCCGGCGATCGGCGGGGACGGGGGCCAGTCGGCCAGGGGCAAAATCTTTTGCCAGCCCCCCGTTGATGTGCCATTTGCCGATGAACCCCGTCTGGTAGCCCCCTTGTCGGCACACTTCGGCCAGCGTGAGGGCTTCGTTGCGGAGGGGCCGGTCGTTGTAAAAAACGCCGTGCGTGAGGGCGTGTTGCCCCGTGAGCATACTGGCCCGGCTGGGCGCACAAACGGGTACTTCGGCCACGCAAAGCCGGGCATTGACGGATTCGGTGGCCAGCTTGTCCAGGTTAGGCGTAATCACCTGCCGGTTGCCCATGTAGCCCAGGTCCTGCGCCCGCCACTGGTCGGCCATAACGATGACGATGTTCGGTTTCCTGGCGGGTGCCAGGCGGGGCGACGCCGGGTTGGTGTAGGGGGCGGCCTTCCAGGCAATCAGGCTGATCAATAATAAGCCACCGATACCGATTTTAGTGTATTTCATTGCTGTGCTGTTGGTCTGCGGCCTTAGCGGGCGGCCTGTTTAAGTTGATCGAAGAGCGGTAAGAGTGATTTTTTCAGCGTCTCACCCGCTGGTTTCCCGGCCAGATTGGTTAATTCTCCCGGGTCTGCTTTCAGGTAATGGACAAGCGGGTACAGAGATGCCGACATATCGCTTCTTTTCTTTCTTTAATGCAATTTTATAAAGGTAAAAGGTAGCTACATCCTCCCCATCCCGTACTCTCCCGGTCCACATCCGGATAGGTATTCACGGCGGGGATCGGCTAATTATAAGGGATGAAAAACCATTCTCCTTTTCCGGGATTAAATGGGTATCGAATGCCACCGGTCTACTTTCTCTATAGTACCCTGTAGGGTATAAAACTTACGGATACGAACGATTAGTCTATCAATCAGCATGTTAAAATTCCATTTCTCCCTCTTAATTATTCTGCTCCTCAACATCTGGAACAGCACAGAGCAAAAAAGCGCGAACGATGCGGCCGTTAACCGGGCCGTGCTGAATCAGGCCGATTCGCTGCGCAACGCCAGCAACTGGCCAGCCGAGTTTTCCATCACCAACTTCGCCAGTGCCGACCTGGTCCCCAGCCCCGCCTGTCTGGCCGTGGCACCGTCCGGGGACGTATTTGTGGGGGTAGATATGATTGGCTCGCTGGGCAAGAAGCCCGGTAAGGGGCGCATTATCCGGCTGGTAGACGCGAACAATGACGGCAAGGTAGACGCGCATACCGAATTTGCCGTGGTTGATAATCCGCGCGGTATTTTACCGATGGGTAACCAGGTTTTTGTGCTGCACACCGTGTTCTCGAAGGAAACGGGGCTGGCAACGGGTATGGACCTTGTCGTTTTCGACGATAAAAACGGGGATGGCGTAGCCGACGGTCCCTCCAAGCCCCTCATCGAACACATCAGCAACCCCACTTTTCTGAAAAGCCGGGGTACCGACCACGCCACCAACGGTATCCGAATGGGTATCGACGGCTGGATTTACATTGCCGTGGGTGATTTCGGTTTTCACAATGCGGTGGACCGGTCCGGCAAAAAACTAACGATGCTGGGCGGTGGTGTGGTGCGGGTGCGGCCCGATGGTACGGGCATGGAAGTGTACACCCACGGTATGCGCAACATTTACGACGTGGCCATTGACCCCTACATGAATATGTTTGCGCGGGGCAACACCAACGATGGCGGGGGTTGGAACATCCGGTTCAGCAACCAGATTCAATCGGGTGAGTATGGGTATCCTGTTTTGTTCAAGCACTTTACGGATGAAATTATCCCGGCACTGATCGATGTGGGGGGTGGTTCGGGCACGGGTTCGCTGTTTCTGGACGATGCTACCTGGCCCGCCCGGTATAACCAGGTGCCCATGATGGCCGACTGGGGGCGCAACCAGCTTTACGTTCACCGGGTTACGCCGGATGGCCCCAGCTTCACCCAGAAAGAAGAAGAATTCGTGAAACTGGCGCAGATTACCGATGTGGACATCGATGCCTCGGGCCGGGCGTACCTGTCGGCCTGGGACGGGGCGGGGTATTCCGGCAATGCCAGCAAAGGATTTGTGGTGCGGATGGTACCGAAAAACTGGTCGTACAAAGCCTTTCCCGAACCTCAACAAGCTGACCGGTAAAAAACTGGCCGACCTGCTGAAATCGGGCAGTGGCGTTGCGCGTTTGGCCGCCCAGCAGGAAATGCTGACCCGCCCCGCGAAGGAAACGGCAAAAATGGCCTGGAAAATTGCGGCTGACGCCAAACTGCCCGCAGCCAGCCGGATTGCCGGCATGTACACCTACGCCCAGGCTGCCGGGTCGGAGGGCATTGCCGACCTCGTGAGGCTAAGTACGGAACCCGCCATGCGGGAGTACGCCCTGCGCGCCCTGGCCGACCGAAAGCCCGTACTCGCTCAGGTACCCATCGAACCGTTTATGCAAGCCCTCAACGACCCATCGGTCCGGGTACAAACGGCAGCCATCATCGGACTGGGTCGCCTGGGTCGCCCGGAGGCTATTCCGGCTTTATTGCAGGTAAAGGTGCCAGCCTCGTTTGTGGCACCGGCACCCGGCACCGAAGGGCCGCACGCCACGCCCAACTCGGCCATTATTCCGGCGCACCTGGCCATGCGGGCACTGGTCGCGCTCAACGCGGTAGAGGCCAGTGTGCAGGCCATTGGCACGCAGAACAGTACGCTGGCACTATGGGCGCTGCGCTACATGCACGACCCGAAAGCCGTAAATGGCTTGATGGCTGCCTACAGGAAAACAGACGATGCTGCCCTCAAAAATCAACTCCTCACTACCCTGTCGCGGTTGTACCGCAAGGAAGCGGACTACGACGGCTCCTGGTGGTGGAGTACCCGGCCCGATACGCACGGACCGTACTACAAAGCAATTACGTGGGAATCATCCCCCGGCATCCGGGACTTTCTGGTGGGTGAATGGACGCAATCGGCGAATAAGAAATTCTTTACTGATTTAAACAGTCGTCACCGGATGGAAATCGGCGAGTTTGGTCAGGACTCGGTAGTGGTCACGAAAGAGGAACCCAAAGTGGACCTGGAAAAAATCAGGAACAAAAAGGGGCAGGTGGGCGAAGCCTCCATTGAGGACGTCATGCTGGCCATGGCTAAAATAAAAGGCGATGCCCAGATTGGAAAAGGGCTGTTTACGCAGCAGGGGTGTGTTGCCTGCCACAGCCTGAGCCGCAGCGAAACCATGAAAGGTCCGTTTATGGGGCAGATCGGCTCGATTATGAACCGGGAGCAGATTGCTGAATCTATCCTGAAACCCAATGCCTCTATCTCGCAGGGTTTCTCTACGGTCATGATTACGGCAAAAGGAAATAAAAGCTACACCGGCTTCGTAACGGAAGAAACGGCCGGCAAAGTGGTGATGCGCGACGTGACCGGGCAGGTATATACCGTGAAAGCATCCGACATTTTGTCGCGGAAAGAAATGGAAACCTCCATGATGCCAACGGGTCTGGTAAATGCCTTGTCCTACGAAGAGTTTGCCTCCCTGCTCACGTTTCTTTCTAACCAGAAGAAATAAAGCGGGCATTCACCCGGTTGAGGAGTTCAAAGCATAACCCAAACGGCCCGCCCTGTTCAGAACAGGGCGGGCCGTTTGGGTTATGCTGAATCAATCTTAGAAACCTAAACCAATCGTGAATCCGCGAATCGAGGATGGGTTACCAGCCAGCGGAGCTACTTCGGTGGCCAGGCCAGTCATCAGGTTGATCGTATACAAACGGTCTACTTTATCGGCCCGCAACAGCGCGTAACCAATGCCCGACATACCACCAATATCGAATCCGTTCCCGCCTTCGATGGATACGTTCAGGGGTCCAACCGGAACCAGCGTACCGTCATTCGGTGGCATCTGCCGGAACAGCATACCACTGGTGCGGGTATCAATATCGTACAGCGTTGTAGCGGTAGCACCGGCAAAGCTATTGGTATACGCAGCAGCCGTCACCACTGGGGTACCCGGATTTAGTCTGCCGTCAATCGTTACCGCGTTGTTATTTGGGTTGTAGCGAAGATCCTGACCCGTGTTTGTCAGAATCCGGATCCGGTCTACGGTCGGATTAAAATCGAAACCAACATCCGTGCCTTCCAAAACGGGAGAAATAGGAGCACCAATGGCAGTAGCCGCACCGTTCCCCATGTTGATGGCGTAGACACGACTGGTAGACCCGATGGCAAATAACTGACCCGTAGCCGGACGCATATCGATCCCAAATAAGGTTTCGCCGGGTTGCAGCCCCGTCAGCATTTTGGTTGTAGTGGTAGCACCCGTCATCGGATTGATGTAGTGCAGGGTGTTCGTGCCGTCAACTACGTAAGCAACTGCTTCTGATGGAATAGCCAGCCCAACGATACTCATCGAACCGGGCAGGCCACCCAGCATCGTAGCCCGACCCGTTGTCAGGTTTATTTCATACAGTGACTGCACCCCTCCGCTAATCATCGTTGCAATGGCACTACCATCGGGGCCGATGTCAAAATTAGTCAGGCCCGAAATATCAACACCCAGTGGTCCCACTTCCTCCAGCGTACCGTTGTTGGGAGGATTCTGGCGATACAGTTTGTCTGTAATCGGGTCCAGGTCATACAGAGTAGTAGTGGTAACCCCCGAGCGGCTGTTGGTATAGGCAACGCCCGAAATAGCCGCGTTGGCAACACCATTGATGGAGCCATCGACAGCCGCAACGGTTCCCGTTTCGGGGTTCAAGCGCAAATCCTGACCGGTATTGGTTACCAGCCGAATCCGGTCCACGGTCGGGTTGAAATCAAACCCGACATCGCTGCCCATAATAGCGGGCGTAAACGGGGCTGTTCCCAGGGCAGTAGCCAATCCGCTCATCACGTTGATGCTATAAATTCGGCTTCCGTTACTAACCCCGTAAAGCTGTCCCGTGGCCGGACGAAAGTCGATACCAATCAGCCGTTCGCCGGGCATCAGGCCCGTTACGGCAACGGTTCCCATGCTGGCAGCGGAATTCTGCGTGTTCAGCTTAACCAGTTGATTGTTGTCGGTCAGGACGTAGAACATAAAGTTCGAGGCTAGCCGGGCACTACCAAGACCACTCTGTGCAGCTGGTTCCAGTTGCTGTTTGTCCTGACAGGCCTCCAGGGTGATCAGCAAACCAATTGCCAGCAGACCGGTAATAAAGCGAGTACTTTTTCTGTAAAACATACGCATGTAGGGTTGAGTGAAACTATAGGGTAGAAGCATCAAAATGAGCCATCTACACTATACTACGTCGAAAAGAATCCCAGCGATTTAATAAAGTTAAAAAAAGATTAAACTTTACTTTGTGACCCTCTTTGGATAAAGAGCAACTACCAGTTACTCATCTGCTTAGACCCAATAATGAGGATTGGGACGCCCGTCGGCATACAGGAACAATAGGCTAACTATCGCTCCTGAGGGCGTTTTTAGCCTGCAGTTACTTTTGGGATTGTCAGAAACGGTGTTGGGCACGGCTCAGGAATTCCTGATGCGGACCAGTTTTTGCCGGTTCGCATTAACGGTCAGGTCAAACACGTCCGGGCGGGCGTAGTGGCCGGAGGGGTCAAAGTTTTGGCGCTCTTCCCGCACGCTGGTCAGGTCGATAGTAGCGCTAACGACAGTCTCGCGGTCCACCACCGGCTCAATTACCCAACTCCCGTCGGGAGCTGCCAGACAAGAGCCCCCATTGGCCAAAAAAAGAGGAGCCTTTTGCCGGATCAACGCATGATGGGGCACCTCAGGCGAAATATCCGATTTTCTCATCAATCCCGATACAGACGCGACGTACATTCGGTTTTCCTGGGCAATATGCCGCGTCAGGTCAACGGTGTTGCGCAGGTTGCCGGGCCATACGGCCACGTGGAGGTTTTCGCCCTGTGCGTAGAGGGCCGTTCGGGCCAGGGGCATCCAGTTCTCCCAGCAGTTTAGCCCGCCCACCGTGAAGGCACCAAGCGGATGAACCTGCAGACCGTGGCCATCACCGATGCTCCACACCAGCCGCTCTTCGTAGGTCGGCATCAATTTCCGGTGAACTGATTTCACCACGCCTTCCGCATCGATATAAACCAGACTGCAATAGATACTATGCCCTCCCCGGTCGGTAGCGCGTTCGGCACAACCGACGTAGACCGCCAACCGAAATTCTTTTGCCAGTTGGCACAGGGTATCCAGATCACCCGCTTCGATGGTAATGGCTTCACGCAGGTAATGAGCAAAAATGGCCTTCTGCACCGGATCGTTGAAACGGGCACCATCGGTCAGGTCCAGCCAGAACGGATAGCCCGGCAACAAAGATTCGCCAAAGCAAACCAGGTTCGCTTTCTGGCTGGCAGCCTCGCGGATGGCCTCTCCCATTTTACGAAGGGTAGCTTCTTTGTTCAACCAGACGGGCGCCAGCTGCGCCAGCGCAATAGTAAGTGTATCAATCATAGAATCAGGACGTTTCAGAAAATTTGTAAGCAGAAAAGTAGAAAACCATCCCCGGTACCTCCCCGGTTACTGCCAGTGTATAACCACCATTCGGGTCTGACTTCGTTGTTTAGTTAAGATGTTTATGGTCATAAAGCGTTCCCTGCTTAGGTTTGTCTGATCGATACCGTGTATTCGTAACCCGTCCCGTTTTATGCCCAACTCATCGTTCCGTTCCCGCCTGACCCGCGCTGGTCTCGACTGGTTCATTGTTGCCCTGCTGAGTATGATTGGGCTGGCCAAACTCTGGCCCGAGCCCGGCATTCAGCAGGGCGTGTTCTCCCTGTCGTCGCTGGCTACGTACGGGGTTTCGCTGATTTTTTTCTTCTACGGACTGAAACTAAACGTTGGTCAGCTACGCGAAGGCCTTCGTAACTACCGGCTTCACCTGCTTATTCACTTCACCACGTTCATTCTCTTTCCAGCCATCGTACTGCCCCTGCGCGCCCTACTGCTCACCCCCGACACGGCGCTGCTCTGGCTGGGTATTTTCTACGTAGCCGCCTTGCCGTCCACGGTTTCGTCGGCGGTGGTGATGGTATCCATTGCAGGGGGCAACGTACCGGCAGCCATCTTCAACGCCAGCATCTCCAGCCTGATCGGTGTAGTTGTTACGCCCCTGTGGATGAGCTTTTTACTGGTTAGTACCCAGGGCGATTTCGATGTGGGGAGCGTTGTTGGCAAGCTAACTATCCAGGTTATCCTGCCGGTGGTACTGGGTCTTCTACTAAACCATCCCCTCCGGTGGCTGGCCAGCTGGCTGAAACCGTACCTGCGGTATTTCGATCAGGTGGTCATTCTGCTCATTGTGTACACCGCCTTCTGCGAATCGTTCGCTCATCATTCGTTCGACGCTATTTCGGCGGCCGACCTGGTCTGGCTGGCGGCTCTGATGCTGGGGCTGTTTTTTCTGATTTTCGGGTTGGTCAATAGCAGCAGCCGCTGGTTGCATTTTAACCGGGAAGACCGAATCACGGCCCTGTTCTGCGGCTCAAAGAAATCACTGATTCAGGGGACGGTTATGGCTACGGTCTTGTTTCCGGGTAGTTTGGGCGGGGTTATTTTATTGCCCATCATGGTTTACCACGCGTTGCAGTTGATTGTGGCCAGCATACTGGCGCAGCGCATGGCCCGGCAGCAACCGAAAAGTAAAGACGTCATTCAATCCTGATTTTGCCGCACCTGTCCCGCAAAAGGGGGCGTTCATCCAGGTTGCTCCGTGGGTGGATTAAACGCCGGGGTCTGGCTGATCTCTAACGATCAGTAAACCTTAAAAACAAGCACAGAACATGAAAAAGACCATCATCACCGCCCTCACCCTGTTTTCATTAGCTACCGGCGTAACCATTGCACAGGGTGTTCACTCAACACCGTTGGGCAATCACGCCCGGCCGGTTCAAACGCAGGCTCCCCGTTATACCAACGACCAGTACCAGGATGACCTGAAAATTGACCGGCTGGATGCACTGGTTGGGTTGTCCCGCCGTCAGGAGAAGCAAATCCGCAAAATTGAAAACAACTACGACCATACCATGGCTACATCCCGGCTAACGCCCAATGGCTACCGTCAGCTTCAGCTGCGCAAACGCCAGGATGTTCTGGCTGTACTGACCTCCGCCCAGCGGGATCGGCTGTTTGCCGCCCAGCAGCCAAACAACCGGAACAACCGGAACCAGCCCGTTCCGTACGGTGGCAGCAATCGGCGGGGCTGAATTGAAGGGAAAGTAAGCAGGAGCAGGCTCCGACCCGGTATGTTAAATTATCGTGTCGGAGTCTGCTCTATTTCCGGCAGGTCGGTACTTTTGCCGATTTATATCCTTATGTACCGAGTTGATAAACCTGTCTGAATCACTCGTTTTTACCCGCCATGCCTTCGGCCCCGACTTTGTGTGGGGAACGGCTACTGCTGCCAACCAGATTGAGGGAGCCGTTGACCGCGACGGACGTAGCATCTGGAATACATTCAATAAGCAAAAAGGAAAAATAAAGACCGGGGAAACGGCGGATGTAGCCTGCGAATTTTACGACCGCTACGCATCAGATTTACAGCTTCACAAAGAATTGGTTTTGAATGCGTTCCGGTTCTTCCTGTCCTGGTTGCGGATATTGCCCGATGGCCTGGGGCCGAAGCAGGGTGGCCCTGTCAACGAAGCCGGCACCGCTTTTTATGATTGGTTAATCGACCAGTGCCTGACCCTGGGCATCACCCCTGGATTACACTGTACCACTGGGATTTACCGCAGGCGCTGGACAGTAAAGGGGGATGGCCAAACCGGGAGATTGTGAACTGGTTTGCCAATTTCGCGGACGTTTGTACCAAAGCGTTTGGCCACAAGGTGATACACTGGATTATTCTGAACGAGCCACTGGCCTCGTCGGTACTGGGTTATTGTACGGGTCAGTACGCCACTTGTCGCCGGAGTTTACGCAACCTGCTGCCCGTTATCCATCACACGGCGCTGGCCCAGGCCGAAGGCGGGCGCGTGGTGCGGCAAAACGTGCCGGATGCGCAGGTGGGCACAACCTTCTCCTGCTCCCCCGTTGATCCGCTCACCCCCGGCGACCGGGCCGCTCGGGTGGATGCCCTGCTGAACCGGCTTTTTATTAAACCCGCTCTGGGTCTGGACTACCCCACCCGCGAACCGCCCTTTCTGACCGGTGTTACCAAAAAAGTAGCCAAGCCCGGCGATATGGACCGGCTGGCTTTCGATTTCGACTTTATTGGGTTGCAGCACTACTTCCGGGTGGTGGAGCAGTCTTACTTCATGCCCTACATCTGGGCCAAAGACGTGTTGCCCCTCCGGCGAAATGTGCAGACTCTTACGGAAATGGGCTGAGAGGTGTACCCCGAAAGTATGTACCGGATTATTGCCCAGTTCGGTCAGTACGATGGAGTCAAAAAAATATACATTACCGAAAGCGATGCAGCTTTTTTCGATACGGTGGAACACAGCCGGGTACAGGATACCGCCTAGGTAAACTACCATCAGTATTACCTGAGCAATGTGCTGAAAGGGAAACAGGAAGGCATGCCCGTTGCCGGTTACTTTGCCTGGACTTTTCTCGACAATTTTGAATGGGCCGAGGACTACCGTCCCCGTTTTGGCTTGGTGCACGTCAACTTCCGAACGCAACAGCGCATCGTGAAAGCCTCAGGGCGTTGGCTCCAGCAGCTATTGACACCAGTAGCGGTTTAGTCCGGAAAGCAGGTTTTCACTTCATCAAACCCATCGTTTGCCCGCCGAAGATTATCCCTAAAATCCCCAAGTTGTGTTTGAATATGGTTTAGCCAACACTGGCTGAACCATATTTTTCTACTACAACATATTCATAATTTATTACCGTTAGATAAATTGATTCTTAAACTATAAATAAAAAGTAGTGAAAAAGTACAATTCATAAATGAAAGTCTCTTACTTCGCCTCTCCCTTTGTCACCCATACCTTACAAAAGTTTACTAAAGCCTTGTTTCGTTAACTTAATGATCACATCCCTATGCAACATTACTTTTTACGACAACAACGGCCTGTTATCTCCTTCCTTTTCTTTACGCATAACGACACACGGTAGCCCAGGTACTGCGTGTTCGTCCTGATCAACACAGTGCGCTGCCCGTTACAGTTATGTGCCATATCGCTCTGGCATCATAACTACTCATTAACCTTATCAGCAGACTACTGGCAGTAGTCATCCTGTCTTTCATTTTCTGGCTTTTCAATTTAGTTTACTTATTGCCCATTCTTTTAACTTAATTATTCCACTTTTATGAAACATTTTTCCTACAGCAGGTGGCTGGTAGTCGTCGGTTTTCTTTTCATGATTGCGATAGCCCCGTCTATACGGGCCCAGGTATCGCTCACAACAATCAACTCCCCTTATTCGCAGGACTTTAACACGCTGGCCAATACAGGTACGTCAAGTACAGTGCCAATGGGCTTTACGTTTGTCGAGAGCGGGACCAGCGCAAATATTACTTATGCCGCAGGCACAGGCAGTGGCACTACAGGTGATACGTACAGTTTTGGGACCACATCTGCTACCGACCGGGCGTTTGGAGGTCTGCGAAGTGGTAGTGTAGTACCGACGATTGGGGCCTCGTTTGTTAATAATACCAGCACCACGATTACCTCACTGAGCATAACGTACACGGGCGAGCAGTGGCGCTTAGGGGCTTTGAGCCGGGAAGATCGGTTAGATTTCCAGTACAGTACATCGGCAACAAGTCTCACAGCTGTCACCTATACGGATGTCGATGCGCTCGATTTCGTGGCGCCCGTCACGACGGGAACTGTCGGTATGCTGGATGGGAATATGGCTGCCAATCGTACGGCAAAAACAAGCACAATATCCGGTTTATCCATTTCACCGGGTGCTACTTTCTGGATTCGATTTAGTGATCTAGATGCAATAAGCTCAGATGATGGGCTCGCTATCGACGATTTTTCCCTGACACCCATTGGTGTTGCCCCCTGCGCGCAGACGGTAACCAATACAAATACCGGTGCTACCTTCTGCACCATCCAGGCCGCCATTGATGCCGTGAATACCGTAAACGGGCATACGCTTAGCGTAGGAGCAGGCACATTTGATGAATTAGTTACTGTTTCGAAGTCCTTGACTATTAGCGGAGAGGGAAACAGTTCCGTCGTGACGTATACCGGTACCGCCATCCCCGTGCCGGGCAGTGTGACCCCTACCCTCTTCAAGGTGACGGTTTCTAATGTCGCCATCCAGAATTTGGCGATGAACGTGGACCTGAGTAAGATCCGGTCCGCTATCCACACCAGCGGCACCACTCCCAACCTGACAGTAGTGGGGAACACCATCACCCCATCGGGCACACCGGGCAACAACTACGGCATCCGTAACGCCATTGCCATCAACCCCAACCTGACGAATAACGACTATACCTACGACAATGTAGGCTTTACCGGGGTGGTCGTTAAAGCCAATACCGTCAACATCAGTGCGGGGGGCATCCTCAGCTCCTTCCGGGCCGCCGTGCAGATGGACCTCTCGGGGGGCACCATCGGCGGCAGCAACCCCGCCGATGGCAACACCTTCACCTCCATCAACCACGATGTAAACGTGCGTTTTCCTAACCAGGGACCCGTCATCATTCAGAACAACACCAGCCTGGGGGGCGGTATCCAACTGGCAGAAACCAATCCGGGTGGCGGCCAGATTACCATTGCCAACAACTCGCTGAGCGGGGCTACCGTGCAGCCCAGTACGGGGCAACTAGGGACAGGCGCCCTGATGCGTATCCAGAACAACGGGGGCGGTATCCCCGTCAGCGTAGCCAACAACACGTTCACCAATTTCCGGTGGGCCATGAGCGTAGAGAATTTCAATGCAATCACGCTCAACGGCAACTCGTTCACTCCCCTGGCCAACTCGACCGACTACCGGATCATCTCCTTCAACACCAAACTGCTGGCTTCGACCAGTGCAACCATCCCGCCGGTCAACATCGGGGCCGTCCTGACCAACAACACCTTCAACGGGTCGGGAGCAGCGGGCGGTACGGGCATTGCCTTCTTCAACCACCGGCAGGACGGAGCCACCCCGGCAATCGGCACCTTTACCCTGGGGCAGGCCGGTCAGGAGAACACTTTCAACGCGGGGATTGCTACGTTCCTGCGGCTCGACAACAGCACGGGACCCAGCTCCGGGTTTGGCTCGCCCTTCGGCGAGTACACCGTATCGAACGCTCCGTCGACCACGATGAACTACTGGACGCCCGACCTGAATGCGGCCAACAACAGGTTTGACGTGGGTACGGGTCTGAAACTGGCCCGTGACCTGAACAGTGCCGAACGGATGACGCTGGACGGGCAGCTTTTCGACAAGAATGACGATGCCAACGTGGGCCGGATTCTGTACTATTTCCCGGTTCGCAACCTCACCCAGAATACAGACTTCCCCACCATTCAGTCGGCCGTGGATGCGGCCAATGCAGGGGACGTCCTCTCGGCCGGGGCAGGTAATTACCCTGAAGCAGTCACGGTGACCAAATCACTCACCATTCTGGGAGCCAATGCCGGTGTTGCAGGCTTCGCAGCCCGTGCTGCCGAGTCGGTCATCGACGGAGCAGGCACCCGCACCGGACTGGTCGTGTCGGCCAACAACGTGCTCGTCGACGGCTTTAAGTTCACCGCCGGACAGGGTACCTACGGAGCCGCACTGGCCTTCAACGGACAGCAAACCGGTGCACAGGTCCTCAACAACATCTTCTCCGACAACGTGGTGGGCGTGGTCGAACCAACGGCCAATGCGGCCATCAAACGCAACCTCTTCGATGGCAACAACCGAACCGGACCCGCCGGGGGCAGTGGCATTTATACCGATGTGCCCACTAACGGACTGACCATCGAGGATAACGAGTTCAAGAATCACACCAATAACTCGGCGGTCGTTTTTGGTGCCACCGCCAGCAACACCCACCAGAACCTGGTCTTCGCCAGAAATAACATCCACGACAACAACATCGACAACTCGATGGTGTACTGCGTGGCCATCAACGGGGGTACCTTCTCCCAGAACACCATCACCCAGCCCGGCACCACGGCCCTCAAGTTTGCCGGTGCCAACTCGGCCATCATGGTGCTCAACAACTTCCTGGATAACAACGGGGTGGGTGTTCGCATTGCCGATGACGGGTTTGGTCTGGGGGGCAACACGGGCATCGAGGTGCATAACAACAGCCTGAGCAACAACACCAGCAAGGCCATCGACAACCAGCAGGCCCCTACCATCAATGCCACCTGCAACTGGTACGGCACCACCAATGTGGATGCGCAGGCGGCCAGCCTGTTTTCAGGGTCGGTGACGTATTCACCTTATCTGAGCAGTGGCACGGACAACGAGGGGGGCACGCCGGGTTTCCAGCCCGTGCCGGGTTCATGCACCAGCCTGCTCTCGCTGACGTTGACGGCCAGCCCTGACATGCTGCTGACTTCGGGCACGACCACGCTGTCGGCCACGGTCTCGGGCGGTAATACGCCGATCACCTATACTTTCACGGGTCCGGGCACCATCACCCAGTCGCCTGCCAGCAACACGGCCAGTGTGTCCAACATCCCGGCCGGGGTGCAGACTTTCACCGTTGTAGCCAGCGACGCTACCACCCCCACCAGCCAGAGCATCTCGGGTACAGTGAGTGTAACCGTGACCCAGGCCAACACAGCCCCCGTCGCCACGGCCAACGACAACCAGACGGCCACCGTGGGCGTGGCCTTCTCCTACATGGTCAACGCCTTCTCCGATGCCGAAACGCCTAATCAGCTGACCTACACCGCCAGCATCAGTCCGGCCAACGGGCTGAGCTTCGATCCTAACACGCGCATCATCTCGGGTGTACCGTCGATGTCAGGGGTATCGAGTGTGACCGTCACGGCTACCGATCCAGGCAGTCTGTCGGCTTCCACCAGCTTTACCATCACAGTCAATCCGGCTCCGGTGGTGGTCACCCCGCTGTCCCTGACGCTGACGGCCAGCCCTGATATGCTCACCACTAGTGGCACCACGACCCTATCGGCCACCGTGTCGGGCGGTACTACCCCCTATAGCTACACCTTCTCGGGACCGGGCACCATCAATCAGTCGGGCAACACCGCTACGGTGTCCAACCTACCTACCGGGGTGCAGACCTTCACCGTCGTGGCCAGCGACGCCACCAGCCCCACCAGTCAGAGTATTTCGGGCACGGTGAGCGTGACGGTAACCCAGGCCAACACGCCACCTACAGTTGCGAATCCCGTACCACCTCAGTCGGCCACGGTGGGTATCGCTTATACCTTGTCTTTAGCCAATGTGTTCACCGACGCTGAGACGCCCAACCAGCTGACCCTGTCGGTTTCGGGGTTACCAGCGGGGCTGAATTTCACGGCTCCATCGACCATTTCGGGTACGCCCTCGATGAGTGGGGTATCGAGTGTGACAGTAACAGCGACCGATCCCGGTAGTTTAACGGCTAGTAATACGTTCACCATTACCGTCAGCCCAGCTCCAGTAGTGGTCACCCCGCTAGCCCTAACGCTGACGGCGAGCCCTGACATGCTCACCACCAGTGGCACCACGACCCTGTCGGCTACTGTATCGGGCGGTACTACCCCCTACAGCTACACCTTCTCGGGACCAGGCACCATCACCCAGTCGGGCAACACCGCTACGGTGTCAAACCTGCCTACCGGGGTGCAGACCTTCACCGTCGTGGTGAGCGATGCCACCAGCCCCACCAGCCAGACCATATCGGGCACGGTGAGCGTGACGGTAACCCAGGCCCCACCGGCCAACACGGCTCCCGTCGCCACGGCTAACGATAACCAGACGGCCACCGTGGGCGTGGCCTTCTCCTACACGGTCAACGCCTTCTCCGATGCCGAAACGCCTAATCAGCTGACCTACACCGCCAGCATCATGCCCGCCAACGGGCTGAGCTTCAATCCCAGCAACCGGGTTATCTCGGGTACGCCCTCGATGAGTGGGGTATCGAGTGTGACGGTAACGGCCACCGATCCGGGCAGCCTCTCAGCCAGCACCAGCTTCACCATTACGGTCAATCCGGCCGCCGGTAATCCGCCCCCCACGGCGACTTTCAGCATCACGGGCGTCACCACCGTCAGCTGTGAGACCATCTCGGCCGGTCAGCGCCGGGTCAGTTTCAACCCCCGCTACGCCGGACTGGATGGTTCGCCGGTGAGCTTCTCAGTGGTCAATGAACTGACTCCCACCACGGCACCGGGGCCTTACACGCTGAATCTGTACACCGATAACCCGGTCATCACCCTACAGGCCACCCAGAGCGGGGCTACCACCCAGTTTGCCTACAACTGGCTCTCGGCCTGTAGCTCTTCGACGGGCAACACGCCCCCCACAGTGGCTAACCCCGTACCCCCTCAGTCGGCTACGGTAGGCGTGGGCTACACGCTGTCGCTGGCCAATGTGTTCACCGATGCCGAGACGCCCAACGCCCTGGTGCTGTCGGTAACGGGCCTGCCCGCCGGGCTGAACTTCAACCCGCCATCCACCATCTCGGGTACGCCCTCGATGTCGGGAGTAAGTACGGTGACCGTCACGGCGACTGATCCGGGGAGTATGAGTGCCAGCACCAGCTTCACCATCACCGTCAATCCGGCAGCGGGTACTCCCCCTCCGCCAACGGGTACCTTCAGCATTACGGGTGTCACCACCATCAGTTGCGAGGTGCTCTCAGCGGGTGAGCGTCGGCTGACGTTCAACCCCCGGTACGCGGGTGTGAACGGTGCCCCCATCAGCTTCTCGGTGGTTAACGAACTGACCCCGACGACCAATCCGGGTCCCTACACCCTGGATCTGTATACCGATAATCCGGTGGTGACCCTGCAGGCAGTGCAGAGCGGTGTATCCAGTAGTTTTGCCTACAACTGGCTGGCGGTCTGCAGCAGCACGACGGCTAACACCCCGCCCACGGTCGCCAATCCGGTGCCGCCCCAGTCGGCCACGGTGGGCACGGCTTACACGCTGTCGTTGGCCAATGTGTTCACCGATGCCGAGACGCCCAATCAGTTGACCCTGTCGGTGACGGGCTTACCAGCAGGGCTGAGTTTCAGCCCGCCTTCCACCATTTCGGGTACGCCCTCGATGTCGGGGGTGAGTAATGTGACCGTCACGGCGACTGATCCGGGCAGTATGAGTGCCAGCACCAGCTTCACCATCAACGTCAATCCGGCGGGCGCTACTCCACCACCCACGGGTACGTTCAGTATTACGGGTGTCACGACGGTGAGTTGCCAGGTCATTTCGGCGGGTGAGCGTCGGGTAACGTTCAACCCCCGGTACGCGGGTCTGGACGGCAGTCCGGTGAGCTTCTCGGTGGTCAACGAGTTGTTGCCGACCACGGCGCCGGGTCCCTACACCTTAAACCTGTATACTGACAATTCGGTGATTACTCTGAGTGCGGTGCAGAACGGAGTGAGCAGCACGTTTAGCTACAACTGGCTGGCGGCCTGTACGCCTTCGGCCCCGGGTGCGCGGGTGAGCGGGGAGCCGACACCGGGCTTACAGCTTCAGGTACTGGGCAACCCGGTGAGTACGCTCATTTCCGTGCTGGTAACGGGAGCAGCCGGTGGTTCGCTGAATCTGGTATTGACCGATGAGCAGGGGCAGCGAGTGAATCAATTCTCCACTGAGCGGGCACTTTCAGCCGAGAAAGTTCAGTTTGAGGTGGGTCATCTGCCAGCGGGGATCTTACTGTTGCGGGCCAGTACGCCAACACAGACGAAAACCATCCGCATCCTGAAGGAGAAGTAAGCCTTTTCATCTCATTCTTCTTAAAACCAGAAACGACCGGCCTGTTGAAGCCGGTCGTTTCTGGTTTTAAGAAGAATGAGATTTATTTCCCCGCCGTTAGCACCTGCTGCATCTGCTCGGCAACAAACTGATTACCCGTATCATTCAGGTGCACCCGGTCGGTAGTTAGCGTGCCCCGGTCTTTGTTGTCCGTGTTGTGTTGCAGATCATACGCCTGGAACGCTTTGCGCAGATCGACCAGGGGGAGGTTCTGCCGTTTGGCAATATCCCGGATAAACTGGCTATACTGGTTCAGGTCGCCATCCTGCTGGTTGGTCATATCGGTTTTTTCGCCAATGGCTGCGGGCGTACAAAGTACCACGCGGATGTTGGCGGCCTGTAGTTTTTTCACAACGGCTTCGTAAAACTTAACGAACTTGTCGGGGTCTGTACCCGTGCCCGACGTGGCTTTGTGCCACACGTCATTCACCCCCACCCAGATTACCACCACATCGGGCTGTTTGGCCAGCACGTCGTCGTCCATGCGCAGAAATAAATCGTAGATTTTGTTGCCGCCGATACCGGCCCCAATCAGTTCGTACTGGTCGGAAGGCATCATTTTTTTCAGGCGGTCGATGTAGCCACCAGGATTTACACCCGCCTGGGTAATGGAGTCACCGAAGAAGATGACACGGGTTGGTTTTGCCGCGCTCATGGCAAGCAAACCGGCTGTTAACAGCACAAGCAGAAAACGAGAAATTTGAGTCATACCGCTAAAAGCAGGCAGGGGGCGGTGGTTACTGCGTAAAAGGCTACTTTTACCGGTAGGATAACAGCGTATCGGCATTGCTCTTATCCGACCCAACAGCATGAACGCCATTCATAACACGTACGGGGTTTATCAGGGCAAGACGGTTATCCTTAACGCACAACTAACCTGCCCCCGTTGTGATTACCGGCAGGATGACCTCATGCCGACAGATGCCTGCGTTTATTTTTACGAATGCCCTCATTGTCTGGCCGTGCTAAAACCACTACCCGGACATTGCTGCGTGTATTGCAGTTACGGAACGGTAGCCTGTCCGCCCATACAGGCCGGAACGAGTTGCTGTTTGTAAAACCAGCGTGGTCTGTTTAACCCTTTACCCGTCCCTTTTGTACTATGCTAACCAGCCCGCTCAAAAATGAGCTGAGGCAAGCAATCATGAACATTTCGAACAACAAAATCCTGATTACGGGGGGCGCATCAGGTATTGGCCTGGGCCTCACGGAAGGGCTTCTACAGGCAAATGACACCTCAGGCTGGCAAAGGGTTATACGATGCAGCTCCCCCGTAGCCGATTTTATTGCGGCCGTGTTTGAACAATTACAAGAAGGGAAAACCGAAATAACCTTTGGATTCAGTGAAGCAATGGCAAAGGCAGGAGCCGATGAGCTGAAGAACGCCTTCGCCCGAATGAACGGATCATCCTAGATTTAATGTAGAGTGTATAATACAGAGTAAATAGTGGCAAATATATGGCCATCAGACCTTTATATTTTTCATTATTCATTCTACATTATCCATCAACCACCGAATTATACGACCATATCCAGCAACAGCACGCCAATCAATCCAACAATAGATACGATGGTTTCCATGATGGACCAGGTTCGGATGGTCTGCCCGATGGTCAGATTAAAGTACTCTTTGAACAGCCAGAATCCCCCGTCGTTGATGTGCGAGAACATAAGACTGCCGGAGCCAATAGCCAGCACCATGAGTTCGGGTTTGATCGCCTGCGACTGAATCAGGGGCAGGATAATGCCCACCGTTGTCAGACCCGCTACCGTTGCCGACCCTACGCAAACCCGGATAAAAGCGGCAATACCCCAGGCCAGTATCAAGGGCGGAATAGCGACATCGGCCAGCAGACTGCCGATGTATTTGCTGGTGCCACTGTCACCGAACACCTGCTTGAGCGCACCGGCACCGGCAATGACCAGCAAAATGGGGGCGATAGCCTTAACGGCCTCTTCCAGGTCTTTGGTAATTGCTTTCAGGGTTTGCCCCTGCCGGATACCGAGCGCGTAGATAGCAACCAGTACCGACAGCAGCATACCAACATACGGTTCGGCCATTAGGGTGATGATCGTTTTGAGGAAAGACCCGTCGGGCATGGCACTTTTTAGCGGGCCGAAGGTGGTTAGCAGCAGCACGGGCAGTAAGGCCACGAAGAAGCTGATACCCGCCCCCGGTAGGTTATGGTCGGGGACTTCGCGGATGTTGAACAACTCCTTGTTGGGTGTCGCCTTTATCTTGGTGAGCGTACGACCAAACAGCGGTCCGGCAATAACGATAGCCGGAATAGCGATGATAATACCGTAAATCAGCGTTTGGCCGATGTTGGCGTTGAGTTGCCCGGCCACCGCCGATGGCGACGGATGCGGGGGCAGGTAGCCGTGCGCTACGGACAGGGAGGCCAGCATGGGTACCGCTACCGACATTAACGGGAGCCCGGACGAAGCCGCAATGGTAAAAATCAGCGGGACAACGATGATAAATCCCGCATTGTAGAACAGCGGGATACCGATTACGAAGCCCGCTACAGCCAGCCCCCAGCGGATATTTTTGATACCAAACCAGCCAATCAGCACATTCGTAATGCGCCGGGCAGCCCCGCTTTCGGCCACTAACCGGCCCAGCATAGCGCCAAAGCCAATAATCAGGACTAACTCGCCGAGGGTACCCCCAATTCCAGTCTGGATGGATTTACCCACATCCACCACGTCCATGCCCGCTGCCAGACCAATGCCGAGGGCAACGATTACGAACGAGATAAAGGTATCGAGATGAACAAAGGCAATCAGGATAACAAGGAACAGAATACCAATTAAGGTTAGGATAAGAGGCATGAGGTTACGGGAGTGTTTGGAACGGTAAAGCGTAGGCCGTGAGCCTTTCTACTTCATGCGCCAGCGAATTGGTTACATCAAAGGGCACAACGTGCAAGCGGGTGGTGGCGTCGTAATCAAACACGGCCAGTGGGCGACGAAAGGTTTCGTTGGCGGGGTAAATCAGGAACAGATCACTGGCCGCGTATTTTTTACCATAGGCATAAAGCTGGTAGAGATCGGCCTGCTCGATACCGTACGTGCCGGGATCTGACCCGGTGCCCGACTCCGGCCCCCGGATGGTCTTCCATTTTGTATCGAACACCAGCGTCCGGTCGTCATACCGGATCACGATGTCGGGGCGGAGCCGGAACTTGGGCGTACCTACGTGTTCATCCACCAGATGCGCGGATGATTCCTGAACGCGCACATCATCGGTATCCGGCCAGTAAGTCTTGATACCATGCGCTACGTAATCCTCAAAAACCCGTTCCATCGGAAACAGTAATGCCATGCTCGGCGACGATCCCGTTCGGATACCGAAACCCCGCCCGTGCAACAGGGCTTCGGCCCAGCGAAGGGCCTGCTCATACCGCCTGAACAAGTGGCTCGACCGGCGCACTATCCGCCAGTCGTCCGGTATCGAATCAGACAAACATACGTCATCCATGGCCCAGGCCAGTTGACCGATACGCTGCAGGAGACGCGGGTTTGCTGTGGCACCGGCGAGGTACGTCAGTGTAGTTTTCAGGATACGGTTGGCGGCTACGTCGGCGGTCAGGCTGTCATACCGCACGGCCAGTCGTTCGGCGTGCCAGGCATTTCCCCGCTGCTGCCGGACGTACTGAAACTTCCCCTTCCAGAATCGCTCATTGGCCTCGACCGTTACGTAGGCCCGCTGGATTCCCTGTTGCACCAGTGGGGCCACCGAATCCAGAAAAGTGCTGATGAAGGTTTCCCACAAGGGTAATCGACTGGCCTGCGTATAAGCGTCCGGAAGCGTCCGGAAAGGGCTTTGGCGCAAATGCCGCAGCATGGTCAGCAACAGCGGACGGGCTTCATGGGGTTGCCCCGCTTTGGGCAGAATTTCAAGCTGCGTTCGGGTCGTCAGCGGCAACAACCCGACGTAATTCCGTAGCTTGACCAGTTCCCGTCCTTTCTGCACCGAAAAGGTGAGCAATCCATCGGCCTGGTCGTTATCGAAGGCAAATTGGCGCAGCAGCTGAAAAACAGCATCGGGCACCCGAAAGCCACCGGGGGGCGGCTCGGCCCACTGTGTGTCGGAGCCGATGGCACTGTTTTCCCGTACCGACAGGGTGGTAATCATACGCTATTGGCTTCTCCCTTTCATGAAGTCACCGGCGGCCGATTTGAGCAACCCGGCAAAGGAGTTGAGGCAGAACAGAACGCCCCGATCAATAAGGGCCTTGGCCTGATCCCCGGTGGCGGCTGTAGTACCCGCAATGAGTCCGGCTTTTCTGATTTTTTCAACCACACCCGCAATGGTCCGTTTCACCTCGTCGTGGCCGGGTCCATCGTAAAAGCCCATACTCATGGCCAGGTCGCGCGGGCCGATTACGAAGCCGTCTACGCCTTCAACCTGCAGTAAATCGTCGAGATTAGCAATGGCTTCGGTAGCCTCAATCTGGGGCAATATCAGCGTCTGTTCGTTAGCAAAGGCAACGGCTTCGCCCTGATTCATGCTTCCCAGCAGGTAGTCGTTGGCCCGTACCGGTCCGAAGCCCCGCTCACCCAGGGGTGGATATTTCACGGCTTTCACCAGGGCTTCGGCTTCGGCTGCCGTCCGCACCCCCGGCATCATGATACCCATCACGCCGGCATCCAGAAACTGTAAAATAAGTTTGGGGTCGTTGCTCCGAACGCGGGCCAGGGGAGTGATACCGGCCACGTCGCAGGCCCGCACAATGTCCTGCACCTGCGCGGTAGTAACGGGACTGTGCTCGCCATCGATCATGTAAAAATCGAGCCCCGACAGGCCACAGAGTTCGGCCACAGTAGGGTCTGTACTATTGGATAAAACGCCCAGTACGGGCTGGCTGTTTTTGAGCCGGGTTTTTACGATATTTTGTTTCATGTAAAGAAAATAAACCAGATGTCAAACTGAGTAGTAAGCGAATCATCCTCCGTTTATAACCCAGTGGGCTTGCGCGGGCTTATGGGCAAATTGGGGCTAAAAATACGTAATTTACGCTATGTTGACGCAGTGAGATATGATTAACCCCATAGTATAATGTTGCGATGCCGTTGACCGTTTCTTAGAAAAAATCCGTTCAGTACTAAACCTGCCGTACTCCAATGCAGGGTTTGTTTCCTTTTATTTATGCAACGACGAACTGTTTTACGAAGCCTGGCCGTTGGCTTCAGCGGTCTGATGAGTCTGCCGGCCTGGGCCTCCGGCTGGACGGCCGACTCCCTGGAATTCGTTTCTACCCTCCCCCTCGCCGAAGAAGCCCTGCTGGCCGAAATCGTGGAGACATTCATCCCGCAAACCACTATGTCTGGCGTGAGATCGCCCAGCGTGGATTCGCCCAGCGTGGATTCGCCCGGCGCCAAATCGCTTGGTGTTCACCAATTTGCCATGCGAATGATTCAGGATTGCTACGGTCCACCCGCCCAGGAAACGCTGCAACGGGGCCTGGTCCTGACGGAGGACACGGCCCAAAAAACCGCTGGCAAGCCTTTTACCGCCTGTGATGCCCCGCAACGAATAGCCATCCTGACTGCCCTGACCACTAACACCGATCCGGTTGGCAAAGCCTTCGTCGACCTGGTGAAAGGGCTGACCATTCAGGGGTACACCAACTCCGAATACTACCTGGTGAATGTGAAAAAGTACGTGATGGCGCCGGGCTATTACCACGGCTGCGTGGAGGTTCCCGAAGTGGCCAGTAAGAACGGCCGGTAGTTTTTCATTTATCGTTTATTATCTCCTGAACAAATGGCTTATTTAAACATAGATTCTGTTAAAGACCGCACATTCGACGCCATCGTTATCGGCTCTGGCATTAGTGGTGGCTGGGCGGCCAAAGAACTGACCGGCAAAGGCTTACGCACCCTTGTACTGGAGCGGGGCCGCGACGTAAAACACATTACCGATTACCCCACCACGATGATGCCGCCCTGGGAGTTTTCTCATGCGGGTCAGCTGTCCAAAGAGTACCGGGATGCCAACCCCATTGCCAGTCGCTGTTACGCCAACCGGGAGGATGCCCAGCACTTCTTCGTTAAAGATGCCGAACACCCCTACGTACAGGAAAAGCCCTTCGACTGGATTCGGGGGTATCAGGTGGGCGGAAAATCGCTGATGTGGGCGCGGGGAACCCAACGCTGGTCGCAGTTTGATTTTGACGGCCCCGCCCGCGATGGATTTGCCGTAGAGTGGCCCATTGGTTATGCCGATATAGCCCCCTGGTACAGCTACGTGGAGAAATTTGCCGGTATATCGGGAAACAAAGACGGCTTGTCTACCCTACCCGACGGCGAGTTTCTGCCCCCGCACGAGCAGTCCTGCGTGGAAAAACACTTTTCCGAGCAGATGGCGAAGCGGTACAACGGGCAACGCCCCGTTATCATCGGGCGTTGTGCGCACCTGACCAAACCCCAGCCGATTCACTACCAGCAAGGCCGGGCCCAGTGCCAGAACCGAAACCTGTGCCAGCGGGGCTGCCCCTACGGCGGGTATTTCAGCAGCAACGCCAGCACCTTGCCCTGGGCTGCCAAAACCGGCAAAATGACCTTACAGCCCGATTCGGTGGTGCATTCGATCATTTTCGATGAGAAGAAAAATAAAGCGACGGGCGTGCGGGTCATCGATGCGCATACCAACCAGATGACCGAGTACTACGCCCGCATTATTTTTGTTAACGCAGCCTGCCTGAACAGCAACCTGATTCTGCTGAACTCCATGTCGACGCGGTTTCCGCGCGGGCTGGGTAACGACAACGGCCTGCTGGGCAAATACATAGCGTTCCATAATTTCCGCACCACGATTTCGGCAGAATACGAAGGATTCCTGGACAAAACGACCGATGGTATCCGGCCTAACGGCAGCTACATTCCCCGGTTTCGCAACGTCCAGAAACAGGAAACCGACTTTTTGCGCGGCTATGCAGCCGGGTTCAGCGGTAGCCGTACCAGCAGAGTCGACACGGCCGGCATGGGTGCGGAATTGAAAGCGAATCTGATGCAGCCCCAATACGGCAACTGGCGGGTAGGCTCCCACATGATGGGCGAAACCATTCCTAAAGAAACCAATTTCGTGATGCTGGATAAGACCCTGAAAGATCCCTGGGGTATTCCGCAGCTGAACATATCGGTGGGGTACGACGACAATGATGAGAAAATGATTGTGGATTTCCACGAACAGATGACCGAAATGCTCACCGGAGCCGGGTTTATCAATATTCAGACCCACGACCAACCCAACAAGGCACCGGGTCTGGATATTCACGAAATGGGCGGGGTCCGGATGGGAAAAGACCCTAAAACGTCGCTGCTCAACAAGTGGAATCAGTTGCATGCCTGCAAAAATGTGTTTGTTACAGACGGTGCCTGCATGACCTCTACCTCCACCCAGAACCCGTCGCTTACGTTCATGGCCATTACGGCGCGGGCCGCCAATCATGCCGTTGGAGAGTTGAAGCGGGGTATGTTGTAAGCCTGTTTATTCGTGTCAATTCGTCTCATTAGCCCTTTTCCTTTTTCTATGAAGATTTCGTTCACCAGTCTGCTATGCCTAAGCCTGTTATCGTTTGCCAGTTGCGCTCAGAATACGTCGGACACCAGGGCTGCTACGGATACTCCAACGACTGAAACAACCACCAAACCCCTGACCATCCGCCTGGCGCTGGCCGACAATACCGGCCGCTCCCGACTGGCCCTGACGCTTACCAATACGGGCAACAGGCCCCTGCCCGCCAGTGGCTGGACGATGTATTTCAACAGCGGTTCCGCAGCCAGTACGGATTCCAATGTGGCCCGCGTGGCGCCAGTGAACGGCGATTTTTATTCCCTCAAACCCGGACCGGCGTTTAAAGCGATAGCCCCCGGACAGTCGGCAACGATCTCCATTCAGGACCGGCACATCCGCAACATCACCGACTTCCCGATTGGGTTCTACCTGGTGTTCGACAGCAATCCGGAAGAAGCTTTTCCGGTAGGGCTGACGGTGAATAAAGGGAATCAGTTTGAGAAAGCTGACCAGCAGCTGGCGGAAAAAATCTACGATCAGAATGCCGAAATTCAGCCAGTCCCGGCGGATAACCTGACGAAGATTTTCCCAACGCCCGTTTCGTACCAGGAAACGGGGCAATCCTTTTTGCTGGATAAACAGGTCGTTATTGTACCGGACAAAGCGTTCAATGCCGAAGCAGTGGTACTAGCCAACGCGCTGGCTACGGTGATGGGCACCAGGCCGGCCATCCAGACGCAGGCTTCGGGCAAGAGTATCACGCTCCGCAGAAAATCCGGTATGGACCCGGAAGGGTACGAACTACGGATCAGTCAGGACGGCATTGTCCTGTCGGCTTCGGAGGGGGCGGGTCTGTTCTACGGCATTCAGTCGCTGCAAACGCTGATGCCGCCGGGTGCGGCAAAATCGGGATCGGTAAGCCTGCCGGGTTTGGTCGTTACGGATGCGCCCCGGTTTCCGTACCGCGCCTTCATGATGGATGTAGCCCGGAATTTCCAGCCCAAATCGGAAGTCCTGAAGGTGCTGGATCTGCTGGCGCTGTACAAGTTCAACACCCTGCACCTGCACTTCAGCGACGATGAAGGCTGGCGGGTAGAGATGCCCTCCCTGCCCGAACTGACTTCTGTAGGTAGCAAACGGGCCTACTCGGCTACTCAGAAGGAGAGTATCGTACCGTCTTACGGGTCCGGTCCATCGGCCAGCAATACGTCCGGCACCGGTTTTTACAGCAAAGCCGACTTCGTTGAAATTCTCCGGTATGCCCGCGACCGGCACATAAACGTAATTCCTGAAATTGAATCGCCCGGTCACGCCCGTGCCGCCCTGCGGGCCATGGATGCCCGCTACGAGCGGTTGATAAAAACGGGCAATAAAGCCGAAGCCGAAAAGTATCTGCTCCGCGACCTGGCTGATAAATCCGTCTACCAGTCGGTACAGGGCTGGAATGATAACGTGGTCGACGTGTCGCTGCCGTCGGTGTATACGTTCATGGAGCGCGTGGCCGACGATTTGCGGGCTATGTATACTGAAGCGGGTGCGCCCCTGAGCACGATCCACTACGGCGGTGATGAAGTACCGAAAGGCGTATGGCAAAAGTCACCCTCTGCACAGCGGCTGATGGCCCAGAATCCATCCATCAAAACAACCCAGGATTTGTGGGAGTACTACTTCGGCAAACTGGATAAGGCCCTCAAAAGCCGGGGTTTGTACTTATCGGGCTGGGAAGAAATCGGGTTGACAAGAGCCATGAAAAACGGTCGGTCGATATGGGTCCCGAACCCACTATTTGCCGGTAAGAACTTCCACGTAAACGTCTGGCAGAACAGTCCGGGGTCCGGGGCGGAGGACCTCGCCTACCGCCTGGCCAATGCGGGCTATAAGGTCATTCTGACGCCCGTTACGCACCTGTACCTGGATTTAGCCTACAACACCTCGTCGGAGGAACCCGGTCAGTACTGGGGTGGCTACGTAGACATCGACAAGCCGTTTTACTTTATCCCGTACGATTACCTGCGGAATTTTAAAGACGACAAAACCGGCAAACTTTACCCCCCTTCCGCCATCAAAAGTCGGGAGCCGCTAACGGCAGCGGGCCGGGCAAATATTGTGGGCATCGAAGCTCCCCTCTGGTCGGAAAAGATTTTAAGTCCCGATCAACTGGAGTACAAACTGTTGCCCAAGCTGCTATCCGTAGCCGAACGGGCGTGGGCCAAAGAACCCGCCTGGGCTATCGAGACCAACACCGCCCAAAGCGACCAGCTATACAGTCGGGCCTGGTCGGACTTTGTTCATACGCTATCGGAACGGGAGTTGCCCCGGCTGGACACCTACGCGGGTGGCTTTCAATACCGCATCCCCACGGCGGGTGCTAAAATAGTATCGGGCAAACTGGCGGCCAACGTACAGTTACCTGGCATGACCATCCGCTACACCACAGACGGCACTGAACCCACGGCATCCAGCCCGGTATACACGGAGCCTATTGCCGCCACGGGCACTATCAAACTGAAAGTATTCAACAAGGCAGGCCGGTCGGGGCAAACGACAATAATCGTGAAGTAAGTTAAAGTAGGCGTACGGAAAAAGAATTAGACATTGAAAGGCAATGCCTTACACTTTTGTCTTAAGTAGTTCATTGGGAGTACAGTGAATTCCCTTTTGTCATCCCGACGCAGGAGGGATCTCAGCTGTCCTAATGCTTGAGATCCCTCCTGCGTCGGGATGACAAAATCCGTCGAGTGGCATCTACAGTAGCATGTATGCTGGATGCAGAGCTGATATAACGGGCATCAAAAAAACATATTCGTTGCCAGCCGGAAGGTATTGCAGTGGGCTTCCACGATATCGGCCAGGCGGGGGGAGTAGCCGCCCCCCATCGACACCACCAGGGGCAGGTTTTTGTTTGATGGCCTGCTCAAACACAAAACTGTCCATTGTCGCAAATTCCTTATCTTCGGACTGATAACTGTTTAATGACTATGCGGACACTCAGCATTAATATATCGGATCTTGAGTATGAGAAATTCGGGATTCAGAATGACCAGCTTTCTTTTAGCGACTTTGTCGATATCATAAGCCGGGAAATAAGTCGGCAGAACCTACGAAAGACGGTTGAGTTATCGGAACGGTATGGACTGTCGGGTATGACGATGGATGAGATTTCGGCCGAAGTAAAAGCTGCCCGGAATCATGCGGCTCATTCTTGACACCAACGTTCTTGTATCGGCTCTGATTCAACGGAGTTACCCGTACTTTCTGGTCGATACTATTTTGGCAAACAGTAGCCTGCAACTTTACATCTCGGACAAACTTTTTGCTGAATACCTTGACGTCCTGAACCGGGAAAAATTTAGCAGGTTTCCCGATTTCCACGTCCGGGCACAGCTGTTATTGGCCGATATAAAAAGCCGTTCGTTACTGGTTGAACCAACTGAAACAGTTGCCATAATCCATGACGAAGCAGACAACAGACTGTTGGAACTTGCCGAAGCTTGCCAGGCTGACTATCTGGTGACAGGCAATACAGACGACTTTACCATGGCCGATTACAAAGGGACAATAATTATATCACCAAGAGAATTGTTTGAACGTCTCAACAAGTAAAATAAACGGTCATCGGCGTATTGCCAAAACTACTATTTACTCCATCGTCAAGTCAGAAGTCGGCATCAAAAAAACAGATTCGTTGCCAGCCGGAAGGTATTGCAGTGGGCTTCCACGATATCGGCCAGGCGGGGGGAGTAGCCGCCCCCCATCGACACAACAAGGGGCAGGTTCTGTTTGATGGCCTGCTCAAACACGAAATTATCCCGCGTTTTGCACCCGTCCCGGCTTACGGACAGTTTGCCCAACCGGTCCGATTCCAGGATATCGACGCCCGATACGTAAAAAAGAAAATCGGGCTGT
>CAWAJC010000026.1:0-271684 GCA_963782245.1 uncultured Cytophagales bacterium
TTCTTCAGTTTGCGGGTTGAGTGCGCATTTTCAGCCCGCTCTTTCGCTTTATGCGTTCCCTGACGCTGATTGGCCAGGTACTGTTTCACGTCGAGGTAAATCGCGTGCTGGTTCGGCTCGATTCCGAAAACCTCTTCCGGCAGAGTGACCTTTTTGCCTGTGTCCTCGCCTTTGCTGTTATATACGATTACTTCCATGACCTATTTCTCGATAATAACGTATGAATTTTTAGCTCCGGGAACCGAACCACTAACAACGAGCAGATTCTGCTCAGGCATAACCCGTAAAACACGCAGGTTCTGAACCTTGACGCGGTTACCGCCCATGCGGCCACCCATACGAATACCTTTGAATACGCGTGACGGAAAGGAGCAGGCACCAATCGAACCTGGGTGACGACCCCGGTTGTGCTGACCGTGGGTTTGACCACCCACACCAGCGAATCCATGACGCTTAACAACACCCTGAAAACCACGACCTTTTACTGTGCCAACAACGTCGACGAAGTCTAACTCAGTAAATACATCGGCAACCGTGAGCGTTTCACCCAGATTCAACTCCTGTTCAAATTCTTTGAATTCGACCAGTTTGCGTTTGGGTGTCGTGCCAGCCTTTTTGAAGTGGCCCATCTCCGGTTTGTTACTGTGCTTCTCTTTCTTATCGCCATAACCCAGCTGCACAGCTGTGTAGCCATCTTTCTCGATGCTACGAACTTGTGTTACGACACAGGGACCCGTCTCAATCACTGTACATGCCAGAGCCTGCCCGTCCGCATTGTACACGCTGGTCATCCCGATTTTCTTGCCAATTAAACCAGACATTTGTGTTTGTTTAAAGTAAGCAGGTAAAAAATTAGGTAAATTTTCCCAATTCAAATCGCTGAATGGGGCCGCAAAGGTAGGCAAATAATCAGGAGAATCCTATATGTGCTTAGCAATCAGAGCCCAAAACAACACTAAAAAAGGCCGGATGCACAGCACCTGACCTTGAACGACACATAAAGCCAGGCTACGCATGGTTTATCTGCCTAAAAGTCAGATGTGGTTTCTGCTACAGACCTTCATCTTCGTATGTCGCTAACTCGTTGTTCTGAGTTTGGGACTGCAAAAGTAGAAAATTGACGGGAGAAAAGAAAAATATATTTAAGAAAGTTTATCAGTTGAGTTTTGGTTGGGTAATTATCAGTTGTAAATAGCCCAACATGCACTTGCAAACAAACGAATCCCGGTCAGTGCTGACCGGGATTCGTTTGTGAAGGAAAGACTAAACTCAATTAACCCTGTACATTCTCGGTGGTTAACTGAGCACCCAGATACTCCCGGTTCAAGCGGGCAATATGATCAAGCGAAATTGATTTTGGACATTCAACAGAGCAGGCACCCGTAAACGAACAGGCTCCAAATCCTTCGGCATCCATTTGTGCTACCATACGTTCTGCCCGCTCTTTATGTTCGGATTTGCCTTGGGGTAAAATCGCTAACTGCGAAATTTTGGCAGATACAAACAGCATAGCCGATGCATTTTTGCACGCAGCTACACAGGCACCACAGCCAATGCAGGCTGCGGCATCCATTGCCTCATCAGCAATGCTACGTGGAATCAGAATCTCGTTGGCATCAGGTGCAGAACCGGTATTGACCGATACATAACCACCTGCCTGAATAACGCGGTCAAAAGCAGTCCGGTCAACCATCAAATCCTTGATAACCGGGAAAGCCCGCGCCCGCCAGGGTTCAACAACGATAGTATCTCCATCGCTGAATGAACGCATATGCAACTGACAAGTGGTTGCGCCCGTTTGAGGGCCATGTGCGCGTCCATTGATATACATCGAGCACATACCACAAATGCCCTCCCGACAGTCGTGGTCGAAAGTTACGGGATCTTCCCCCTTCCGGGTCAACGAATCATTCAGCACATCAAACATCTCCAGAAAGGACATGTCTTCTGAAACGTTATCTAACTGGTACTCCACCAGTTTTCCAGCGGCATTGGTGCTCTTTTGTCTCCAGACCTTTAAATTGATCTTCATTTTTGACGGATTTAAGCGGTTCCCCGCCGGGATTTATGGTTTAGTATTACCAATCGGCTATTACAACAGATCAGTATAATCATAAACCCATCACTTATTTATAACTTCTCTGTGTCAGTTTTACGTTCTCAAACTCAAGCACTTCCTTGTTGAGTAACTCGGGCTGGTTTTCGCCCTGGAACTCCCAGGCGGCTACGTAGGCGTAGTTGGCATCATCACGAAGGGCTTCACCATCGGGTGTCTGATACTCTTCCCGGAAATGCCCCCCACACGATTCATTCCGGTTAAGCGCATCGTCAATCATTAATTCGCCCAATTCGATAAAGTCAGCAACACGCGACGCCTGCTCCAAGGCCTGATTCATTTCTTCCGGCCCACCTAGAATCTTCACGTTCGACCAGAACTCTTTTTTTAGTGCCTGAATCTTTTGTTTAGCAACCTTCAACCCTTCCTCATTACGTGACATACCACAGTATTCCCACATGATGTGGCCCAATTCCTTGTGTAACTCATCTACCGGCCGTTCTCCCTTGATAGACAGCAGGCGATTGATCTGACCGTTTATTTTCTCCTCGGCTTCTTTAAAGACGGGAGCGTCTACGGGAATTTTATCCGCTGGACCGATGGTGGCCAGGTAGTCACCAACCGTGTAAGGAATCACGAAATAACCATCCGCCAATCCCTGCATAAGGGCTGATGCACCAAGGCGGTTGGCCCCGTGGTCAGAAAAATTCGCTTCGCCGAGGGCGTACAAGCCCGGAACGCTGGTCATTAGATTGTAATCGACCCACAAGCCACCCATTGTATAGTGAACGGCGGGGTAAATCATCATTGGCGTTTCGTACGGATTTTCGCCAGTGATTTTTTCGTACATCTCAAAGAGGTTGCCGTATTTTGCCTCAATCGTTTTCTGCCCGTCGCGCTTAATTGCGTCAGCAAAGTCCAGGTAAACAGCCAGCCCCGTTTTGCTTACTCCCCGGCCTTCGTCACAGACGTACTTGGCGTTACGGGATGCTACGTCGCGTGGCACAAGATTACCAAAAGCGGGGTATTTGCGTTCCAGAAAATAGTCCCTGTCGGCTTCCGCCAAACCGGTTGGTTTCATTTGACCTTTCTGAATCTTCTCTGCATCTTCCTTCGATTTGGGGGCCCACACCCGTCCGTCATTCCGTAACGATTCCGACATCAGAGTCAACTTTGACTGATAGTGGCCGGACACGGGAATACAGGTCGGGTGAATCTGGGTAAAGCAGGGATTGGCAAATGCCGCTCCTTTTTTGTGTGCCCGCCAGGCCGCCGTAGCATTGCTACCCATGGCGTTGGTAGACAGGTAAAACACGTTGCCATACCCGCCGGTGCAAAGTAGTACTGCGTGTCCTGAATGCGATTCTATCTTGCCCGTAATCAGATTACGGGTAACAATACCCCGTGCTTTACCATCCTGAACAACCAGGTCCAGCATTTCGGTGCGAGGATACAATTTGACTTTTCCGTTAGCTACCTGACGACTGAGCGCCGAATAAGCACCCAGCAGTAATTGCTGACCGGTTTGACCACGGGCATAGAACGTGCGGGAAACCTGTGCCCCGCCAAAGGACCGATTTGCCAGTGTACCACCGTACTCACGAGCGAAGGGAACGCCCTGCGCCACGCATTGGTCGATGATGTTAACACTTACTTCGGCCAACCGGTGTACATTGCCTTCGCGGGCACGATAATCACCCCCTTTTATGGTGTCATAAAATAGCCGGAACACACTGTCGCCATCATTCTGGTAGTTCTTGGCAGCATTGATTCCGCCCTGAGCAGCAATGGAGTGTGCCCTGCGAGGACTATCCTGGAAGCAAAACGCTTTGACATTATAACCTAGCTCTGCCAATGATGCGGCTGCTGAGGCACCGGCCAGACCCGTTCCTACTACGATGATGTCGTATTTACGCTTATTGGCCGGGTTAACCAGTTTCAAGGCGAACTTTTGCCGCGACCATTTTTCTGCTAGCGGACCCGCAGGGATTTTAGATTCCAGTTTCATAATTCAATTGTGAAGTGTGAATGAGCGAATCAAAAGATGAAGCAGTTGTCCACTCACTTACTAATTAGATTATATGGTGAACCTGTAAATACACATAAATAGGCATGGAGGCAAAAGCAGCCGGTATGATAATGGCAAAAAAGTACTTGCCCAAAAACTCAATAATGGGCGTATATTTTCTGTGTCGGATACCCAACGACTGAAAGCCGCTCTGGAAACCATGCGCCAGGTGATAGCCCACAGCTACCATGCAGATAACATACAACACAACGTACCACAGTTCGCCAAAGGCTACCTGCACCACTGAGTAAAGGTCTTTGTATTGTTTACCATCATATTCAGCCATGGGTACCGACCCGAAGTGCATTTCGTACCAGAACGTACGCATATGAACTATGATGAATAATAGCAGAACCGTTCCCAGAATGCCCATGTTGCGTGACGACCAATCGCTGTTGGCTTCGGGCTTGCTGTACGCGTACTTAACGGGACGAGACGATTGGTTGTAGCGGGTAAGAATAAACGCCATTAGTGCGTGAACCAAAATAGACGTATAAAGCAAATACGAGACCGTCATGATAAGCGGGTTGTGCGTCATGAAGTACGTATACTCGTTAAAGGCGCGACCGCCATCTCCTTTGAACAGCTGTAGATTTCCAGCCATGTGAATAATTAAAAAACTACTCAGAAACAGCCCTGTCAGTGACATGATGACCTTGCGGCCAAGCGAGCTGGATAGTGTTTGTGTTACCCAAGCCATATGGTGAACGACACGAAATTTTAGTGTAAATAATTGAACAAAAGCCTAATCAAACGGCGCGTCAAAGCTAAATCACAAACGGCAGGGAAACAACACTAAGCACCTTTATCACGCTGTCCGTAACATACCCCGAACACGGCATCGAACGGTTAGACCTTGTATTTTTTCAACAGATTGTTTGATTTAATGGTTTTACGAATAACAAATTTTTAAAAAATAATGAGTGCTGGTGCAGACTCCCAAGCTACTACTTTTTCTTTGGGCTCTAAATCGCTGACATTAAGATTTTTAGGGCTGAACATTACTTTCGCTTTTTGAACGACATCAATATTGGCTCTAATTTGCGCCTGCTTGTATTAACTCACTAACTACTATTTACATGAAAGCGTATGTATTCCCTGGGCAGGGGTCGCAGTTCCGGGGTATGGGGAAGGACCTTTACCAGCAGTCGGAAGTCGCCCGCCAGCTTTTTGACCAGGCTAATCAGGTTCTTGGCTATAGTCTGACCTCCATTATGTTTGATGGAACAGACGAAGAGCTTAAGCAAACGATTTACACACAACCGGCTGTTTTTCTGCACGGTGTTGTCCTGGCTATGACGAACGACTCCTTTGCCCCTGATCGATTTGACGTTTCCATGGTGGCTGGGCATTCCCTCGGTGAGTTGTCTGCCCTGACGGCTGCGGGCGTACTTTCTTTTGAGGACGGGTTAGGCCTGGCATCTGTCCGGGCAACGGCTATGCAGCGAGCCTGCGAACTGACGCCATCAACCATGGCTGCCGTACTGGGATTAGCTGATTCAATCATCGAAGAGGTGTGCGCTGGTATAACAGAAGAAATTGTTGTCCCTGCCAATTACAACTGTCCGGGTCAGGTCGTCATTTCAGGAAGTGCGGCCGGCATTCAACTGGCTGAAGAGCGGCTGAAAGCAGCCGGTGCCAAACGAGTTGTACCATTAGCCGTGAGTGGGGCCTTTCACTCGCCTTTTATGGAGCCAGCCCGAACGGAGTTTGCCGAGGCAGTTCAGAATATGCCCTTTTCTGCACCCCGTTGTCCCGTTTACCAAAACGTGAACGCGCAGGCTACAACTGACCCTGCACAGTTGAAAGCCAACTTGATTGCCCAACTTACATCACCCGTTCGCTGGACGCAGTCGATAGAAAGAATGGTGGCCGACGGAGCTACTGAGTTTTTGGAGTGTGGTCCCGGTAAAGTACTTCAGGGTTTGATTAAAAAGATCAGTCCGGCTGTTTCCTGTTACCGGAATTTAGTCAGCCTTATCCCTGTGAATCAACCAATAAGGCTGTTCGTATTGCAAAATACCCTAATTTTTTAGAGCTATATTTGTTTTTGACGCCAGGGAACCGTTATCTTTGCACTCGCAATTGCAAAAGCAGCCCGATAGTATAAGGGTAGTACGACAGATTTTGGTTCTGTTTGTGGAGGTTCGAATCCTTCTCGGGCTACAAAAAGAAAGTGCCACTGATAAATAATCGGTGGCACTTTCTTTTTGTTACAATATCAACTTAAGGCGATACGGCTTGTTCCTGCTCTTCTACCTGCTGATTGCGGACTTGCTGACCGATGGGTACGTAATCCACTTCGCAGGGATAACCGAACAGGCAATTGGTTTTTATCTGCTCAGATACCCGATCCGGAACCATCTGCTCCCAACCGTCCTCGCCTTTTTGAATCATCTCAAGTACACCATCGGTTGAGATGTGTAAATTCTGCTCATTGAAGTCGGTGATATCCTCAATCTTGTCATTCCGAACCAGGTACTGAAACAGGGGTTCCAGAGTAGGGGGCAGTTTAAACTCATTGCAGGTATATATTGCGCCCTCTTTCAGCGTTGGATAAACGAACAGTTTCACCTTTCGGCTGAATAGAGTGGCAAACGACTCCAGAATACCACCCGGCAGAAACTCATAATGGCTCTCCTCAAAAATGTATTCCAGGTTGGGAATACCGATAACCAGACCAATTTTTAGCCGGGTTAGCCGGGCCAGATAAGCTACAAGCTTATAATATTCCAGGTAGTTGGAAATCATTACGGTCTGCCCCATCGAACATAGAATATCAACTCTATCCAGAAAATCTTTCTCGTCGATACCCTGTTCGTTTGCCTTCAGGTTATGGAGAGTTAACTCAGCCATGGATAACACCCTGCTTTCGTCTACATCAGGTTCAGCATTGAATTGCTTCAGGCCGTTCTCAATCATGTCCATCTGAACATTCGTGACCGGACGCAAACGCCCACGCATGACCAGAATGTGCTTTTTGTACAACGCTTCGGATGGCTGTAGTACTTGTCCATCGGCGCCAAACAGAGCGGCATCGGTGAAGCCGTTCTTGACCAGGTGCAAACTCATGAGCCGATTGTCTACCTCCGCAAAATCGGGGCCTTTAAAGCGAATCATGTCGATCTGGATACGTTCTGGGACAAGGTCGTCCATGAGCGACAGCACCAGCGTTTCGGGCGATTTCGCGTAGAAATAACACCCGTAAATCAGGTTTACGCCGATGACCCCCAATGCCTGTTGCTGTAGAATATTCTCATTGTCGAGCATCCGGACGTGGATAATTACGTCGTTAAATCCGGCTTGTGGATTTAGCTGAAAGCGACAGCCAATCCAGCCATGGGCTTCGTTCGTTTTTTGGTAATTGAGGGCAACAACGGTGTTTGCAAATGAAAAAAACGTAGTGTCGGGACCACGTTTTTCGGCTAATCGTTTCTCCAGCAGCTTGTATTCCTTACTGAGCATTTTTACCAGCCGCGACTCAACCACGTACCGACCGCTTTCCTCTACACCGTAAATTGAGTCACTAAACGTCATGTCATAGGCCGACATGGTTTTGGCGATGGTTCCGGATGATCCACCGGCCTTGAAAAACATAGCCGCTGTTTCCTGACCTGCCCCAATCTCAGCAAAAGAACCATAAATACGTCGGTCGAGGTTGATACGTAACGCTTTCTGTTTGGTACCTACATTCTTTTCGTACATAGTGCTGGTGACTTGTTGATGCTAAAGTTACAGTATAAAGCGCCAAAAGCAGCCTTTGAGGCCGCTTTTGGACTAAAATAATACAATTATTAACCTGGTTACCGGGAGGGTATAGCATCGACAAACATGTTACCTCCACCCGCTTTGCTGTCTATGGACGAGAATACGCTTGGCCGGATAACCTCGGAGGAGGCTGCCCGCCGTGCCATACGCGTACCAGATATCTGGAAGATAGCTTCGCTTAGCATCACCTCCGTTACATCGCCAAAAGCTTTCATCCCGTAGTTTGGTTCTTTTACTTCTACCGTTGGGGTAAAACCACCGGCATAATCGGTAAAGCCCAGGGCATTGGCAGACTTGAACGTGATGGGCTGCATTCCCCATTTTATTTTACCGCTGTCATCAGAGAGCGTGATGGAGCCAACGTTTTTTCCGACAGTGGTTGTACCAATGGTGTTCACCGTCATAAAGGGTCGTAGTCCATTGATAATTAATTCGCTGGCCGATGCCGTGCTATTCGTAGTGAGCACATAAACACGGCTCAGGTTGCCGCCAATGTTGGTTGCCTTGGATACGAAATTTTTGATGTTCCAACCCGCGCCGTACTCTTTGTTATAGGCAGCCGTTACAGTGCTGTTCCACTTCTGGTCATAGAATATCTTGGAGGCATCAATGTTTCGGCCGATCAAACTAGCCAGATTTGTAGCTGAACTGACGTAGCCTCCCCGGTTGTATCGCAGATCGAGAATCAGTTCGTTAACACCCTTTTGTTTGAATTTGCCGAAGATATTGTCTAGCTTAAGGTCATAGGTATTACCAAGAGTGCCATCTGCCTTTAAGGCACCCGGAATAAACTGATTATAAACGACATACCCAATGGTTTTGCCGCCAATAGTGTAGGTGCTGTCCAGCAAAACGGGGTCCTGCTGAAAAACCAGCGCGGTAACCGACTTCGATTGTGGGTCATCAGTTAATGTACCATTCACAATGCTGGCAAAACCAAACGTATAACTATCAGCATTGCTCTGAAGTAGACCCTGATAGTTCGTGCCAGTCAGCGATTGCCCATTCACTTTCGATATGATGTCACCCCGCTTGATACCAGCTACGGCTGCTGGCGAACCCGGCAATACATAGATGATAGAAGCCACAATACTGGTTTGTGTATTGTCCCGAAAATACAGTTTGTATTCCATGCCCGTTGTCTTGGTCTGTCCGCTCAGTGAAGCCTTCAGCTCAGCAGCACTTTGCTGAATCCAGGAAAAACGGTCACGATCGGCATTCGCCGAGTTGTTCCGGTCATAGAGTAATGACAGGAAATATTGATCGGGGGTTAAGGTTTTATCCGTATTAGCCGGAATCCTGTCTGTCCAGAAGTAACTGTATTTCATATTGGATAGAATCCAATCGTTTACCTCGCTGGTTGTGGCAACACCCGTCGAAGAAGCTACGGGGGCTACGCCATCAGTTGTCTCTTTACAGGAAGACAGAAAGAGGGGGCCACAGGCTACAACAATCAGGGTTAGTCGTCCAAAAATAGTTGCTCTCATGTATGTTTGTTGATATGTTTATGTTCGCTTCCTAATAACGTGCTAATCAGTAAAATAATTTGCTAACCGGCTACTATTTCAATCAATGAAAACGACGCAGAGGTCAGTTCAGCAAAAGGCGTCTTCAATGTGTTTTATGCGCAGCTCATTACCTGCAATAGTTACGGCGATAATGTCGAACCGGATGTCGTGGAGCCAGTCGTTGGCGAAAATATACTGCTCAGCCGCTTTCATGACCAGTTGCGCTTTCGTATAGGAAACAAACTCTTCGGGATTTCCGAAACTGAGGTTGGTGCGGGTCTTTACTTCGGCAAATACCAACAGCTTTCCCTTTTTGGCAATGAGGTCGATTTCGGCGTGCTGGTAACGATAATTCCGGGCCATAATCTCGTAACCCTGTTCACGCAGATAACGGGTTGCTTCTGCTTCGCCTTGCTTGCCTGTCTCGTTATGTTGCGCCATTTGTTTGTTGTATGGTTACAAATAACGCCAATCCGAACGAAACTTACCGGCCTGCTTGTTAAGACACTACCGGAAGTCTTTTGCTTCCTGAATGTAATGAACAGGCGTATTAATAAACAGGTTGGCGTTAGAGAATTAGGATTCATTGAGTACCAGTCTGCCTGGGATGAGCAGGAGCGCCTGTTTGCTACCATCGTTGATAAGAAACTCCGGAACCGCTCCTGTACGGACGAGGAGCAGCAACTCACTCCAAACTACTTACTGTTCTGCGAGCACCCTCCCGTTTATACGATGGGTACGAGTGGCCACGTCGAAAATCTGCTGATGGATGAAGACCGACTGGCCACCGAACTCGGAGCCACGCTCTTCAGAATCCGGCGTGGGGGCGACGTTACCTACCATGGTCCTGGTCAATTGGTAGGGTACCCAATTTTGGATCTGGATAATTTTTTTACCGACATCCATCGGTACATGCGGTTATTGGAAGAAAGTGTCATTCTGACGCTGGCTGATTATGGACTTGCAGCGGGCCGGATAGACGGATTAACGGGGGTCTGGCTGGGAAACGATGAAGAACACAACGCCCGTAAAATTTGTGCCATGGGCGTAAAAGCCAGCCGTTGGGTAACCATGCATGGTTTTGCCTTGAATGTGAACACAAATCTGCGTTATTTTGACCATATTGTCCCCTGTGGCATCACCGATAAGGCAGTTACCTCGATGGCTGTTGAATTGGGGTATGATGTGCCACTGAATGAGGTGTCTCGGCACGTTCAGCGGCACATGGCTAACCTGTTTGATATGGAAATTGACGGGATGGATGGATAGATTGTAAGAAAACTAGTGCTGATTTATCGGCTAGACAACCTTACGTCCATTTCGCATTGACGGTTTGTAATGAAAAAAGACATTAACTTCTTGCCCGTTGAGGGAGTACAGATAGTAATTGCCCGAAAAAAGAATGAGGTCGGTGATTACGATTGGCAGGTTTTTTTAATCAATCAGAATGATGTGCCTATAAAAACCGTGTTCGTCACCTCGAAAGGATACGGGCGGAAGAATGAAGAAGAGCAGAAAACGTCTACGCTGCGCCATTTTTTCGTTGAGATTCAGCCGGGGGCACACGAAGTGATTGAAACTATCATGCCCGACGTTTTTCATCTGAATAACGAGTATTGGGTCAGCTACTTTATTAATGAACAGATTTTTGACAAGAAATTTATTTTCGTGCCTGACAGTATTACCGAGCAGCACCTGGTAAAAATCCCGGCTCTGGGTTTGGAGGGAATCCTGCACGAATGACCGTTTAAATCCTATGCCCCAACCCATCACCTGGAAACGCCGGCTTAAAAACCTGTTGTTTATTGATATTAAAACGGTGGCGGGTGAGCCATCGCTCCTGTCGGTAGAACCCCGTCTGCAGCGGCAGTGGGAAGAGAAAAGTCGCTACTTCAAAGGCGATGACGATCTCTCGGCCGCCAGTTGGTACGACCGCCGGGCCTCTTTTTTTGCTGAGTTTGGGAAGATCATCTGCATCGGGGTAGGAGGTTTGTTTTTCGACGATACGGATCAGCCTCACCTGAAAGTGAAACTGATCAGCAACGATGATGAGGTGGCTTTGTTACAGGAGTTTGTAACAATTATCAACCGATACCCACCCGGCGAACTTACCCTGTGCGCACACAATGGCAAGGAGTTTGACTTTCCGTATCTGTGTCGCCGACTTATGGTAAATGGGTTGCCATTGCCACACGCATTACAGATATCGGGTAAGAAGCCCTGGGAAATCCCGCATAAGGATACCCTGGAGCAGTGGCAGTTTGGCGACAAACGCCATTTTGTGCCGCTCGACCTGCTGGCAGCTGTATTGAACATACCAACCCGGCCCCTCGAATGGACCGGCGACCGTACCAGCGAAGTGTACTACCGCGAGCACGACTGGCCCCGCATCGAGCAATACGCCCGCGATTCGATGGTGATGCTGGCTCAGGTTTATTTGAAGATGGTGGGTGCCCCGCTCGTGGCCGACGAGCATATCGTATTAAGTGATTGATAGGAACAGTGTAGGTTGAATAATGTAGAAAGTATAGTGCCAAGACGTTAATTGTTGATGTCATTATTCATTCTGCATTCTCTTCATCCACACTGAATTAAACTTTTTAGCCTGTCCCACGAGGCAGGCACATAACATGAGAAACGGAAAACCGAAACAAGATAAATACGCTCGCTCCACATCAGGCAAACCCTCCGGTGGGCAACCGCATACCACCCGGCCACGGGAAAAAGGAGTAGAGAAATCAACGTCAAAAAGCAATATCATTCAGGCCGATTCGTACCTGGATGAATTAAAAAGTGATGTGCTGGCATTTTTCCAGATCAATGATGAACAATCATTTACGCAGGAACAGGTTCTCGACCACTTCGGTACCAGCGACCGGCGCATGAAGCTTATCATGCACGGTATGATTGGCGAACTTGCTGATGAGGGAGCCATAGTGCGTCAGCCGGATAAGAGCTACCGGGCTGATGCCAACGCAAACCTGATTGAAGGCGTAGTCGATCACGTTAACTCACGCTTTGCCTTTGTTATTCCCACTACTGCCAACGGAATTCGGGGTGACCGGGATAACGATATTTGGGTATCTACTGACGACCTTGCCGGGGCCGTTGACGGCGATAAAGTTCGGGTATTACGGTTGGCCGATTCTCGTTCTGGGTCGGGAGGACGTTCCTCGCGCCGGATTGAGGGGAAGGTAGCCAACGTATTGGAACGTGGCCGTACAGAACTGGTCGGGAGCATTGAAGTCTGGGAAACGTACGGCTTTGTGAGTCCCGACAGCAGAAAGATTTATGACGACATTTTTATCCCGAAAGAAAAGCTGGGTGGTGCTAAAGATGGTGAAAAAGTCATTGTTCGGCTAACCAAGTACCCCGTTCCGGATAGTCATAAACAGCGATTTGAGGGAGAGGTTAGTACGGTATTGGGCCTGGCAGGTCAGAACAATACCGAGATGCACGCTATTCTGGCCGAGTTTGGTTTGCCGATTGACTTTCCGTCCGATGTGGAGCAGGAAGCGGAGGAAATTCCAACCAAAATCTTAAAGAAAGATATTGCCAAACGGCGGGACATGCGCGACGTAACAACCTTCACCATAGACCCGATTGATGCGAAGGATTTTGACGATGCGTTATCCGTGCAAATGCTCGACAATGGCAATTATGAAATTGGCGTTCACATTGCCGACGTGACCCACTACGTATTGCCCGGCTCGAAACTGGAGAGCTGAAGCCTACAAACGAGCTACATCGGTCTACCTGGTTGACCGGGTAGTACCCATGCTGCCCGAAAAACTGTCGAATGGCCTGTGTTCACTCCGGCCCAATGAAGACAAACTAACATTTTCGGCGGTGTTCGAGATAACGCCCGATGCAAAAATTGCCAATGAATGGTTTGGACGGACGGTGACACACTCCGACCGGCGTTTTTCCTACGAAGAAGCGCAGGATATTCTGAACAGCAACAGTGGTGACTACCTGGAGGAGCTTCGACTATTGAATGAGTTAGCTTACAAACTCCGCGATGAGCGCTTCAAAAACGGGGCCATCAACTTCGAAACGGTAGAAGTTCGCTTTCGCTTGGATGAGAACGGCGTTCCCCTCGCTGTCTATCCGAAAATTCGTCAGGATACCAATAAACTCATTGAGGAGTTCATGTTGCTGGCTAATAAACGGGTAGCCGAATTCGTGCATTCGCTGTCTAAGCGGAACAAGGGAAACGAGGAAAATACAATGGTCTATCGGGTACACGAAGCACCCGACGATGAAAAACTACGTAGCTTCTCGGACTTTGCCCGACGGTTGGGCTACAAGCTCAATGTGGACGATGAAGACTTATCCAGCTCAATGAATCGATTCATGAGTAGTATCGAGGGGAAACCGGAAGCGGGTATGTTGCAGCAGTTAGCCGTTCGGACTATGTCGAAGGCCCGGTATAGCATTGAGGATTTGGGTCATTTTGGCCTGGCCTTTCAGCGGTATTCGCATTTTACCTCACCCATTCGTCGGTATCCCGATATGATGGCGCACCGCTTGCTCCAGCATTATCTGGATAAGGGTAAGCCAGTTGATGCTGAAGAATACGAGGAAAAATGTCGTCACTCATCGGAGCGGGAGAAAATGGCCGCCGAAGCTGAACGGGCCAGCATTAAATACAAGCAGGTCGAGTTCATGAGTCGGATGGCACCTGATCAGGCTTTCGAAGGCGTTATTTCCGGGGTTACTGATTTTGGTATTTTTGTGGAAATCACGGAAAACAGTTGCGAAGGGCTGGTTAGAATGCAGGACCTGAGCGACGACTTTTACGAGTTCGATAAAGACAACTACCGCATTGTTGGGCAGCGACACAAGAAAATGTACACCTTTGGCGACCCGGTTGTGGTGCGGGTAAAAGAAACGAACCTGGCCCGCCGGAGCATGGATTTTGCGCTCGTGAGTGATAAAGCGGGCCACGCTTCTGATTCAGATAGATCGACCTCACGTCGGCGTGACGACAATCGGCGTTCATCATCAGGCAGTTCCCGTTCTGGGGCCTCCTCCACTTCCCGTCGAACAGACAAGGCAGGAAGTAAACAGGCACCAGCGGCCAAAGGGGAAAATCGACGGGGTGGACGCGGTCGTCGGTAAAAAGTACGGGGTATTTAGTGTTTGGCTTGCTTAAAAGCCATTGCATCTATTATATTTGCAGGCCCCAAATAGGGAAACACCCGCTTCCGTAGTTCAATGGATAGAATTTCGGTTTCCGGTACCGACGATAGGGGTTCGAATCCCTTCGGGAGCACAAAACCTGTATTTCACACGATACAGAAAAAACAAAAAAGCGCTAACCTTCAATGGGTTAGCGCTTTTTTGTTGTATTAACTTTAGCATTAATGATAAGCATTTATTACGTGATTCCGTCCCCTGCATTGATACCATTCGTAACTCGGTATTGAGCAACCTGTTCGGGCGGCCCCGCAAGAAAGAAAACGAAAGCCATTCGGGTCAAAAACGTATAGTTTTTACTTAACGAATATCAGCTAGAGTCTTCTTATTGCTTAAGTGACGGGAGGATTAATCCACTTTCAGGACCCTCAGTGTTTGTGATTGGCCCTGGTTACTTACCCTCAGTAAGAGTGTGCCCGCAGGTAGGGTCGATGCGTTGAACCGATAGTGCTCTCTGGTACTAGCTCGCTCTGTTCGACCTTCGCCAACAACACGGCCCATCATATCCGTCAAGGACAGGTGTAGGGTCGTGTTTTCACCACCTGTTACCTCCACCGCGAGGGCCTCACGTACGGGGTTACCCAGTAGTTTCACTTGTAGTTTAGCTGTGGGTTCCAGGCTTACACCCACACGGGGAGCACCGCCCCCGCAGGCAGCCAGCCAGTTGTAGGTATAGCTGACCGTGTTGCCGCTTTGCTGGGCCTGCAGCGTAACGGTTGGGTTGTCGATAAAGACGTTGCGGGTGTAAGGGCCGGGGCTGGTGGTGGGCATCATCAGGCCCGCTGCCCAGAAACTCACCGGCTGGCCGTTGAGCCCGCTGTATTGGGGGGTAAAGGTAAGCTGGCGCTCGGTAGCCGAGACGGTCTCACAGCGCACCGTGTTTACTCCGCTGAAGGCAAAGCCCGTAGTGGTGGGCGGGGTGGGGGTTTGTGTGGGCGTAGTGGGCGATGGGGTGTTGGTGGGGTTACTACAGGCCGTTAGCCAGTTATAGGTATAGCTGACCGTGTTGCCGCTTTGCTGGGCCTGCAGCGTAACGGTCGGGTTGTCGATAAAGATGTTGCGGGTGTAGGGGCCGGGGCTGGTGGTGGGCATCATCAGGCCCGCTGCCCAGAAGCTCACCGGCTGGCCGTTGAGCCCGCTGTATTGGGGGGTGAAAGTAAGCTGGCGCTCGGTAGCCGAGACGGTCTCACAGCGCACCGTGTTTACTCCGCTGAAGGCAAAGCCTGTAGTGGTGGGTGGGGTAGGGGTTTGTGTGGGCGTAGTGGGCGATGGGGTGTTGGTGGGATTACTACAGGCCGTTAGCCAGTTGTAGGTATAGCTGATCGTGTTGCCGCTTTGCTGGGCCTGCAGCGTAACGGTCGGGTTGTCGATAAAGACGTTGCGGGTGTAGGGGCCGGGGCTGGTGGTGGGCATCATCAGGCCCGCTGCCCAGAAACTCACCGGCTGGCCGTTGAGCCCGCTGTATTGGGGGGTAAAGGTAAGCTGGCGCTCGGTAGCCGAGACGGTCTCACAGCGCACCGTGTTTACTCCGCTGAAGGCAAAGCCCGTAGTGGTGGGCGGGGTAGGGGTTTGAGTAGGCGTAGTGGGCGATGGGGTGTTGGTGGGATTACTACAGGCCGTTAGCCAGTTGTAGGTATAGCTGATCGTGTTGCCGCTTTGCTGGGCCTGCAGCGTAACGGTCGGGCTGTCGATAAAGACGTTGCGGGTGTAAGGGCCGGGGCTGGTGGTGGGCATCATCAGGCCCGCTGCCCAGAAGCTCACCGGCTGGCCGTTGAGCCCGCTGTATTGGGGGGTAAAGGTAAGCTGGCGCTCGGTAGCCGAGACGGTCTCACAGCGCACCGTGTTTACTCCGCTGAAGGCAAAGCCCGTAGTGGTGGGCGGGGTGGGGGTTTGTGTGGGTGAAGCATTGATTGGAATTGCGTTCTGAAAGAAGGAATCACTCAGGCTGCCATTCCACGCGTTAGCCAACTCAATCAGGCCATTCATATCAAAATGCAGCCCGTCGAGACGGGGCGGGCGGCTGCGGGGAATCTGAACGTTATCGGTTTCGGGACCGGCAAACACGTTCGGTGTGAAAGAAATTACCTGATTTTGAGCAGCGATTATGGCAGCGTCCGAGGCTCCAATGTAATCGCCATGCGATGCTCTGGCTATCACCCAGGCCACATTTTTGCCAAAGTGCTGTCGACTCTGGTTGATCACAAATTGTAACTCACCGGCGTAGCGGGAGGTTTCCGTGTTAATAAAGTTGTCGGCTTCGCCCTGATGCCACAATACCGCCCGAACACCGAGCATATTGGCGTAAAACTGAAGCGCTACTTTCAAATTAACATAAGGATGACCATTAGCGTAAGGCTCACCAGTAAAAATGCTGTAGGCCGTACCACCTTCAGATGCACTTTCTCGCCAGTTACGAACAGCCGTACCGTCGAATGCCGCATTAAAAAACATCACTGGCACGTTCAGTCGTCTAACCAGTAAATCGCCCAATTGACCCCAGTTCCAACTACCAATACCCCGTGGTGCCATGGTAAAACCCGGAGTGTTGTCTAACAGCGTGAAATCAGGCTTGGCAGGGGTCCCAACCCCAGAGTACGCATAGTTCACGCAGTTGACCCGGTCGTTTCTGGGGTTAGGAGCGTCCCGATGATACCCCTGTGCATTTGATTGGCCCGCGATCACAAATACTTCACCAATGCCTACGCGCTCCACAACGGCTGCTGAGCCCACCTGCTGATCACCGGCTATGCCCCGCACTTCCAGATTGTACCAGCCGCCCTGACCGGTTACGTCTCCAGCGTACACCCCCCCGGAAGGGTTGTGCTGAATGATTTGCCAGTTTGTCGATGCACCCTGCCCATCTCGGGCAACCAACCGAGCTTCGATGCGGTTAACGGACGTTGAATAAGAACCGGTGATCCGAATGGTGGCCTGGTTAGCGCCGTTGCGCTGGAGCACTGCCCGGCTGGTTGGGAAAGATACTTGAAGCTGCGCCAGGGAAAGGAGGGGGAGCATTTGAAAAAATGCTACAAAAAGGAGTAGATACAAACGCTTCATATCGTTGGAGTTTTTTAGTAAACAATTGCTTCCGAAAAATACCAAATACCTATACGCTTATTTTTTCCTGGTCAGGCCATTAGTGCTGTTTTAATGGAATCAGGGGTTATTCAGGGCTACAACTCAGAACACTAATTAGTTGTTTGACTCCGTTCCAGACATCTTACAGAATGATATCAAAACCCGGATATTTCAACGCCTTCGGTTTTCGAAAAGAGGCCATTGGGGCGGTTGTCCAGCTCAAGAACAGCGAGCATATATTATTAAGTGAGTGCAGGTAGAGAACATGGCATCAATTGCAGAAACGATTCTGTCCGTTACCCGCACCGATGAGGGCAAAGACCCTGAGGGATTACAATCTATCAGCTATCAGGCCATTGGGGAATCGACTGTTGGGAGTGGATTCATTTGTGGGATTTCGACAACAAACACACCCGCGGCCGATCGAACAATGATTTCAGGGATAGAGCACCATAAGGGCGGGGCACAAACGTGAGGATTTTACCCGGTAAGCCCGTCCATCGGCATTGAAGTCACTCACAGCGACTAAAGGGGGACCCATACCGTCGCCAACGGTAGTATCAGTCCCTCAAAACTGCCACTGCTATTGCTCAGCAATATCGAAATGTTGCTCGAGTGAGTGGGTCTATTCAGCTATTCGATGCTTTTTGTAATCCGTTATATCTGCTCAAATACAACGGCTCGTTATATTTGAGCAGATATAACGCTTCTATGAAAAACCTTTTCTGGGCTATTGTACTGATCAGCCAATTTAGGCAACCTGTGGAGGCTACTGTTTGGCCCGACAGTACGGGCAAACCGGCGGATTCGTTGCGTAAAGTTCAGCTAAACGAGATTGTTATAACGGCCTCCCGCGTACCGGAGAGTATCCTGAAATCGCCGGTGAGCATTGAATTGCTGGATAGCAGACAGATTCAGCTTATCGGCGCAACCTTCCTACTTCGATGCCATCGAAAACCTGAAAGGCGTTCAGTTGCTTACGTCCAGTATGGGTTTCAAGGTGTACAACACCCGGGGGTTTGCCAACCCTACTAATGTACGTTTTGTGCAGTTGGTTGATGGTATAGACAACCAGGCTCCGCACATTGGGGCACCCATTGCCAACGCCCTCGCTCCGTCGGACCTGGATATTCAGCGGGTGGAAATAGTGCCGGGGACGGCTTCGGCACTTTATGGATTAAATGCCCTGAATGGTCTCGCACAACTCATCACCAAAGATCCATTTTCATCGACGGGCTTTAGTTTCAGTCAGAAAACGGGTGTCAATCATATGAATGATCCGCTGGTTTCGGCCAAAGCGTACAGCGAGACCAGTGTTCGGTATGCCCGGACGGTGGGTTCCCGATTTGCCTTTAAAGTTAACCTCACCTACCAGCGCGGTTATGATTGGATTGCCAACGATGCAGCGGACTTGAATCCGAATGCGAACACGTCGCTGGGATTGACGGGAACCAGTAATCCCGGTAGTGATCTGGTTAACAGGTATGGTGACGAATCTCCTAATCGACAAACGCTCACCCTGAACGGCAAAAAATATGTGGTATCCCGAACGGGTTATTTTGAGAAAGAAACGACGGATTTAGGCCTTCGCAACCTGCGGGGCGACATGGCCGTTTTCTGGCGCATCCGCCATCACTGACCGTTTCGTACCAGTACAAGGCAGCCACACTCAATAATGTGTACCAGCGTACCAATCGCTTCCGGCTGGACAATTACGTGCTCGATCAGCACGGCCTGACGCTCGAATCGCCTTCTGTACACATCCGGGCGTATCGAACCCACGAAAACACGGGCGATTCGTACAATATCCGGTCAATGGCCGAAAATATTGACCGTTCCTTTAAAACGAATAGTCAATGGTTCTCCGATTTTTCCAGTCAGTTTTCGGCCGGCACAGCCGCCGGGCAATCGGTTAATAATGCTTTGCAGGCGGCCCGCTCCACGGCCGATGCCGGACGACCACAACCCGGTTCGGCGGCTTTCAACGATCAGGTTGCCAAACTTCGCGCTATCAATAACTGGGATGTTGGGGCGGCTCTCCGAGGTGAAATCGTGGATGTACCACGCGGAAGGCCAAGTGGAGCCAACGCGGGTGCTATGGGCGGGTTTCAGGCAAAAAACGGGAATCAACCTATTGGCAGGTTTCGATTATCGTCGGTACGTTGTTTTCCCGGACGGTAACTATTTTATTAATCCTGACAGAACCAGCAGTAACCTGATTTATGATAAAACAGGAGGCTTTGTTCAGGCATCACGCTTCTTCTTTAGTGAACAGCTTAAGCTAAGCGGGTCCTTACGGGTGGATAAGAATCGCTATTTTGATGCGAAGCTCAACCCAAGAATTTCGGCTGTATTCACCGTAGTAGAGGACCATATTATTCGGGCATCGTATCAAACAGGGTATCGGTTTCCGTCGCTGTTCGAAGCCTTTTCCAACGTTAATTCGGGTGGAGTGAAACGGGTGGGAGGACTGAAAATTATGTCGCAGGGTATTTTCGAGCGGTCCTACTTTCGTACTTCTATCGATGCGTTTCAGGCGGCAATCAACACGGATGTCAATACGAATAAGCTAACTACCATTCAGGCCATTCAGAAAAATAAGGGACTACTAAAGGCTAACACGTACTCCTACCTGAAACCCGAACAGATCAACAGCTTTGAACTTGGTTACAAAGGGCTGTTTTTTGACCGGAAACTGTACATCGACGTCGATTTTTACTACAACGCATACCGAAACTTCATAGCACAGGTGGAAGCGAATATTCCAAAAGGCAATAATCCCGATTCATTGGCCTACTACCTGGCCGATCGTAATCAACAGGACCGCTACCGACTCTGGACCAATTCCAAAACGACAGTTTACAATTATGGGTCAGGCGTAGGAGTCCGGTATTCGGCAGGGAGAAACTGGGTTTTTTCCGGTAATGCCTCATTGGCGAAGTTAGCCCGTACCGATCAGGGAGATGGATTGGAAGAGGCTTTCAACACCCCCAAATGGATTACGAACATCGGTATCTCGAACCCGGCCGTGTTTCAGAACGTAGGTTTTTCAGTTACGTACAAACACCAGAGTGCATTTGTATGGCAATCGTCGCTGGCATCGGGAATAGTCCCGGCCATTAACACGTTCGATGCCCAAATTAGCTACACCGTGCCCGCGTCGAAGCGGTTTTTTTGCCCGCTTTCGTTTAAATTCGGGGGGACAAACCTGCTGAACCAACCCTATACTACCTTCACTGCCGGGCCCGGTGTAGGTGGGTTTTATTACGCCACGGTTGTGCTGGCGGTGCCGACATCAAACTGAGTTTTAACAAAGCTGATAACCATGATCCAGTTCCGGGCGTTTTGATAAACAGTTTAAACTTTTGGACATGAACAAACTGCCGCTCGATTTTTACCAGTCACACGATACGCTGACCTTAGCCAAATTACTGTTGGGTTGTGAACTTGTCCATGAACATTCCGAGGGCACCACTATCGGTATCATCGTTGAAACAGAAGGCTACCTGACCGATGACCCGGCCTGTCATGCCTATCGACGGCAGACGACGCGTAATGCGGCTATGTTTGGCCCTGCTGGTACACTATATGTCTACCAGATCTACAATCATTACAACTGCATCAATGTGGTGATGGGTGAGGAGGGCGTGGGCGAAGCAGTACTGATTCGTGCCCTCGAACCGACAGAAGGCATTGCGCTGATGGGCGCCCGACGTAACGAAGCCTTTAAAACCGGTTTTGCCCGCTATCGAAACAACACCATCGACCCAACCACCGCCGACGGACAGCGGAATCTGGCAAACGGTCCCGCTAAACTCACTGTGGCAATGGGAATCGGACGAACGGAACACAATGGTGCGTCGCTAACGACGGGCGACATATACATTCGCGGCCCAGTCCTGCACGACTTCGACATGGTGACTACTACCCGAATCGGCTTGACGCAGGGGGCTGACTTACCATATCGGTACTACATAAAGGGAAATAAGTTTGTGAGCCGGAAGTAGACTGACGTGGGCTTACAAAACATCTACTGAATGACTCGAAACAGACGATCCCAGCGGATTTTGTGCCAGATGTCGGCCGGAACGGGGTCAACGGACATCCAGACGAACACGGCTTTTCCTACGATGTGATCTTCAGGTACGAAACCCCAATAGCGGGAGTCCTCTGAATTATGACGATTGTCACCCATCACGAAGTAATAGTCCTGCCTGAAGGTGTACGTCGTTATGAGTTGGCCGTTGATGCGAATAGCGGTTGGTGATACGTCAACCTTATCGTTTCCTTCATACCGTTGAATAACCGGTCCGTACACGGCAATGGTCTGCTTGTCTATATGTACCGTAACACCTTTTTTCGGCACGGTGAGCGGCCCGTAGTTGTCCTGATTCCAGGCATGGGCATTTCCTCCATAAATACCCGGTGTAACCTGCCCAGCCTGCTCCCGAATGGGTTCGATTCCTTTCACCCATTCGAATGCCGCAAGTTTATCCCTGACTGCCTGCGTCATATTAACCCGGTAACCAACCAATACCGGCGTTTTTGCAGCGGGATCAAATGATTCCAGGGGCTGCCAGTTAATGAACGGCCCTTCGGGCGAGTTGAAATCATTGACGATGCCATATTTCCGGAAAAAACGCTCATCGAGTACTTCAGTGGTTTTGACAAAATAGGTTGTTTCAGACCGGGGCGGTGTCGGGAATAGCTTTCCGTTGATGAACACCTGTTCCTGCCGTATCTCAACCACATCGCCCGGAATACCAATGCACCGTTTGATAAAATTGGTTTTCAAATCGGTTGGATAAGCGGGCTCATCCGCTTTGGGTGGTGGGTAATTGAAAACCACTACGTCGCCGTTCTTAACGTGCGTAAAGCCGGGAAGTCGATAGATGGGTAGTTGAATGACAGTGCTGAACGAAGGAATGTCGGTACCCCAAATTTTCTGGTGAGTCAAAGGGACCTGCAATGGGGTCTTGGGCGTTCGAATACCGTAATGAAGTTTACTGACGAACAAAAAATCGCCGACCATCAGGCTATTCTCCATCGAAGGTGTCGGAATAGCATAGGCTTCGAAGGTCAGAAACCGGATGAGTGTGGCGGCAATGACCGCAAACAGTACCGAGTCGAACCATTCTCGTGTGGGTGATTTTTTTATCCTGGGCGCGTTGGTACCACGCGATTTTTTTGCCTGCTGCATAGCTTGACCCGATTAAGCAAATGGAGAACCTAAGCTCCAAAAACGAAATATAACCACCGGATGTCACAGAGAATTCTCTATTTTTACACCGATGGTTATATGACTGGGTAAACGCTTCGTTCCGATATGCAACAGTTGGATTCAACTGAATTAATTGACAAGGCCAGCTATCAATAGCCGCGTGCCGTGTTATCCGCTCTTGGATCGGATGCTCCTTCGTAGGAACCGTCGGGTCGTACAAGTACGCAATCCATTCGGCCCAGGGTATTGGTCAGTTTCTCCAGTATATAGCCCCGGTTTTTCAGGTAGTCGATGGTTGGCTCGGAGAAGGCACCATTTTCGAAAATGGTTTTGTCGGGGAGCCACTGATGGTGGAACTTGAGCGCGTTAACAGCTTGCTGCATCGTCATACCGTGCTCAATAACGTTCAGGATAGTTTGGTACACGGAGGTCATAATGGTAGAACCACCCGGCGTGCCGACAACCATAAACAGTTTACCGTCTTTTTCCAGAATAGTGGGCGTCATGGACGAGAGCATCCGTTTGTTGGGCGCAATGGCATTGGCTTGATTGCCTACCAGCCCATACATGTTAGGTACCCCCGGTTTTACACTGAAATCGTCCATTTCGTTGTTCATAAAAAAACCGGCTCCGCTCACAACCACCCGGCTTCCATAGCCGCCATTCAGCGTAGTAGTAATGCTCACTGCATTTCCATCTTTGTCAACTACCGAAAAGTGGGTTGTTTCCAGACTCTCATAGCCGGGAATAACGCCCCCTTTCATGTCGTTACTATTGGTTGCTTTAGTCCAGGAGAAATCGGCCCAGCGGCTGCGCAGGTAATCGGGACTGATAAGCTGACTAACCGGCACTTTCACAAAGTCAGGATCGCCCAGAAATTTGGCCCGGTCGGCATACACACGCCGTTCGGCTTCTATCATTACCTGGGCGGTACTGTCGCGATTCCAGCCCCACTTACGTAAAGGAAAAGGCTCTACAAAGCGCATCATCTGAATCAAAGCAACACCACCGCTGGAAGTGGGCGGCATGGTAATTACATTGTATTCCTTGTACGTTGCCTGAATGGGGTCGCGCCAGACGGAGTGGTAATTTTTTAGGTCTTCTTCGGTGATAATCCCTTGCCCGCGTACCATTTCTTCGGCCAGCAGCCGGGCGGTTTCGCCTTCATAAAAGCCCGCTCTGCCCTGCGCCTGAATCCGTTGCAGCGTTTTAGCTAAATCAGCCTGAACCAGTTTTTCTCCCTGATGCCAGGTGATGGTATCCGTCGGTACGGTGCTGTTTATGAAGTAGGTTTTTCCGGGGTTGATTTTATTGAGGTCGCCTTTGATGCGGTTCAGGCCAAGGGCGTCCCGTTCGGTAAGTGCAAACCCATTGGCGGCTAAATCAACGGCGGGTTGCAGCACCTGCGCCCAGGTCAAGTTTGCCAAACCGTTTGTGCGCTTCGGCCATGCCATCTACGGAACCCGGTACACCACTGGCCAGATGACCGCTGATGCTCAAACCGGGCCTGACATTGCCAGCCGAATCGAGGTACATATCTTTGGTGGCTGCGGCCGGGGCCTTCTCCCGATAATCGAGAGAGTAGGCTTTACCCGCATTATCCCGATACACCATGAACCCACCCCCGCCAATGTTGCCCGCACCGGGATATACAACCGCCAGTGCAAACTGAACGGCTACGGCCGCATCGACGGCGTTACCACCTGCTTTAAGAATGTTTAGCCCCACCTGCGACGCTTCCGGGTGTGCCGAAGCAACCATGCCATTACGCCCCGTTACCCCAACCCGGTCTGAATAGAACGGTTTAATGGTTGGGTCTTCATCTCTGTACTGATAAACGCCCTGGCTTTGGGTTACTTTTGTCTGGGGTGCCTGCGTTTTGCAGGTAATAAATCCGGCGGCAATCAGGATAAATAGGGAATACCGGGTAATGGGTCGCTTCATTGGAACGGTCCTGTTAGGTTGTAATCGCTTTGCAAACTACAAAAAAAGCAGCCTTCTTCCGCTGTCCGGCGCAACCACTTATCCAGCAGAGCCCTACCCTCATCCCAAATGCGTTGTCGAATATAAATCAATGTAGTACATTCATCAATACTTTACTGTTCGCTCTTTACTACCCGATGGCCTTCATTCGTCAGACCCTTGAAAGTTTCCGGTTTGCCTGGCAGGCGCTCCGCTCGAATCTTCTCCGCACCATGCTCTCGCTGCTTGGCGTAACCATTGGTATTTTTGCCATCATCGCCGTGTTTACGCTGGTGGATTCGCTGGAGCGTAACATTCGAGGATAGCCTGTCATTCATCGGCGATAAGGTTGTGTATATTGAAAAGTGGCCCTGGGTATTTGGGGGCGAGTACCAGTGGTGGAAGTATTTTCAGCGTCCGGAGGCATCTTATAAAGAATACCGTTTACTGAGCGAGCAACTCGAAAATGCTGAGGCTATAGTAGCCATGTCTTTTAAAGGTCGGATAACCATCAAGAATGGCAATAACAGTATGTCGTCGCTTATTCAGGGGACAACGCTGAATTACAACAGGATTTCGGATGTTCCGATCAGTCAGGGCCGGTATTTCACCCAGCAGGAGATCGACATAGCCCGGAACGTAGCCATCATTGGATCTGACGTAGCGGAAAACTTATTTCCCAGCCAGGATCCGACGGGCAAAGCATTTAAAATCAATGGCCTGACCTTTACGGTTATTGGTGTTCAGGAAAGAAAAGGGGAGAGCATCATTAATGTTGGCGGAAATCCCGATATAAAATGCATGATTCCTTACGGCGCTTTTGCCAAAATGTTCCACTCGCTCAAACCAAGTATGACAATTGCGGTGAAAGGGTATGCTTCTGATCTGGGTTTGCTGGAGCTGGAAAGTGAAGTCAGAGGCATTATGCGTACCCGGCGCGGATTGCGTCCTTTGCAGGAAGATAACTTTGCCATTAACCGTCCCGAAGCACTGGCACAGGCTATCAGCGGTATCTTTACCGTGTTGACCCTGGCAGGTTGGGTAATTGGCGGATTTTCTATTTTGATTGGAGGCTTCGGCATTGCCAATATTATGTTCGTCAGCGTGAAAGAACGAACCAATATTATCGGTATTCAGAAATCATTGGGTGCCAAAAATTATTTCATTCTGTTTCAGTTTTTGTTCGAGGCCATTCTGTTGAGTCTGGTGGGCGGGCTGGCGGGTATTCTGTTGGTTTATCTCATGTCATTCCTGGATCTGGGAAGCCTTGATCTTCAACTGACGGCGGGTAATATTGCCCTTGGCCTGGGCGTTTCCAGCGTCATTGGTATCGTATCAGGCATTGTTCCTGCCTTCTCGGCCTCCCGACTCGACCCCGTTATTGCCATCCGGGCGAAGTAGGTTTGACATGTACGGTTTCCTGTACATGGTTCACAGTTGGCTGACGCATAATTATCGCTGGTGCCTCAGCCAACCGTAAACTCTACTCTCCCCTTGGCACCACCAGGACTACGTCTTCTTTCTCGATAATCACCTGTCCCGGAGCCATACCTTTTGGTTTGCGGACGAATTTTTTGGGTGTTACCGTAACAGGGCATAAACTATCTGTCCGGCGTTTTGAGTGCCAGGCTGCCAATTCAGCCGCTCGTTCAATCACAGGCTTGGGAAAAGGTTTGCCAGCCTGGTACTTAAGGAGTACGTGAGAGCCGGTTACGTCACGAGCGTGCAGCCAGAGATCATCCTTGAATGCATATTTCTGGGTTAACAAATCATTGTTTTTTGCATTTTTTCCGATCAACACCCGAAAACCATCGATCACTACTTCTTTGAAAAGAGGCCCAGAATCAATGGTATTTTTAACGGTACCCGTCAATGGGATTTGTTTGCTGAACCGGCGTAATTCCTTCAGTGTTTTAAGGCTTTCCAATTCATCCCGCTGCTGCTTGATTTGCTGGAGTTCCCGCTCCCGCGATTCAATCAGATCGGCTAAATACTGTTCTTCAATTTTTTCGTTTTTCGCTTTACGATAAAAATTCTCAGCGTTTTTCTGTGGACTAAGATCGGGTTTGAGTTTTAGCGTAATGGGCTGGTCCCGGTAAAAATCGTATAGGGTCAACCGTTCAGGTGATTTTGCTCCGGGTACTTGTGGAATATCGTGCAGGTTGGCCATTAGAATGTGTCCCATTTCCTCGTGGCTGGCCGCTTCTTCCCGCAATAGCTGTCGGTTAACAGAGGCATTGAGTTGATTATCAAGTCTTTTCTGATTTTTGTCGAACAATCGCAGTAGTGCAGCTTTCTCCTGTTCAAATAGGCTAAGGCCTGTGTAGGCGACATAAAAACCAATAGTTGCTTCAACAGGACTTCTGTACTCACGTTGTATATCGCCCAGAGGTAACAAACTCAGCGTAGGCTTGTGGTGCAGTTGAGTCAGATAGTAGTGGGGATGCTCGAGCTGGTGCAGGGCGTTTTCGATAATAGCCCATTTTTCGATTCCATTCACTGCCTTTTGTTGCTCAATCCACTCGTTCACCACTCTACCGAATGTAGGAAACAGCGTTCGCTGATCGAAACCTGCCTGTTCAAACGCTTCGAATGACTGGTTGATAGGGCGGTCGAAGCCATCCAGTAACAAGTGTTCATCGCCCGTCAGCTGGCGATTGAAGAGGTCAACAACGTTGTTATTTTGAAAAACTAACAGGTTAGGACGATTACCGAAAAATTTGAACAAAAGCGAGAAACCACCCTCCAGTACAACGGCAAGACAACGCTCATTCAAAAACGATCTCACATCAACTACCCGGCGCTCATAACCAGGTTCCCCAACAGCTACTTCCAGTAAATTGATGCTGTTGGTGCGGGCACGATGCAGTGTTTCCGGAAACACTAGCCCAGAGAAATCAGGGCGGAGGGACGCCTTTATATAAAAGGGTTTGTAATAGTTATTTTTCCCCTTTGCCTGCGCAAAAACCATTATTACCTCATCCCGATCCTGACTAAAACATTCCATAAATCGCAGACCAGCATCCGGCTCACCAAGTGATTCGGACGAAGTGACCAAGAGCGATTTAAGAGCCGGAGCGAGTTGGCGCAGGAAGTAGTAGTTTGTGTGCATGCAGACGCAAAAGTAATGCAGTTGGAACGCTGAGTGCGTTTAAGTTTGCTCTATTTCGGCCCGTGAAACGCATAATTTTTTATGATTATTTAACGATTGAATTTTCAATTATCTAGCTGATTCGGCTGAATACCAGATAATTATGTAATAGATGAATATGGTTTTATATATAAATAATGTGCTTTCATTACTTTGTGCATTACGGTTTTATTAAGATTTCTTTTTGAAGTATAATTTAAACGATATAATTTTGATGTGTTTAACTCAATTTAAAACCAACCTAATTTTCATGAAAGCAACGTTCTACAGGTTTCTGCAGACCGCTTTTTTGGGTGCAGCCCTTCTGCTATGGAGCTTCAACGCTTCTGCCCAAGACCGTCGTTTGACGGGAAAAATTACGAGTGTCGATGGCCCGGTGCCGGGAGCCAACGTGGTGCTGAAAGGTACGCAAACTGGTACTTCGACTGATGCCAATGGCGATTATTCACTCAATATTCGGGGAAACAATCCGGTATTGGTGATATCCGCTATCGGGTTCAAAACGCAAGAAGTAAACGTAGGAAACCGTTCTGCCCTTAATATTACCATTGAAGACGATGCAACAGCACTGTCGGAAGTAATCGTAACGGGTTACACACGGACAACAAGCGTGACAACACGGGTGCGGTATCAACGGTAAAAGCCAAAGACTTGGCTGCTATTCCTTCCGGGAACGTTGAGCAACAGTTACAGGGTCGTGTTTCCGGCGTGACGGTTATTACGAACGGACAGCCTGGTACAACCAGTATTGTTCGGGTACGGGGTTTTGGTGCCTTTGGTGGTAACGAGCCGTTGTACGTTGTAGACGGTGTGCCAACGGGCGGTGTCAACTTCGTTGCCCCTGACGATATCGAATCAACAACCGTGCTGAAAGATGCTGCTGCTGCCTCTATTTACGGAGCACGGGCTGCCAACGGTGTAATTGTCATCACGACCAAGAAGGGAGCGCGGAAAGCCCGTAAGCTGAGCATCAGCTACGATGGTCTGTACGGTTTTACCGATCCGGGTAACGGTCAGCCAATCCTGACTCCGCAACAACAGGCCGACTGGACCTGGAACGCCATCAGAAACACAGCCATTGCTAATGGCAAAACGCCTGATTTCAGCAACGTTGCGGGTGGACAGTACGGGAAGGGACAAACGCCTGTTTTACCGGATTACATTAACGTAGGTGGTGTAGGTGGCGTTGTTGGTACCGTTGATTTGGCCGCTGCAAAAGCCAAGTACAACACTGATATCACCGCTGGTCCTATCTATCAGGTTGTTCGGGCTAACAAAGAAGGCACCGACTGGTACAAAGCTATCACTCGCAATGCCCCTATCTTCCGGCAGACACTTGGTTTCTCCGGCGGTACCGAAACCAGCCGCTTCTATATTAGCCTAGGCATGCAGGATCTGAAAGGTATTCTGAAAAATAATAGTTCAACTCGTTATAGTTTCCGGGTTAATACAGAATTTGACCTTACCAAAAAGCTGCGGTTTGGCGAAAACCTACAGCTCACCTATCTGTCGAACAAAGGCATTACGGGTGGTAATGGTGGCCGGGGTGTATCGGCCGACGAGAACGATATTCTTCAGGCTTTCCGGATGCCGCCAATTATTCCGGTGTATGATGAATTTGGTGGCTATGCCGGTACGGCAGCTCCTGGTTTCAACAACCCGCGTAGTCCAGTAGCTAACCGCGACCGAATTGCTAACAACGGTAACTTCAACGCGCTTGGCTTTGGCAACATGTATCTGGAGTACGACCTGATTGAAGGACTGACGTTACGTAGTAATATTGGTTTTCAGTACGGCAGTTACTACTTTAATAACTACGGTCCGAAACAGTACGAGAATTCGGAGAACAACACGACCTACACGTTTAGTGAAGGATCGGGTTACAACTTCGGTTATACCTTTACCAATCAGGCGCAGTATCAGAAGAAGTTTGGTGTTCACGATATTGACGTGTTGGCCGGTGTAGAAGCACTTAACACGGGCCGGGGTCGGAACGTGAGTGGTAATGGCACCAACCCGTTCTCGCAGGATATTTCTTACGTAACGCTCAGCAACCTGGCTACCACCGGTCGTCAGGCCAATAGTGATTTGTTTAGCGGTGTAAACTTCTACTCACTGTTTAGCCGCGTTAACTACATCTACAACGACAAGTACATCCTGACGGGTGTTGTTCGTCGCGATGGTTCGTCCCGTTTTGGTGCCAACAACCGGTATGGTGTATTCCCGGCCGTTTCGGCAGCGTGGCGTATATCGTCGGAGAATTTCATGAAAGATCTTCCCTGGGTGTCGGACCTTAAAATTCGGGGTGGTTACGGGTTAATGGGTAACTCGAACAACGTTGACCCAAACAACCAATATAGCCTTTTCGCGTCAAACCCTGGCAATGGCTATGACATCAACGGCTCAAACACATCCATCAGCCCGGGCTTCTTCCGGAGCCGGATTGGTAATGCCGATGCCAAATGGGAAACCAGTACAACCAGCAACTTTGGTATCGACGGATCATTCCTGAACAACCGCCTGGAGGTTATTTTCGACCTGTGGCGGAAAGATACCCGGGACTTGCTGTACACGGTTCCGCTAGCCGGAGTAATTGGCGACCGCGCCAGCGCACCAGCGGTAAACATTGCCAGCATGCGTAACCAGGGTATTGATATTCAGATTATAACCCGTGGTAAGATAACCGGCGACCTGACCTACGAATTGAATGCAACGGGTGGTTTCCTGAAGAATGAAATCCAGTCGCTTGCACCTGGTAACACCTATTTTGATGCGGGTGGTACACGTCTAAACGGAAACGTTGTTCGTAATCAGGAAGGTCAGTCCATCTCGTCTTTCTTTGGCTACAAAGTGATTGGTTTGTTCAACACGGCTGAAGAAGTAAAGAGTGCTCCTACACAGGAAGGTGCTGGCGTGGGCCGTTTCCGGTATGCCGACATTGCTGGTGCTGCCAGTCTGGACCCGATGGTAAGATTGATGCCAACGACCGGACATTCCTGGGCAGCCCGGTTCCTAAATTCAATGGTGGTTTGAATCTGACCCTGACGTTACAAAGGCTTCGACTTTAACACCTACGCTTACACATCCTTGGGTAACAAGATTTTCAACAACTCGAAGTGGTTTACTGATTTCTACCCCTCCTTCACGGGAGCAGCGGTTAGCGCTCGTGTCCTGGATTCCTGGACGCCAACGAACACCAACACAACTATTCCCATCTTCGAAGGTGTATCGAACTTTAGCACGAACACCGTGCCGAATTCGTATTACGTTGAAAGTGGTTCGTACTTCCGGTTGCAAAACGTATGTTCGGTTATAACTTACCAGCAAGTATGCTGAATGCGATTAAACTACAGCGCGTAAGGATTTAAGCCTCGGCAAACAACCTGTTCACGATTACCAAGTACACCGGACTTGACCCTGCTGTTGGTGGTAACGCCGATTCTAACTTTGGTATTGACGTAGGTAACTACCCACTGACCCGGAGCTACAACGTAGGTTTGAGCATTGGTTTCTAATAGAGAACTGGATTGGGAGGCAAGGCTCAATCCTCCTCTCAATCCGGCATTGATAACGTTTATACTCGAAATCAAAAAAATGAAAAACACAATAAAAAAAGGGGCGGGTCTGCTGGTGCTGCTCTCCTGTATCACATTCGCCTGTAAGGATCAATTCCTTACCGTGGTTCCTACCGGTCAGTTAGCGGGTCCCCAGTTAACTACGAAGGCTGGTCTTGATGGCCTTTTGCTGGGTGCTTATTCTCAGCTGAACGCTCGTGGTTACAGCCAGTCGGCCAGTTCATACAACTGGGTACGGGGTAGTATATCCGGTGGTGATGCTAACAAAGGTTCGAACTCGGGTGATTTTAACGCCTTGACCCCATTCCAGCGCTACGAGCTTCAGGCTGCCAGTGGTGAGGTGAATGCAAAGTGGCGTGCCATGTTTGAGGGTGTAAGCCGCTCTAACGCCACTCTACGCACATTAGCTAATGCTGGTGCCGACGTATCTGCAGATGATAAGAAGCGCATTACGGGCGAAGCGCGTTTCCTGCGGGCCCACTACTACTTCGAGTTGAAACGGGCGTTCAACATGGTTCCTTATGTTGACGAAACAAAGGACTACGGTGTTGGTATTACGGAGGTTGGCAATGATGCGAGCATCTGGCCCCAAATTGAGGCTGACTTCAAGTTTGCCTACGACAACCTGGCTGAATTACCCGGTGCTGCCGGCCGCGCCAATAAGTGGGCTGCTGCTTCTTACCTGGCTAAAACATACATGTACCAGAAGAAGTACGCGGAAGCAAAAGCGCTGTTCGATCTGATCATTGCTAATGGCAAAACGGCCAATGGTAAGAAATACGGTCTGGTTCCTATGTACGCCAGAGTATTCAATGCGGAATTCGACAACAATGAAGAGTCCGTATTTGCTATTCAGGCGGCTGCCAACGCCGGTAGTTCAGATAATGCCAATCCTGATTTAGTGCTGAACTTCCCCTACAACACAGGTTCAAACGGCCCCGCCGGGTGCTGTGGATTCTTTGCGCCCAGCTTCGAACTAGCCAACTCATTCCGTACGAATGCCAATGGCTTGCCTTTGCTGGATGGGTCGTACAATTCGCCTGCTAATGCTCTGAAAACAGATCAGGGTATCGATTCGAAGGTTGCCTTCACACTAGACGCCGGTCCGGTTGATCCTCGTTTGGACCACTCTATCGGTCGCCGGGGTATCCAGTATTTGGATTGGCAACCACACCCAGGTCTTGACTGGATTCGTGACCAGGGCTTTGCTGGTCCTTACTCGCCCAAGAAGTTTGTCTTCTACAGAACGCAGAGTAAAGTCTTAACCGATGGTAGCTCCTGGACGGATGGCTATTCGGCCATCAATTACAACATCATTCGGTATGCCGATGTGCTGCTGATGGCTGCAGAAGCTGAAGTTGAAGTAGGTACCCTGGCTAAAGCCCTGGAGTACGTAAACCTGGTTCGCGCACGGGCCGCAAACCCTGCTGGTTTTGTTATGCAGGGTGGCAAAGCATCTGCAAACTACGTGATCAGTCCATACCCCGCTTTTGCTGATAAAGTAGCTGCTCGCACCGCCGTTCAGTTTGAGCGTAAGCTGGAACTGTCGGGCGAAGGTCACCGGTTCTATGACCTGGTTCGCTGGGGTATTGCTGCTCCTGTACTGAACGCTTACCTAGCGTACGAAGCTCCTTTGTTACCTACGGGCTTCCTGGGTGCTAAATTTACGGCGGGTAAAGATGAATACATGCCGATTCCACAGACGCAGATTGACCTCCAGAAGGGTATGCTGAAGCAGAATCCCGGTTATTAATATCCAATAGCTGAATAAGTGAAGCAGCCGGTTCTGATTGTCAGAACCGGCTGCTTTTGTATGATCACTTTCATAAGTGGCTAAGCTTGAGTAACAAATAGCAAAACCCTTCTTCATTCGTTATTAGTACAACTTTGGTTGAGCCACATGGACATCGATCAACTTCGCGCTGAACTTCGGCAGGAACACAAGGATATTCTGGCTTACTGGCAGCGGTTTTCACCTGACGACGAGCACGGTGGTTTTTATGGCCGGGTTAATTACCAGAATCAGCCGGATGCCACAGCTGACAGGGGAATTGTGCTCAACGCCCGTATTTTGTGGTCGTTCTCGGCGGCCCTGCGGTGTACGCACCATGAAGAATACCGCACAACTGCCGATCGGGCTTTTCGATACATACAGCAACATTTTGTCGATCCTCAGTTTGGCGGTGTATACTGGTCCGTTACGGCAGGGGGGCAACCCAAGTATCCGCTCAAACACTTATATGGACAGGCTTTTGCCTTGTACGGCTTGAGCGAATACGTTCGTGCCACTGGCTCCGCCCCGGCTTTGATGCTGGCTAAAGAGCAATTTCAGCACATGGTGAAGCATGCTTATGATGGTGCGAGAGGAGGATTTGTGGAAGCATTAGCGCAGGATTGGTCACCGGCCAACGATTACATCATCAGCAAGTACGAGAATCGGGAAAGCAAGACCATGAACACCAGCCTGCACCTACTGGAGTCGTTCACAAGTTTGTACCGCGTGTGGCCGGACAAATTGGTTGCTGATCAGATACGGGGAATGCTCCGCGTATTTATCGATCATATAATCGACCCTGAAACGTACCGTATGAACTTGTTTATGGATAGCGACTGGAATATACGGCGTACGGCGGTTTCGTACGGGCACGATATCGAAGCCTCCTGGCTATTGCCCGAAGCGGCCGACATGCTGGCTGCAAAGAACCCGGGCGATAAAGCCCTGCAAAGCACTGTCCGTACAATAGCTATACGCATGGCCCGGGCTGCCACAACCGGCTTTGACCCCCGCGACGGTGGCATGCATTACGAACTCGAACCCAATGGTCATCTCAATACCGAACGCTCCTGGTGGGTTTTGGCAGAAGCCATGGTCGGCTTCATGAATGCATATCAGCTTACGCACGAAAAGGCGTTTCTGGATAAGTCGGTTCGCAGTTGGGAGTTCATTAAGAAATACCTGCTCGATCTTAAAAATGGGGAATGGTTTAGTGGCGTCACGATTGACCATAAAGTACTGGGCAGCGACAAAATCAGTATGTGGAAAGCTCCCTACCATAATAGCCGGTCCTGCCTGGAAATGCTTGAGCGGCTGGAGCATCTACGCTAAATGACGAACCGTCTTTTTACGTCTATGGTTATAAAGTAAGGCCACCCTTTCCGGGCCGGACTGCTAACCGCTTTTACAGTAGCTGATTCCAGACGGACAGCTTTTTACAATGCTTTATCCCAACACGTTAGAAACTAAATTAGGGTTTGATACTATCCGCGAACGGCTGAAGGAAGCCTGTATTAGCCCGCTTGGGCAGGATTACGTGGAGAAAATACGCTTTACCGATAACCTGCAACTGATTGATAAACTTCTTCGGCAAACAACCGAGTTTAAGCAGATCGTTCAGTACGAGCCCGACTTCCCGAACAGTAATTACCTCGACGTTAGGTCTCAGTTGAGTCGTGCCCGTGTGGAAGGCCTTGCCTTAACCGAAGCCGAATTTTTTGACCTGAAATTAGTACTGCGTACCGTTCAGGACTGCCTGCGATTTTTGACGAAACGCGAGGATAACAACTTCCCGTTCCTGCGCGAACTGGCTGGGCCGGTGGGAATCGATAAAAAAATACCCGATAGTCTGGAGCGTGTTATTGATGACCGGGGCAACGTCCGTGATTCGGCCTCACCCGAACTGGCCAGCATTCGTCGGCGTATTATTAGTGAGCAGGCTAATCTCCGCAAACGACTCGACAGCATGTTGCGGCAGGCCCGGCAGAACGGCTGGATTCCTGACGACCTGTCCCTTACCGTCCGTGGTGGTCGGCTGGTGATTCCGATTGCCGCCGAGCACAAACGCAAGATCAAAGGCTTCGTACACGATGAGTCGCAAACGGGACAAACAGTCTTTATCGAACCGGCCGAAGTGTTCGATGCCAACAACGAAATTCGTGAGCTGGAATACGAAGAACGGCGCGAAATATACCGGATTCTACTGGCCCTGACCGACCAGATTCGACCGCATCTGGAAGAGTTGAAGAAGGCCATTAACTTTCTGGCGCAGATCGATTTCATCCGGGCCAAAGCCAAATTTGCCCTTCAGCTGAATGCGGTCATGCCTAAACTTCAGGAGCGACCGCTAATTGACTGGACCGATGCCCGGCATCCATTGTTGCATCTGTCATTTACCCGGCAGGGAAAAACCGTTATTCCCCTGAGCGTTCGTCTGGACCAAAAGGACCGGATCCTGATAATTTCGGGGCCCAACGCGGGAGGTAAATCTGTTGCGCTCAAAACCCTCGGTCTGGTGCAGTACATGCTTCAGTGCGGCCTGCTGGTGCCCATGAATGAATATTCGGAAATGGGCGTTTTTCAAAATCTGTTCATTGATATTGGCGATGAACAATCGCTGGAAAACGACCTTAGTACGTATTCGTCGCACCTCACGGCTATGAAGCAGTTCCTGATTGGAGCCAATAAGCGGACGCTGTTTCTCATCGACGAATTTGGTACGGGAACGGAACCGGGCCTGGGTGGAGCCATTGCCGAGTCGATTCTGGAAGATCTCAACAAATCCGGCGCTTACGGTGTGGTGAATACTCATTACACAAACCTGAAGATAATGGCCGACAAAACAACCGGTCTCATTAATGGAGCCATGCGCTTTGATGGCGAACACCTGGAACCCCTTTATCAGCTGGAAATCGGGCGACCGGGTTCTTCGTTTGCGTTCGAGATTGCACAGAAAATCGGGTTGCCGAAAGGTGTTATTGACCGCGCTAAAGAAAAGCTGGGTAATCAGCAGGTGAGTTTCGAGAAATTGCTGAAAGAACTGGACATCGAGAAGCGGGTCTTTTCGGAGAAGAACCTGGAAATAAGCATCAACCAGCGTAAAGTAGCTCAGCAACTGGCTGAATACACCGCCCTGAAAACGCGCCTGGACAACGAGCAGAAGAAACTCATCAACGATGCCAAACTGAAGGCCAAAACGCTGGTGCAGGAAGCCAATCAGCGGATTGAGAGTACCATTCGGGAAATAAAAGAAAACAAAGCCGAGCGGGAACCGACCAAGCAGATACGGCAGGAACTCGAACGGTTTGAGCAACAGGAACTAAAACCCGAGCCTGTCGTTGCCGAAATGCCAAAAGCTACCGAAGATGAGTTTGAAAATGACGGTGGAGCCATTACGTGTAGGCAGCTACGTTCGGGTTGCGGGGCAGTCGACCATCGGGGAGGTATTGGCCCTTCGCGGGAAAGATGCGGAGATTCGTATTGGTGATCTGAAATCGAACGTTAAACTAAACCGACTCGAAAAGGTCAGTAAAAAAACGTTCAAAGCGGCTACCGATGTGCGCGACGACCGACCCCACAGTCAGGGTATCGATATGAACGAGAAGATGCAGAACTTCAGTTTCAACCTCGACATTCGGGGCAAACGGGGCGAAGAAGCCATTGGCGAAGTAGACCGTTTTTTCGATGATGCGCTGATGCTTGGTTATCCGGAACTCCGCATCGTTCATGGCAAAGGCGACGGTATTCTACGAACGCTGGTCCGAAATCACCTGCGTGGCTACAAGCAGGTGGGTAAAATGGAAGACGAACACGCCGACCGGGGCGGGGCGGGAGTGACGATAGTTAAAATTAAGTAGTTTGATGGATGAGTCGGGCCGCTGGTGGGGGTTGAGTTTGTTCTTCCTCCGGCAGTACCGATTTACGTCAGTAAATACGAACGTCAAACTACGAACTACAAACATCAAACCATGAAAGCAGTAATTTTTGATATGGATGGGGTATTGGTAGATACCAACCCGCACCACCGCACCGCATGGCGCGAGTATTACCAGCGCAATGGCAAAACCCTGAGCGATGCCGATTTTGTGCAACACGTTTCGGGTAAGCACAACGCCGATATCGTGGCTCACTTGTTTGCCGGTCAGACATTAACACCGGAGGAAGTTCATCGGCTCAGCCATGAAAAAGAAGCATTGTTCCGGGAAATCTATCAGCCGGATATTACGCCCGTAGCGGGTCTTGTTCCTTTCCTTAAAGGCTTGAAAGAAGCTGGTTTAAAACTGGCTGTAGCGACATCGGCCCCGGCCGAAAATCTTGACTTCGTCATGGATACGCTCGATATTCGGTCCTACTTCGATGCCCTCTTGAACGAGAGTATGGTTAAGCATCCTAAGCCCGACCCCGAAATCTATGAGAAAGCGATGAAAATGCTCGGCGTTGAACCGGTAGACTGCGTCATTTTTGAGGATTCAATGACGGGTATCCAGGCCGCCAAAGCATCGGGTGCTATTGTTGTGGGTATGGCTACAACCCAGACACCGGATGAACTCTATTCGTTTGTGGATGATGTGGCGCATGATTTTACGGATATTACCCTCGACCGGCTACAGGGACTGGTTAAGGATTTTTAAGAATAGCAGACACGCAAAAACCGTATTTTTGTTTTTCATCGCTTTACTATGCCCCAAAAAACGTTTTTTCTGCTCTTTCTTGCCAGCTTACTGAGCTGGTCGGGCCAGGCGTGGGCACAGGGGAAATACGTGGTTGGGACCGTCATTGACCAGACGACTAAATCGGCGGTCAACAAAGTGACCGTTGTTAATCAGCGTACCCGGCAGCGGGGGCGTACAAACGAAAGCGGACGTTTTTTTATGACTGTTCAACCCGGCGACTCGCTTATCATTACCAGCCAGCTTTACAACCGCACGGGTATCAAGTATGATGGGTCTGTTAATCCCGTTATTATTGCGAAGGCGCTCCCCCCATGCCTTACCGCGTCATGGAACTGGACGAAGTGACCGTGGTAGGGAAGCGGTACGAGGAAGTAAAACGGGAAATCAAGCAGATTCTCGATGAACCGGTTGCCTCCAAAAAAGTAACCGGTGAGCAAACTTTTGACCGACTGGCCGATGGCGCGGGGGTAACACTGCTGTATGAAATGTTTGGGAAACGACCCAAGTCGGACCGGAAAGCCTATTACATTATGCAGCAGGATCGACGGCACGCCCTGGCCCTCGAACGCTTTCGGTTGCTAACCGAGCAATCCACCGACCTGAAAGCGGATGACATAGACCGCTTCTTCGACTTCTGCGACTTGGATGATGAGTTTTTGCTCAAGGCTGAAGATTACGACCTCATTAACACCATTCAGCAATTGCGCAACCGGTACCGGGACGGGTTCAACCGCCCCAGCCGGATTTCGCCGGAGCCGGTAAAAAATCAGCCTCCCCGGCAACCGTAACCTTTCCTACCAGCTTCATTTGGTCAATGAGACTTAACGCTGCTATCATCAGGTGAAACGAGCGCGCAGGGCAGTTATCGTGCAGGATGTTTCGGTTGGTAATAGGGCTACTAAAGAAGATAAGCGAAAATCTGAGTTCTCATAAAAACCCCCTTTGCCATGAGTCAGTCCAAAGCCTCCGCCTACCCGCCTATTCCATCCGGGAAAAAGTTTGATGCCATCGTCGTCGGGTCGGGCATCAGCGGGGGCTGGTCAGCCAAGGAGTTGTGCGAGAAAGGACTGAACGTGTTACTGCTGGAGCGGGGGCGTATGATTGAGCACGTTACGGATTATCACACCGCCACAATGGACCCCTGGCAGTTCCCCCATCATAACCAGGCTATGCCGCTGGATACGTTGAAAAACTATCCTGTGCAGAACCGAACGGGTTTTACCATCACCGAAGCTACGCATCAACAATTTGTCAATGACCTGGACAATCCGTATGTCGAAGAGAAACCCTTCGACTGGATTCGGGGCTATCATCTGGGTGGCCGATCGCTGATGTGGGGGCGGTACTCATTTCGATTCTCAGACCTGGATTTCGAAGCCAATGCCAAAGAGGGTATCGCCACCGACTGGCCAATCCGGTATAAAGATATCGCACCCTGGTACGATTACGTGGAGAAGTTTGCTGGAATTGCTGGTACCCGGGATGGGCTGCCACACCTGCCCGATGGTCAGTTTCAGCCTGCAATGCCCGATAACTGTGTAGAAGCACACCTTCGGCAATCGGTAAATAGCGAGTTTCCAGACCGGAAAGTGATTTCGGCGCGCGCTGCTCACCTGACGGCTCCTACGCAGGAGCAGATGAATTTAGGTCGGGCCAAGTGCCAGTACCGTAACCTGTGTATGCGCGGATGCCCGTATGGTGCGTATTTTAGCACGCAGTCGGCCACCCTGCCCGCAGCCCGCCGAACCAAACGGCTCACGGTTCGGCCCCATTCCATCGTAAACTCCATCGTTTATGACGAGAAGTTAGGCCGGGCAACGGGCGTTCGGGTTATTGATGAGGAAACGCATGAATGGCACGAGTTTACTGCCAGCCTTATTTTTCTGAATGCCTCGGCTCTGGGGTCTACCTATATCCTGATGAACTCCACGTCCAACCGCTTCTCAAACGGCATGGACGATAGCGGGCAATTGGGTCGTAACGTAATGGACCACCATTTCCACGTTGGAGCGCGGGCAGACTATGACGATGACCTGGATAAGTACTATTACGGGCGGCATCCGGCGGGGCTGTATATTCCCCGTTTCCGGAATTTGGCGGGTCAGGAAAAGCAGCCGTTCAAACGGGGCTACGGGTTTGAGGTGTACACCAACCGCGAAAATTGGGAACATGCTCATCGCGAAACCGGGTTCGGGACTGATTTTAAGGAGAAGGCCACCCAGTTTGGTACCTGGAAGATTACCCTGGATGCGTTTGGCGAGTGTATGCCGTACGAAGATAACCGGGTGTACCTCACCACGGAGGTTAAGGATAAATGGGGGCAGCCCGTGCTGAAAATGGATGTTCATTACCGCGAGAATGAAACAATGATGCGACGCGACGCCCACGACCAGGCCGTGCTGATGCTGGAGAAAGCGGGCTTTTCAAACATCAGCGGCTTCGATGCACAGGCCCATCCGGGGCTGAGTATTCACGAAATGGGAACCGCCCGTATGGGAACCAGCCCCAAAAATTCCGTTTTCAATAGATTCAACCAGCATCACAGCGTAAAAAACGTGTTTTGTACCGATGGTGCCTGTATGACCTCTTCACCCTGCCAGAACCCGTCACTAACCTACATGGCACTCTCTGCCCGTGCTGCCGATTACGCCGTAAAGGCCCTGAAACGGGGTGATATCCCCCGATAAGTCAGATTTTGCCACGGGTTGAGTCTTCGTATGGAGTAAGAGTATCCTAAAATCATCTTTTGATTTTAGTTTAGACCTAAACCTATGAAACAGACCTTTTGGCTATCGGGGTTGCTGGTGATCTCCATGCTGGTTGTTACCTGCCAGGTGGCTCAACGAACCAGTCAGTCTATTGGGCAGAATAACCACTCAGTTTCACGTCAGGTCGATACTATTCCCGCTTTTACAGCCAATCCATCCCCGGCTCAGTTGACGCCGGAGCAAAGTCTGCGGTCGTTTCGGGTGCCCAAGGGCTATCATATGGAACTGGTTGCCAGCGATCCAATGATTCGGGAACCAGTGGCCATTGCCTGGGATGGTAACGCCAAAATGTATGTGGCCGAAATGAATACCTACATGCAGGATGTGGATGGTACAAACGAGCACGCTCCCATCAGTCGGGTAATGCTGCTCGAAGACACGAATAACGACGGGAAAATGGATAAAAGCTCCGTCTTTATCGACAAGCTGCTGCTGCCCCGCATGTTGCTGTGCGTTGACCACGAACTACTGGTTAACGAAACGGATACCTACGACATTTGGAGTTACAAAGATACCAATGGTGATGGCGTAGCCGATGCCAAAAAGTCTGTTTATAAGGTAGGTAAAAAAGCCCCCGGTAACCTCGAACACCAGCGAAGTGGCCTGGACTGGAACCTCGACAACTGGATTTACGTAACGGTCGATCCGGTGCGGTTTCGGTATAAAGATGGCGTATTGAGGGCGGATTCGCTGGTTAGCGGTTCCAATGGACAATGGGGATTGACGCATGATAACTACGGTCGACTGTTCTTCTCGCGGGCCGGGGGCGAAATTCCGGCATCTGGTTTTCAGCTAAATCCGGTCTACGGGGCACTGGAATTCCCGGATCAATACTCGAGCGAGTTTGCTGCCGTTTGGCCCATCATGAGAACGCCCGACGTGCAGGGGGGACTACTGCGGCTTCGGTTGCCCGATAGTACCCTGAATCATTTTACGGCCAGCAACGGACAGTCTGTTTTTCGGGGTGATAAACTTCCGGCCGATCTGGTGGGCGACTACCTGATTGGCGAGCCGGTTGCCCGGATTATCCGGCGCGCTAAGGTTATTAATACAAACGGAAAACGGACGCTCGAAAACGCCTATAAGCAGCAGGAGTTCGTTGCCTCAACCGACATGAACTTCCGTCCGGTTAACACGTATACCGGTCCGGACGGGTGCCTGTATGTTGTTGATATGAACAGGGGTATTATTCAGGAGTCACAATGGACACGCGAAGACACTTACCTCCGACCGCAGATTAAACGGTTGGGACTGGATAAAAACGTGCAGCATGGGCGCATCTACCGACTGGTACACGACGGCATGAAGCCAGGGCCAATGCCGCATATGCTCGATGAACCCGCTAGCAAACTAATTACGTACCTCGGTCATCCTAATGGCTGGTGGCGCGATAATGCCCAAAAGCAACTCGTTATTCTGGATGATAAATCGGTTGTTCCAGCCCTGAAACAAATGGTGACTGGTAGCCCAAATGCGCTGGGTCGTCTTCACGCTTTATGGACCCTGGAAGGCCTGGACGCCGTCGATAAAGACTTGCTGTTTCAGGTTATGAAAGACGAAGATCCGCAAGTGCGCCGGGCTGCGGTCTGGATTGGAGAGCGATACGTAAAACAGGACGATAGCCAGATGATTGATAAGCTGCGGGCGTTGAAAAACGACCCCAGTTACGATGTCAGGACCCAATTGTTGCTGTCCCTACACCAGAGCAAGTCGCCCGCTGCCCGTGCGCTGGTCGCTGAACTGATGGAGCAGAACACGGGTAATGAAATGCTGGCCAGTGCCCAGAAAAGCCTGTTAAAAAACGACGCCGTCAAAACCTACGGCTCACGGCTCGGCCGACTCGAACCCGCCGACCGAAACCGGGTGCTGGCAGGGGCTAATACCTTCAAGACCCTGTGTGCCACTTGTCACGGCCCCGATGGTAAAGGCATGGCCGTTGGGGGAGGAAGTATGGTGGCGCCCCCTTTATTCGCATCGAAACGGGTTGTGGGCGACAAAGATGTACTCATTAAAATTCTGCTGCATGGCCTTTCTGGACCGGTGGATGAGAAGACGTATCCGGATGTGATGCCGTCCATGAGTGCCAACGACGACGAATGGATTGCTTCCGTGCTTAGTTATATCCGCTATGAGTTTGGCTATACGGGGAATTTTCCTCCCTACGTTCGCCCGGCGGGTAAGCAGCCAGCGGGTAGCGGGCCACCACCGGAAGTGGTAAAACGACGCAGTTACAAGCCTTTTGTTCAGCCTGAAGACGTGAAAAGCAATCCGGGAACAAACCATGGGGCGAACGAAAGCCTGGACGCTGGCCGACCTTGAAAAGGTAGGAGAATGAGTTAATCCTTCTGAAATAACCATGACGATTAAAAACGGCATCATCTGTTACCTCGTAGGCATCGCCAGTGCCATAGCCCAGCCTAACCCCGCCCGGCCTGACTTATGCCAGGGTGCGTATTTTACGGAAGATGAGGGAGCGAAGGCATTGCAGACATTCGCCGGTACCTACCACGACAAGGCCAGTTGGGAAGCCCGCGCTTCGCTGGTTCGGACAGGAATACGGGAAGGTATGCAGCTGCCAGCCAAGCCCCAATTTGCTCCGCTCAAACCCATTCGGCACAGCCTTCGAACTATGGATGGCTACACCGTGGAGAATGTGGCGTTCGAGAGTTTACCGGGTCTTTTTGTGACGGGCAATCTGTATCGTCCAATAAAGCCAACCGGCAAATCGGCTGGTATTCTTTGTCCGCACGGGCACGCGCCTAAACTGGATGCCCGTTTTCTGGAGCAGGCACAGCAACGTTGCGCAACGCTGGCCCGCATGGGGGCCGTGGTCTTTATCTACGACATGCTTGGCTATGGTGATGCTAAACAGTGCGATCATAAAATTTCCAGAGCCCTGACGCTACAAACCCTCAACGGCATCCGCTCCCTGGATTTTCTGACCAGCTTACCCGACGTAGACACGGCCCGCATTGGCGTATCGGGGGAGTCGGGTGGGGGAACGCAAACCTTTTTGTTGACCGCGCTCGATTCACGGGTGAACGTGTCGGTGCCGGTGGTAATGGTATCGTCGCATTTCTTTGGTGGATGCGTTTGCGAGAGTGGCATGCCGATTCATAAACGCCCCACCCACCAAACCAGCAATGTAGACATTGCGGCACTGGCCGCACCCCGTCCAATGCTACTCGTTTCTGACGGGAAAGACTGGACCAAACATACACCGGAAGTCGAGTTTCCTTACATTCAGACCATTTATGGGTATTACGGCGCAAAAGACCGGGTTGCCAATGTGCATCTGCCTAACGAAGGCCACGACTATGGCCCCAGTAAACGTGCGGCTGCCTATCGGTTTCTGGCCCAGCACCTGAAACTGGATTTGAATCGCGTGCTGAAAAATGGCCAGATTGACGAAACCCCCAATAAACTACTTACGCCGACTGACTTACAGGTGTTTACTGCCGAACATCCCCGTCCGGCCAACGCCGTTGTGGGCGACGAAGCAGTGCTGGCACTCTTACATTAAATTAATTACCTAAATTCTGGCTCTGAGCCTGTAATCCCCAATTTACATGGAACTGTTCAATATTAACCGTCGTCGTTTTTTACAGGGCACTACAGCCTCTCTCGCCCTCTCCACATTTGGAGCTAGGGGTATGGACCTTATTTATCCGGCTAAAACCATGCGCGTTGGCTTGATTGGAACGGGCTGGTACGGTAAAAGTGACTTATTTCGCCTGATTCAGGTTGCTCCGGTAGAGGTGGTTGCCTTGTGTGACGTGGACAAAAACATGCTGGCTGATGCCGCCAAATTGGTGAGTCAGCGGCAGAAATCAGGTAAAACGCCCAAACTGTACGGGGATTACCAGAAGATGCTGGCCGAAAATGAGATGGACATCGTCCTCATCGGGACTCCCGACCATTGGCACGCGCTGCAAATGATTGATGCCGTAAAAGCAGGAGCCAATGTATACGTACAAAAGCCGATTAGTGTGGATGTAATGGAAGGGGAAGCCATGGTAGCGGCCGCCCGGAAGTATAACAAAGTGGTACAGGTAGGTACTCAGCGAAAAAGTACACCCCACCTGATTGACGTAAAAAAGAAAGTTGTGGATGCCGGCTTACTGGGTAAAATCTCCCACGTAGAAATGGCCTGCGATCTTCATATGCGCAACAACGGTAATCCGCCCGTACAGGCCATCCCCGACTTTCTGGATTATAATATGTGGACGGGGCCTGCCCCGCTCCGACCCTACGATGGCCTGCCCCACGTACGCTGGTGGCGGACATTTATGGAATATGGAAATGGAATAACCGGTGATATGTGCGTTCACATGCTCGACACGGTTCGCTGGATGCTGAAGCTTGGCTGGCCGAAGCGTATCAGTTCAACGGGGGGGATCTACGTTCAGAAGGAAGGGAAATCGAATATTTCCGATACGCAGTCCGCCCTATTCGAGTACGATGAACTAAACTGCGTATGGCATCATAAAACCTGGGGCACACCCACTAATCCGGACTATCCCTGGTCGTTTACACTCTATGGTGAAAAAGGGACGCTGTGGGCAAGCACCATGCAGGCCGACTTCATTCCGGACGGTAAAGGCGAAAAAATGCACTTCGACGTGCTATATGAGAAGGAAAAATATCCGGAGGACCTAACTGAAGCGACCAACCCAAAAATTGAACTGAATGCCGCTCCCGCTACCCGGCTGCACATGCTCAACTTCCTGGACGCTATTGATAAGCAGAGTCGCCCCGTGGCGGATATTGAGGAAGGGCATATTTCAACGGCTAGTTGCATTTTGGCTAATATATCCATGAAAACAGGTCGGCCATTGGTGTATGACCCTCAAAAGCGTGAAGTTGTTGGTGATAAAGAAGCTACTAAACTTCTCACCCGTTCGTATCGCGATCCCTGGACGCATCCTGACCCGAAAAAAGTGTAAATTGCTGACCGGTGCTCACTTAATTCAGCATCAAGTTTACCGGTCAATCGGAATAAATGACGGTTGCCGGTAAACTTGTAGCACTAGTAAATGTCCTGTGCGCTATTATCTGACCATATTTCTACTGGTTTGTTTCACAAAAAGCGTAGCCCAGCACTACCGCTTTGATAGCCTGAGCGCGGCTTCTTCATTAGCGAAGAGTAACAACTTTGAACACTTATCCACCAAAGACGGCCTTTCTAATAATTCAGTAAACTGTATTCTTCAGGATCGGGAAGGCTATATCTGGTTTGGAACCAATGACGGGCTGAATAAGTACGACGGCTATGAATTCACGGTTTTACAGGCCAACTTAAATGACAAAAACCGGAGTTTACAGAATAATGTAATTTCTGGTGTGTGCGAAGACCGGAAAGGCCGACTCTGGGCTGTAACGGAAGGAGGGGGCCTGCACGAGATTAATAAGAAAACAGGTCTGGTTAAGCCCCACCCAATCCAGGCCAAAAGCGCGGGACGGTGGAACTACCAGCACTCCGTCTACGAAGACAAGCAGGGTATTCTATGGCTGGGTACGTTTGGTGGTTTGGCTCGTTATGATGCAGACACCCATCATTTTACTCTCTATTCATCACCACAACCCGACGTGCCCATTAAGACCGTTTTTGAGGACCGACAACACCGGTTTTGGGTAGCTACGCTGCGGGGCTTGTATCTGTTTGACCGAGCAACGGGTACCTTCACGCTAATGTCGGCTCCCGCAGAGAATGGGATTCAGCCAACCTTTATTTCGTTTTATCTGGATGAGCAAAATACCCTATGGCTGGGTACGGCAGGGCAGGGATTAATACAGATCGACCTGCGTCATGAGCCTTTTAAATTAGTCTCCTACAATCCGGGCGGACAAGTCAATCCTTTTGTTTACTTAAATTCAATCCACCGGAGTTCGGCAGGATTCTTATGGGTAGGTACAACGAACGGATTGCAGCGGGTAGACCCGGTAAACAACACCGTTTTTACGTACCATCCTAACCCCACCAACCAAAGAGGAATTAGCAGCAATAATGCGCAGGCCGTTTACCATGATCGGGCAGGAATAATGTGGGTGGGCACGGACAATGGAATTGATCGTGAAACAGCACCCAGCAAACCGTTTTTTTCCTATCAGGTAATCCCCAACACAAGTACCGTTAACCTGTCGGCCAACAAAGCGAGAGGCTTACTGGTCGACAGTCTCAACCGCCTGTGGTTTACCAACGAGCGGACCGTATACCGGGTTAATTTGCGGACCAACCGACTGGATAACCTGCCACCCGAACCAGATCAATCAAGAAACTACATACACACGCTGTTTCCAAATGAGTCGGAAGGAATGTGGGTAGGTACCTGGAACAATCTTTATTACCTGGATTACAAAACAGATCGATATCTTAAATTCCCGTCAGATAGTGTACATGTCGAGCTGATCAGTCAACGAAAAGGCGGTCCTGTATGGATTGCCGGAGACGGTGGCATCGCTTCGTTCGATAGTCGTACGCAGCGCTACCGATATTACACCTACAAGCCGGGGAACAAAAATGAGTTACCTGATAAATACATTGCCGGGTTGGTCGTTAGCCAAACCGGCAATGTATGGATACTGGTATCCCGACAGGGTGTGTGTCAACTAAATCCCAAAACGGGTCAGTTCACCCACTACGTTGCTGGGGGGCGCGGACACCTGAACAGCAATGATGTCAGAGCAATTTATGAAGATGACAAGGGCATTATCTGGGTTGGTACGCATCATGGCGGTTTAAACTGGTTCGATCCACGAACGGAGCGGTTCTCTGCCATTACCACCCGCGATGGTCTGCCTAGCAACAGCGTTGCCAGTATTACGTCCGACAATGCTGGTCATATCTGGTTAAGCACCAACAAAGGAATTTGCCGGTTTGACCCACAAACAAGAACGATTCTTACCTATGACAGTGGCGATGGCCTGCCCAATAGTACGTTTCTGGAAAATGCCGCCTTTCGACACGATAATCAAGTCTTTTTCGGAAGCCTGAACGGCGTTGTGTACTTCAGTCCCAACCAGATCAGTAGTAACAAACGCCCCTTTCCGGTCTATATCACCGGCTTGAAAGTGATGGAAAAGCCCAGACCTCTGACCGACAGCACGCTGGTGCTAACGTACGATGAGAATTTTCTGTCGTTCGAATTTGCCGCCCTAACGTACGTGCTACCCGAACAAAATCAGTATGCCTATCAACTCGTTGGAGTAGATAAGCACTGGGTCAGAAACGTCAATCAACGTTACGTAACCTATCCAAACCTGGCACCCGGTAATTACACGTTTCGGGTGAAGGCGGCTAATAGTGACGGAATCTGGAACCGGAAAGAGGCCACCATGCATTTCGTTGTTCGGCCACCCTGGTGGGCCACCTGGTGGGCGTACGGCTTGTATGCGCTTTTTCTGATTGGTGGTCTTGCCACCTACATCCGTTTTTACACGAACCGGATACGACAGGAACAGGAAATGAAATTAAGCCAGCGGGAAGCCAGGCAACTAAAAGTGCTTGATGAAATGAAAAGCCGCTTTTTCTCTAACATCACGCATGAACTTCGCACCCCACTGTCGCTTATCCTAGGACCGGTTGAAAGCCTGTTAAATGAGAATAAACTAGACCCGCCGACCCGCCATAAGTTGGGGCTGGTTCAGAGAAATGCCGACAAGCTTCTCCACTTGATTAGCCAGTTGCTCGATTTCTCTAAACTGGAAGCGGGAGGAATGAGTATTTCCCTGATGCGGGGAAACGCAACGGAATTTGTTGGGCAACTGGTCGACTCATTCCGGCAGATGGCCGAACACAAACAGGTTCGACTGGCTTACACGGGTAACGAATCGATACCGGAGGGGTTATTTGACGCTGACAAATGGGGGAAAGTTTTAACAAACCTGCTGTCAAATGCAGTCAAATTTACGGAGCAGGGTGGGCAGGTTTCCGTGACGCTGTCCCCTGTGGAAGCCGATGAACATGAAGGACGTTTCCTGGTTCGTATTACAGTTGCTGACACCGGAATCGGAATTCCACCCGAGAAACTGCCGCATATTTATGATCGTTTCTACCAGGTTGATGACTCGCGTACCCGTGCTTACGAAGGCACGGGCATTGGGCTGGCACTGGTAAAAGAATTGGTGGAACTAATGCAGGGTACCGTTACCGCAGAAAGTAAGCCCAGGGAGGGTACCCAATTCACCCTCACCCTACCCATTGAGTCGATACAGGAGGGCAGTGAACAGGCACTACCCGTGCCCATACCTGTCATAAAAACAGGGTATAGTAAGCTCGCTTACGAAACCCCATTAGCCATTCCATACAAACTACCCGTTGCTGAATCAGACAAGCCATTGATACTGGTTGTTGAAGACAATGACGAATTGCGCCAATTTTTGATTGGTGAACTAACGGAATCGTATCAGGTTTTAAGTGCCTGCGATGGTGAAGAGGGGTGGCGATTAGCTCAGGAAGAATTACCCGATATAATCATCTCGGATCTGATGATGCCAAAGATGGATGGGTACGAACTGACCGCACGAATCAAGAGCCACCCTGTCACTAACCATATAGCCGTAATCCTGCTGACGGCTAAAACCGCTCAGGATAACAAGATGGCAGGACTGAAAAAAGGTGCCGACGAATACCTGACCAAGCCCTTTCAGATGGAGGAAATTCAGCTACGGTTACATAACATACTGGATCATCAGCAGAAACTACGCCAGCTGTATTCCCAACACCTGACGAACCCGGACACACCCATTTCAGCTGAAATTATGCAGGACCCGTTTCTGCAGGAATTTTATCAACTGCTTGACAAGAATCTTTCCAACACCCTACTCAATGTTGACTGGCTGGCAGATCAATTAGCCATGAGCCGTAAAACGCTACAGCGCAAAATAAGTAGCCTAACCAAGATGGAAGTGCCAAGCGAATTGATTCGACACTACAGACTTCGTAAAGCAGCCGAGTTGTTATTGGCGGGTAAGAACGTAACGGAAACGGCTGAAGCAGTCGGGTTTAAAGCTACTACGCACTTCACTAAACGATTCAAGGATTTTTATCGTCAAACCCCAACGCAGTTCGTTGAAGAAAGAAAAGGAAAGGGATCTATGTCTGTTTAAGGGGGTTTAGGACGAAAAATGTCCCAAATACACCAAAAGATGTCCCAAATAGGAAAGTGTGTATAAACTGTAACGAGCGAAATTTACGCTGTTATATCCGCCATCAGTCTTTCTGCTTCTTTCTGTTTACCCTTCCCCTTTTTTGCAAAGTTGAGGATTGGATTCAAAACACTCATTGGTAAGATTCAGGTCTTCACCCAGTGAGTGTTTTTCATTCTGAACTCACCAACTCCCTCAAGTCGGCATTGCTCAGATCGCCCAGCCAGGTTTCGCCGGTTTCAAATGGCATTACGCTGTACACGGAGCAACTGTCCCGTAGCGGAACCACCCAAAGCTACTAAACAGGTATCAACCCGTTGGGCAAGGGCCGTAAATCAGCATCAGCCTTGCAAATAATGATGCCCCCATGATTCGGTTGCTGTTTATGGAGTTTGATGGAATCTTTCCGGTTCAACGTTAACAGACATCGATTTTATGAGGTAGACAGGGTTAAAATTTCGTCGTCGGGGATAGCTAATCCTGCCTGTCCCGTTTGCAGCAATATCTGAATATCGTGGCCTAATTGACGAAGTACGACCACGGCGGGTATCGGGAAGTTTTCGTCGGCAAAGAGTAATGCCATCAATCAGCATCATTTTCGGCTATAGCTTCGTCAATCTCTGCCGGGTATGCCTGCACGTAGGCCCACACGTTGCTCAGGTCGGTAGCCCGGAGTGACGGGTAAGCCCGCAATAGGTCGGCATCGGTTGCCCTCAGCCTTCGGGTTTGTTCCAGTAGCCATACTGGAATACGAGTACGTACCACACAGGCAATTCCCCCCGAAACATCGGGTAGTTGTAGTTGTTCGATACCAGGAAAAGTAGCCCCCAGATCCTGCACAATCCATTGCAGGATTTGTGCTTTCTCAGCCCGCGATAGTCGGCGCAGCATGGCTTCGGTTTCTAAAACTACGGTGTTCATATACGAAAGATAGAGATTTCATCCTAAACTCACCAGTTCCTTCAACTCGGCATCGCTCAGATCGCCCAGCCAGGTTTCGCCGGTTTTCACGCTGAGGTCGGCAAGTTCGCGTTTGGAGCGGATCATGGCGTCAATTTTTTCCTCCAGCGTTCCCTGATTCATGAGCCGATAGACCAGCACATTTTTGGTTTGACCGATACGAAAAGCCCGGTCGGTGGCCTGACTCTCTACCGCCGGATTCCACCAAAGGTCGTAGTGAATGACGTGGTTGGCCTGGGTCAGATTCAGTCCAGTGCCACCAGCTTTGAGGGAGAGAATAAACGTATGGTCGGAGCGATTTTTCTGGAATTGCTCCACCATCCGGTCGCGTTCGGGACGTGAGGTGCCACCGTGCAGAAAAAGTGGTGGCGTACCGAATGCGTGCTCGATGAACTGAGCCAGCAACACACCCATTTCTTTGTACTGGGTAAAAATCAGTACCTTCTCGTGGCTGGCGTAAATATTTTCGAGCAGATTGAGCAGGAGCGTTGCCTTCCCCGAAATAGCCGGGGCATCGTTTCCGCGCTTGAGGTACTGATGCGGATGGTTGCCGATCTGCTTCAGGGCGGTCATAAGTTTGAGGACTAGTCCCCGACGGGCGATACCGTCTTTTTGCTCGATGGCCCGGATGCTTTCCTGTACAACGCTTTCGTACAGAGCAGCCTGCTCGGTTGTGAGTGTACAGAATTGATTGTTCTCAATTTTATCGGGCAGGTCGCTGATGATCGTTTTGTCGGTTTTAACGCGCCGGAGCAGGAACGGGCTGGTTACCCGCCGGAACTGTTCCAGTTTCTGATGGTCACGCTCCTGCTGAATCGGCTTCCCGAACTCTTCGTTGAACTTGCCCGACCCACCCAGATAGCCCTTGTTGACAAAATCCATAATGCTCCAGAACTCCGATAATCGGTTTTCGACGGGCGTGCCGCTCAAGGCAATCCGAACGGGAGATTTCAGGGCTTTCACCGCTTTTGTCTGTTCTGTATCGGCATTTTTGATGTTTTGCGCTTCATCAATAACAACAACCGCCCAGGTTATCTTTTTCAGGCTATCGAGGTCTGAGCGAACAACGCCGTAGGTAGTTAGCAGTAAATCGTATGAATCTTTTTCGGGCGGGAGTTTACGGCTGGGGCCGTGGTAAATCCGGGCCTGTAGCTCCGGCGCAAACCGGTCAATTTCTTTTTGCCAGTTGGTAAGCAGCGTTGTTGGCAAAACAACCAACCCTTTCTGCTTTTTAAACCGGCCCTCCTGCCTGAATTTAAGGAGTAGGGCAATGATTTGTAGTGTTTTCCCGAGTCCCATATCATCGGCCAGCAGACTACCCATGCCCAGGGCTGTGTTCTTAACGAGCCAATCATAGCCGCGTTGTTGATAAGGGCGCAGGGTGGCCTGTAACGTATCTGGGAGTGGTTGGGACTCGCTCTCGGTGAACTTTCTTACTAATTTTCTGACCTCCTCCGATAACCCCAGTCGCCCGCCCTTATACTCTTCCGATAGGGCGGCCCGGAGCAATTCAGGTCCGGTTAGTTCCGGTGGGTTCTCGAGTTGCCTGTATAGTTTGGTCAGGTCATTTGGGTCGATGAGTACGTACTGGTCTTTAATTTTCACCAAACCCGTTGACCGGCCTACTAATTTCTGAAACTCGTTCATACTAACCATCTCATCGCCCAGCGCCACCTGCCAGTCGAATGTCAGCATATCATCTAACCGCATGAACGCGTTATTGGCCGTCACCTTCGCTTTCAGACGGCCACCCACCTGCGGACGCACCCAATGTTGCAGTGACTTTGGTAACCACAGGGCAATACCGAGTAATTGCATTCGGGGCAATGTATTGAGCAAAACCTGCACAAACTGACTCGGAGAATAAGTAAGGTAAGGCGGACCACCTGTTTTTGTCAGCTTGGCCAGATCCGGAAAGTGCCGCGAGAGCACCAGCAAATCCTGCAACACAGCCATTCGGATAGGGGCATGCTTCTTTTTTGTCAGCAGTTCGGGCAAGGGAATTGGTTGGTCGGGAGCACCATTGACGGTTGCTGCTTCGCGATCCCGAATGAGTAGGCGAAGGCGAAACTCATCACCAAATGAAACTTCATCCAGGTCGCTGTCTTCCACGGCCAGAATAGGAACAAATCGTTTGTGGGTCAGGAAGAAATCATTCAGCCAGAGTTGAATGGCCAGGGGCATCTCTTTGCGGCCAAACCCTTCGAAACGCAGTGTTTCGACGCCAAAAAACAGACGATCGGCATCTTCGAGGGGCCACCGTTCCCAGAGTTCAATGGTAGCGGGTTTGATAATCCGGCGCAGAAACAACGAGCACAAAGTCAGCACTAATTGTCCATCCGGTAAGGCAAGCCATTCTTTTTGCCAGCGTACCGTGAGCATATCGGGGGGAATCTGCGTAGCCAGCCAATCCGTCAGCTGCCTCACCGTGTCATTCAGGGTGGCCGGGAGCCACCGAACCCGATACTGGTCTTCGGCAGGCCCAACGCGCAGTAACTGCGGTACAATCGCCCCCTTCCGTAATAAAGCGGCCGAAAATTGATTGATAAGGTACAACGCCCGGACAGAGTCACTCATTTCGGGCCAGTCGGCTTCGGTAAGTGTACCAATCCATGACGCCAGGTCGCTCATTTTCAGGCCCGGTAGCGGACGGGTTTCGCCGTGTTCGCTGAAGATGTTGATCTTCTTGATACCCATCATTTCATCGAGCTGTAACTCAATACTGTCGCTAAAGCTGGGATGGTCGGTCAGGGCAAGTGATTTTATTGTATCTGCGGGCTTGCCAAACAGTTTATAGGCTTTGGTGAGCGATTTGTGAAAATCGCTCTTAGTAAAAGTAACATCGGTAGCCAGCAGACTTAGTAATTGCTCCGACAGTGGCTGGATGGTGGCAAAATCCAGCCGGGTGCGAACTTTCTCGTTAGGTTGCCAGCCGTCTTCATCGGGCAGTTCATCGGTACAGAGGTCTCTGAATGAAGAAACAGTGCCCATGCTACCGCCGATGGCTGTAGTCTGATCTTTCTGAAGTTCCTCCAGGATGTCCAACCCTTTCAGTTGAAAGACGAGAAAAGGGTTTCGGTCAATCTCGTTGGCAATGATATAAACCACAGCTGCGAGATGTTTGCAGGGCACCGCATAATCGGGACAGGAGCAGCCCATATCCAGGTCCCGGAAGGAACGGGGAAACAGATTTATACCTCTCTTAAGTGTGAACTCGGTTAATTCGGGCGGTAGTTGACGGTTCAGGAGTTGAGCCAGGATAGCGGGGTTCTCCCGAATTTCAGTCAGCAGCGATGTTTTCTCCTGCTCCGTAAAAAGCGGTACTGACAGCTTCGCTTTGTAAGGCCGGGGGGCCGATCCTTTTATGGAGGCACTAATCTGGTTGTTGGAAATTAGCAGCCCCTGCACAGACCCCTTGTTTGCATACGTTTTGCCACGTGGCAGACGATTGGCCATGTCAATACTGGTTAAGGCATTGAGCCACTGTTGACCCCACCACGTTTTTCCGTAACTTATCCGCTCCGCCATTTAGTTCGCTTGAAAATCCAGGAATTTCAGTACAAAAATAGTAGATTAACAAGTTTACCACTGTTACGGAAATAAATGGATGTGCCAGTCCGCTAAATGGTCGCCCGTAATCTATGAAGCAATACCGGTACGGGAAGCAAAAGGGCGAATATGACACGCTGGAAAACGCCATTGGATGAAGGGAAAGTGATAAAGGCCAAAACAGCAGACAAACTTTTCGCTATTATTGCAGCTTTACCCGCCCTTCTCCTACCACCAGAACTATATGGCCCAGCATCAACTCAAAAAACTATTAGGTGTCGGATTTGGCGTAGCCGTAACCATCGGAGGGACGGTGGGTACGGGAATTTTGCGTAAACCCGGCCCCATTGCACAGGACATCGGCAACCCGACATTAATCATTGCGGTGTGGCTGGCCGTGGGGTTGTACGCGCTTATTGGCTCACTATCGGTCATGGAACTGGGAACGATGATACCTAAAGTTGGGGCCTGGTATGTGTACGCCCGGCGTGCTTTTGGTGATTATGCCGGGTTCATCATTGGCATTAGTAGCTGGCTGGGGAGTGTATCTGCCATGGCATTCGGCGCTGCCGTAATGAGTGAGTACACAGCCTTACTGTTTCCATCAATGGCTAGTAGTCAGAAATTGGCTGCGATTGGCATTTTGGTCGCGTTCGTGGCTTTCCACTCAGTTGGGGTACGGCTGGCCAGCCGCGCGCAGGAGGTGATGAGTATACTAAAAGCGGTGGGCCTGCTGGCGTTTGTTGTTGTTTGTTTCGTCATAACGCCAACTAAACCCACTGCCACGGTAGATACCATACGCCCACTGGCCGAAGGGGGTATCTGGCTGGGGATCCTGGCAGCCCTTCAGTCTGTCTTTTATACCTACGATGGCTGGCACACAGCCGCTTATTTCACCGAAGAAGACGTCGATCCCAATCGCAACTTACCCCGGTCCATGATTAGTGGTGTATTGTTGATTATCGGTATCTACATTCTGGTCAATCTGGCATTGCTGTATGTGCTGCCCGTATCTGTAATGGCGGGCTCCAAACTGCCAGCGGCCGATGCGGTACAGGTATTATTTGGTGCAGGTAGTGCCCAAATCGTGACCTTTTTGCTGATGATTTCCATCATGGGTATTATCAATGCCCAGATAATGTTCAATCCACGCGTTATTTTTGCCATGGGGCGCGATGGACTGTTTTTTCAGTTCGTTACCCGAGTAAATGAAGGGGGTACGCCCATTAACGCCACCTTACTGACCGCCGGAGCGTCCATTCTGATGATTCTGACCAATACCTATGGTAAGCTGTCCGATATCGCTACGTTTTTCTTTGTGTTGTGTTATGCGTCGGGCTTCGCAGCTCTGATTCGCCTGCGCCAAACGGAGCCGGAGTTACCCCGCGTTGTGCGGGCGTGGGGCTACCCTTTTTCAACCTGGACACTCCTGATCGTGTCCATTTTGTTTCTGCTCGGCGTTATCATTGGCGATTTCTCCAGTAGCCTGTACGCGCTTGGCTTCATAGCCGTGAGTTATCCGGTCTACCTACTTATCAGACCAAAAACGCTGGAAAAACGGTAAACCTGCTTTCTGACACATATATTCAGGAATGCTTTCGGAAGGCTTGTTCGTATCGCTCCCTACGAGTACGCTGCCCATTTGATTTGTGCCTCTTTCCCTTTTGTTGTCTGGCTTTTCAATACGAGCCCCGGTCAACCGCCTACACAAAAACTGTTGGGTTACCTGTTTACTGTTGCCGAACGGGGGAAGAAGAAGCGATAGCCTGCACTATTGATTCTTATAATATAGGGCATCAGGTAACACTGTCTGAAAGCGACGCGCTGATGACATGACCGACCATACCAACTCCCGGCATTGTGTGCGTGTTGGTAATTGATAAGGGACAAAAAGAACTACTCCTGCTGATTGATAAACCAGCAGGAGTAGCCCTAAAAACGTAGTCGACGGAACCGACCGCAAGTATGACGCTTTCAATTTGAGGACATCAGTGAAGTTTGACCTGAAAGCACCGGCAAATACCAAAATGACATTTACGGCACAATTGATTTGCCGCTAGTTATTCAATTCGGCTAGTACTGTAACGCCCCCTTTCGTAACATCACCGATGTTAACTTTTATCTCCGCATCCAACGGAAGAAATACATCAACCCGCGAGCCGAACTTTATAAATCCGAACTCCTCGCCCTGCGTTACAGGATTTCCCTCTTTTACGTAGCAAATGATTCGACGGGCAACGGCTCCAGCTATCTGACGCAGCAGTACTTCTACGCCCGCCGACGTTTCGATAACGACCGTAGTCCGTTCATTTTCCGTACTCGATTTTGGGTGCCAGGCCACCAGGTATTTACCCGGGAAGTACTTGAAGTAACGCACAACGCCTGAGATAGGATTGCGGTTGACGTGTACATTCAGGGGTGACATAAAAATGGACACCTGTCTGCGACGATCTTTAAAATATTCTGTCTCGGTCGTTTCTTCAATTACAACAACTTTACCATCGGCCGGGGCAATTATCTGTGTTTCGCCGGTGGTAAGCAGTCGATTTGGAATACGAAAAAACTGTACAACCAACCCGAATAGAATCAGACTCGTCAGTGCCAGGAGGAAAATAGCGGTCAAATTGTCGGAAAAGAGGTAAAAGTAAGCCAGCAAATCAAGGGCCAGTAGAACCAGGCCCGTGGTGAGCATAATAGTTTTACCTTCGCGATGTAAGCGCATGAGAGAATAAGAAGTTACTGTACAATGTAATTCTGATGTGTAGGTATAAACAAAAGTAGGCTATCATCCCAAAACATCATATTGTTAAGGCCAAATCAGTAGCCACCCCGATACTTATACGTGCTGGATACTTTTTCAATTGCTACAATATAAGCAGCCAAACGCATGGGAACCTTATATTGTTGTGAGGTTTCAAATACACGGTCGAAAGCATCTTTCATGACCCGGTCTGCCCGGCGGTTAACCCGGTCCAGCGTCCATTTGTAGCCAATCCGGTTTTGTACCCACTCGAAATACGAAACAGTAACCCCGCCTGCGTTAGCCAGGATATCGGGAATAACCATTATCCCTTTGTTGTTGATAATCTCATCGGCACTAGCCGACGTTGGTCCGTTGGCACCTTCTACAATCATTCTGGCCTGAATAGACCCGGCGTTGTCGTCTGTAATAACATCCTCTTTGGCGGCAGGAACCAGCACATCCACTGGCAGTGACAGGAGTTCCTCGTTTGAAATTAGATCAGCTCCCGCAAATCCTTCCAGCGTTCCCTTGTTTGAATTCCGATAAGTAATGGCAGCGGTGATGTCAATGCCACTTTTGTTGTAATACCCGCCAGAAATATCGCTAACCGCAACAACCGTAACACCCCGTTCGTGAAGCAATTCAGCTGCAAACGAACCGACGTTGCCAAACCCCTGAATGGCCGCCGTAGATCGGTAGGGATTCATTCTCAGCTTATCCATTGCCGAGAGGGCTGCCACCGTAACACCCCGCCCTGTGGCCTCGGTACGTCCCAGCGAGCCACCTAATACCAGGGGCTTTCCCGTTACGACGTTATTGACCGTCATTCCTTTTGCTTTGGAGTATTCATCCACAATCCAGGCCATTTCACGCGGGCCGGTTCCCATATCGGGAGCGGGAATATCGCGGTCGGGGCCAAATACATCAAGCATAGTAACCGTGTACTGACGGATAAGCCGTTCGATTTCGCCCGCCGACATTTCGCGGGGGTTACAGGCTATACCACCTTTGGCACCACCATAGGGAATATCAACCACGGCACATTTCCAGGTCATCCAGGCTGCCAGCGCACGAACCTCATCGAGGTTCACACCCGGATCGAGTCGTATACCCCCTTTGGACGGGCCGAGAATATTGGAATGAATAACCCGGTAGCCCTCGAAGACCTTGATACTACCGTTATCCATCGTTACCGGCAAACCGACAATTACCTGCCGGGCGGGTACCTTGAGTATGTCATACATCTCGTCAGAAATGCCCACTAATTTAGCCGCAGCATCGAAACGCGACATCATTGACTCTAGTGGATTCTCTTTATCTTTTATTGGGGCTGGTTCAATATATCCCATGATTTTTTTTTAACTTCTATTTTAAAGCAAATTTGGTGATAAAGTGCGTCGCAAACTTAGTAAATCATACTGGATGTTGTGAAAACTACATTTTTTCTGAGATTAATATAATAGCTGTCGACCATATAATGTATCCAAAAGTGTTTGGTCATGCAAAATATTTGTTTGTATCGGCAGTACAAAGCAGAATATTAGTCTGCATAAGTCACTATTAACGATTCGATAAAAATTTTACAGAATAGAATTATTATAAATACATCGTTGAAATAATGCACACAAAACACTATTTTTGTGGCTAAAAGTAAAGCACACCACCATTAACACAAAACGTACGTAACTGCCATGGTTCAGGAAGAGAATAAACGTTATTCGGAAGAAGAGCTAAAAGAGTTTGCAGACCTAATTGGTCAGAAGCTCGATACAACCCGCAGTGAGTTGAATTACATTAAGGAGACACTCAGCAAGCGTAACGATAGCGGAACAGACAATACTTCGGGTAATTCCAAACTGCTTGAAGACGGGGCTGACACCAGCGAACGGGAGAATCTAAGTCAATTGGCTGCCCGGTTGCAAAAGTTTATCCAACAACTGGATGCGGCTATGGTTCGAATCAAGAACGGAACATACGGTGTCTGCAAAGATACAGGAAGGTTGATTCCGAAAGAGCGCCTGCGGGCTGTGCCACACACACAGCAAACAATAGAAGCCAAACTGCGCCAGTCGCGATAAGAAGGGGGCAGGGCATTCTGTTTAGGCTATCAAACCTGTTTGCCAGGACTCTTTCCCTGGTTGTTCCTGCTATCTACCGGCACCAGGCTGCTTTCATCGTTGGCTGTTAACTGATTATCAGTCGTCAAACTCTTGCTAAAACAGCTTCAGCACACCGGGTGCTGAAGCTGTTTTATTTTTACTAGTTTTGAACAAAATAAGTGGATTATTGTCAATAATGAGTGAGTAAACTAATACTATAAAAACCATGTTGGACCGTCTGGAAGAAATTCGTGAAAACACATTTCGGTATCTGGAAGCTCGGATCGAGTTGTTCACCCTGGAAATCCGGGGAAAAATAGAAGAAGGTGTTGTTGTTGGCGTGCATAGTGTTGTACTGGCTCTGTTGAGTACAATGTCGCTTATATTTTTATTCAGTTTGCTGGCCGCTTATTTGAACGAAGTAACCGATAGCCGATACATGGGTTTCCTGATTGTTGCGGCCTTCTTCCTGATAATTACCATTCTCTGGATAGCCGCTAAAGACTTTTTTCAATCGAAAATAAGAACAGTTGCTTATAGCGCGATGAAGAAAAATCAGGAGAAGAAGCAGGAGAAAAAAACGGAAGCCGTTGAAGAGCTGATGGCCCAAACAAAAGCGATTGCCGATGAGGTCAAAGCTAGTTCGCGAGACGTCAACCAAGCCCGATAAATGAGTGTAGCGCGTATATTTTATTTATTCGACAGTAATTAATTTGAACGATGGAAGATCCTAAAGTGCCATTTGCTGATACGACTGCTCGCCGGGCACAATTAATGGCTGCTACTGAGCAATTTAAAACCTCGATCAATAACGGGGTTGAATCAATAAAAGAAGGAGCAACGGAAGTGGGTAAATCAGCCGCATTTGTTGCAGGTGCTGCTTTAGCCGTATATTTGGTTGTCAATACCGTGCTTCCTAAGTCTGACGAATACCGGTATGCCGAGAAATTCGGCGAACCGAGCGATGATGAGTGGAGAAATGAGGAGGACGATGAAGACGAATCTGTTCCAGAATCACCGAGGGCGAAAGCCAACAGAAAGCAGACGAAAGAAATAAAGAAATCGGCTGCCGCCAGTGGCTTGATCGGTGGACTTATCACTTCAGTATTAACGAATATTGCCCGCGAACAGCTAACCGGATTTTTAGCCCGCATCCGTACGAATAATGCCATCAATCCAACTGCCCAACCAACCGAATACCACCAAAAGGCACCAACCGAGCCTGTTGACTATACTTCGTAATAACAGGCTGTCTGGATGGAAGACGCTGGCCGTTTTGCTTGATCCCGATAAAATTGAACAGAAAGCACTGGAGGATCTGCTCCAGCGAACAAAGGAGTATCCGGTTGATTTTTTTCTGGTAGGTGGTAGTTTGGTAACCGATTATGTGCACAAAGAAGTTATTGCCGCTGTCCGTCGTCAAACTAACATACCCGTTATTTTATTTCCTGGTAATCCACTTCATATAGAACCATCTGCCGACGCTATTCTGTTTCTCTCCCTTATTTCGGGTCGTAACCCGGAGTTTTTGATTGGTCAGCACGTTATTGCTGCCCCTTTACTCAGGAGAAGTGGACTGGAAATCCTGCCTACGGGATACATGTTAGTCGATAGTGGTACGCAAACGACGGTTTCGTACGTTAGTGGTACGATGCCCATCCCGCACGATAAACCCAGCGTGGCCGCCTGTACGGCTATGGCAGGCGAAATGCTGGGGCTCAAGTTGATTTACCTGGATGCCGGCAGCGGGGCACGTCGATCGGTTTCGCCCGACATGATTACCGCTGTTCGGGCCTCAGTCGACCTGCCCCTCATTGTTGGTGGGGGAATTCGTACCGGCGAGAAAGCGTATGAGGCCTTTAAGGCGGGTGCAGATATGATTGTCGTTGGGAATGGTATTGAGCAGGACCCGGACTTGTTGCCGCAGTTATCAACCGTTGTTCGGGAATTCAATCAGTCTATTGTTCGTGTATAGCTTATGAAAAGTTCTTGGCTACCCTTTCTGATTCTGTTCGTAGGCGTATTCTTACGACCTGGCTTCGGCACAGAGGTGATTGCGCAGATAACAAAAGGGAAAGTATACACTGTTGCGGAACAGGAACCCGAATTTCCCGGCGGTACAGTTGCTTTGAGTCGTTATTTGGCTGAGAACATCCGCGTGCCTGGTGTATTGGTTCGTAAAAATTACAATGCTGGTCCAATAGCGGCTAAATTCATCATCGATGAACTCGGCTACGTGCATGACCCCCGGATAGTGGCCCAACCGGTTGAAGGAAAAATGCGGAAAGGCATGGAGGCCTTTATGGCTAACATCATTGTGGCGGTGGAAAAAATGCCCCGCTGGTCTCCGGGTAGAGTTGCTGGAAAACCCGTTCCCGTATTTTATACTTTACCCGTTGAGGTAAATATGCAGTAGAAACAAGGTGTAGTCGGTCTAACAGATAAGGGGCTCAATGCATGCGAAGGTAATTTTCGCGCATTGAGCCCCTTATCTATTGCCTTTCGTTATACGTTCATCAGCGACTCCCGACGGCGCATTTTGCCAGCCGGAATACCAAACATCATCTTGAAACGACGGCAGAAGTAGGCCGTGTCTTTGTAACCAACTTCGGAACCGATGGCGCGAATGCTCTTTTTACTCGTACGTAAAAGTCCCACTGCCGCTTCCATACGTTGGTACTCGATGTAATCCTGGGGGTTAATACCCGTAAGCATTTTAAAGTACTGCCCTACGTAATCTTCTGACACATTTGCCACGTTGGCCAACACTTTATTGGAAAGATCTCCACCGATGTTTTCTTTGATGTAAGCGAAAATATCGATCAGGCGGGGATCTTTGAAATAAGTGCTGTTGGTTACCAACTGCTCAACAAACAGGTGATTTTTAAGGATATACCGAACAACCTCGATGACAATTTCTTCCGTTTTGATCTTGATAATTCGCCCTTTTCCGGCCAGATCAGTCATGTCTTCGGCCAATATCTGATCGATGGTAGTGGCTAGATGCTCTTCTCGCTTGATGATGAAAGGCGGAACATCGAGTGAGTTGAAAAAATTGACGGAGTCAAATACTTTAGCCTCAAAGGAAACATAACCAAACGAGTTAGGCAGGTGACCAATCAGTTTGGGGTCGTGGTTTCCTTCCCAGTATGATTCGCGGTGAGTCATAAATTCTTCGTTCGAAACCACCTTTGGTTTCGAGGGGTCGCCGTAAGTAACCGTCACATGCTTGCCACCAGGGATGAAAAGCATATCGCCTACATCCACCTTTATTTTTTCATCACCAATGGAAACCTCACCGTTGTACAGAATCAACAGTGTGTTTTCGACATCGTAGAAATTTTTGATTGTGATCGGTTGCAAAATCCGAATATTTCGGGCTTTGATAAACTTCACGCCTAAGGATTCAATTATTTTATTGTAGTCTTCCATAGCTGAAAGGAGTGTGTTCGCAATTTCGAATTATGCGTAAAGTTGCACAAAACTAATAATTTGTACAAAACTAATACAAGAATAAAAGTTTCCAAAGAATAAAAAAAATAATGCGTATTCACTATGAATACGCATTATCTAAATAGAATAATTCTATTTCAGCCAAATAACTACTATCGAATGAGTTCGCGAGCTATCACCAGTTTTTGGATTTCGGACGTACCTTCGTAAATCTGGGTAATCTTTGCATCGCGCATCAATCGCTCTACGTGGAACTCTTTCACGTAGCCGTATCCACCATGAATCTGTACCGCTTCGGTAGTAGCCCACATCGCTACATCAGAAGCAAATAGCTTGGCCATTGCTGCAGCTTGTACATAGTCTTTGTGTTCATCCTTGAGTCGGGCGGCTTTATAGACCAGTAATCGGGCAGCTTCAATTTTAGTAGCCATCTCGGCTAATTTGAACTGAATAGCCTGGTGGTCAAATATTTGCTTGCCAAATGCTTTTCTCTCCTGGCTGTATTTGAGGGATAGTTCGTACGCACCGGCAGCAATACCAAGAGCCTGAGCGGCAATGCCTATACGACCACCGTTTAGGGTAGACATGGCGAACTTGAAGCCAAATCCGTCGTTACCAATCCGATTTTCTTTAGGGACTTTCACATCTGTAAACAGCAGTGAGTGGGTGTCGGAGGCCCGAATACCCATTTTATCTTCTTTTCTGCCAACCACGAATCCGGGCGTTCCCTTCTCCACGATCAGACAATTGATACCCCGATGGCCTTTTTGCCGGTCAGTTTGGGCGATAACCAGGCAAATCCCTGATGTATTCCCGTTCGTGATCCAGTTTTTGGTACCATTCAACAAATAATAATCACCTTTATCGTCGGCCGTAGTGGCCTGCGACGTGGCATCAGAACCAGCCTCCGGCTCCGATAGACAAAAAGCTCCGATTGTTTCGCCGGTAGCAAGACGGGTCAAGTACGTCTGTTTTTGGTCTTCCGTGCCAAAAGCTTCGATGCCATAGCAAACCAGCGAATTATTGACCGACATCACGACCGATGCAGAAGCGTCAATTTTGGAAATCTCTTCCATTGCCAGTACGTAAGAGACGGTATCCATGCCTCCTCCACCGTATTCTGGCGGTACCATCATGCCCATAAAACCCAACTCGCCCATACGCTTAACTTGTTCGGTAGGAAAACGGGCTTCATTATCGCGCTCCACGATACCAGGCAACAATTCATTCTGCGCAAAATCGCGGGCAGCTTCCTGCACGGCCTTGTGTTCTTCCGATAAATTAAAATTCAAACCTTGTAGCTCTGATAGTACCGTTGCCATTTGAATTGCGTTGGGATGGTTAAAAAACTTAGTTATGTTGATAGTAGTAAAGGTAAGAAATTGCCCTAACAATATAGTATGCACGCATACTATCTATTCGAGCAAAAAGGTAATCAGTTCAGCCACACAGGCGGGTTTATCGGCTCCCTCTACCTCAAAAACGCATTCGATAATGGCGCGTATGCCCGTATTATGAGGTTCTGTATGGTGTAGCCAGCCCCGCATCCGCAGCTGGCTATTTACCGGTACGGCATTCGCGAATCTAATTTTGTTCGCACCGTAGTTAATTCCCACTTTTACCGATTCGATCCGGTAGAGTTGAGCCATTAGTTTGGGTGCCAGCGAAAGTGTAAGGAAGCCGTGGGCAATGGGGACTTTGTACGGCGACTCTCTACTGGCCCGTTCGGGATCAGTATGAATCCATTGATGATCGCCGGTAGCTTGAGCAAACAGATCGACCATTTGTTGGGTAATGGTTACGTAATCCGTTTCGCCGAGCGATTGGCCGCTATGAGCAGAAAATTCGTTGAGGTCAGCAAAGTTGATCATATACAGTCGTGTTTAGTATGGTTTTATCAATATGAGTAAGGGTCGCGTTCAGAAGTTTTCGTTTGATGGTGGTATACTGGCGTATCGAAAACTGGGTACCGGTCCGGCTGTATTAGTTGCTTTTCACGGCTTCGGGCAGTCTAGTGGGGTATATATGCCATTAGAGCGCTCGCTGACCGGCCGGTTTACCATTTTTTCCGTTGATCTGTTTTTCCACGGTCATAGTGAGTATAACGAAAACTATCTCCTGACCAAGGCCAACTGGTATCGCCTGTTGGAATCTTTTTTACGGACACAGGGCATAACGCGTTTTTCCCTGATGGGTTTCAGTCTAGGCGGACGGTTCGCCCTAACCACCGTTGAAGCCTTTTCTGAACGAATCGACCACTTGTTTCTGATGGCACCCGATGGTATCACGCAAAACAACTGGTATCGGCTGGCGACTACTACCACAGCGGGGCGCAAACTGTTTTGGTATGTTCTCCACCACCTGCCTTTGTTGCTTCACACAGGGCATGCACTCGTCAAGATAGGTTTGCTGGAGCAAGGGCTCATGCGTTTTGCCGAACGCTCACTGGGTACACCTAACCAACGGATACTGGCGTACCAGAGCTGGACGCAGTTCCGGCAAATTCAGCCAGACCTGGTCGTTATTGCCCAGCTGATCAATACTATTCCAATACGGGTTCACTTTTTCACCGGTATGTTCGATCAGATTGTCCCTGCCTCCTATGTACTGCCACTTACCAACAAACTCCGTCAGTATGAATGGACCAATCTGGCGGCTCGGCATAATCAGTTAATTGAGTTGACCGGGCCTATTTTAAAGAGCGCTGAATAGCGTGCCAAAGACCCACTATGGATAAGATAATCAACGCAATTACAATGATCTGCATCCAGGAGCTCTGGTTAGGATTCTCTAAAAGGGTTTTTATTTCTCGTGCCTCGCGCCCCGACCATATGGCCAGTATCGTCCTGGGAGCCATACCAAGAAAACCACCCAGTAGAATGTTTTTGAGTTTTGCCCCGGAAAGGGCGAACAACAAATTGGTTAAGCCAAAGGGTAGTACTGGAGAGAGTTTTGCAAAAAAAATGACTTCCAGTTCCTTATTAAGAATCCGGTCGAGGATGGACTGTGCTTTCGGATTCCGATGGATCAGCGCTAAAAAACGGTCGTGATCGAGCCATCGGACCATGAGATTGATGAATAGAATACCACCAAAATTGATAACGAATAAGGGGAGAATAGCTTGCCAGCCCAGAAAATAGCCGAAAATAAGGGCCAGCATGGTTGGGGGCGTAAGCCCGGCCGATGTGACGGTGCAGATGAGCGTAAGTCCAACCCATTGCCAGGCCGTAAGCCCGGCAATGGCCACTTCGTGTACAACAGCGTAGTAAGTCAGGAAAGACGTAAATACGATGGGTGTTGCTGATAGAACAATACCCGCAATGGCAGGACCGGTAAGTGCTTTTAACTGAGTTAGTCTCACAGATAGTCAAACGGCCGAAAGGTCGTTGTGGTTTAATTGGTGGTTCAATAGATGAAGATTTGTTTGACCGAATCAGAAAAAAGAAGTCCAAAGATAATTGTGAGTTTATTGCAGCGGTTGCGTTGCACCAATACGCTGTAATTCTTCACTACTTTTGATAATGAAATTCGCAACGAAAGCCATTCACGCGGGCATTGAACCAGACCCTACTACGGGTGCCATCATGACCCCCATTTATCAAACCTCCACGTACGTGCAGGAGTCGCCGGGCAAACACAAAGGCTACGAATATGCCCGGACCCAGAATCCCACCCGAACCGTGCTGCAGAATAACCTGGCCGCGCTGGAGAACGGAAAACACGGCATCTGCTATGCATCAGGTTTAGCGGCCACAGACGCCATTCTGAAACTATTCAAACCCGGCGACGAAATTATTGCCAGCAACGACTTGTACGGCGGTACCTACCGCATTATGGTACGCGTGTTTCAGGCGTTTGGTCTTGTGTTCCGGTTTGTTGATTTATCCAATCCGGACAATCTGGAACCAGTTATTTCGTCGGCTACAAAAATGGTCTGGATTGAAACCCCAACAAACCCATTACTTCGGCTGGTTGATATTGCCGCCATATCGGCCATTACAAAAGAACGCGGTATCACACTGGTTGTTGATAATACATTTGCCTCTCCCTATCTGCAAAACCCGCTCAACCTGGGAGCCGATATCGTGATGCATTCGGTTACTAAATACCTTGGTGGGCACTCCGATACGGTTATGGGGGCTATTATTCTGAATGATGATAAAACGGCAGAGCAACTGGCGTTTATTCAGAACGCCTGTGGAGCTGTGCCGGGGCCGCAGGATTGTTTTCTGGTACTGCGCGGTATCAAAACCCTCCACGTACGAATGCAGCGCCATTGCGAAAACGCGATGAAAGTGGCTCATTATTTACAGCAGCATCCCAAAATTAGTCAGGTCTACTATCCTGGTCTGGAGTCTCATGCCGGGCATGAGTTAGCCAAAAAACAGATGCGTGATTTTGGCGGGATGCTTTCCTTCGAACTAAAAGGGGATTCAATGCCCGAGGCTATCCGCGTCATGGAAAGTTTCAGCGTGTTTTCACTGGGCGAATCATTGGGGGGAGTGGAATCCCTTTGTACGCACCCGGCCAGCATGACCCACGCTAGTATACCCAAAGAAGCCAGAGAGGAAAACGGCCTGAAAGACACGCTCATCCGACTTAGTGTTGGCATTGAGGATGTTGATGATCTGGTTCAGGATTTGGCCCAGGCCATTGCCTAGCCCGTATACAGGCGCTAATAACTCGTTATTTCCCGTCCAACCGATAGGTTATGCTCCGAATTTTACTTCTATTTTTTTGTCTGACACCCACCCTGGCCCAGGTTCCTAATGGCTTTGTACAACGGAAGGTAGCCCGAAATCTAAATCCAACCGGACTAACCTTCGCGCCGGACGGGCGGTTGTTTGTTATCGGAAAGGATGGTGATATTCGGGAAATTATCAACGACATACTGGCTCCTAATCCGTTTATACAGCTACTCAACGTAGACACGTACAATGAGCGCGGGTTGTTGGGCCTTTGTTTTCATCCCGATTTTCCGCGTACGCCCTACTTCTACGTGTATTATACGGTGAAAGGGGCCGACCATAACCGATTGAGTCGATTTCAGGTGACGGGAGGAGCTGCTGACCCTAAAAGTGAAAAGATTCTAATCAATTTCGATCCATTATCGAGCTCCGTTCATAACGGTGGGGCACTGCATTTTGGCCCCGACCGGAAATTGTACGTGTCACTCGGCGATGGATCTAACTCGCCAATGGCGCAGAGTCTCACCAGTTTTTTGGGGAAAATACTGCGGATGAACGACGATGGCAGTGTGCCGGTCGATAATCCGTTTGTCGGCAAAACAACCGGTTCATACCAGACCATTTACGCACTGGGTTTCCGTAACCCGTTCTCGGTGGATATCAACCCCGTGTCGGGTCAGATGCTGGTTGGCGATGTAGGAGGGGACTTATATGAGGAGATAAATGATGTTAAGGCCGGGCGTAATTATGGATGGCCATTGATTGAAGGGCCACGAACCAATCAGACGGCTCCTGACAATTATACCGACCCTGTTCATGCTTATACACACGACGCTGACTGTTCTATTGCAGGCCTGACTTATTACAGTCCCGTCCGGTTCCGGTTCCCCGCCAACTACAAGGACCAGGCATTTTTCTCGGACTACTGTGGCGGTACTATTCGCTCGTTCAATCCGGTGACTGGTAAGGTAACGGGAAACCTGGTGACAAACATCGACCGGCCCATTGCGTTGGTCACCAGTCCTGACGGCTATCTTTATTACGTAGCACGGGGTGGCCTGGGTGGTGGCTCGCAGGCAGACAATACAGCAACCAGTAACGGATCAGTCTACAAAGTTTCCTATTTCGATTCGGGCATACCGTATATTACCACCCAGTCAACGGGGGCATTTGTGGCCGTTGGCGAAGCGGCTACCCTGTCGGTTGAGGCAGTAGGTCAAAAGCCTATGACGTACCGATGGTACCGGAATGGGAAACTAATTACCGGAGCCTCCCAGAGTCAATACACTATCAATAATCCATCCCTGGCCGATAATGGGGTGTTATTTTCCTGTGTTGTAACGAATGCACTGGGCACAGATACGTCCAATACTATGCTGCTCCGGGTTGTGCAGGGGCAACGTCCGGTAGCCCGCATTCTACAACCACTTACGAATACAACCTACCAGGGAGGTAGTACAATCGTCTACGCCGGGGAAGCGCTCAATGCCAACCAGCAGCCAATGGCAAACGCCAAGCTAACCTGGTGGATCGACTTTCACCACGAAGACCACGTTCACCCGGCGCTGGACCCAGTTACTGGTCCTGCTGCCGGTACCTACAAGGTTGCCCGCGTGGGCGAAACTTCAGCGGAAGTCTGGTACCGGGTTCACCTGCGGGCAACAGATGTATCCGGACTAACCGCTGAATCCTGGGTGGATGTCAAGCCCCTGGTTAGCACCGTTACCATCAATAGTAAACCGGCCGGCGCGCTGATAACCATTGATGGACAGCTGCGTCAGACAGGGACCAGCTTTCCAGCGGTAGTTGGTATGCTCCGCACGTTCAGCACAAAGCCCTATATGGCGGCCTCAACTGGTTTCCACAAGTTTTCGGGCTGGAGTAACGGCCAAACCTCCACCACATTCACGTATGAAATACCGGCGGCCAGTACTCCGCTGACCATGAACTTTACGCCCTTGCCCTCGCCGGGAGGAAACGGATTGATGGCTGAGTATTATAGTGACCGGAATGAATTTGTCAATTTGCCGACAGTGGTTCGAATTGATTCAACGATTGACTATCACTGGAGTTACAATGCGCCGTATCCCAAAGTGTCGGCTGATAACTTCGTAATCCGTTGGTCGGGTAAATTTCAGGTTCCTTTTTCAGACACATTTACGTTCACAACCGAATCAGATGACGGAGTGAAACTGTGGATAGACAATAAGCTGGTCATTGACAAATTTGACATACAGGAGTCAACCGAATGGTCGGGCAGCGTTGATCTGAAAACGGGGATAACGCATACTATCCGGCTAGAGTATATGGAGAACCAGGGTGAGGCTTTGGTACACCTGCGCTGGAGTTCTCCACAGTTCGATAAAGCAGTTGTCAGCAAATCACAACTATTCGGGACGCTCCTCGTCACCGCTACCGAGCCGGTTGCTGATGGAACATTAGCCCTTTTTCCGCAGCCTGCCCACGACTACCTGACCGTTCGGTATGTGACTCCCCGGTCCGGCCCGGCACAAATTGAGGTAACTGACCTACTAGGCCGACGGGTATACCACCAAGCCATCCGCGTAGTGTCCGGAACGAACGAATACGAGATTCCGGTGGCCGACTGGCCGGCGGGATTGTACCATCTGGCCGTTCATCCCGCCGGTCAGTCGGCCGTGTTCCGAAGAATGCTGGTGCGCTAGAACCGGACCCGGATACCCGCCAGGAAATTCCGGCCAGCCTGTGGGTAATAGGCACTTTCTGCAATAACCTTTCCTTCCGAAATGTACCCGTACGTGTAGCCATTGGACTCGTACTTTTCGTTTAGTACGTTATTCAAGAGCAGCGTAAATGCGATTTCCTGAGCAAACAAGGGCTTTATGGTGTAAATCACCCGGATGTCGTTGGTGAAATAAGGGTTCAACTTTCTATTTTCGCTGGAGGTGTTGTCCAGGTACTGCTTGCCGACGTATTTTGAGAGGAGCCCCAGTTCCAGCCCTTTAGCCGGTGTGAAGAGCAGCTGCGAACCGGAAATTACGTTGGGCGAAAACGAAATGTCTGTCTGGCTATACTGCCGAGCTTCCTGAGCCCCAGTATCGTAGTTGTCCAGGTATTCCGTGAAATTTTCGACCTTGTTGCGGCTAAACGTTGCGTTGACATTCCAGCGAAGCTGTTTGGTTAATCGGGCACTGGCTTCCAGCTCTACTCCCGCCCGATAACTCTTTGGTATGTTCACCCGATTGTAAGCCCCTACGTCGTTTATCTGCCCCGACAAGACCAGCTGATTCTTATAATCCATGTAGTAGCCATTGACAGACGCCGTAAATTTCTGTCCCTGTACTCTATAGCCGGCCTCGTAGTCAATCAGCTGCTCCGCTTTAGGACGGCTCTCCGGGGTCGACTGCGTGTAATCGTTCCGGTTGGGTTCGCGGTGGCCTACCCCTACCGATGCATAAGCTGTACTATGGTTGTTGATGGTGTAGGTTGCTCCTGCCTTCGGGTTGAAAAACGTCAGGTTTGCATTCTGCTGCACGTTTTGAAGCTGGCTATTGAAACCAAGGAACGAATACCCAACCGTGCGCACCTGGACATCCAGAAATCCGTTGAGTCGACTGCTAAATTGATAAAAGGCCTTTGCGTACAGATTGACGTCGGTTTTAATCGCGTCATCGTTATAGTATCGGTTCCTGATATTGGTATTACCGGCAATACGTGCCCAGATTATCTCCCCATAGTGACCACCCTGATATTGATTCCAGCCGCCCCCAATATTGGCCGTCAGTTTGCCGAAACTGTTGTAGTCGAGCGAGAATACAGTGCCGAAAAAATCGTTGTTCAGCCATTTGCGCCGAACAATGTCGGTTGCCCGTATGGTGGAGTCGCCGATGGTAACGGGGGGTAAATTGTATTTACTGAAGGCATCGTCGGGCTTGAACTCTTCATAGTACCCTTTCCCTTTCGTATAAAACAGGGAGGCATTCAGCCGCCAGTTTTTACTCAAGCCGAACGAACTGATTAACTGGTAGTTATCCTGCTGGTAGTTATCTGTCTGGTTATCGTAGGTAAATGAATTGTAGGTTCGGTTAGTGGGAAGAATATCCCCCGGTACGCCATTCCAGGCCTGGTAGGTTTGCTCCTGTCCCGAAAAAACATTCAGCCGGACAAAGCTATTTTTAGCGTAATAACCCCCTGACAGATAGAACGACTTCAGGTCCGAAAAGGCCCGGTCGATAAAGCCATCTGAGTATATTTTGGACAACCGGGCATCCAGTACAAAGTGGTTGTTGAGCAAACCCGTACCTGCCAGCACATTAACTTTTCGGGTTCCGAATGAGCCGCCCGAGAGGTTAGCTTCGGCATACGGTTTATCTTCCAGTTTATTTGTCTGAATATTAATCGAAGCCCCAAAAGATCCCGCGCCATTGGTGGATGTGCCCACGCCCCGCTGAATCTGAATGCTACTCACCGACGAAGCAAAGTCAGGCATATTAACGAAGAAGGTACCCTGCGATTCGGCGTCGTTATACGGAATACCATTAAGCGTCACGTTGACCCGCGTAGCATCGGACCCCCGAATGCGGATGCCCGTGTACCCAACACCCGCTCCCGCGTCGGACGTTGTCACGACAGAGGGAGTAAAGTTGAGTAATTGAGGGATGTCTTGGCCCAGGTTTAGCTTTTCCAACTCCCGGCGGGTAACATCCGTGTAGGCAATAGCCGACTTTTGATTCGCCCGGGTTGCGCTCACAACCACTTCGTCAACGGCTACCGCTGTTTTGGTCAGTTCAATGGCCAGTGTTGTATTTTTGGTTAGTTCAATGGTACGTAACTGAGGTTCGTAGCCCAACAGCGACACCCGCAATGAAAGGGTACCGGGTTTCAGATTGACGAGCTGGAACGTACCGGATGCACCGGTGAAAGTTCCCTTGTAGGTGTTTTCAATAACAACAGCTACGCCGGGAAGCGTACCGCCGTCCGCATCACTTACCGTACCGGAAATAGAGAGTTGAGCCCATGCGGGCAGTGTGTGTAGCCAGCATAGGGCCACAAGGAAAACAAGATAGGTCGTACCTTTTTTCATTGGTGAAAAAGATTACGATAGGCGAGGGGCCAAACCTACCTTCAGTTATAGATAATTGGTTTGCAAACAGTCACGAATTAAATTCATGACTACATTTCCCTTCGCGGCATTACCCGCGCAGGTTCAATGGGTATAATCTCAGCCCGTTGTTTTAGGGCACCCCTTCATAAGATTAGCGGCACAAAGTTAAATCAAATTTTATATAACAAGAATTCTGGCCGAGCGTTTTTCCTGTTGGAACAGGTAATAATGTATATATGAGCGAATTTGATTTAGTTGTGCTTACAGAAGATTTAACAAGTAGCCGGTTAAAAGCAGGCGATGTTGGCACAATCTTGACCGTTTATGGAGAAGGTAGGGCGTTCGAGGTAGAATTCGCAACGCTAACGGGCGAATCAGTAGCCGTAGAAACGTTGTTACCCCATCAGATACGGACAATACGTCCCTCAGAAATGATGGCTGTACGGGATATGACCCTACAGGAATCCGCTGATTCGTAAACTTTTGATGCTTACCCTTTTCCGCAATGCTAAATATTTCTAATTTTGCACTCCAAATTGCAAAAGCATGAGCAAGAAGAACACCGGACTGGAGTTTTTAGAAGACCCGGACGCACTGGCCGGTCAGTTAGAGCGGGCTGAAGATTTTTTTGAACAAAACCGAAACATCATTTTCGGCATCGTAGGAGCTATCGTGTTAGTGATCGTTGGTTTCTTCGGTTATCGATATTATGTAAGTACTCAGGATGAAACGGCGCAGGCCGAATTGTTTCCGTCCGTTTATCAACTCGAAGCCGATTCGCCCAAGGTGGCCCTGAACGGCGATGGAAAAACGCCGGGTCTTTTATCCGTAGCCGATAATTATGGTGCAACGAAAGCCGGAAATCTGGCGGAGTTCTACGCTGGTGTCGCGTTGCTGAAAGAGGGGAAGTACGATGAAGCAATTGCCCATCTGAACGATTTTAGCTCGTCGGATTTACTCATACAGGCACGGGCCTACGCGCTGGTAGGTGATGCCTACATGGAGAAGAAAAGTTATGACGAAGCGGCTGACCATTACCGGAAAGCGGCTGACTATAAGCCGAACAAATACTTTACGCCCGGCTACCTGACCAAACTGGCAGTTGCTTACGAGCAGGCGAAGCAGAATGACAAGGCGATCTCGACCTACGATGAGATAATCGAAAAATATGGCCAGTCGGCAGAAGCAGCCAGTGCGAAAAAGTATAAATCCGTACTGGAAGCTACCGTCGGTGAGTCGTAAGCGTACTTGACTAATTCAATACTGCAAAGGACAAAGCCGGTTTTTGGTTTTGTCCTTTTTTATTTAGTATCCCGGACGGTACGCCGGAGCGGCCACGTCTGGAAATAACAAGTAACTAAAGCAACACCTGGATATGGCCCGCTCCGGCGTACCAGTCCGGGTACACGGAATTATATGGCATCTACCAACAAGAATCTCAGCGTTTTTTCGACGGATGAACTACCTGATATCAGCACCCGGTGCTTCGTTATACTGGTATCGGAGTGGAATACAGACGTTACCGAAGCGTTGTTTACCGGAGCTTACCAAACGCTGCTTCAGCACGGCGCCATTGCCGAAAATATTATCCGGGGCAATGTGCCGGGTAGCTACGAGCTGAGTTTGGGGGCGCAGTGGTTCGCGCAGCAGGATACAGTAGATGCCGTAATTGCGCTGGGTTGTGTCATTCAGGGGGAAACCAAGCACAATGACTACATCAACCATGCAGTAGCCCAGGGCCTGACAAACGTTGGGTTGCAAACCGGGAAACCCGTCATCTTTGGTGTACTTACTCCCAATGACCAGCAGCAGGCGCTCGACCGGGCGGGTGGTATCCACGGAAACAAAGGGGATGAAGCGGCCATTACCGCCATTAAAATGATTGGCTTAAAAGAACAGGTATACAGTAAATTCTAATTTTAACTGATAGCATGATCGACTAGGCGATTAGTTCTCGCTACGCCGTTCGATTATGCTATCAGTTATTCATTCATAATTAATTATGCACGTCTGGAAATTTGGCGGTACATCGGTCGGGAAGCCCGAGCGGATGCAGTCTATTCGTAAACTGATAACGGAAGATGATACGCGTAAAATTGTCGTCCTCTCGGCCCTATCGGGTTCAACAAACGCGTTATTGAGCATTGGCGAATCTCTCAGGGCAAATGATGATGTCGAGGCAAACGTAAAAATTGATTCGCTCATCGAACACTATGGCCGGTTTGTGGATGAACTCTACAAAACAGCTGATGGTAAAGCGGCCGGACAAAAAATTATAGAGGCAGAGTTCTCGTTCATCCGGTCGTTGGCGGGTATTAAGCCGTTTACCCTCAAACAGGAGAAAGAACTGGTGGCCGAGGGTGAGTTGCTGAGTACGCAGCTTTTTCAGGCTTACCTGACCGAAGAAAACGTGTCGTCTGCTCTGCTTCCTGCGCTGGATTTCATGCGTATCGACGCCGACAATGAACCTGAAATCCAATACACCGAACAGAAGCTAGCCGAAATTCTGCCTCAGCACGACGGTAAACAGATTATTGTTACGCAGGGCTTCATCTGCCGTAATCCGCGCGGTGAGGTAGACAACCTGAAGCGGGGTGGATCTGATTACACCGCTTCGCTAATTGGTGGTGCCATTCGGGCCGATGAAATCCAGATATGGACGGACATTGACGGAATGCACAACAATGACCCGCGTATCGTGAAAAATACCTTCCCCGTTCGGGAGCTAACTTTCGATGAAGCGGCTGAGTTGGCGTATTTCGGGGCCAAAATACTGCATCCGTCTACCATCACCCCCGCCCGAATGTTTGGCGTACCCGTGCGGCTGAAAAATACGATGGAGCCGAAAGCACCGGGTACCCTCATCTCCGACCACATTGCCAGTACGGCTCAACAACAGGTATTCAAAGCCATTGCGGCTAAAGATGGTATTACAGCGCTCTACATTCATTCAACAAGGATGCTGAATGCGTATGGGTTCCTGCGTCGGATTTTTGAAATCTTCGAGAAGTACAAAACACCCGTCGATATGCTGGCTACGTCGGAGGTGTCGGTTTCCGTTACGATTGATAATACGGAGCGAATTCAGGAGATCACGGACGAACTCAACACGTTTTGTACGTTGGAAGAGCCGGATTACGACCAGACGATTATTTGTATTGTTGGTAATTTTAGTGCCGATAACCAGGGGGTTGCTGTTCGGGTATTCAGCGCCATGCAGGATATTCCCATTCGCATGATTTCGTACGGGGGGACGGAAAGTAATCTGTCGATGCTAATCCACGGCCAGTACAAAGCGCAGGCATTGAATGCGTTGAACGACGGGCTTTTTTCGGCGTAACTTTACGAGACAATCCGTTTCTGAACCAGAAGTAGCCAAACTATACCGTTTCGGATGATGACCGACGAACAATTTTTGCAGGAAGTCAAGCGGTACGTCCAAGAGATTGACCCGCAGGCTGAAGTATGGTTGTTCGGCTCGCGCGCACGGGGTGACGCGCGGGAGGATTCAGACTGGGATTTTCTGGTACTGACAAACAATGAAATATCCAGTGGTCGCAGGTGGCAATTCTCCGATCATCTGTACGACATTCAACTCGAAACAGGTCGTATGATTAGCACAATCGTATGGCCAAAAAAAGAGCAAAGTCGATTCGCCGTAACGGATCTATACCTAAACGTAATGGATGAAGGGGTACAATTATGAGTAGCAGCAAAAACGATTTGATTGTTTATCGTATCGAGCGAGCTTATATGACTCTTGAAACAGCCCGACGATTGATTGATGACCAGGATTGGTTTGGCGCGGCTAATCGTCTCTATTACGCCGTATTCCGAATTATTGCAGCGTTGATGACCAGTGAAGGAATACGAATCAAATCACATTCTGGTGCAAAGGCGATGTTTGAGTTACACTTTGTAAAAACCGGAAAAGTAGAAACTAAGTGGGGGAAGTTATACACACGCTTATCTGACGCACGACACGAAAGTGATTATGTTGCTTTTATAATGTTCACGGAAGAGGATATCCTCCCTTTATTTCCTCAGACCGAAGAATTCATCGCCGTTATTAAACGGCTCATCACTACAGACTAATGCTTCAACTTCCGTTCATACGCGAGAATAAAGAAACGACCATCACAGCCCTTCGAAAACGCAATTTTGCTGATGCCGAAGCCACTATCGAGCAGATAATTACGCTGGATCAGCAACGGCGTGACACGCAGCGTGAACTCGATGATAGTCTGGCTCAGTCGAATGCAAAAGCGGGGCAGATTGGTGCGCTGATGAAAGCTGGTGATAAAACGGCGGCAGAAGGGGCTAAAGCGGAAACGGCAGTCTTGAAAGCCCGCTCAAAAGTTCTGGCCGATGCTCTTCGTCAAACCGAAGCCGATTTACAGGCCGTACTGGTTACTATTCCTAACCTGCCGCACAGCAGCGTGCCCGAAGGTCGTTCGGCCGAGGATAATGAGGTGGTACTGGAGACACGGGGAAAAACCGGTTTTGCACGATAAAGCTCTGCCCCACTGGGAACTCATCAAAAAGTACGGTGGCGACGGCCCCATGATTGACTTTGAGCTGGGTGTTAAAATCGCGGGTGCGGGTTTCCCGGTATATCGGGGGAAAGGTGCCCGGATTCAGCGGGCTATGATTAACTTTTTTCTGGATGAGGCTGCAAAGGCTGGTTATATGGAAGTACAGCCGCCCATAGTAGTCAATGAAGATTCTGGTTTCGGAACGGGTCAACTGCCCGACAAGGAAGGCCAGATGTATCATATGCCGGAAGATAAACTGTACCTGATTCCCACCGCCGAAGTGCCGATTACTAACATCTACCGGGATGTAATTCTGGCGGAAAATCAATTGCCCATCAAAAATGCGGGTTATACTCCCTGTTTCCGGCGCGAAGCCGGTTCGTGGGGAGCGCACGTTCGGGGGTTGAATCGGTTGCACCAGTTCGATAAGGTGGAAATTGTACGAATCGAGAAGCCGGAAAACTCGTACGCGGCTCTGGAGGAAATGAGCTTACACGTTCAGGGTCTGCTGCAAAAACTGGAACTGCCTTACCGCGTCCTGCGACTGTGCGCGGGCGATATGGGGTTTACATCCGCCTTAACGTACGATATGGAGGTGTGGTCGGCTGCACAGCAACGGTGGCTCGAGGTCAGCTCTGTTTCAAACTTTGAAACCTACCAGGCAAACCGGCTCAAACTCCGTTCGAAAGTTGAGGGGAAGATGCAACTGCTCCATACGCTGAACGGATCGGCATTGGCCCTGCCGCGTATTCTGGCCGCCATTCTGGAAAATAATCAGACCCCGGAAGGCATCCGCATTCCGGCAGTATTGGTGCCCTACTGCGGGTTTGCTATGATTGACTAAAGTTGAAGCCAGGGAAGGGAGCCTGTGGTCTGAATCAGGGCAAGTTTTTACCGCGAGTCGGATTTACTCTGTGCTATGGGGGCAAAGCGTTTAACTTTAATGGGTCGATTATTATTTTCAACCTCTATCTGTAGTTTGGTAAGTTCGCTGCTGGTTGATGGTGAAACGGTGTATGGTACCGGACTAGCCACTGTCAGCCCAGGATCAGCACTGTTTATTACGCGGACTGGTGAACTGACCCGGGGGTAAAAAGAGCTTGAACATTCCCATTTCGTCGGAATAGGTGCGGAAAACTTCGTCAAGATTATTTCTGGCCTCAATCTGAAACGAGTTTAACTCACAGGTTTTATCACCGTACTTAGCCAAATTGCAGATAAGCTGTCCGGGTATGGTATAGGTTTTCCGGATGGCGATGTCTCGCTGGGTCGATTTAACCAATTGCACGGAATCCGTTAGCACGACCGCTTCCCCGGTTGAGATTTTACACTGCGTTTTAACGATGGCCAGTCCGGGTGGAAGCCCTTTGCAAATTGCCATTCCTTTTCCGTTGGTAATCAGTACCATGCCATTTATATTAATGACCAGCCCTTCCATCCAGGATTCGTTGTCTTCTTTCTGCTTGTTGCCATTCAAATCCTCATAAAAGCGAAGAGAGAGATTATGCGTGGCCTTCTTTGCCACTGGTAAGAAGGTTTTGGTTGCGGATAACCGAAGCTGCGTGTTTTGCCAGGATATGGCTTTCAATTCGCTGATTTCTTCGGCGTACGAGTTTACGCTTATAGCGGCATCAAGTTGTAATGTTTCATTTATAGCGTACGTAAGTGAATGGCGCAGGAAACCGCTCCATATCTTCGACGCCGTACTGTAGTTCGCATTAAAGCCCGCATCACCGCGTATTTTTTTATCGAACAGCATGTACTGATAGGAGGGCGCTATAATAAACTGCCGTAAATTACGGGGATTGCCCAGGCTCATTTGCTGATCATTAATCTGATAGGGACCGTGCTGATAGGCTGTAAACAGATTGAACGAACCCGTACCAATTATACTGTTCAAGCGGTAAACAGGCATCTGAAAAAGAGGACTTTTGTAAACTCCCCCATCTACACCCAGCTCTGCGTAATGTCCTGTTTCCGTTTCATGCCGGAGTGTGGCTGCGGCTCGATAGGACTGAGACTGTAAAGGTGTTGAAGTAGGGTCGGACAAAGCCTGATACCAGTAATAGGGGCGGACATCGACCGAAAATGACTTGAATTTCCGTAAAGCGCTTACTTCAATAATTGTTGAGTTGAAGGACCGCCTGATAGCCATGTTTTCTGATGTAAATATCCGCTGATCGTACGCAGTTCGGCTAAATCGGTACCTCAGTAAGGTATTCGGAATCGATTTGATGAAGAAGTTATGATCAACCAGGGAGGCACCCCGTTGCAGACCGCCATAGTCAGGGTTACTGAAGTATGTATGCAGACTAACGTTTATTTTTTCTCCCGTGAAAGTTGTAGTCGCTGCCTACTGACCATCCATTGGTTTGATTTCGATTGGTTGATAGTTGACCAGCCTCCGTGCTTTGGCCTGCGGTGAACTTGAGCCGGGACTGGGGAGATAGTTGCCAGTCCAGCTTGCCAAAATGCAGCAAACCGGATCGGTTAGAGCGCTGAAGAGTATAATGACTCGAACTTACCGTATAATAGCAGGTTGGCGGCAACTGGTATCTGACCAGAAACCCGAAGCGAGTAAGTTCGGTCGGGTACCAGGGCCGACCGGGATCGGAGTAAGTTGGTTGTATGATTAAGAGCCCAGGCTTCAATGCGTGTATCTCCAGCTATATAGGTGGCTTTGATGCCTGTCCCGTTCAATAATAACTCATGATAATCATACAGACTTCCAACGCGTAGTTGCCACGTATCCTGTTCATATTGAAGGTACGTATCGCGCAGTTCACGATAGCCCTGCGCTGAGAACGACAAAAGATGGGCATTAAAACTAAGGGCACCTTTACCAATGGATTGATGCCCCCATCCACTTAATTCCTGCACTGAACCACCCTGGCCCAGGCTTCCATAACCAACCCTTATGCCAAAGCCCTGATTCTGATTGAGGTTTTGTGATGGTTTTATCCGCTTGGTCGACGCCAATAAAACGGGTTTACAGATAACAATCCCCAGCATCGTTTTGGTCACTACATCCTGCATCTCGATAGCTATCTGATATGCCTGTTCCCGGTGTAGTGAAAAGGCAAGGCAGGGTATTTTTAAGAGCGTATCCTGACGGGCGGTCTAGCGTTACAGTAGTTATTTGGGATGGAGCTAACTGAAATCCATCGGGTAATGAGTGCATCAACAAGCCTAACGTACGGGGCTGAAAACTGAAGTTTTGCATCCGTAATTCAATCAAGACTGTATCCTGATCGATACCTACATATGGATTTTCATTAACCAGCGAAAATTTAAATAGTGGCCTGTTGGGGTTCTCGCGTTGACGAACCGTGAAACGGATAGAGGATTCAACTTCAACTTCCCTGTTACGATACGCTTCTACTAAAACAATGGCTTCGTCGGTGGTCCAGTTCCGATTAACCAAAAATTTAAGTGGGTAAGTAAGCGATGAATGGGGCGCTAAAATCAGCTCAGAAGGCAGATGATTCAACAATTGAAAAGCAGGAGGAGCTAGCTATTTTAACCCGGATCCGTTCAATGGTATCACTGGTATTTCTAATCATTAGTTGACCTGTACAGGTAGTGCCCGGTGTTGCCTCCAGTTCTAATTGCACAGTTGTCAGGCCAACCGCAGCGTACAAGGGTTGCCTTAAAGATAGCCAGACTATAGAAAGCAGGCATCCCAGCATCATTGCACATGGGCGTCGTCCTACTTTCCTAAACATTTTTTTAATATTACGGTGGAGTAAATAACCTAAATTCAGCCATTCATTAAACAGAATTACTAATAAGACTGATAAGTTAACGATTAAGTCATGTATAGTAACTAAAAAAACTTCTAATTTTGTGACTAAACAGTTACCGGGCCTGTGCGCAAAAACTTGACATATGTTTCACTGATCACCACCGCATAACCCGATTTGGAAGGACAGGCACCTCCACCAGGATTTGCCTAGAGCAATAGATCAATGATGAGGGTTTTGCAGTGAAGGGACTTATGCTGGGAGCGACGAGACAGGCCGGAAGTGGGTACTTTACACATAACCCCTTACTGAAATGTCATCATTTTATGTAGCAGAACCTAGAGGCAATATTTGTGCCACACTGGCATTTTCCAGGAGCGTATTATTTTTATAACCGATTCATATAGAGCATAATAGCGGTGAATATGCCTTGCACTATTAAACTATTCTTTTGTTATATATAACTATTCGTTTATTAAAAATATAAGTTAACAAATAGTTACAAGCGGCATAATTTTTGGTGAAAATAATGTAGATCGCTTGCCTGCTACCCCCATAAATTCTTCAGCTGACGGCCTGTCGAGTCGATAGTCAAAATCGGTAAGCCTACGCTGTTAGCGAACAACAGACTTCACAACACGATTTAGACTATGGCTGCCCCAACATCCTGAACTACTAGCCAAAGGGGAGTATCACCGCGTTTGCCTGAGAACTAGATAATTTTTCTGAGCTTTATATCTAGCAGATTAGATGAACCGATATTGTACGAAAAGTATACTTGAGAACTAGTATTTAAAAAGATAAAAAATATAGTTTATTTATGTGACCGTTAGTAAACTTACAGGTCTAATCAATTATAATAAGGCTCCTCCTCATCTCCCCGTAATAGAGATTATGTTGACCGAAATAAGAAAATATTTGCAAGATATTCTTCCTATGAAGGGAAGACACTACGAAACATGGCAACAGGTTTAATGACATAGGTCAATTTAGGAATGCCATGCTTACACTAGGTATCAGTAGTATTTCTTTTGTGTCCTCTGGTCAAACTTCGGGTGCCGCTACACTAAATGTAACGCTGGTAGATGTGTTGCAATTGACGGTTAATACATCTACCGCATCACTTAACTTTAATACAGCGGCCGATTACACCAATGGCGTAACCAGCACCGTATCGAATCAGCTAAGTGTGTTTAGTAGCCGACCTTACGGGCTACAGGTACGAGCTAGTGCTACCACGCTAACCAACGCTGGTACCTATTCTATTCCTGTTAGCAATATTTCTGTTGTTCCTACAGGCACAACAGGAATTGGCACCGCCACGACACGGGCTCTGTCAAATACTGATCAGACATTTGCTTCGTTGGCACCGGCTACCCTGGGGAAGACTATTTCGATGCAATACGCAACCTCCGCTGGTAATGCTGCTTTTTTGATTCCCGGAGGTACGTTTTCCGCTACGCTTACCTTTACTATTGTTGCCAATTAAACACGAAGGTGGAGCCTACTCACCCACTGAAGGCAACCGTATAATCTTTACATTGTAATCAATCTTTCACCAAAAACAGTTTATCAAAAATGTTACACAAAGTACAATCTACTACTAAGCTTAAAGGCCTGTTTTTTTTGCTGGCCTTAGCCTGTCTGACTCTTCCGTCATTTGGGCAGAATGTTCTAACAGGAACCTCAACGATGTCTGTGCGCATTGTTGATGTAATCCAGCTAACTGTCAATACAAATACCTCAGCGCTTGACTTCAATACCGCTGGGCACTTTACAGACGGGGTATCGTCAACGGTAGATAATCAACTGAAGGTTTTCAGCAGTCGGCCTTACGACCTGAAAGTGAAAGCCAATGCCGCTACGCTGACGGGAGGAAGTGATCCATCTATATCCATACCTGTCAGTAACATTTCGCTTGAGCCAACAGGTACTACGGGTATAGGGACTACCGCTACCCTGTCACTGTCTGATGTTGATCAGACATTTATTACCAAGGCACCCTCCACGCTTGGGAAAAATATTTCCATGAAGTATTTCACTGCTGCCGGAAATATGGCTTTCATGATACCGGGCAATACGTATTCGTCGACGCTTACATTCACGATTGCAGCCAACTAACTATTGGTGCTGTTTAAAGAAATGGGACTGACTTCGCCAGGGGTCAGTCCCAAAATCATCGGAACTCATGAAAACCTGCCTTAACCAACTGATTACTCTGTTTCTGGTTGTTTTTGACCTTGTGCACCTATGGGCAATCGAGTTTTCAGGTGGAGTCGTCCCGACTGTTCTTTAATGAGCCTACCGCAGGGGCCGCGCCCGTTACCAAGCTAAAAGTTAAAAATCCGGGTACTAACCGGTTGATTATTCGGGCTAGCTGCTCGGATTGGCAACGCGATTCGGTAGGGGATAAAAAGTATTTTCCACCAGGCACCCTGGAAACGTCCTGTTGTCCATATCTGACGGTACAACCCGAAACCATTGAACTAAGCCCAGGTCAGGAGCAGGAACTGCTCATTACGCTTAACCCAACCACCCATCCCCAACGGATGCTGAATGGCATGCTTATGCTGACGCAGGTAAATGAAGAAGAGTGGCAGGGGAAATCGAAAGCAAAAGCTCAGATTATGTTTCGGATGCGCATTGGCGTCCACCTATACTACACGCCAAAAAACGTAACCAGACGGTCACTTAGTGTCGATACCCTGTTTATAACAAACGATACAAAAGAACTAAAACCTCTACAGGTAAAAATACACAATACGGGAGACGTGAACCTGGATAGCCATGTGCGTTTTGAACTGACCAATCTGGAAACCTCTCAGGAGTATAAAGTTGAATCGCTGGCGGTGAACACCATGCCTGCCGAAACAATCTGGTTGAAGACTGAATTACCGATTAATGTACCAAAAGGACGTTATCTGGTAGTAGCGATTGTTGATAGTGGCCCAGAAACGCCCCTGGAAGTAGCTGAACTGGAAACTGAGCTTCAGACTCGACCTTGATACTATGAAAGCGTGGCAATTTCTAATTTTCCTGCTTGTGCTAATAGGAAGCAGTACGTCAGTTGCCAGCCAGAATTTGACGCTTACTATGCTAAGCAACCCGTCTATAACCATAAACTCAGCCAGTGCTTATACAAATGGTGTGACTGTATCAAACACAACGATGCGTACATTTGTAAGGAAAAACACCACATGGTCACTATCTGTACAAGCCTCCAGTGCTAATTTAACGAGTGGCTCCTCAACTATTCCCGTGAACCAGGTAAGGATGCAGGTTACTAACACCACCATCACAAACCGACCACTTATAACCTTGAGCACAACAGCTCAAACACTTGCATCAGATCTGAACATAACTGCTGGTGACCGGACAACTGACCTATCCATAAACTATATAGTATCTGGTGGGGCTAACTTTCTCACGACTAACGGTAACTACAGCACAACCCTCACGTTTACTATGACTCTTTTGTAGAGTGGCATTGAGAGGAACGGTCGTCAGGGTTAGTAGAAGGATAACGGATTAACAATCGCAGGAGTAATTTCCGTAGCCAGGGTAATGGGGCGATAACTTACCCGGAAATACTCACGACCCGGTCCAGCGGAATAGTCTCGCCGGTGGCCAGTTCCAGCTGTTCGATGCCCGTCTTCCTGAACAAGTTGCTTTAATGATTACGTCGGCTTTGATAAACTCGTTCAAATCAGTCAGGTATTCAAGCCGCACGAATTTGCCGGGAATAATAGCCGCCCGAAAGTCTGTTTCGAACGCAAAAAAATCGGGTTGATTCAGGTTTGTTTCCATACAAACAGAACAACCTTAAAACGTGAAACGTGCCACCGATTCTGACCGGGGCACGTTTCACGTTTTAACAAACGTAGAAAAGACTTAATACCTAGCTGTTTCCAATTGCTTTTTGAAACTCGCGCAGGATGGTTTCTTTCATCGCAATTTTGCGCTTTTGGGTATTGATTTTATTCAGTACCTGCTTATCGGCATCGTTGTTCGGATCAAGTCCATCGGCATCCTGTAAGGCAAACTGCAGGTCGTTTTTCTCCCGTTTCACCAGGTAATCCATCTCCCGGATTTTTGTCCGAATCTGCTCCGACTGGACTTTTTAGCTCAAAAGCCGGGTATTTTCGGGTCAGTACACGACCGAGGTAACTCAGTTCAAAAATCTTGTCGCAGGCGGCCCGGAATCGTTCGTTAACCACTTTATCCTGTAGCTTAAACGGCACCCGAATTTCTTTCCAGCTATTGAGCAGCACCTTGGCCCGTTCGGCAGCCGCAAAAATGTCGGATTGTTTGGCGAGTTGTTCCGCTTCATCCGCCATTTTCATCTGCGCTTCCACACGCGGGTCAATCTTCGGTACCATAACAATGCCTTTCACGTCGTTGTACTTGGTATAGAACATGGTCGTGGCTTTCTTGAACTGCTTGTACAGTTTGCCACTCTTCTTGATGGGTACCTCGCCAACCGCTTTCCAGGCGTTGTTGAGTTTCCGGACTTCCTGAAAAGCCGCGTCCAGATCGCCCAGCCGATTGGCCCGGAAAGCCAGCCGGATAAGCTCGTCGTACTTGTCCAGCCGTTCCTGAATAACCTTGTTCTGCTCGTTGAAGAACTCGCGTCTGCGGGTAAAGAAGCCATCCAGCAGTTCCTGAAACCGGCCTTCAATTTCGGTATCAATGGCTTTGTCAACCGGCCCCGTCTTAATCCATTTGGTTTTGATTTCCTGCAGGGCATCAGCCGTTTCCCGCCATTCGGTGCTATCGGCAATAGCTTCGGCTTCGGCAATCAAGGCCTGTTTGATGTCAAGATTTTTACGCTGATTGACCGTAATCAGGTCGGCGAGCAGTTGTTCCTGCGCATCCAGCCGGTCGATCAGGGGCGGAAAATCACCAAGTGCATCGAAACTAAGTAACTTTTTGCGGAGTTGAACCAGTTTTGTCAGGTACGAGCCTTTATTCTGGGCTTCGTCAATGTCTTTCTCTAACTGGCTGACTTTGTTCTCGGCAATGATGAAGCGATTTTTAAAATAATCGAGCGCTTCCTGCTCGGTGCGTTTGACTTCGCCAATCTGGCGATCTTCGTAATTCAGGTAGCCTTTCAAAAATACCTTTCCGTCTTTGACGTAACCGTATTCATCTACCAGTGAAGCGTTTTCCATTACTGTACTTGGTTAAGGCTGCGCTGTGGGTTAAATTTGAGGAATCAACCACAAATCTATCAGAAATTAATGAGCCAGGAAACCATAATTTTCTCTATGGCCGGCGTGAGTAAAAATATTCCGCCTAACCGACAAATCCTAAAGAACATTTACCTTTCCTTCTTTTACGGTGCTAAAATTGGTGTTTTGGGGCTGAATGGTTCTGGTAAATCTACCTTATTACGCATCATTGCGGGTATTGACAAAAATTATACCGGCGAAGTCGTTTTCTCGCCCGGCTATTCGGTTGGTATGCTCGAGCAGGAGCCAAAGTTTGAAGCCGGTAAAACGGTTCGGGAGGTGGTAGAAGAAGGCGTTCAGGAAGTAGTCAATCTACTGAAAGAGTTCGATGAGATCAATGAAGCCTTCGGCGATCCTGATGCTGATTTCGATAAACTGATTGCCCGCCAGGGTGAAGTGCAGGAAAAAATGGATCATTACAATGCCTGGGAACTCGATCAAAAACTCGAACGGGCTATGGATGCCCTGCGCTGCCCGCCGTCCGATGCGTTGATTGATACCCTCTCCGGGGGCGAAAAACGCCGGGTGGCTCTGTGCCGTCTACTGCTTCAGCAGCCCGACGTACTGTTGCTCGATGAGCCAACCAACCACCTCGATGCCGAATCGGTACTGTGGCTGGAAGAACACCTGCGGCAATATACAGGAACGGTCATTGCCGTAACCCACGATCGGTATTTTCTGGATAATGTAGCGGGCTGGATTCTGGAACTCGACCGGGGCGAAGGAATTCCCTGGAAAGGCAATTACTCGTCCTGGCTGGAGCAGAAACAAAACCGACTGGCCAAAGAAGAGAAGACAGAGTCGAAGCGGCAGAAAACCCTTCAGCGCGAACTGGAATGGGTAAAAATGGCTCCCAAAGCCCGTCAGGCTAAATCAAAAGCCCGCCTGGGTGCCTACGAAAAACTGTTGAATGAAGACGCTAAACAGCGCGACGATAAACTCGAAATCTTCATTCCCGCCGGTCCACGGCTGGGTGCGAAAGTGATTGAAGCGGAGGATGTATCCAAAGCCTTTGGCGACCGATTATTGTTCGAACATCTGGAGTTTCCGATTGCCACAGGGCGGTATTGTAGGTATTATTGGTCCCAACGGCGCGGGTAAAACAACACTCTTCAAACTCATTACCGGCCGTGAAAAACCAGATACCGGTACGTTTGATGTGGGCGATACCGTAAAGGTGGCTTATGTCGATCAGGAACACGACGGTCTCGATCCGAATAAAACGGTTTTCGAAACCATTTCGGGCGGTAGCGAGTGGATTATGATGGGCGGCAAGCAGTCGAACGCCCGTGCCTACGTAAGCCGGTTTAACTTTGCCGGTGCCGATCAGGAAAAGAAAATCGGTACCCTGTCGGGGGGAGAGCGTAACCGTGTTCACCTGGCCATGATGCTAAAGGAAGGGGCCAATCTGCTGCTGCTGGATGAGCCAACCAACGATCTGGACGTAAATACATTACGGGCGCTGGAAGAAGGACTGGAGAATTTTGCCGGGTGTGCCGTTGTCATTAGCCACGACCGCTGGTTTCTGGACCGGATTGCTACCCATATTCTGGCTTTCGAGGGCGATTCGCAGGTGTACTGGTTTGAGGGCAATTTCTCGGAGTACGAAGAAAACCGGCGTAAACGATTGGGGTCAGATGCTACGCCAACCCGAATTAAGTACCGGAAAATAGTTTAGTCGCCGTTGCCGCTGGGCAAAAAAGGCTCGCCTATCAGTAGAAGCTGATGCGCGAGCCTTTTTTGCTGGATTGATTATGAAGGTGTACCCCGTCTTTCACCATGATTTTTTGGGAGGAAAGAAAATACCAGCGGAACCTATGAACAAGGGAGCTAAATCAGAAGAGATACCCACCCTGACGCCCGATGCGTTGAGAGGGACAGTGTTTCTTCAGCCAGACAACCCAGAGCATCAGCGAGATCGCCTATCGGTTCGGGCAACAGGATCCGAGTAATTTTGGTCGGTTCTTTAAAGCAAAAACAGGCGTAACTCCAAGGGCTTACCAACAGACTGATTGATTTTGACTATCTATTGCCCGATTCGGATAAAAAATTGCACTTTATGAGCGGTAGTTTTGCTTACTCCTGATCTGCTGACCCTCAATGGCTTTTCCGGCATGCAATGATGCACATGTATATGACACTGTAAAGCGCAGGCAATACTCTCGGGTGGAGGTTGCCGCAAAGGTGATCAAGCAAACAGGGGCTGCCCTTAACGTACGAAGACGATGAAATCTCATACCCTTTTTCAGAGACTACCGGTTGGTATACTTCTGTGCCTAACTGGTTTTCTGGCGGCTCAGGCACAGTCGACCCTACAGCAGGATTTTCAAACCCCACCCAAAGCCGCCAAACCCCGCGTGTGGTGGCACTGGATGAATGGCAACATCACCAAAGATGGCATTCAGAAAGACCTTGAGTGGATGAAGCGCGTAGGCATCGGCGGGTTCCAGAACTTCGACGCCAGTTTATTTACGCCGGTAGTGGTGCCGAAGAAATTGGTATTCATGACTCCCGACTGGAAAGATGCGTTCAAATTCACGACGAATCTGGCCAGTAAACTTGATCTCGAAATGGCCATTGCCGGGTCGCCGGGCTGGAGCGTCACCGGTGGCCCCTGGGTACCTCCTGCCGATGCCATGAAAAAGTACGTCTGGAGTGAAACGCGGGTCACGGGCGGGCAGGCATTTTCGGGTAAGCTGTCGCAGCCACCCACCACAACGGGCAAGTTTCAAAACGTACCCCTTGCTTCCTCTAATATTATGGGTGGCCCGCCGAAGGATACGCCCAGTTACTACGCAGATGCTTCCGTGTTTGCTTACCGCCTGCCTGCCACAGAGAAACGATTGTCGGAGCTTAACCCAATCATCACGTCAAGCGGTGGGACATTCACCCTGGCTGATTTAACCGACGGTGATCTGGCGAAAACCACGCTGCTTCCGCCCATGGAAGTAGGACAGGATATGTGGATTCAGTACGCCTTCGACCAGCCGCAGACGTTTAAGGCATTTACCCTTGTCGGATCACCCCCGGCGGGCGAGCTGGCGGAGTTTCGGGGCATGCCCGACAACCGATACCTGAAAGTGAGCGACGACGGGGTGAACTTCCGGGATGTGGTAATCATCAGGGGTAGTACCGTGCCGCAAAGCACAATGGGTATTTTACCCACGACGGCCAGATACTTCCGGTTCACATTCAAAACCGAGCAGCCCGAGGGTAGTCCCTTTGCCGCCATGTTTGGCGGGAGTGCCGATCCCGGCAAACCGCAGGGCATACCCGTGGCCGAGTTGGTGCTGCATAACACCGACCGGGTAGACCTCTTCGAGCAAAAGGCAGGGTTTATGCCCTGGTCTGAAAGTACGCACTCACTGATTAAACCGAATGCCGATGCCATCCCAACCGACGAGGTGATTGATCTGACCGGTAAAATGAGCACAGACGGTACGGTAAACTGGACGGTACCAGCCGGGAACTGGGTAATTGTACGACTGGGGTACTCGCTTACGGGCCGCGAAAACCATCCGGCTTCGCCCGAAGCTACGGGACTGGAAGTGGATAAACTCGATAAGGCCGCTGTGCTGCGGTACATTGAGACCTACCTGGATATGTATAAGGATGCCACCGGTGGGCAGATGGGCGCGCAGGGGTTGCAGTACATGGTTCTGGATAGTTACGAGGCCGGGCATATGACCTGGACCAAAAATATGCCCGACGAATTCAAACGTCGTCGGGGGTATGACCTCCAGGCCTGGCTTCCAGTGCTAACGGGTCGGATTATACAAAGTGCCGAAGCCAGTGAGCGGTTTTTGTGGGATTTTCGCAAAACCATTGGCGAACTGATCGTCGAAAATCACTACGAGGCTATTGGTGATGCCCTGCACAAGCGGGGTATGAAACGGTATACGGAATCGCACGAAAACGGACGAATCTATCTGGCCGATGGCATGGACGTGAAACGTAAAGCCGACATTCCAATGAGTGCCATGTGGACACCCGGTAGCCTGGCCGGGGGAGCCGACGAGGAAAATCGCAGCAAAGCCGATATTCGGGAAGCGGCATCGGTAGCGCACATCTACGGGCAAAACATCGTAGCCGCCGAGTCAATGACGTCCATCATGAACGCCTTTAGCTGGCATCCCGAAAAGCTCAAACGCACCGCCGATATGGAACTGGCGTCGGGCCTGAACCGCTTCGTGATTCACACCTCGGTCCATCAGCCGCTCGACGACAAAAAGCCCGGCTTCTCACTGGGACCGTTCGGGCAGTATTTCACCCGGCAGGAAACCTGGGCTGAACCCGCCAAAGCCTGGGTCGATTACCTGGCCCGTAGTTCGTACCTGTTGCAGCAGGGTAAACCAGTCGTTGACATACTCTACTATTACGGCGAAAACAATAATATTACCCAGATCTGCGCCCAGCAGTTGCCCGCGCTCCCCACCGGTTATTCGTTCGATTTTGCCAATGCCAGGGTTATTCGTGACGTAATAAAAGCCCGGAACGGTCAGTTAGTAGCACCCAGCGGGATGAGCTACCGGGTGCTGGTGCTCGACTCTTCGGCCCGGTACATGACGATGCCCGTCCTGAAAAAAATGGGTGAACTGGCCAGCGCGGGAATCCACATTATAGGTCTCAAACCCGAACGTTCTCCCAGTCTGAGCGACGACCCGGCGGCTTTCACTACCCTGGTCAACCAGATCTGGAGCCAGCCAACGGTGTCTGCCAAACCCGTAGCTGAGGTGCTGAACGCAATGGACATACCGGCGGACGTGATCGTCAAGAACGCCAACGCTGAGATTTTGTATGTTCATCGGCAGGTAGAAACGCCACAGGCAGTCGATCTGTACTGGATCAACAGCCGCAGCGAAAACCCAAATAAGGCAGAGATCAGTTTCCGCGTAACGGGTAAGGTACCCGAACGGTGGAATCCACAAACGGGAAAAACCGAACGGGTGTCGTACCGCATCGAGAACGGACGTACCATCATACCGCTGGAGTTTGCGCCCTGGGATGCGTACTTTATCCTGTTTAGGAATAAGGCAACGGCAACGGCGTTTAACGTGCCAAAATCGGTCGAAAAGACAGTCGCTACGGTTTCCGGACCCTGGAACGTATCATTTCAGGAAGGCCGTGGCGCACCGGCAACCGCTACGTTCAGCCAGTTGGATTCCTGGACCACGAACCCGGATAAGGGCATCATGTACTTCTCCGGCACGGCAACCTATTCGAAAACAGTCAACGTGCCGTCGGTGAAAAAGGGGGATACCTACGTGCTGGACCTGGGTGAGGTGAAGAACATGGCGGAGGTAAGCGTGAATGGCAAAAACGTGGGCATCGTCTGGAAAAAGCCGTTCCGCATCGACGTGACCGACGCGCTCAAAACGGGGGCCAACACCCTGGAAATAAAGGTTACCAATCTGTGGGTAAACCGGCTTATTGGCGATGCTCAACCCGCCGTTGCGAATAAAATAACCTTCACCACGATGCCTTTCTACAAAGCCGATTCACCGCTGCTGCCTTCGGGCCTGCTGGGACCGGTAACGCTCATCGCTAAATAAATCCGTCATGCTAAAATACGCACTGGCTACCCTCATCCTCTGTACGGCGCTTTCGGCTAAAAGCCAGCTAATCAACGACTCACTTTTGGTTGATGGACACGTCCGCCAGTTTCATTTTCTGAAACCGACCCGTCCTGAGGCTAGCCTGATTTTCATCCTGCACGGGTCGGGGGGTACTGGTTTGCAGAACAGACCCGGAGCCAAAAAACTGGAAGACGCTGCCCCGGCCGAAAACCTGTTGCTGGTTTATCCCGACGGTTACAAAAAGTACTGGAACGAGTGCCGTAAATCATCCCCGGCGGAGGCCAATACAATCGACATCGACGAGGGTGCCTTCTTTTCGGCCATGATCGACTACTTCAAAAAACAGTACCAGATCGAGGAAAAGAAGGTATTCGTAGTCGGCACGTCGGGGGGGGGGCATATGGCGTATAAACTCGCACTGACTATGCCCGAACGCTTCCGGGCTATTACGGCCATCATCGCCAATCTGCCCGATACCAATAATCTGGATTGCCCGGAGAAACGGGTGGCACTACCCGTTCTGATCATTAACGGCACGGCCGATAATATCAACCCATACGATGGCGGTGAGGTAAAACTGGGACCGCAGATGAATCTGGGGTTTGTCCGGTCCACGGATCGTACGTTTCACTACTGGTCTTCGCTGGCGGGCTACACGGGTGAACCCCATAAACAGCTTCTACCGGATACCGACCCGGCAGACGGCAAAACCGTTGAGGAGTACACCTACCGCCAGAAAGGGAAGCCCGAAGTAACGCTATTGAAAGTGATCAACGGCAAGCACGACTACCCCAATGATGTTAACGTCTATCTGGTAGCACTGGCCTTTTTTAACCGACAGTTATAACCCTGACAAAATGTTGAAACAATCCTTGTTTGCCGTTAGCCTTGCGCTGCTGATTAGCCCCGTAGTACAGGCGCAACAGGTTATTAGACTCTACGACGGCAAAGCCCCCGGCTCCGAGAGCTGGACGTGGAACGAGGCCGAGAACAGTACCAATATGTTCAAAACCCGGGTCATCTACAACGTGTCGACCCCAACGATTACGGCCTACCTGCCCAGTCCCGACCGGGCCAATGGCACGGCCGTTATCATTGCGCCGGGTGGTGCATTCCACACGCTGTCGATTGATTCGGAAGGGATTGACGTGGCAAAATGGCTCAACGAGAAAGGGATAGCGGCTTTCGTGCTCAAATACCGCGTGGTTCACAGCCTGACCGATGATCCGGTGGCCGAACTACTGCCCAAAATGGCGGATTTTAAAAAACTGGATGCCGAGAATGCCCCCGTCGTACCGCTATCCATCGCCGATGGGAAACGGGCTATCGAATACGTGAGGCAACACGCCAAAGAAATGGGCATTGCTCCCAATCGCGTGGGACTAATGGGTTTTTCGGCGGGTGGCACCGTTACGATGGGCGTTGGATTTGACTACAGTGCGGCTAATCGTCCCGACTTCCTGGCGCCAATTTACCCGTACCTCGGTGAGATGGCCATTGCCAGGCAGGTCGTTCCTACCGACGCACCCCCATTGTTCGTCTGTGCCGCATCCGACGATCAGCTGGGCCTGGCCCCGCACAGTACCAAACTCTATAACGACTGGCTGGCCGCTAAAAAAACGGCTGAACTGCACATCTACCAACAGGGTGGTCACGGGTTTGGCATGCGGAAGCAGAACCTGCCCACCGACGCCTGGATCGACCGCTTCGGCGACTGGCTGGGTCTAAATGGATTTCTCACCAAAGCAAAACCTTGAAAGCCTACATACAATGGCTTTACCGGACTCTTTATCCTGCTTATGACCGGATTGCATGCGCTGCTCGGTAATTTCTACCTATCGAAATGGGTAGCCCTGGGCTTGTCTGGACCGGTTGGAGCATTGGTCGCCCTCCTGATATTGTTTGTTACCGTGCAGCGGGCCAGACTCGTTTTGTAGCTCTGATTCAGATAAATGCACAAGCGGGCGGCAGAAAGGGACAGGGCCTGTATTATGCAGTTCAACTGACAAAGCCCCGATTCACCCGAAGGCTGATAGAATACGTAGATTGACTCAGAGGAGGGGCAGGTGTGGTGTTGGAAATTTAGTGCATCGAATCCGATTGTGTAACCAGCCACACGCTGCCCACAGAGAAGCCGTCGCCCGAAGTCCCTAAAACTTGGGGCAGGGTAATTTTTTGTCCCGCCGTTTCACGCCGGGTCGGCGGCCCTCAGGCTTGTCGAAGATGTACGACAGCGACAACTCGTGTGAGCCACCGCTATTGCCGAGGGTCGATATTGTCAGGTCGTAACTATACCCAATGGAGAACTTCTCCATGCGCCAGCCAATCAGCGCAGCCAGCGCATCGTGATTGTTTAAGGTCTGCTCGTACTTCTTGAAGGGAATACCCCGGTAATAGGCACCAATCGTTAGCGGAGCGTAGGTCAGGTAAGCGCCCAGATCCAGTTGGTCATACTTACCCTGGTGCTTATACATGATAACGGGTGAGATGCTGATTTCCCGGTCTTCTTCATCGGCTAAACCAGTGAAACCTCCCAACGGAATGCGCAGGCCAGCCTGAACACTCACCTTAGCCGGAAGCCGGTCCCGCCCGCCAATGAAAAACCCCTGGTCTGGCCGGTTGATGTGATGCACGGCTGTTCCCAGCCAGAACCAGTCCGAATAGAAGAGTCCCCCCGTCGAGAAATCAAGGTACTTTTGTGACGGTAAACCACCCTGCAGGGCTGGGTCACCGGACACACTGCCCGTAATAAACCCCCGGTCGGTAAACTGATCACCCGTGGTAAGCCCAAAATAATTGATACTTCGGTTCACGTACGAACCCTGCAAACCTAACCGGATGAAGGAAGACTCACTCACCTGAAACTGGTATGCATAGTGCAGCCCGATGTCTGTTGACTGAATCCGGCCCTGACCCTGGTTATCGCTCTGAATTGTCAAACCAATTCCGCTGCTATACTTATCAATGAAATGATCGACCGCCACCATCGTGGTTACGTAGTTAGTAATGGCAGGCCACTGGTTCCGGTAATTTGCCGTGATGCGGGGGGCTAACGCCGACCCGGCAAACGCCGGATTCAGGTAAAGGGGGGCCGCGTAAAACTGGGTAAATTGAGGATCCTGAGCAAAGACCAGTCGGCTTAAGGTCAGCGTCAAAATTGTCAGTAAGTATTTTTTAAGCATAACGGCAGAATCAGGGCAAAGACTGGGCCAACTTTAGTGTTGCAACGTTGGCAACCGAAACGAAGTATTAAAGAATAAAGCAATCAATAAAATTAGGCGAATTTAGCGGCTTTGTGCGGCAGTAAATCGATAAAATTTTAACGGGTTACTATCGTTTATACTAACGTAATGCCCTTGTTGTTGTTATGTTGTGGGAATGAATTTGAGCGGTGGGCTTCATTTGTTATGTATTCATGGTAAGGTGTAGGCAGGTTACTCGTATCGCTGGACTTTGGGCCGTGCTGTTTCTGCTGGCAGGACAGACTGCGGCCTGGGCGCAGGGATTTAAGATTAGCGGTAAAACATGTGTTCCCGATATAGAATGTAAATCGGACTCGGTTGTATTTACAGATAGTGTGCTGACCGGAGTAACCAACCGAGTCTGGAACTTTGGCGATGGAACCAGCCTGACAAAGCAGCGGGATTCGGTCGCCCGGCACGTTTATCAGCAAGCGGGGTCGTACACCATTCAGTTGACAAGAACGGTAAATGGGGTCACGCAAACAGTTAGCAAACCAGTTATCGTATACAATCGCCCGCAGCCCTTCGCCAACTGGCGCACGGACACTACCATTTGTACAGGGGAAACAATAACCTTAGATCCCTATGCGGGCAGTCCTGCTCAGTCGGGCCTGCGATTCATCTGGTACCCAAAAGGAGATACCACACAGAGTATCCAGGTCGATAGTTCGGGCTGCTATTCGGTTGAGGCCATCAGTCCTAATGGGTGTTCCTATCAGGATCGGATCAACGTGGATGTGTGCGGGGAGAAAAAAGAATCGCAGGGGGTGAAGTGGTACTTCGGGCAAAATGCCGGTCTTGACTTTAGTGGTGGCGGGTCACCCAAACCCATTACCGATGGCAAACTGAATACGATTGAAGGGTCTTCATCCATTGCCAACACCAAAGGCATACTCCTGTTCTATACCGACGGCATTATTATTTACGACAAGGACGGGCAGCCGCTCAAATCACTCGTGCCGGGCGACACGAGCACTGTACAGCAGCCGCTGGCGGGTAGCAAAAACTCCACTCAATCGGCGCTGATTGTGCCGAAGCCAACCTGCCGGGGTTGCGAATATCTGTATTATGTGTACACAACGTCCGAAATCCGGGGCAAGAAAACGTTGACCTACAGTGTGGTAGACATGCGGCAAAATGGTGGTAAAGGAGCCGTTGTCGAAAAAAATATTCTGTTGGCAAATCAGGGTACGGAGCAATCCGCGTCGGTAGAAAACAAACGGGATTCTACCTATTGGGTCATCACCCGAAAGTACGGAACGAATCAGTTTGAAGTTCGCCATCTAACCCGCAGTGATAACACAGATCCTGTCACGTACACGGGCGGTCAGGTGATCGATTCGCTGGCCAATGCCGAGGGATACATAAAAATTGGTCCTGCCGACACGTCCAGTGCCAGTCAGGCCAGCCGTCCCATGGCGGTTGTTATTCCGGGACCCCCAAAAAACTCGGTTGATTTATATACATTCAACGACTCCACGGGCGTGCTCACATTTGACCGGACAGTCGATCTGGGGCCTGCCCCGCCCAAGGCCTACGGCGTGGAATTCTCACCCGATGGTAAGAGTTTGTACGTAACGATGCTGGCGGATACGAATAGTGATGGTAGCCTGAAGGGCAGCTCGTACATTTTAAAGTATGACCTGACACAAAAAGACTCCTTGCTCACTAAGTCGAAAACGGTAGTTGACAGTAGTACAACGCGCCAATACGGCTCCATTCAAATCGGGCCGGACGGAAAACTGTACGTAGCCATTCAGGGTAGTAACTCATTGGGTACTATTGAGAATCCCAATGGCGGCCTGCTTGATAGTTTGATTTATAATCCAGCTGGCCAATCGCTGGGTGGGCAAACCAGTCAGCTGGGTCTGCCGAACCTGGTGGCTAACTTCAATGATCCGTCCAGCGGCCCCGGACTGATGTACAGTGACACCTGCGTCAACGCGCCAACTGTGTTTCAGATTGGGCCAAATTGCCCAAAGTTGAAAGAAGCGTACACGCTGGATTTTGGCGATGGTAGCCGCCCTTATTCAACAACTGCCACAAAACCGGTTACGCACTCGTATGTATCGCCCGGTCAATACCCCGTTAGCCTTCGAATCATCACCAGAACCAGTGCGGGAGGTATTTGCAAAGACACGCTTATTAAGGACACCCTAACGATACTGGCTACACCGCCCGACATAGAACTCGGAGCCGATACGGCTATCTGTAATAAAAAGGGGATAACCCTCGATATAAAAGTAACGGCCAAGGTATACGTCTGGCTGGTGAACGGGGCCGTTGCGGGGAGGCAACGAACGATAAAACTCGACCGACCCGGCTACTATATTGTGGTGGGGTTGGCCGCCAATGGCGAATGTTTCAAAAGCGATACGATAGAAGTACAAATCAAACCGACACCGTCCCTCGACCTGGGGCCTGATACCCTCTTCTGTTACCGCTCCTCGGTTGATTTAACGGTTCCGCAACAAACCTGGACCCAGTTTCAGTGGAGCAATGGCGGCAATACCAAGACTATCTCGGTGTCTACACCGGGCACCTACACTGTTACCGCACAGGCTACGGTGAATGGCACAACCTGCGAAAATTCTGATACCATCCGGGTTAGTGAACTGCCAAAATTACGGTTGGCCGCCACACTTACCGGCCCCACCACCTGTACATCGACCGATGGGGCCATTGGCCTGACACCAACCCCCGCCGGTACGTATCAATACGACTGGACCCGTTCTGACGGAGCCATTCTGACGGGTACCGGTAGTCGGCAGACAAGTTTGACCGAGGGAGGATACAAAGTGACTGTAACTGACACCGTGCATGCCTGTGAAGTTGATACGGCGTTCACCCTGAAATCGCCAGCGAATCAGTTGGCCGTTGCGCCCAGGATTGTGGATGCCTTGTGCAGTTTACCCAACAGCGGCACCATTAGTTTAACCGTTACGGGAGGTACACCGGCCAGCTACGTTTGGTTGGATGCGAACAACAACCTGATTACGACCACGCCGGTGCTGGGGACGGCAAATCCGGGTTTTTATACGGCACAGGTAACGGATATACTGGGTTGTAAAGTCTTAAGAGACAGCATAAAGGTTGGTCTGGACAGCACGGGTTTTGCCCGTTTGGCACCTGACACCCTCAAATGTCCCGGCCTTTCGGTCGTACTTGCCCCACTTTCAGGCGACCAGCCCGGCAATATCTACCAGTGGAGTACGGGGGCTACTTCGCCAACAATCTCGGTTGCCCAGCCGGGTTCGTATAGCCTGACCGTTAGAAATACGCAGACGGGTTGTGTGGGCCGGAGCAACACGCGGGTTGGTGAGCGACCGCCCCCGGCGTTTTCGCTTACAGAGTTGGCTTCCCTGTGCGAAGGCGATCAGGGCAGGGTACAGCTTTCTGCTAATGGAGTACCCGGCTTGCAGTATTTATGGCTTAACCGCAACGACACCACCAAGGCGATAACCGTAGCACAGGCGGGTACCTACACCGTTCGGGTAACCGATCCGCAGGGATGTACCGCAACGGGACTGGCCCGCGTACTCAATCAGTGTGAGCCGAGGGTTAATGTACCCGACGCGTTCACGCCCAACAGTGACGGTGTAAACGACGTGCTCCAGATCTTTACGGCCTACGTTACCGATTATCAGTTCAGGATTTATAACCGCTGGGGCGAGGTGATTTTTGCCACCGGCAATCCGGAGCAGAAATGGGACGGAACCTACAAGGGGACTACCTATCCATCAATGCTTTACCCTTACACGGTGACCTTCAAAAGTGAGTCATTTCCGGATCGGGGATGGGTTACAAAAAGGGGTTCTGTGTTGCTGATTCGATAGCAATTTTATGCCGTTTTTTTTGTAAATTTGATGTAAACGAACGGACCGAAAAAACGGCTTCTACGTCAATGTACGGCTGGATCTGCACGAATCAAAACCATGCGAAACGACTTTTTAAAAGGCTCCAATGAGGGTCTTAGCGCTACTGATAAAGAGATTGAACGGGCGCTCAGACCTCTTTCCTTCACCGACTTTACGGGACAGGCAAAACAGATAGAACTCCTCGAAGTATTTGTTCAGGCGGCTATGCAGCGGGGAGAGGCACTCGACCACGTGTTGCTGCACGGACCTCCGGGTTTGGGCAAAACTACATTGTCTCATATCATTGCCAATGAACTCAATGCCAGCATAAAAATGACCTCCGGGCCGGTGCTGGACAAGCCAAGTGATCTGGCTGGCTTGCTAACGAACCTGCAGCCGAATGATGTACTGTTCATTGACGAAATACACCGGCTCAACCCCATAGTGGAAGAGTACCTGTATTCGGCCATGGAAGATTACAAGATCGACATCATGCTGGATTCCGGTCCCAACGCCCGAACGGTTCAGATTAAATTGAATCCGTTTACCCTCATTGGGGCCACCACGCGGGCTGGTATGCTAACGGCCCCGCTACGGGCACGTTTTGGCATCAGGTGTCGGCTGGAGTATTACGATGCCGAATTGCTCACTAGTATCGTACAGCGCTCGGCAGCTATTCTGAGTACACCCATTGATGAGACCGGAGCCTACGAAATTGCGCGTCGGAGTCGCGGAACACCCCGTATTGCTAATAACCTCCTGCGCCGGACCCGCGATTTTGCCCAGGTGAAGGGGAAAGGTATTATCAACATCGAGATTGCAGAAATAGCTCTGAGCGCATTGGAAGTCGATCAAAATGGGCTCGACGATATGGATAACCGTATACTGCTGACCATTATTGAGAAGTTCAAGGGTGGTCCGGTGGGTTTGTCAACTATTTCGACGGCTTGTGGTGAAGAGTCCGATACAATTGAAGAAGTGTACGAACCTTTCCTGATTCAGGAAGGCTTTCTGAAACGAACCGCACGTGGGCGGGAAGTAACCGAGAAGGCGTACATCCACTTGGGTATCGTACCAAATTACCGAACAGGTGAATTGTTTGGCTAGCCCGTATAGTACATAGCAAAAAAAACGTCGTCCGGATATAGTAATAAATCCAAACGACGTTTTTTTTGCTTACACCTGCTACTACATCAGTTTACTTTCGTAGATGCAGTCAATAATATTAGCTACAGCCTTATCGATCAGGAAATAGTAAATATTTTTACCGCTACGCCGTATATCGAGAATACCTTTATCACGCATATTAATCAAGTGATGTGAGATCAAGGACTGCTCCGCATTGAGATTTTTATAAATCGCCGACACGTTTAGCTCGTCGTTCTCATTCAGCATATGAATGATCTTTATCCGCAGGGGATGCGCCACAGCTTTTAACACGTAAGCAGCCCGGTCAATGCGCTTTTCATCATCTATAATTTTTTCAGTAACCATAGCAGGTATATTTAAAGGGAGATAAAGGCAGAAAGGTACACTAAAAATAAACATATGTAAAGCGTTAACCAACTGAACGTGAGCACACTTTTTATTTAAAGGCACTTTTCTGTGACAATATTATCAATTTATTCGTGCGAAAACACGTAAGTAAGTAATTTTAATGGAAACGGACACAAGTTTATACTTGTTTCCTGAGGTATGAAAAGGGGTACTAACTCAGCCAGTGTACTCGTAAGGGGGTAAAAAGGGTACCAGCTCAAAAAACTGAAGCTGGTACACAAAAATAGTCCATCGGCTAATGAGAGAAGTTCGACTAGCCGATGGACTGATTTTTAGCACGTCAATGAGTTATTTCTGCCGGAAAAAGAGCGTGAGGGGAACGCCCGTAAAGTCGAAGTGTTCCCGCAGTCGATTTTCCAGAAAACGCTGGTAAGACTCCTGTACGTACTGAGGTAGATTACAGAAGAAAACAAACGTGGGTGAAGGCGTCGGAACCTGGAGCATATATTTGATTTTTATATGCTTGCCTTTGAGGGCAGGCGGTGGATATTTCTCAATTTCGGGCTGCATGGCCTCGTTCAGTTTGGAAGTAGTCACCTTCTTGGTCTTATTTTCGAATACCTCCATCGCCTTTTCCATTACCTGAAAAATGCGCTGTTTTTCGTGCACCGAAGCGAATATGATGGGTACATAATCAATGGGCATCATGCGCTGAATCATTTCCTTTCGCAACACATCCGCCGTACGGTGATCTTTCTCCACCGCATCCCATTTGTTGACCATAATGACCACCCCTTTTTTGGCTTTTACGGCTTGACCAATGATTGTCAAATCCTGCGATTCGAGGCCACGGGTAGCATCGAGCATGATAATACACACGTCGGATTCTTCCATGGCTTTAATGGCGCGCAAAGTCGAATAAAACTCAATATTATCATTGATACGGGCCTTTCGGCGAATACCGGCAGTATCGGTCAGGATAAAATCTTTGCCATAGGCTTTGTAACGTGTATCAATTGCATCGCGGGTTGTACCGGCAATATCCGTTACAATGCTGCGATCCTGACCGGTTAATACGTTCAGAAACGACGACTTACCTACGTTGGGACGACCCAGAATGGCGATGCGTGGAATACCCGCGTCTGGATTTTCAATACCTGCTGTCGGGAAGTGCTTGATTACTTCATCCAGTAGATCACCGGTACCCGTTCCGGTCATTGACGAGATTGGATAGGGTTCACCCAGGCCGAGCCCGTAGAACTCAGCCGCACTGTGCGAACGCTCCGCCGTTTCGGCTTTGTTAGCCACCACGTATACGGGCTTCTTAGACCGGCGTAACACATTAGCGAAGTCTTCGTCCAGGCCAGTTATACCCGTTTGCGTATCGACCAGGAACAATAACACCGTCGATTCCTGAATGGCTATTTCAACCTGTTCGCGAATTGATTCTTCGAAAACGTCTTCTGAACCAACTACGTAACCACCCGTGTCAATGACGGAGAAATATTGGTTATTCCACTCGGCGGTACCATAATGCCGGTCGCGGGTAACCCCGCTTTGGTTGTCCATAATGGCCTGACGCTGTTCGGTCAGACGATTAAAAAAGGTTGACTTGCCCACATTGGGGCGGCCAACAATTGCAACAATATTTGCCATGATTATTAAAGGAGTGAGGGTGAGGGGCGGGGAGTGAGGAGCCATCCGGCAGTGCGAAAACAACCAGATGGCTCTTTACTTCCCGCTCCTCACGCCTGATACTTATTCATCGTATCCCAGCCGCTTGAGCATACGCTCTTTCTGCCGCCAATCGGGTTCGACCTTAACGAATTGTTCTAAAAATACTTTTTTGCCAAAAAACCGTTCCAGCTCTTCGCGGGCCATGATACCCGTTTTCTTGATCATCCTGCCTCCCTCGCCCAACAGGATAGCCCGCTGGGTAGCCCGTTCAACCAGAATTTCAGCCTGAATGACGATGATGTCTTCTTTCTCCTTGAAACCAGTAACGACCACTTCGCTGCTATAGGGCACCTCTTTCTTATAATTCAGGAAAATCTTTTCCCGAATGATCTCCGAGGCAAAAAAGCGCTCCGGCTTATCCGTCAATTCATCTTTGGGGAAGTAGGCGGGGTGTTGAGGCAGTCGGCTAATTATTCCTTCAAATACCTGCTCGGTATTGAACCCATTGAGCGCTGATATAGGAATAATTTCCTGCGCCGTGAAGTTCTCCTGCCAATAGGCGATTTTTTCGTTGACCTGTTCCTGCGTAGCGTGGTCAATCTTATTGATGAGCAGTAGCACCGGCACGTCGGACTTTTTAAGCCGTTCGATAACATCATACTCATCGTGCAGCTCGAATATATCAGTCACGAACAGAATCACGTCGGCATCTTCGATTGAACCGCGCACAAAACTCATCATCGATTCCTGTAGCTTATACAGGGGCTTGATGATGCCGGGCGTGTCGGAGTAAACAAGTTGGAATTCCTGACCGTCGTGGGTTCCATTAAGGATACCCATAATACGGTGCCGGGTAGTTTGTGCTTTAGCGGTGATAATGGAAAGCCGTTCGCCAACGAGTTGATTCATCAATGTTGACTTACCTACGTTGGGTTTGCCAACTATACTGACAAAACCGGCCTTGTGGTTGGCTGACGGATCGCCAGCCGGGATAATTTCCTGATCCATAATTGAGGTGATCCCGCGGGCTGATTACCAGCGGCTTTAGCAAACAACTCCCTGCCAGCAGAAAACGTTTCCGATAGCCGATAAACTTTTTTTGCACCAAGGTAGTTGTATTTCTAGAAAGTAGTCGTACTTTTGCAGACCAAACACCGCGGGATGGAGCAGTTGGTAGCTCGTTGGGCTCATAACCCAAAGGTCGCTGGTTCGAGTCCAGCTCCCGCTACTACAAAAACCCCTGATTAACTGTAACCCAGTCGATCAGGGGTTTTTCCTTTTTAGCGGTATATAATTTTGGGTGTAGGTGGGACCAAAGGTGCACAACTCCCGTGGGTGTGCTCCTACATGCTACCCGGGTTTCATTGCCCGTTTTAGAATTCCCCCGATAAAACTTCCCACAAAAGTTAATCCAATGGAGCCGTACAGGTTAAATGCTTCCAGCCCGCGTATTTGATTATTGGTCGGGTGGTCAGTGAAAAAAGTAAACGAAATCCACAGGGATACCGACTGAATGACCGCTAACACCCAGCCTTTACGGGGTTCGGCAAAACCGATGGCAGCGGCCGAACTGGCCGCCATGATATAGGGCCAATGAATAACCGGCGATTTCTTGATGATAACCAGCAGTACGATGCTGTTGACCAGGACAAAAGCAATGTTGGTCAGCAGGCGTTTATCGAAAAAGGCGGTGGATGTACTTACCGGAGGTAACCCATTCTTGCTCTGTTCGTCCAGCGCAAGAGCCTGGTCCAGGTCGTGTTGCGCTTCCTGATACTGGTTTAGTTTCTGACGCGTACGACCCCGCCAGTAGTAGGCCATCGAATCCCGCCCCTGCGAATGAAATACCGCTTTGTCAAATTCCCCGAAGGCCGTTTCGAAGTCCTGCCGTTCATACGCAATTCGTCCAATTTCGGTGTGAATATCGACCACTGTGTCATCATAACTCTCACCGGTCTTCAAGTCGGCCAGAGCAGCTTCCGGGTTTCCACGTTTTACCTGGCATCGGGCCCGGTAGAGATAAGCTACACTCCACTGAGGATGCTCCCGGATGGTCTGGTCGAAGTAGTGGAAAGCCGAATCAATCTGGCCGGCATCATAGAGTTTTACACCTATCTGCAACTGATCCAGTTCTTTATCCGATTTGGTTCGGAGGTCGGCGTAGTATCGGAGGTAGATAATGTAGCTGATAATGGCTACTGTCATTAGAAGTTCCATAAACAAGGAGTAGCATCCTCACCAAACAACAAAAAGGAGGCTAGTCAAAACCGCAGCGATACACCCGCTCCAACAGCCATTTGCCCGGTTACGGGAATGGGTGAAGCTGACAAACCGACTCGGGGCTGGCTTAGCATCTTATTATAACGTGTTACGGCTTTGTTTACCTGACCGTTACCAATCAGTGTTAGGGTTAGTGAGGTTACGAGTGAGCCGCCATTCACTGCCCAGTAAGTACCCGCGTTATATCGGTTGTTGTTCTGAAATAGAATGAAAGCAAGGGGTACTAGCGCCGTTAACCGACCCACCGTTACCAGGGTTCGAAAGGTTTTGAAATGATGGGTTACTTCGGGGTCGTTAAGTTCAAAAAAAGGTATTTCCAGCGAGTACGGTGAGGAGAGTTTTTTGCCCCCGTAAAAATAAACGCTCCCCAATGACGAAGAACCGTAAGCTCGTTCAATAGGCAACAAATGGGCTGGAACGGGTACTGTTCTGTAGTAAGATGTTTCGTCGGGACGACGCTGGGCGTACACACTCATGCTTGTCAGCAGGTAAAACAGCAGTGTTATCGAGATAATAACAGGCCCACTCAGTTTGTGTGCGATCATTGCAGGTATGTGAATGCAAAACTATTAGGAGAAACGTATCAGACTGACTTTAGTTGATGATTTGTCTGCAAAAATGACATATTTCCTCAACTGGTCCATACTCTTTTTCTTTTACCATAACTGATAGTAAACGGGCGATTCAGGGAATGAAATACGAAATCCGGTCGAGGACTGTTCCCAACCGGATTTCGTAGCTCTGGGCTACCTAACGTGACTGGTCACCCTACTTCACCACCAGCGTTCCCTGCATGAGCGAGTAATGGCCGGGGAAGGAGCAAACGAATTGATAATTACCCGGTGCGTTGGGCGCTACGAAATAAATGGTTTCGGCACTCTCGGGCTGAAGAATATTGGTGTGATACAACACATCGGGCGTGTTGGGCACGTACTGCATTTTTGGCCCGTTGAGGTTTAGTTTCAACGCTGCTTCTCCAACTGCGTTGGCTTCTCCGGGTTTTGTAATCACGAAGTTGTGCAGCATGTCGTCGTTATTGTTGAACACGAGTTTAATGCGGCTTCCGGCTTTCACCTCCAGTTTGTCGGTATCAAACTTCAGGCCTGGCTTTGTGCCGATGGTTAGCGTCTGGTCGGGGCCGTTCGTCCAGTCGGCGGGCATACTTACAATACGTTTGGCGCTCCTCGAGGCTGCTGAAGCGGGTTTTCCTGCTTTTCCCTTACTGTTGGTAGGAGGAGTGTCTTTTGCCGAAGCCGTAACCATCATGTCGGCGTGGTTGTGGGATGGGGTACGAGCCGCCAGGACCAGCTTCTCGCCGGGGGCAATAGCGTTGAGCGTGTAGTAGCCCACGGGGTGTAACAGAGCCAGACTGCCCGATTCCGCCCGGACGCCTTCTGCTTTTACTTCGTGAATATACCCCTCCCGCAATACCGTGTCCACCACAATACGGGCACTCAGGCCATCGGGAGCTACCACTACCCCGCGTATGGGCAATGGTCGGGCATCCTCAATGGGACTGCCATACGTTTTGTGGTATTTGTAGGTAAAACTGTTCAGACTGTAATTGTCGGGATTTTCGGCGGTCTTGCGGTCAACGGGTAGCGTAAAGGCCACCTCAAACCCATCCGGTTTAGAGGTGATGGTTTTCATCTCAAAAGGTGTCTTGCCCGTCCAGACCAGTCGCTGAATGCCGTAGGGGTCCTTGCCCGTTGCGGCCCAGCCCCGGCTGGTCATTCCGACGATCATGGACCCATCCTGCCCCCAAACGGTGCGGATTATCCCCGACTGAAATCCTTCGCGGAAGGGAAAGCAGGCCCCCTGCCACTCGCCGTTTACTTTTTCCAGGGCCACGCGCATGAGCTTACTATGCCCCTGGTCTCCCACGAACAACTGCTCGGCAAACGGACCGAAAGCCCCTTTGGTCGTGTCCTGTTTAAAGTCGGAGGTCGAAATGCCCATCAGCGTATGCGGGAACCAGATGGCAGGCACTTTGAGGTCTTTAATGGTTTTGGCCACTTCGAACATGGGCTTTCCGGTGCTGGGCACATCGCCGGGTTTGAGGGCCAGCGGTGATCCTGGTTCACCTGACCAGCGCAGGCCCGCGGGGTTCCCCGCAAAAGCACCCTTAGAGAGATGTGTCATTCGGCCGGAGCCCACCCAATCACCCTGGTTTTCGGTGTACAGAATGCTGCCATCGCGTAGAATACCAAAACCTGCCGGAGAGCGCAGGCCCGTTGCCCAGGGGGTCATTTGGCCATCGTCGGTAAGTTTGAGCATCCAGCCACGCCACTCGGCCAGACTGGCTCCGTACCCAATCCAGCCCAGATTGAGCGTAATAACCATATCGCCATCGGGTAGCAATAGGGGGCCGTAACTATACTCGTGGTAGTTGCCTGATAGCGACCATTTGTAAAACGAATTGTATTCGTCGGCCACATCGTCTCCATCAGTATCTACCAGCTTGGTTACTTCGCCCCGCTGGGTACACAGAAAGTAGCCCTTGGGATGCCACATTAGACCCAGGGGTTCGTGTAAACCCGACGCAAACTTTTTGTAGGTTGGCATACGGCTGCCCTGCATGTACGGATTACTAACCAGCCATATATCTCCCCGGCGTGTACAAACGGCCAGCCGTCCGTCCGGCAGGGGAGCCAGCCCTCCTACTTCGAGTTTGATATCTTCCGGGATAGGTAGGGTTATGATCCGGTAATAGTCCTCCTCCACGGCCGGGCGCTGGGCAACCGAAATGGGTGAGAGAGCCAAACAGCGAAAGAGTGAGTAGAAGGGTTGCCTTCGAAAGTGATTTTTTCAAGTTAGCCATTGTACATGTTTCAATAGTCGTCATACGTTAATTCAACCAATGCGTTGTCCGTTCCCGGTTTTTCGTTCGGGCTGGAGCAAGGTTACGGTGCCGTCTGTGGCAACGGCTCCCAACACCAGGCATTCACTCATGAAGGTAGCAATCTGTTTAGGCGGAAAGTTAACTACCGCCACTACCTGTTTGCCCATCAATTCCTCCATGGTATATAACGCTGTTACCTGAGCGGAGGTACGTTTGGTGCCAAACGCACCGAAGTCGATGGTTAATTTGTACGCTGGTTTTTTTGCTTGCGGGAAGGCTTCTACGGCTATAATCGTACCGGTACGCATCTCCACTTTGTCAAAATCTGCCCAGGTCAATGGATCGTTCATCACGATACACAATTGAATACTGCACCATTCCTGCTCCGTTTTTCATGGCAACGGGGAGTAGTAACTCCTGTTTACCACGGCTTTGCCGCATTTTAACATTGGCTTTTGGGTCGACGCGTATGTAGTAACTACGGTCGTTAACGGCATAAAGGCCCTTGCTGACTTCCTCCACCAACGTTCCGGTCGCAAGTCGGCAGTAAAGCGTTCCACTAGGTGAGCCGGTTAAGGTCAATGTTCGGGTCAGTGCATCTCCATCGGGTTTTATGGCGTCGGTAACCGTGGTGCCCGCAATCGTGTATTCCATCATTGGTGTACCCTGCTTATCTATCTTCATGCCTTTGTACTGAAGCACGTTTTTGCCAACACTGTCGGGCCACGCAGCTGATTCACCGTCCAGTACCATCAGGGGCGAATGGCCGGGCAGGTAAACTGTTTCGCCCAGGGGAGTAAGCAGCTGAGGTTCTCCCCGCTCGTACCACATTTCAGTAACGTTGGCAAAATTACCTTTCCACACCTGCAATAAAGCCATCTGGTTGAGGTCAACGGTGTAGTGCATTCCCGTAGGTGAACCAACCGACATACTGTGCGTCCGCTTGGTTTTTTCACCCGGCATCTGCACGAACGAGCGGATGCGCTGCACCTGATTCATGGGGTCCTGGTAGTTCGGATTGACGCTGATAACCGCTACGGGGTCTGGCTCGGGCAGGGAGGCCGGAGCATGAAGCGGTTGCGGACGGGTACCGGCCTGCGAAATAAATAACCCCAGCCCTGGCCGGAACCAGGATCGGGAAAAGTAGACTTCAACGGTGTGTGGACCGGCGGTGAGCAAGGTATTGCCAGTAGTGGACTGTCCTAATTCGCGGTGGCTGGCCGGAATGACAGGTTTTCCATCCACCCAAACACCCCCTACGCCACCCTGGTCTAACTCAAACTGGTATTCACCGGTTTGTAACGCATTCAGTTTCCCCGAAAACAGAATAGAGTATTGACGCGGCTGTCCGTACGAAACTTCGTAGTTAAGCATGGAGGTGGTATCCTGTTTCAGCACTTTCCGGGTACGGGCGTTCTCCCGGTCTTCGATATACTGCCCTTCAACAATGGTGTAATTGACGGGAGAACTCCACTGCGCTACTTTGCGGGGCGACATGACCCGGTAGCCTACGTTCCGAATCGCTATTGGCCCGGTAGCAGAGGCTATTGCTAACGGACCCAGTTTGTTGTTGGACAAGGTTTGTGTTTCGCGCACCGTCACTCCGTTCAGGGCAAGTTTTTCCAGAACCGAGCGGCCGGCAGGTCCCGCCGTTTTGTACCAGACATCCACCGTTTGCCACAAACCAGGGGCTTTCATAAACCGCATCATTTCCGGTGTTTTCCCCAGGTTAATGGCCTGGCCGGTAGGCAGGGTTAGTACGACATCAGCATTGGGTGTCGTCATCAGGTTAAAACGCAATCGAAAATCATCCGTTGGCGTCAGCAGGGTCAGGGGGGTGCCGGAACCCGTCAGAACCGAATTGCCCGCTTTGGAGCGCATCGATGTGCCATCGGCCGTAGGTGATACCGACCCGGCCAGTTGCCAGCCCCTGGGTAACGTTAGTTCCGAGGGGGTAACCGTCGGTAAATCACTCTGCGCGTATAAGGATGCTGATAGCACGACACCAAGCGTAAGCAAAGCCGCTCGACGAAGAATTAGTATAAGAGTTGGTTGCATAGATTCAGAAAAGTAGTGGAAGCATTCTTGATACCCATTAGCAACCGTAAAAGTCTGCACATAACGGGATACTGCCAAAAACTTTTAACGTTGACCTGCCGTTCTTTTGACATAGTTAAAACCGAATTAATGTCACTATGAAATTAACACTTCTTCTACTAACGGCCGTATCCGTGGCACTTGCCGGACCTGAGAAACCCCTGAAAAACCGCTCGGCTGTTACCCGAAAAGCTATGGCTGCCAGTCAAAAAATAACACCGCCCGAAAATGGGGGTATCAAGCTGATTAATGGATTTCAGGCATCGGTCTTTGCCGAAAACCTGGGCAAAGCCCGGCATATTGTGGTGGACCCGGCCGGAACGGTTTTCGTAAAACTGGAAAAACTGAATGATGGCAAAGGTATCGTAGAACTGAACGATACGAATGGCGATGGTAAGGCCGATCAGACCCTGCTATTTGGTAATTATACCGGTACGGGTATGGCGCTCTACAAAGACTACCTGTATGCTTCGTCCGACACGTCGGTATACCGCTACAAACTAACCAATGGCAAGGTGATGGAAACAACACCCGCCGAGCCGATTATTGTTGGGCTAACGCTCCAGCGCCAGCACGCCAGTAAGTCGATGACGATTTCGCCGGATGGTAAACTTTTTGTCAATTTTGGTGCCCCCTCCAATGCCTGCCAGGAAAAAGACCGGCAGAAAGGCTCGATAGGGTATGGACCCCTGCCCAATTCTGGAAGAGTACGGCGGTATCTGGCAGTTCGATGCTGACAAGCTCAATCAGCATAAAGCAGACGGAAAACGGTACGCTACCGGCATCCGAAACGCCGTTTCGCTCGATTGGAACACGGCCAACAACACGCTTTACGCGCTGCAACATGGGCGCGACATGCTCAATAGCTGGGGTGGTGCTTTTACCGACGAAGTGAGTGCTGAACTACCTTCCGAGGAATTTTTGATGGTAAAAGAAGGCAATGATTTCGGTTGGCCTTACTGCTACAACAACCACGTGAAGAATCAGAAAATGCTGGCTCCCGAGTATGGTGGTGACGGTACAAAAGTAGACCGGTGTGCGGGTAAGGAAAAGCCCATTATGGCGTTCCCCGGTCACTGGGCACCAAACGACCTGTTGTTTTATACGGGAAATGCCTTCCCGGCCCGGTACAAAAACGGTGCTTTTGTCTGCTTCCACGGTTCCTGGAATCGCGCGCCATTAAAACAGGGCGGTTATTTCGTGGCCTTCATTCCATTCGGGAAAGATGGTCGGCCATCGGGTAAATACGAGGTGTTTGCCGAGAACTTTGCCGGTGTACCGGAGCAGGGTACACCGGGTACCGGTGTTAACGCCGGTAAGCTCGACCTGGACAGCCCCGGCGATGCCAAAGCCCGTCCGGTTGGGCTGGCACAGGGCCCCGATGGTTCACTCTACATCAGCGATTCGGTAAAAGGAAACGTCTGGAAAGTGATGTATACGGCGAAGAAATAATCGCCCGGTATTAGTAGATACTGTCCGGTCTCCGCCTATGTAGGTTGGGACCGGACGTTTGTTTTTGCCGGTTATTGTAGAAAAGGCCGGACGATACAAGGGTCTGCCGTTATTTCATCAGGTTCTGTAAGTCAATACGATCAATGGCTCATTTAGTTTACCGAACAGCCCAGGTAATGGATGCCCAGCTTTATTTTGACTGGGCCAATGACCCCGACACCCGGCGTCAATCATTCAGCCCAAACCCTATATCGCTGGAAACGCACACGGCCTGGTTTACGCGCAAACTGGCCGATGCCAATGCCCTGCTGCTCGTGTTTTTCAACGAGATGCAGCAGGCGGTAGGGCAGGTCCGGTTCGAGCGAACGCCCGTAGCTGATATGCCCGATGAAATCATTATTGGTATCTCGGTCGATGCCGATCAGCGGGGGAAGGGGATGGCTACGCAGCTTATTCAGCAGGGGTGTGCCGCGTGCCGGGAGCAGTGGGGCATGGTTGCTATTCATGCCTACATCAAAGCCGACAACCCGGCGTCGATGCGGGCGTTTGAGCGGGCTGGTTTCGTACTGTCGGGCGAAAGCGGTAAATTTGATACACCAAGTTTGCTTTATATCAACAGTCAATGAGTAGTATCCAGCCGATTCAGGTTGCCCAGTTTACCATTAGCCCCAGCCACCGTCCGTTTGTTATTGCCGAAATGTCGGGGAATCATAACCAGTCGCTCGACCGGGCGCTGAAAATTGTGGATGCCGTGGCGGATGCCGGTGCTCACGCCCTCAAACTTCAAACTTATACGCCCGATACAATTACGTTCAACGGAGCTTCGGAAGAGTTTTACATTCGGGATACCAAATCGCTCTGGGCCGACAAAAATCTGTATAAACTCTACGCCGAAGCCTACACGCCGTGGGAGTGGCACAAACCCATTTTCGACCACGCCAAAAAGCGGGGTATGATTGCTTTTAGTTCGCCGTTCGATACCACGGCGGTCGACTTTCTGGAATCGCTGGACGTACCTCTGTACAAGATTGCTTCGTTTGAAAATACCGACCATATCCTGCTCAAAAAAGTAGCCCAAACCGGTAAGCCAGTCATCATGAGCACGGGCGTAGCTTCCGTGGCCGACCTCGATGAATCGGTGAAAGTGCTGCGGGCCAACGGATGTACAGACCTTATTCTGCTTAAATGCACAAGCACCTACCCGGCCACGCCCGAAACAACCAACCTGCTCACCATTCCGCACATGCGGCAGTTGTTCGATGTGCCAGTTGGTCTTTCCGACCATACGATGGGTATTGGGGCGGCCGTGGCAGCGGTAGCGTTGGGCGCCGTGGTGCTGGAGAAACACGTTACCCTGCGCCGGGCCGATGGGGGCGTCGATTCCGCCTTCTCGCTGGAGCCCGATGAACTCAAAAACCTCGTTATTGAAACCGAACGGGCGCAACTGGCGATGGGTCAGATTAGCTACACCCTGACCCCGAAAGAAGCAAAAAGCCTGCAATTCAAGCGGTCGCTGTACGTCGTGCAACCCATGAAAGCGGGAGACCCCTTCACGCCCGACACCGTGCGCAGTATCCGCCCGGCCAATGGTCTGCACACCCGCTATTACGACGACATCATTGGCAAAACTGCCGCTCAGGATATTCCGGCAGGCACCGCACTGGACTGGAACTAATTGTGATGCAGAGAATGATAAATGAGTGAATGCTTGCGCGTCAGAATTGCTTCGCCAGTTATTCACTCATTTATCATTCACTCATTCATCATTCACTTACATGGGTATCATAAAACGGCAGACGATTCAGAGTTCAGTGTACACCTACGCGGGGGTGGCAGTGGGCTTTTTAACGCAGGGACTTTTCTTCCCGAATCTGCTCAGCAAAGCACAGGTTGGGTTATTGACGTTGCTGATTTCGCTGGCGCAGGTGCTGGCTCAGTTTGCCAACCTGGGTACCAACGGGGCGGGCGGGCGCTATTTTCCGTATTTCCGGAATCCCGACCGGCAGCATAACGGCTACCTGCTCCTCACCAGCCTGACAACGCTCGTTGGCTTCGGGCTGTGTGTACTGGGGCTGTGGCTGGCCCAACCCTGGTTTATTGCCAACAGCGGGGGTGAGTCGGCGCTGTTCACCGACTATTATTACCTGCTCATTCCGCTAACGCTGTTTACCGTTTATTTCGCCGTTTTCGATAATTATGCCCGGCTATTGTACAACCCCGTTACGGGCACCATACTACAACAGTTCGTGCAGCGGCTGTTGATTTTACTGGCAGGGGTAATTTACTGGTTGGGCTGGGTTACGTTTTCGCAGTTTCTGGGCCTGTGGCTGCTGGCTTTCTTCCTGCAAACGGTATTGATGATCGGTAGTGTCGTTCGTGATAAAGCGTTGTTCCTTCACCGGCGTTTCCTCAACCTCGACCCTGAACTACGTCGAAACCTGACGCGCTACGCAGCCTTGACCCTAACCACCGCTCTGTCGTCTCAGATTATTCTGACGATTGACAAGGTAATGATTAACAGTAAACAGGGTTTGGGCGATACGGGAGTGTACGGTACCGCTTCTTACTTTGCCGCCGTTATTGCCGTGCCCGCTACGGCGCTCTACAAAGTGTCGGGGGCGCTGATTGCGGAGTCGTGGAAAACAAATGACCTGGATAACATCGCCAATATTTACCGAAAAAGCTGTCTGAACCAACTCATTGCCGGGTGTCTGGTCTTTGTAGGCGTAGCGGCCAACCTGCCTAATGTGTTCCGGTTTCTGCCGCCAAGTTACGAAGCCGGTTACTACGTTATTTTGTGGCTTGGTCTCGGTAAACTCATCGACATGGCCACGGGCGTGAACGGCATCATCCTGAACACATCGCGCTTCTATACCTACGATGCGCTGTTTTTCGTCGTGCTGATTTTCATTACCATCGCAGTCAACCTATACCTGATTCCACGTTTTGGTATCAACGGGGCGGCTATCGGGGCGGCATTGGCTACATTCCTGTATAATCTGGCCCGGACGCTGTTTGTCGGTTTTGCGTTCAGTATGCAGCCCTTCACCTGGCGAAATGGGCTGGTTGTCGTGTTAGGTGCGGGTGTGTGGTGGCTTTCTGTACAATATCCCTACCCGGCACCCAATGCCCCTACTGCGCTCGTCCTGCTGGATATGGGCGTTCGGTCAGCTTTGATTGTCGTGCTGTTCGGGGGAGCCGTTGTGGGGTTCAATCTGTCATCGGATATCAACCAGATGATAGCGCAGTTGCGGAAGCGTTATTTATAACGACAAAATCAACCCTGCGAGTTGATTTTGTCGGTCCTGGTATGGCGATGCTCGCTAAATCACGTTCATCGTTTGTTCTTTAATCTTCTCCAGCTCATCTTTCATCTGCACGACAAACCGCTGAATGGTAGAGTCGTTGGCTTTGGAGCCAATGGTGTTTATTTCACGGCCAATTTCCTGCGATATAAAGTTTAACTTTTTGCCGTTGGCTTCTTCCGTAGCCAGTACTTCCAGAAAGTAACTGAGGTGGTTTTTCAGCCGGACTTTCTCTTCCGAAATGTCGAGTTTCTCCACGTAGTAGACCAGTTCCTGCTCAAAACGATTCTGGTCGAACGTTTCGCTGTCCAGCAGTTCTTTTACCGAATTGCGCATCCGGGTGCGTACTGCCGGGATGCGGGTTACGTCCTGCTCCTCAATATCCGCCAGCCGGTCCGTGATGATCTGAATATAGTCCTGAAATTTACTCTCCAGCACGGCACCATCCTGCTTCCGAAAGGCATTGCACCGCCGGATGGCTTCCTGCACAGCCGCCAGTACGGTAGCCCATTCTGAGGCATCAGCGGTGGGATCGGCCGATTCGGTCAGGTAGGCATTGGGTTGCTGGAGGGCCATCTGAAACACATCGCTATCAGGAATGCTCATCAGCATGGTGTTGGCCGTTTCCTTCAAATCACTCACGTATGCCATCACCAGAGGGCGGTTGATGGTAACGCCCGGTCGAATGGCACTGGTACGTGCCAGGTTTATCGAAAGCTCGACTTTGCCCCGCTCCAGCTGTTGGGTAAGCAACGCCCGCAGGTCAATTTCTTTGTCGGAAAACTGCCGGGGAATCCGGCAGTAGATATCTAAAAATTTAGAATTCAGGGTTTTAACTTCCGCCGTTGCCGACAGGCCACCGGCTTCTACGGTCGCGTTGCCGAAGCCGGTCATTGATTTGAGCATTGGAAAAAAAGTTTACGGTATACGGTTTGTGGTATTCGGTTTACAATTTACGCCGGGCCGTTCGGACGGTTGAGCGAAGCCGTCCGATAAATCGGTACTGCTGAAACCGTGAACTATAAACCAGAAACCTATTTCAGCTTGCCTGCTTCCAGTTCCAGGTATTCCTTTCGATTACGGGCTACATCAATGGCGGTGTAAATGGCCTGGAGCATAGACGTTTCATCGGCCAGGTTTTTTCCGGCAATATCGTAGGCGGTACCATGGTCGGGGGATGTCCGGACGGCGGGCATCCCTGCCGTAAAGTTGACACCTTCTTCGAAAGCGATGGCTTTGAACGGAATAAGGCCCTGGTCGTGGTACATGGCCAGTACGGCATCAAACTTCCGGTAGGCTCTGGTGCCAAAAAAGCCATCGGCCGGGTAGGGACCAAACACCAGGTCGCCTTTGTCCAGCAACCGGGTGAGCAGGGGCTTGATGATATCTTTTTCTTCATTGCCCAGTAGCCCTTCTTCACCCGCGTGGGGATTCAGGCCCAACACCGCGATTTTCGGCCGCTCGATGCCGAAATCCTGTTTCAGCGAGTGCATCATCAGTTTCAGCTTCTGAGAAATTCGTTCGGGCGTTATTTCCTGCCGAACACTTCCCAGCGGCACATGACCCGTTACTACGCCAACGCGCAGCGTCTCGCTCACCAGAAACATCAGGTTATCCTGAACGCCGAACTGCTGCGCCAGGTATTCGGTATGCCCCGGAAAGTTGAACTCGTCCGACTGGATGTTATACTTGTTGATGGGGGCGGTTACCAGGGCATCTAACTTGCCATCTTTCAGGTCATCTACGGCCCGCTGCAAACAGGCCAGTGCCGCCTGCCCGGCATCGGGCGTTACCTGCCCTGGCTGGATGTCCTGATTCTGGTCGGGCCAACAAGTGATAACGTTGGTCAGTTTATGGCTAATCTGACCAATGGTCTGAACACCGTTCAGATTCCAGTCTTTCAGATTCAGTAAGCTACGATACCGGTTCAAAACGCGCATGGAGCCATAAATGACGGGTGTGCATATTTTCTGTAACCGGTTGTACTGCAAAGCCTTCAGGATAACCTCAGGGCCAATGCCATTGTAGTCGCCCAAAGAAATACCGATAACCAGCCGGTCTTCCCGTCCGGCGTATTCGGTGGCTACCGGGGGCTGGCTACCAAAATCATGTGTGTCTGCCTCCCCCAGCAGCGATTCCCGCGGCTGGTTGCGGTTGCCCCGGTCGCGCTCCGGCCGACCCTCGCCCCGCTGGCGGTTTTCCTGCGGCTTTGGCTCCGGTTTTCCCGATCCGGTCGATCCTCTTTTTCCGGCCGCTCCTGCTTGTTTTCTTTCTCCGGTCGGTTTTCCCGCTGACCTTTTTGTCGTTGCTCATCATTCCGGCCCGGTTGCTGGCGGTTGTTGCGCTGGTTGGGTACGGGCTTAAAAGAACGCTCTGGCTGGTCTGCATCGGTCAAGTCGCCAGGGGCCGGAACTCGGTTGTTCGTTTTTTGATACGGAACATCCTGCCGGTTGTTACGGGATTGATTGCCTGATCGCTTCTCCGGTTGGGGCGATGGTGTATTGCTCAGATTTGCATCTGTTGCTGACTCAGCTTTGGGGCTGGCAGAGGGGGACTGGTTTGCTTCGTTCGGTTGGCGTGGTTCCATATACTTTTTGTAGTTTCGCCAAAAACTCACGCATACCCTCATCCTATCGGAAATAGGGCAGTCGTGGGAGATTAATAGCCTGCAAGTTACGAAAAGCCCCGAATGTTCCAGAATCAACCTGTTATTCTGATTGCGGATGAGATGCATGCGTCCCTTTTTGCTATGCTTGATACGGCTGGCTTTGCCTATGACTACAGACCCGCCATCACCCGCACCGAATTACTGGCGTTGCTTGCTTCCTATACCGGGCTTATCATTCGAAGCAAAACAAAGGTTGATGAGGAACTGCTGCGTCAGGCACCTGCTCTGCGCTTTATTGGGCGAGCGGGTGCCGGGCTGGATCTGATTGACCTCGATGCCGCAAAAAGGCGGGATATTGCGGTTTTTCATGCCGGCGAAGGCAATCGTGATGCCGTGGCCGAACACACGGTGGGTATGTTGCTGGCCTTGCTTGCCAACATACTCAAAGCGGATCGGGAAGTGCGGCAGGGCGTATGGGATCGGGAAGGTAACCGGGGGTACGAACTCGGGAGCCTGACGGTAGGTCTGATTGGTTTCGGTAATAACGGACGGGCTACGGCACAACGGTTGAAAGGGTTTGGATGTCGACTGCTGGCCTACGATAAATTTCTGACGAATTACGGCGGTACAGTAGTCCAGGAAGCTACAATGGCCGAAATTATGGCCGAATCGGATGTGCTCAGCCTGCACATCCCGCTAACGGATGAAACCCGGATGATGGTTGATGACGCATTCATCAATCGGTTTGCCAAACCGTTTTACCTGATCAATATTGCCCGGGGCGAAATTGTATCGCTGGAGGCCGTTATGCGGGGACTGCAGCAGGGCAACATCCGGGGCGCCTGCCTGGATGTACTCGAGAACGAGAAGGTGGCGAAACTGACGCCGGGGCAGCAAGTAGCTTTTGATTACCTGCGCCAATCGGACCGCGTTGTCCTGACCCCGCACGTAGCAGGCTGGACGCACGAGAGTTACGTGCGCATCAACGAAGTCCTGGTTCGACAAATTCAATCCGAATAAAACCGGCTTCGTCGGAGCAGCGATGGTTGGCCGCTCTACCTGACAATGATGAAATTACTGCTGGTACATAAGGTGCCCGCATCGTTGGTCAGGCATATCTGACCTGTAACGGCATCGGCAGGAATGGTTACGGCCAGCGTACCACCCGATACCCTGAACGTTGCCGGGGTAGAGGTACCCCCGTTGAATTTGACGGCCGTTACGGTGGCCATATTCTGACCAGTAAAGAAAATCTCCGCTCCCGCCTTCGCCGATTTAGGCGTAAAATCAGTGATCGTTACCAGCCGAATTGGCGTAAAAGAAGTTGTGCTGGTCGTTTCTCCGGCCCCGTTGACTATGCGTATCGGTCCCGTTTGAGTACTTGTCGGCACCAAAATCCATCGCTCCGTATCCTCATTCTTACCGCCGTCTGTGGCTGCGGTTGTTGCACCCGTGAAAAAAATCTGGGCATTCAACAGATAGTTACCCTGTATTACCACCTGATCGCCCGGGCGAGCTTTTAGGGGTAAAACAGCGCTGATAACGGGGGGCTGCAACACGTATATGGGGGCAGAGGCACTACCCGCCCGACTCGAAACTACCACCTGACCGCTTACCGCATTGGGTGGAACGCCAATCAGCAGGTCAACGCCTTCATTCCGGCTGGTAATGGGTACCTGGATACCGCTGACCGTAACCGTAGTAATGCGATACAGGTTTTTACCGGACAACGTAAGTGTTCTGCCGGGTAGCTGTTGGGATGGAGTAGCAACCAGATTGGATGGTGGAAGGTAAAAGAAAAAAGGATCGGTAGCGGTTGTGCTGCCACCCACACTACTGGCCGAAATCGTTACCGGGCCGGATACGGTCAGGGCGGGTACGGTTGCTTCGAGCTGGGTGTCGCTCACGATACGAAACGCAGCTGGGGTGCTGCCAAAGGATACAGACGTAACATCCCTGAAGTTACGTCCCATCATGGTCAGCTTATCGCCCGTTATGCCGTCCTGAGCGAGTAAATTGGTTATGAACGGTGATTGAATAAGTTTCAGCGTGTCTGTGCTGCTGGCCAGCAATGTTTCGAATACGCTCACCCGTACCAGCCCCGATGTTGCCGTTGCCGGGATGATGGTTCGGATTTCGGTATCTTTTATGCTTGTCGTAGCTTTTTCGGTAACCAGTCCGTTGATACTAACAATGCCATCTGTCAGGTTTTGCCCTTTAATCACCAGCTCTGTACCGGGCCTGGCCTGCAAGGGGCTGATGCTGGTAATCTGGGGCGTTCCGGCTACAACGAACCTATTGGATACTGCCCCCCCTACCGTCTCGACCACCAGAGGAATTGGCCCACGGGGTAGTATGGCAGGAACAGCAATAACTATCTTTTGCGCCGTACTATCTTTTATCTCCGCGTTGACATCATCGAACCGGATCCGTTTTATCTGATTCAGGTACGTACCGGTGATGGTAACGAGCGTGCCCTGCAGCCCGTTGGTAGGGCTGATGGCTGCCACGATGGGAACTGGTTGCTTAACCGTAAAAGGCCGAGGGTCCGAAACGCCTTCGTCCGTCTGAACCCGAATCTGAGTCGGGCCAGGCCTGGTACCCGGTACCGTTATCCGAATGGTATTCTCATCCTGACTGGTAACGACGGCCGTGGTGATTGATGTGGCTGCGCCAAATGTTACCGTTGGGCTGGGTCCAAACTGGTATCCGGTCAGGAGCAAGGGGTCGCCTACAAACGCTTCTGAGGCCGACAGGCCGGTCAATTCAGGAGGATTACGCTGAACGCGACAACTCGTTACGCCCAGTAATACAACAAACAAAAAGAAAAGTGATATAATAGCCTTCATAGGAGGCATCGGGTATTCCGGCCCGGCGCATAATTGGTAAAATTAGTCAATTTGCCGAACGAAAAACCATTTTCTACCAAAGCCTGTTAGAAGAATTGGGTAATGCATGCGTTGATGTGACTGGGTCCGACACCCACTTACAACGCTCATTATCCATTTCTCATTACTCTTATACGAATGAACTACCGCAGCCTGAAAGCATCAAAACTAATACTTATCAACACACTGGGCGAATTGAAGGCTACTGGCTACCAGTCCCGATCCATCAAACAGGAATTACGTGACAATCTGATTGAGCGAATCCGAGACAAGGAAGAAGTTTTTCCAGGTATCTGGGGCTACGAAGATACGGTTATACCCGATGTGGAACGGGCTATTCTATCGATGCATCACATCAACCTGCTGGGTTTGCGGGGACAGGCCAAAACGCGTATTGCCCGCCTGATGGTCAATTTGCTGGATGAATACATTCCCGTGGTGGCAGGATCTGAACTGAACGACGATCCGCTGGAGCCGCTTTCGCGCTTTGCTCTTGATCTGATTGCGGAGAAAGGCGATCAAACGCCCATCACCTGGATGCACCGCAGTGACCGCTACACCGAGAAACTTGCCACGCCCGATGTATCGGTAGCGGATCTGATTGGGGATGTCGATCCGATTAAAGCGGCTACCCTCAAGCTACCTTACTCCGATGAACGTACGATTCACTTTGGGCTGATTCCCCGCTCGCACCGCTGCATTTTTGTTATCAACGAACTACCCGATTTACAGGCCCGCATCCAGGTTTCGCTGTTCAATATCTTGCAGGAGGGCGACATCCAGATTCGGGGTTTTAAACTTCGCCTGCCGCTCGATATTCAGTTTGTGTTCACGGCCAACCCGGAGGACTATACCAACCGGGGTAGTATTGTAACGCCGTTAAAAGATCGGATCGACTCGCAGATTGTAACGCACTACCCGAAATCAATCGAGATTGGGAAGAAGATTACCATGCAGGAGGCTGTTATCAAGAAAGAGCAGAAAAGTATGGTGAAGGCCAACGAGCTAATTGCTGATTTGATTGAGCAGGTAGCCGTCGAAGCGCGCGAAAGTGAGTACGTCGATTCGAAGAGTGGCGTTTCGGCCCGGATGACCATTTCGGCCTATGAGAACCTGCTCTCCTCTGCCGAACGACGGACGTTGATCAACGGCGAAAAAGAAACACACGTCCGCATTGCCGACCTGTACGGAGTGGTTCCCGCTATTTGCGGTAAAGTGGAGCTGGTGTATGAAGGTGAAGTAGAAGGACCGGTTATCGTGGCCCAAAACTTGATCGGGAAAGCCATCCGGAACCAGTTTCTGCAGTACTTCCCGAATCCGGAAAAGGCCAAGAAAGATAAGCGTGGAAACCCCTACCGGAAAGTGACCGACTGGTTTGGCGACGGGAACACAATGGATATCCTGAATGACCTGACCAACCGCGACTACGAAGCCCGACTACAAACGATTGATGGCCTGGACGATATTGTGGATCAGTTTCATCCGAAGCTGAGCAAATCCGAAAAGTTATTTATGATGGAGTTTGCCCTGCACGGATTAGCGGAACACTCGCTGGTGGGCAAAAAAGCGATGGACACTGGCCTTTCATTCAAGGACCTGCTTGGTTCCATGTTCAATCCGGGGTCTGATTTTGGGGAAGAGGAAGAAGATGACGACGATCGATTTTAAGTAAAACTGTCTGATTTCTATTTTGGGCGTTCGTACGGGTGACAAACCTGCACGAACGCTTTTTTATTGCCTGGTCTGGCGAACGGAGCAATGCCCCAAGCCATCCTGTGCTAATGAGGGCGATAGGAATTCTTCACCCGTGCACGTACCCGTTGTGGTATCCAAAGGGGTTAAAAACACCATCATTGGGTTGGTTATCTACGACAGGATTTAACCTGAATAATGCTTATTTGGCGGGGTAAATAGGTTGACCTTTTGGTCAGAATACAGTCTTAATCAGACCCACGCTTAATTTATTCAGCCAATGAAATGGCCTGATTTTACAACCAAATCTCAAAACGAAAAGTACTCTTTTTCTTCCCAATCGGGCGATAACTGGCCCGTACGGATACTCATTGGCATTGGGCTGCTATTCATGATGGCTTTCCTGTGGGTATACTTTCAGCCTCAGAACCGGGGGGTATCCTGGCTGTTTGTCTTGCTGACAATATCTGTACTATTCAAATTGCTTCGGTTGCTGCATGAGTGGTATCACTACTGGTGCGTAAAACCACCCATTACACCCCAAATCACCCGTACCTGGACGGTTGATGTGCTGACCACGTACTGCGATGGCGAACCGAAAGAAATGGTCACTAACACGCTGCGGGCCATTCAGCGAATTACTTACCCCCACACTACGTATCTCTGTGATGAGGCTGATGACCCGTATCTGCGCCAGGTGTGTGCTGAACTAGGCGTGATTCATGTAACAAGACAGGATAAAACTGATGCCAAAGCGGGTAATATAAACAATGCTCTCCGGCAGGCAACTGGCGAAATATGCCTCGTTATCGACCCCGACCACATCCCCGTCCCCGACTTTCTGGACCGGGTTCTGCCCCACTTCGAGAACCCGGCTGTTGGATTCGTGCAGTGTGTGCAGGGTTATTACAACCACAGAGAGAGTGTAGTGGCGTTCGGAGCTTCTGAGCAAACGTACAGCTTTTATGGACCGATGATGACCTGTATGGGGAGTTACGGCACCGCTCAGGCTATTGGTGCAAACTGCACGTTTCGCCGGAGCGCACTGGATTCCATCGGTGGCCATGCCAACGGATTGTCGGAGGATATGCACACCGCCATGCGGCTTCATGCCGGGGGGTGGAAATCCGTTTATGTACCCCTGCCCCTGTCGTACGGTTTAGTGCCCGTTACCCTGTCGGCTTACTACAAACAGCAGCTAAAATGGGCCAGAGGAACGTTTGAGCTGCTGTTTACAACATACCCGAAAGTGTTCGGTGGGTTGACAGGCTTACAGCGCCTGCATTATGCCACTCTACCGCTGTATTACCTGCTGGGTATAGTGCAGCTGATTGATTTACTCATTCCAATTCTATCCCTAACAACCATGAAGCTACCGCTTCAATTGGACCTGATGCTGTTCGGTACAGTGTATATTCCCCTTGCACTAACCGGTTTTCTGGTTCGCCAGTACGCCCAGCGGTGGCTGATCGAACGGCACGAAGTCGGCTTCCATCTGGCAGGGGGGATTCTGGCCAGTGGGACCTGGTGGGTGTATGTACTGGGTTTTGTGTACACGGTGTTGCGGATAAAAGTGCCGTATATCCCTACGCCTAAAGACGACCGACCCCGCAATCACGTTCTTCTGGTGCTACCGAACTTACTGATGAGTGTCCTGATCCTACTGACCATTTCGTACGGCATTTATTGGTATGGACGGTTTGCCCTGAATAATATTTATTTCCAGCTGATGATTGGTTTCGGCTTACTGAACGCCTTCATCCTGCTGCTGAATGTGTTGGCAGGGCAGGAGCGAACGTTGCTGGAAGTAAGGAATTGGATGAGTGTCCTATCGGCCAGTCGGGCAGCCGTCTGGAACGTTCGTATCCGGGTGTGGAACGTACGATATGGCTTGTATAACTGGCTCCGCCGGGCTGCTATCCCGCTCTTTTTTGGTGTTCTGCTCATAACCATCGCCATGAGTGTGCTCACTTATCGAAGGTCAACAGCTAGCGCCCCCCCCAATTTACGTTACGCCAACACGCAGCCTTTTTACACTGGCATGGCTTCGTATGCACACTTGCCAGCAACGGGAACTTCCATTTCTTCCCGGCCCATTATTCCCTATCACCTAGGCTGGTCGGTGAAAACCCGGTCTATTATTCCGCTCCCGCCCAAACTGGATGTGCACACTCAGTTACCCTTGCTGTACATTGAGCCAGCGGGGATACAGCCCGGTTCGGAACAAACTATCCGTGCATTTCTGCTTAGCATTATCAGGGGTGAGCGCGATGCCGCTCTTCATCGTTTCGTGTTGGAGACGCGGGCGTATGACCGATTCGTGTTCGCGAGTTTCATGCCGGAGTTTGATAATGTAGCCCGGCCATGGGGCGTGGAGCAAACCGGTAACTTAATCCTGTGCCGACAAGCCTGGCAGTATATTGTTCAGTACTGTCAGGACCAGAAAGCAACCAACATCACCTGGGTGTGGTGCCCCTTTTTACCCTCAACGCTGGTTACGCACTACCCCGGAAACAGTTTTGTGGACTGGCTGGGTTTCGACGTAACCAATGACCCGAGTCAGGCTTCTGACAAGAAGAATCACTCGTTTGCCGCGCTCTTTCAGCAGGCGCATACCGCTGTACGCACACACCCAGCCTATAGTATTCGTCAGAAACCGATACTCATCACGCACCTGGCATCGGTGGCCGATCAACTGGACACTGCCCAATGGACGGGCGAAGCCATTGAGTTATTGCAGGAGCGGTATCCAACTGTCCGGGGTGTTATTTTCAGGGATGAAAACGAATGGCGTACCTACCGGGCAACGCTGGTATCCGCCCAGGATAATTAATCCACTGACCTGGTTTGAGGGGGGTGACCTGGAAAGAAAAGTTAGCCGTTGCTACATGGTTATGGGTATCGAACACGTTCACAAACAACCGATACGCTCCTGGTTGTCGGGGAAGACGAAACTGAATAACCGCCGTATCGGAGCGGGCCATCAACCCCTGAATGGCCGGTCTGGGAATACCAACATAATCTGATCCCGGCCGCGCCCGGCGTTTTAGTACCCACTCATATGTCAGCGAGTCCTGTTCCGGGTCTGTTACTCGTATCTCTGCCCGGTGTAGGGTGTCTGAAAGGGGGAATGACCAGTGCACAACCGCTTTCCTGTCAATCACTAGTTGTTGTATTGCCGGTGCCCTGTTAGCTGGTTTTGTACCCCGCCAGAGTTCCTGCATTAAACCGACCAGGGGCGTTTGTCGTCGCTGGTCGTCAAAGACACTGAACCAGGTGTAGGTTTCTTCCTGCTTGCTACCCCAGTAAAATAAGTAAGCACCCAGGCAGTTGGGTGGCCTGGAAGCAATATGCTGCCTGTAAAATCGACGGACAAAGTTTACTTTTTGCTGACTGTCTGGTTCATCAGGAGCACCCCAGGGGGCGGTGGGGACCTCCCAGTAGGCGGGAACACCATACTCCGAAATGAGGTAAGGCTTGGTCCAGCCTCCTCCACGAAAAAACTCGTCCAGCCGGCCGGTCAGATCGTAGGAGTTCACCGCTAAAATATCAATCTCCGTGCATCGCTCGGTCACTAACCAGATGGCTCGTTTGCTATCAGGCGATATGGCCGTACTGGTGGGGTGGTTAGGGTCGAGTTCGTGAACCAGTCGGGCCAGCCGGTTCACTTCGTCGAAAACCTTGAAATTGTCCGCGTTCTGTGCCCACTCATTTCCACGCACCACATCAGCAGGGCAGGATGATTTCTGTAGCGGAGTATGGTTTTACGAATGCGTTTGTACTGCCGCTCAACGGCGGCCCGGTCGTCATAATCGAAACCTTCCATCTCGCGCTCTACCCACAGCCCAAGCATGACCGTAAGTCCCAATTTATGGGCTTCGTCCAGAATACGTCCCGCGTCAACATCATCCCAAACCCGGATGGAGTTACCCCCACAGGCCGCCAACTCCTCCAGATGGCTAATTCCACCCGCGCCTTTTATGAAGTAAGGCTTTCCGTAACGGAGCAACTGGTAGCCGCTATCGCTGGATACAATACTCGTTGGCATTGCTTATCGGTCGTCTTTAATTGCTGTTCGGTATTCCGGCAACCCATCAGGAGAACGAGCAAAAGACAGATATCCGGCCAGGGTACTAATTTTCTGTAGCAAAAAAGATCAGGCATCATACAATAATGACTTGTCATGGCCGATAGGTCACCCCTGCGCATGGCTATTTTAATGTGGATACAGAGATTGATTTCTGCCCGGCATTCATGTTGTCTTGAGCGTGCAGGTGTTCCTCAGGCCCCTCCGGTATCGGTAAAACGAGTACAAATGTGTACTGCGTATCCCAAATTATGTAAGCCGGCATTAACGCAAACGGCACCTTTTTTTGTTCTATATGCAAGGAAGCACATCGGTTGAAAAACAGATAGTGTGCTCATGAAGATATGGTACCAACGAAAAAAGTGACTCAGGCTGGCTCGCCTGTTACGGATAAAAAAATAAACCCGGGGTTGACGCATCAGCAGTTTCCGGTGCTGGAGATGAGTTGCGCTGCCTGTGCGGTAAGTGTAGAGTCGATGCTGAATAACACGCCGGGCGTGGCGCAGGCCACTGTAAACTACGCTAACCAGTCGACTACGGTAGACTATGATCCGGACGTGGTCTCGCCAATGGGTCTTCAGCAGGCCCTGCAAGCCGTCGGTTATGATCTGGTGATTAACGTAGAAGATCCCCGGCAGGTGCAGCAGGAAGCACAGGAAAAACAATACCAATCGCTGAAGAAACGAACCATCTGGGCAGCCATTCTTACATTGCCCGTCGTAATCATCGGGATGTTCCTGATGGAGCCGTCTGGAACGGCGGGGTACAAAAACTACCTGATGATGGCGTTGACCACCCCCGTTGTGTTCTGGCTGGGTCGCTCTTATTTTAGTAATGCCTGGAAACAGGCTCGTTACGGCAAAGCCAATATGGACACACTCGTTGCCCTGTCAACTGGCATTGCATTCCTGTTCAGTGCTTTTAACACCATTAATCCGGCGTACTGGCTACAGCGTGGTTTACAGCCCGATGTTTATTTTGAAGCGGCTGCGGTGGTCATTACGTTTATCTCGCTGGGTAAGTTGCTGGAAGAAAGGGCCAAGTCTAACACATCATCGGCCATCAGGAAACTGATTGGATTACAGCCCAACACCGTTCGTATCATAGAAAACGGTAGTGAACGCGACCTGCCCATTGCGCAGGTGCAGGTAGGGCAGGTACTCCTGGTACGACCCGGCGAAAAAATTCCGGTTGATGGGCTGGTGGAATCGGGGTCGTCCTTTGTAGACGAAAGTATGATTTCCGGAGAACCCGTACCGGTAGAAAAGAAGCAGGGGCATCCGGTCTTTGCCGGAACCATCAATCAGACCGGGGTTTTTCGGTTTACCGCGCAAAAGGTCGGGGGTGATACCGTACTGGCACAGATTATCCGGCTGGTGCAGGAAGCGCAGGGGAGTAAAGCTCCGGTGCAGAAACTAGTCGATAAGATTGCCGGTATTTTTGTTCCCATCGTGCTGGGTATTGCCCTCCTGACCTTTGCTGTCTGGCTGGTTTTGGGGGGGGAGAACGCGTTTACCCATGCCTTACTCACGTCCGTTACGGTGCTGGTTATTGCCTGTCCCTGTGCGTTGGGGCTGGCCACACCCACCGCTATTATGGTCGGTGTGGGCAAAGGTGCGGATAACAACATCCTCATTAAAGATGCCGAAAGTCTGGAACTCGGCTACCGGGTCAACGCCGTGGTGCTGGATAAAACGGGGACCATTACGCAGGGTAAACCTACTGTTACGGACATGGCCTGGCAGGTGGCGGAACCGGACATGGCGGCATTTTTACCCGTTTTATACGCACTGGAGTCGCAGTCGGAACATCCGCTGGCATCGGCGGTGGTAGAAAAACTACGTACTACCTACCCGGATTTGACGAGCGCTGCTCTGGATACGTTCGAGAGCCTGACAGGGCGGGGCGTTTCGGGTTCGTACGCGGGTAGGGTCTATAGTGTCGGGAACGCGCGTTCGCTGGCCGACCGCGCCATTGCGGTTGATGGAGTCGTACAGAAACGGGCAATGCAATGGCAACAGGAAGCGAAAACGGTGGTCTTCTTTGCCGATGAGCAGCGTGTACTAGCCGTGCTGGCTATTACCGACCCGGTTAAGGAAACATCACACAAAGCTATTAGGACGCTCAGGCAGCGCGGTATTGCCGTGTATATGCTAACGGGTGACAATGAGCAGACTGCTGGGGCAGTGGCGCGGGCCGTTGGTATTGAAGAATACCGGGCGGAGGTATTGCCATCCGAAAAAGCCGATTTCGTGAAGCAGTTACAGGCAAAAGGCAACGTTGTGGCCATGATTGGCGATGGTATTAACGACTCGCAGGCACTGGCTCAGGCCGACGTAAGTATCGCGATGGGACACGGGTCGGATATTGCGATGGATGTGGCTAAAATGACGCTCATTACCTCCGACCTAACCAGCGTTCCGAAGGCGTTGTACCTGTCGAAAAAAACAGTCCAGACTATCCGGCAAAATTTATTCTGGGCGTTTATTTATAACCTGATTGGCATTCCGCTGGCGGCTGGTTTGTTATACCCATTCAACGGGTTTCTGCTCAACCCCATGATAGCTGGCGCGGCTATGGCCCTCAGCTCCGTATCGGTTGTAACGAACAGTCTTCGGTTAAAGACGGTTACGTTATGAACAGGCAGCTGGTTTCTTTGCCACAAAAAGACGGTGCGTTGTAGGGAGTTTGAAAAAAGTAAATCATCAATAAGACCATGGAAACACTCAATTTTAAAACGAATATTAAATGTGGTGGCTGCGTAGCCACCGTAACTCCTTTCCTGAACGATATTGAACAACTCGATGGGTGGAATGTAGACACCAACAGTCCGGAGAAAATCCTGACGGTTCAAACCACGGACAATCGAATTGGCGATGTTGTCAGGAAGGCCGTTGAGAAGGCAGGTTTCAAAGCCGAACCCATTCCCAGGCCGTAGTGCAGGTACTAAAATAGACCGGGCCGTTCATGATGAACGGCCCGGTCTATTTTAGGTCAACGAAAATGTGCCCCGCCAGCCCTGGGCCTTGATGGGGGTCAACTGCCCGGCTTTGGTTGACAGGCCAACGTAATTGGCATCGGCGGACATGTACCCGATGGCAGTAATACGCGAGTTGGTCGCCAGTTTTTCGAACGCCTGCGGACGAACGGTGAACAACAACTCGTAATCTTCTCCGCCATTCAGAGCCGCGGTTATCGGGCTGATACCGAATTCCTCGGCCGCCAGGTAGGTCTGGTCGTCGATGGGTAAATTCTCGTCAAATATTATGGCTCCCAGTTTCGATTGATGGCACAGGTGAAGCAGTTCGGAGGCTAGCCCATCCGACACGTCGATCATAGCTGTGGGAACTACGCCGAGGTCGCGGAGTTCGTGAACAATATCGGTGCGGGCATCAGGGCGTAACTGACGCTGAACCAGATAAGTGCGTTCCTCGGACAGGTTGGGCTGCATCCCGGAGTCGGCCATAAATACTTGCTTTTCCCGCTCCAGTAGTTGCAGACCCATGTAAGCCGCGCCCAAATCGCCGGTAACACAAATGACATCGTTGACCTGTGCTTTGTTCCGGTAGGTAATTGCCTCTTTATGTACTTTCCCTAAAGCAGACACCGAAATAATCAGGCCGGAACGCGAAGAGGTGGTATCGCCCCCCACTAAATCGATATTATACGCTTTACAGGCTGCTTTTATACCCGCATACAGTTCGTCAATGGCTTCAACGGTAAACCGGCTGCTCAACCCGATACTAACGGTTATTTGTACCGGCAACCCGTTCATGGCTGCAATATCGGATACGGCAAACGTTACAGCTTTATAGCCAAGATGCTTTAGTGGCACGTAGGTCAGGTCGAAGTGAATACCTTCCACGAGCATATCGGTGCACAACAGCCCAAAACTATCCCCCCAGTCAAATACAGCGGCATCGTCGCCAATACCCTGAATCGTTTCTTTGTGTACTGGTTTTGGTGTTGCCTGGCGTATGCGCTCAATTAAACCAATCTCGCCAAGGGTATTTAAATCAGTCATAGGGGAAGACAAAAGGTGCGTCTACGGTTAATAGACTATAAAGGTAGAGAAAACAAGCCATTACCCATAACGTACCAAAAAGCCGCTCCGTATTTAACCGGGGCGGCTTTTTAGTAAATATAAACTTGCTGACAGCCTTACGGATTGGTTAATGTGTACACATTGGTGGTACCACCCGTTTTCTGGCTAGCCGACGTTCGGGTGAGCTTCAGATTTGTGTCGTCAATAGAATTGATGGTAAACGTAATCGAACCATTATCGCCGGTAGGGGATGGGTTCAGATTCGTTAACTGGAGCGTATTGTCATTCGGAACAGCATATTGTCCAACAAATACATTGCCATCATATTCGGTGTACCGGACGGTTGGAGCGGCACTTAAATCCAGTTTGAAACCAGTATAATTACGAATGTTGTTGGTAGCTCCCTTTGTATAAACGGTGGTGCTGTTTTCGTCTACCTTGCTGGCGGTCCATACTTTAGCAATGCGCTCAGAAACAGGTGCTACCTTGTTGCTCTTGCAACTCAGGATCACACAAAACAGGATTAGTACCGAAAAGAAAGCGATAGATTGAGTCTTTCTCATAATTAATTCAACTACACAAGGATTTGAAGTGGCTAAAGTTACGCTAATTTTGTTTTCTCCCTGCAAAACTGATGCCTAATAATTCACTTGATTTAGCCCATGGGTAGTGCTCTTTTTTATGCCTGATTCGTTACCAACCTATACCCGCTCTCAGTTGGCACTACGTAACGGACAGGATCGGGAAAGTATCTGGTGTGCGTATCGGGGAATTATCTACGATTTGTCGGCTTCGCGACTATGGCGTAACGGAAAGCACTACGAACACTGGGCGGGGCAGGACCTGACCGATGAACTAACCGATGCCCCTCATTCCGACAGCGTGTTCAGCCGTTTTCCCGTGGTGGGTAAACTTGTATAAATTAGCCGTAATGGTCGTGGATAATCAGTCCTCGGGCATTGCGCGTTCGCCAATTGAGTTGATGGCCATACAATTAATTGCGGATAGCGGCTCGACGAAAACCGACTGGCGTTTGGTGGATGCCGGTGGTAAAGTCCACGCCAGTCAGACGGATGGGTTGAATCCCTATTATCAGTCGGCTGCTCAGATGATAGACATACTGAAAGCGCAATTGCATCTGCCTCAGTAACGACGTCCCTCTGGAGCAGCTGTTTTTCTACGGAGCAGGTTGCAGTGGGCCTTCGGTGAACGATATCGTGCGCGATGCCTTGAAAACACTGTTTCCTGATGCCGGGCAAATTGAGGTAAACAGCGACATGCTTGGTGCGGCCCGGGGTGCGTCGGGGCATCAGGCCGGAATTGTTTGTATTCTGGGGACGGGGTCGAACGCCTGTTGTTACGAAAACGGGCAAATTACGCGGGGTATTCAATCGCTGGGGTTCTGGCTTGGCGACGAAGGCAGTGGGGGATACCTGGGGAAAACGCTCGTTCGGGATTTTTTTCAGGAACGTCTGCCGGCCGACCTGCACCAGGCTTTCCAGACTCGTTATGCCCTCGACCGACCCACGTTGCTCGAAAATGCCTACAAAAAGCCGTTTCCAAACCGGTACTTTGCCGGGTTTACGCCCTTCCTGTCCGATTATCCGGCCCATCCCTACGTCATTGAGCTGGTAACCGATGCGTTTATTCTATTCCTTACTACCTACGTCAAACGCTTTCCGGAATCCGTATCGTGGCCCGTTCATTTTGTTGGGTCGATAGCACACTATTTTGCCGGCCCATTACGTACGGCTGTCGAACAAACAGGATTAACAATGGGTAACCTTCTTCGGGCACCCGCCGAAGGACTGGTTGAGTACCACCGGAATGGATAAATTTCCGGTGTTCGCCGTACCTTTGCCGAATAAAATGAACGTTGGGCAGACGGAGAAAAGAAAGGAAGTCAGCTGGTTTCTTTGTGTATTCTGGTCTTTTCTACTCCTCATTACGTTAGCCTATAGCAACCATAAGAATAGTAATGGCAAACCGGTATTTTTTAAAAGTTAAAGACATTATTCGGGAAACGCCCGATGCCGTCACAATTAGTTTCTGGCACCCTATCAACGAGGAAGTACGTTATCAACCCGGTCAGTTTCTGACATTTTTACTCAACATCAACGATCAGAAAATCAGGCGGTCCTACTCCATGGCATCCTCACCCCATGTCGACGTATCGCTGTCGGTATCCGTAAAGCGGGTGCCGGGTGGTCTGGTTTCCAACTACCTCTGCGACCGTATCCGGCCCGGTGATGTGCTGGAAACACTGGAGCCAATGGGCACATTCATTCCGAAATTAGACCCGCAAAATCGCCGTACGATCATTCTCATTGGGGCTGGTAGTGGTATTACCCCCTTGTTCTCGATGGCTAAGTCGGCATTGCACGTTGAGCCCAACAGTCGGGTGTGGCTTATTTACGGCAATCGCAACCAGGCATCTATCATTTACAAAGAGCACCTGGATGCGATGGAGCAGGCTTACGGGAAATCCAGGTTCCAGACAACCCATATACTGAGCCAGCCATCAGCCGACTGGACGGGTACCGAAGGGCGACTGAATCAGTCAGACGCTGACCAAACTGCTGGAAGAGATGCCGGCTGCCGACCGTGGGAATGCCAGCGTTTATCTGTGTGGTCCTGATGGGATGATGGCCGAGGCCCGTTCGGCACTGGCATTGGTCGGCGTTATCGGCGGAGCATGTCCATAAAGAGAGCTACGCTACGGCACCGGTTATGGCGGGCGAGGTAGTGGAAGAACCCCTCACGGCCGCCGACAGTGGTACGCCCGAAGTAACGGTTCTGTACGAGGGCAGCGAGTATAAATTTGCCGTTGCTCCGCACCAGACCATTCTGGAAGCGGCTCTGGACCTGGATATTGACCTGCCCTACTCCTGTCAGGCGGGTATGTGTACGGCCTGCATGGGCAAGTGCATTTCAGGTAAAGTAAAACTGGATGAAGAAGACGGCCTGTCGGAGTCAGAACTCAAGGCGGGGTACATACTCACCTGCGTAGCCCACCCGGTGGGGGCCGATGTGGTAATTGAAATTGACTAAAGAAACAAAGAATAAAAAAAGGTGGTGCGGGCTTCAAAACCCGGCACCACCTTTTTTTATTCTTTCATAGGTACGGGTGTCCGAACCGACCGTTGGGAAGAATCGTACATTTCAAGGCCCCTCCCAAACGCACGGGTCAGTGTAATGACTCAAAATTAGTCCGGTTTCGGTGCCGGTTTGGCTGGTGGAGTCGGAGCAATTTTAGGCATTGGTGGTGCTGGAGATGGAACCATTAAATTACCCGGGCGTGGGGGAGTCGGTGCAACGGCTGGCCGGGGCATTCGGGCCGGACGAGGGACTCGGGCCGGCCGGGGCGCTACCCGAACGTTCATTGGAGGCATAGGCGGCAGGGGTGGCATGATACGCGCTACGCCTTCGCTGTGTCGCTCCATCTCGCTGGATAGTTTTTCGATTTGTTCTTCCAGTTTTTCGGATTCCTGTTCCAGCTTTTCCATGGGGGCTTTGAGCTCTTCCTGTTTAGCGTTGGACTGCTCCATCTGACGGTTCAACGCTTCCATGCTCTCCTCCAGCTTTTTGATGTCGGGTTCAAGGGCTTCTACCTGTTTTTCAACTTCAGCCTGACTCAATTTCTGCTTTCCATCAGTATACAAAAGCTTCTGGTGTTTCTCAATGAGCACATTCCGCTGCTCCATCAGCTTATCCTTTTTCCAGTTTAGCACCTCGTTTTGCCGTTCAACTTCTTCTACCGGAAACCGGAGTTTTTCCATCTGTAAGTGTAATGCCTGCATCTGCCGGGAGCGTTGGGCAATGAGTTGACTCAGGCTGTCCATCTGGCCTCGTCGGGAAGCGCGCCGTTGTTGATTTTTAGCCTCATTGTACGGATAATCTTCGATGACAATGTTGGTATCAACCGAAGCCATCGCCTGACTGATAATACGATTGTAGTCTATCTTCTCAACCTTCTCAATAACCCCATCGATATCAACCGGGAATGTACCAACCGAGTTGGCCGCATCGAACGCGGTTTTCATAATCATGTTGTAGTCAATCCGGGCCGAGCCCTGTGCATTCAAATCAGCATTTAGCTCTTCGTTCAAGTCAGCATTCAGGCCTTCAGATAGTCCCTCCATTCCACCGTCAAGCGCATTATTTTGCTCGATAATGGTCAGCAGGATATCCCGGTCGGGCTGTTTTACGGTATCGAGGTTGAGTTGACCCGCCAGTACCTGGTCGAGTTTGCGTTGCAGACGGGTTACCTGACTGGCCGGTAGTTTCTGACCTTTCCAGATAACATAGCTAATCTGCTTGTTATCCACCATGCCGTATTCCGATTTGCTATCAACCTTGTGCCGCCGGTTTGCATGAGCAGGTTTCGGTTGTTTGGTAGCGGGTTTTGGTTGTTGCTGCACGGCGTATACCGACACGCTCATAAACAGGATGGTGGCCAGCGTCAGACCCGCCAGGCTGCTGTTCGACACGAAGGGGCGCGTGGGTATACCCAATACCCGCCGAACGCGGTGCAGCAAATGCTGCCGCTTTGCCGCGAAAGCCATTGCCAGTACGGGGGCGGGTGCCTGGTGAGTCAGTCGTAACTCCTCCACGTGGGCCAGTGCCTGCGCCAGAATGCGGCCGTTGCCACCGCAAACCTGCACGGCCAGGTCATCGCAGCAATGCTCCCGTTCTTCGCGCACCCGTGCCGACAACCACCAAAGGGCCGGATGGAAAAAATACAGGACTTCCACTACCGATTGTAGCAGATTTACTGCGTAATCGTGCCGTTTGATGTGGGCTAGTTCGTGGGCCAGCACCGCTTCAATCTCGCGGGTCGATAAATGCGTGGCCAGACCAATAGGCAGCAACAGGACGGGTTTGAATACACCCACTACCATGGGCATGGCTATCCGGGCAGATTCGCGAATCTGCACTACCGCCCGAATGGACAGTGTGGTGCGAATTTGATTGGCCAGCTGCAGCCAGTGCTGCGATGCAGGATAAATAGCTGTCCTGCTCAGTTGTTGCAGATAAAACCATCCTCCCGCCAGCCGCAGCCCAAATAACGCAACCCCAATCAGGTAAATAAGTACAAACTGACCCAGGTGATTTTCCAGAAATTGCTGGGTTTGCTGATGCCAGGGAATTGACTGCGCTACTGTTTGCCACCGAATCTGGGACGCGTATCGAGCGGTAATAGCAGGCGATAGGGGCTGCGTAGCGGAAATGGGCTGATAATACCAAAAAAACGTTCCGGCCGAAACCAACACCTGCATCAGCAGCGTAAACACGCCCGCACGATAGCGGATTATCCCCGACCGATGCCGAAGAAAATACAGCAGTACCGCAGCAGGCAGCACTAGAGCAAAACCCTGCCAAATGGCATGTAGCAACGTCCAGCCTAAGGCGTTGGCGACTGGACTGGTGAGAAAATTATAGGCGTTCATGAGAAAATAAGTGGCTTTGGTTGAAGAAAATTAATGGGTCTGCCAGTCAGTTGGCCTGTTCAGTCCGACATACCAAGGTTACTGAGCAACGTCTTAATCTCGTCCAGCTCTTCCCGCGAGGCTTTATGGTTGCCCAGCACCTGCATTACCAATTTGGATGCTGACCCCCGGAAGGCGGTTTCAACAAAACGGTCAACCAATCCCTGCTGCGTTGCCTCCTCGCTCACAGCCGCCGTATAGGTGTGCGACCGGGCGTCCTGCTGTCGGGTGAGTAGTCCTTTTTCGACCATAATCTGCATCAGTTTCAAGGCCGTTGTGTATCCTAAATCACGGCTTTGGCTCAGGGCGTCGTGTACCTGCCGTACCGTGCTGGGGCCGTTAGTCCAGAGCACATGCAAAATTTCCAGTTCAGCGTCCGTTGGCTTCATAATCAATCTACGAATAATTTCGTAGTAAACATATACGAAGTTTTTCGTAGTTGCAAATTTGTGAACAAAAAAGTTTCAAACAGGATTAAGTTAGCAGGGACTTTAGTCCTTTTTTCCTTTAAAACGGGCTTCTGTCCGTACTACTGATGACACTGAACGAAACAATAACCATACCCACCCGACCGGCTCGCCTGTTTATCGGCGAATCGATCAATCTGCAAAGCTGGGACGATGTGAAACCGTTTTACGACGAGCTGCTGAGCCGTTCTATCCATACCGCTGCTGAACTGAAACAGTGGCTAATGGATCGTAGTGAACTGGAGTCCTATCTGTCGGAGGAGTTTGCCTGGCGGTACATCCGGATGACCTGCGATACGGCCAACGAAGAACTGGTGAACAGCCTGAATTTTTTCATTGCGGAGATTCAACCCCCCATGACAGCTTACGGGAACGACCTGGACCTGATGGCAGTTGGCAGCCCGTATATCAATGAGCTGACAGAAGAAGGATACGGAGTAATGGTGCGGGGCATGAAGAAGGCCATCGAAATCTTCCGCGAAGAAAATATTCCCCTGCAAACCAGACTGCAAACCGAAGAGCGTAAGTACGGAGCCATTGCCGGGGCCATGACGGTAAACATCGATGGCCGCGAGATGACCCTACCCGAAGCCAGCGATCGGTTGCAATCTACTACTAGGGCGGTGCGGGAGGAAGCCTGGCGTAAAATCTGGGAACGGCGGTACCACGACCACGAAGCATTGGACCGGCTGTTCGATCGTTTACGCGATCTACGTCACCAGATAGCCCTCAACGCTGGTTTTTCCAACTTTCGGGATTACTCCTTTGCGGCTTTAGGGCGATTTGATTATACAGCTCAGGATTGTGTCAATTTTCACGAGTCGGTGGCCGAAGCGGTTGTTCCGTTGTTGGATGAACTGGCCAATGAACGCAGGAAGAAGTTAGGTATAAGCCCCCTGCGCCCCTGGGATACTAAGGTAGATACTGGAGGGTCGCCCGCCGTTGAAGCCCTTCGCTACGGGGGAGGAGTTGCTCGAAAAAACCATCAAATGCTTCGATCGGCTGGACCGGGAACTGGGCGATGATCTTCGGATTATGCGGGCCATGGGTCACCTCGACCTGGAATCGCGGAAAGGGAAAGCGCCCGGCGGTTACAATTACCCGCTCGAAGAGATTGGTGTACCGTTCATTTTTATGAATGCCACCTCCAGCCTGCGCGACCTGGTCACGATGGTACACGAAGGAGGCCACGCGGTACACTCCTTCCTGACCCGCGAACTGCCCCTGAAAGCCTTTCGCAACCCACCAATGGAAGTAGCCGAACTGGCCTCTATGAGCATGGAACTCCTGTCGATGGACCATTGGGATGTATTTTTCGATGATCCGGACGAACTGCGCCGGGCCAAATTACAGCACCTGGAATCCATTATCGAAACGCTGCCCTGGGTAGCCACTATTGATAAGTTTCAGCACTGGATCTACGAAAACCCGACCCATACTGACGCTGAACGACGCGAAAACTGGCTTCGGATATATTCGCAGTTTACCGATACCATAACGGACTGGAGTGGGTTTGCTTTTTATAAGGAGTACATCTGGCAGCGGCAACTGCATTTGTACGAAGTTCCCTTCTACTACATTGAGTACGGTATTGCGCAGTTGGGAGCTATCGGCGTTTGGCGAAATTACCGGAAAGACCCAGCGTCGGGTTTGGCAGGCTACAAAAACGCGCTGAGCCTGGGTTACAAAACGCCCATTCGTGAGATATACGCAGCCGCTAATGTTCCCTTCGATTTCTCCCGCGACTACATACAGGAGTTGATGACCTTTGTGGCGGAGGAAATTAGTCTATTGAAAAAGTAGTATTACGGCCCTGTCAGCGCACAGGAGCAGTCTGCTGCAACAAATGCGTAGTGGACGGAGAAAAAACTAATGACTAAATACGGTTGACTAAAGACTGTTGCTTATTTTTGCCAAATCAATTAGTAATTAAGTAGCTATGAAACGCGTACGTACTATAGGTCTTCTGGTGGTATCAGTTCTGTTACTGGCCTCCTGCGACTATCAGAAATACAATACTATTCGTCAAACCGACGTAAGGGCTGAAGATTATAGTTCAGATTATCGGGCCGGTGATGAAGAAGTATATGGATTAGGCAGAGACTCCGTAGCCGTGCAATCGCGCTATCAGTACACGCCCAATCCCGCATTAGACGCAAGAACGCAGAAAATTCGCGAAAAATTATTCGGTCCTGGCAATTCCTCAGAGGGTATATAACCACTGTTAATTGGAAATGTAAAAGCGATTAGTCAGTTCGTACGTGCTGATTAATCGCTTTTATGGTGTGATACCGCTGGCTAATAAAGCTGCATTGACATTACACACCAAGGTGCGGGAGCTATAATAGGCGTGAATTTTTACGTTACTTTGTCCAATCTGAGGATTTAGTAAAAAAGTACTATTTGAATAGACAAGCGCTTTTAAGCAAAGATAGAGACATGAAAATTGCATTAGTTACAGGTTCGGCTGGTTTGATTGGGAGTGAAGCAGTCGCTTTTTTTGCCGATAAGTTCGACCTGGTTATCGGGATTGATAACAACATGCGGCAGTACTTTTTTGGGGCCGATGGCTCTACCGAGTGGAATAGAAATCGTTTGGCTGAGGCCTATCCCAACTACCAGCACCGGGCGGCCGATATCCGGGAAGTATCGCAACTGGAGGTGATTTTCCAGGAGTTTGGCACCGATATAAAACTAGTTTTACACACGGCTGCCCAACCCAGTCATGACTGGGCTGCACGCGAACCGTTTACCGATTTTGGTGTCAATGCCGTTGGGACGCTCAACATGCTGGAGATGACCCGGCTGCATTGCCCCGAAGCCGTATTCATCTTTACTTCAACCAACAAGGTATACGGCGACAACCCTAACTTCCTGCCACTGATCGAAACCGAAACGCGTTGGGAAATTGACCAGAACCACCCTTATTTCGAGCATGGTATTGATGAGCACATGAGCATCGACCATACCAAACACTCGGTTTTCGGCGCGTCCAAAGTGGCAGCTGATATTATGGTTCAGGAGTATGGTCGTTATTTCGGGATGAATACGGGCGTATTCCGGGGTGGTTGCCTGACCGGGCCAAACCATTCGGGCGCGCAGCTACACGGCTTTCTATCGTACCTTATGAAATGCGCCATTACCGGCAATCAATACACTATTTTTGGCTACAAGGGCAAGCAGGTTCGTGATAACATCCACAGTTGGGACCTGGTTAATATGTTCTGGCATTTCTACCAGAACCCGCGTCCGGGCGAAGTGTATAATGCAGGCGGTGGCCGGTACGCCAACTGCTCCATGCTCGAAGCGATCACACTGTGCGAGGAAATATCGGGTAATAAAATGAATTACCAGTATACGGAAACGAACCGTAGTGGCGACCATATCTGGTACATTTCTGACCTTACAAAATTCAAGCAGCACTATCCAGACTGGAACTGGACCTACGACCTTCGGGAAACGATGGCCCAGATTCACGACAGTATGGCGGCCCGACTGGCGGTAGCCAAGTAGTTAATACTGGATTCCCGGGTGGCTATTTGTTTCAAAAATTAGCCACCCGGGAGCCATTGTACGACCCGAATGCCCCACTTCGACACATACCCCATTGCGTATTGGTTACCCGTTTATGCGCTCTGCTGGGCGTTACTCTGGCTGGCTGCCCGGTCATTGATTCAGCGGCCGCTCATCGAATGGAAATGGGTTGGGTTATTGTCGCTGATCCTGTTTTTTCTGCTGCGTCTGTCCACCATCGTCTTCAACGCAGAGATAAATCCCGACGAGAGTCAGATGATTACGCAGGCATTCACCCTGTACCATGACCCCGTCTATTTCCGGTCGGTGGATGGCACAACGGGAGGCCCACTGGATAGTTATTTCCTAATCGTACCGGGGCTCTTTGGCCTACCTTTCGATTATATCACTGCCCACCTGACGGCTTTTTTCCTCATAGCTGGTTACCTGTGGCTACTTTACGTGGTAGCAGGCCGGTGGTTTGGTCAATCTATTGCACCGTTGGCACTGTTGCCCTTCGTTTTCATGCTGGGCCTGACCCAGAATGGTGATTTTTTACACTACAACAGTGAACTGGTTGCTCTCCTGCTTCTCGGATTGAGTTATCACCTGTACGCTACGCTGCTCCCCCAGAAAATACCCTCTCTGGTCCGAATTGCCCTTATCGGTCTCTTGCTCGGGATGATACCGTTTGGGAAATTGCAGGCCATCCCACTAGCGGCCGTTGTTGGGCTGTTTGTGCTGCTGGATGTGGTAACACGAGTCGACTTAACCCCAATGGCTAAAGTGAGCCGGGTAGTTGGGCTGGGTGCGGGTAGCCTTGCCTTTCCGCTACTTGTCGTGCTGCTGACAAAGTCAACCGGTGTGTATGATGATTTTGTGACCTACTACCTGAAAGGGAATTTTCAATACGGTGGCGATACCGATCAACTGGAGAGTTTGCGTCAATTACCGACGTTTTTACAGCGAGGCAGCGAGTTCGACTGGCTGGTCAAACTCATTTTCGGTATCTGGCTGGCGGGTTTTTTAGTGTCGATTCGCCGAGGTACTTCGGCCAATCGGGGAGCATGGCGAATCAGCGGGTTTATCGGTGCGCTGTTCGTTGCTACGCTGTTTGCTATTACCCGAACGGGTTCCGGTTACGTCCATTACCTGTTTTTTATCATTGGCCCCCTGTTTTTCAGCCTGGCTTACGGCTGGCAGCAACTCAGCCTGAATGGGTCTGTTGGCAAATGGATTGGGACAGGGGCAATGGTTATTTTTCTGGGATTGTTCGGCTTGCAGGCTGTTCATAACTACCGCCAGCAGATTCCCCTGAACAGGTACCCTTCAGATGGGCAGAACGGCTGGGTGGTTCAGCAGTCGCCGGTTTCCAAAGTAGTGCGGCAGCATGCCGAACCCGGCGAAAAACTGGCCGTTTGGGGGTGGCGCTGCGATTATTACGTGCAGGCGAACATGCAGCAGGGCGTTGCCGAAAATCATACTATCCGGAGTGCCTTTGCGCACCCGATGCAGGCCGTTTACCAGCAACGATACCTCGCAGATTTCCTGCGCTCGTTTCCGCCGGTGTTTGTGGATGCGGTTGGTAGCCAGAACCTCTGGATGAATGACCGAAAGACGCAGGGTCACGAATTGATAAAACCCCTCGGGCAGTTTGTGGCAGCGCATTACACGTACATAGGGCTGGTGAATGATACCCGTATTTACGTCCGCAACGATAGAATAAATAGTGCTCCGGGTGCCGAAAAACCACTCGCTTACGCTCAACAAAAGTAGTTTTTATGTGGAACAAACAAGGTCTTATTTATAAACCCAATGGCACGCAGCCATTCAGCCGGACGCACGCACAGGTGCCGTTTGGCTACCCCCTATCCGACAAGCTTCGGGTTTATTTCTCTACCCGCGATGAGCAGAGTGCCTCGGCGGTCTCCTTCGTTGAACTGAATCCGGACAACCTGTCGGAGGTGACGTACGTACATGACAAAGCCTGTCTGACGAAGGGCGAAGTGGGTATGTTTGACGAAACCGGAACGATGCCTTCCTGGTTTCTACCCGTCGACGACGAAATCTGGTTGTATTATACCGGCTGGAACAAAAGCGAAACGGCCAGTTACCGACTGGCCATTGGCCTGGCTATCAGTACAGATGGTGGATTGACGTTTGAGCGGAAATTTACTGGCCCCCTGATGGATCGCTACATCTTCGATCAGGTATGGGTGGCGCAGCCCTGCGTCATGCGCGAAGAGCAGGCCGATGGGTCCATGCTGTGGCGGATGTGGTACCTGTCCTGCACGAAGATTGAAGTCATTGACGGACACCCGGAACCGTTTTACGATGTTAAGTACGCCGAATCCCACGATGGGCTGGACTGGAAACGAACGGGACAGGTTTGTGTCAGCTACGATGAATTTACCGATGCCATCGGGCGACCAACGGTGTATAAAGAAGGAAACTTGTACAAAATGTATTTTTCTTACCGGAACGCTACTAACTACCGTACCGATGTGCAGCGTAGTTACCGGATTGGTTATGCCGAATCGGAAGATGGCATTAACTGGACCCGGCGTGATGAACTGGCCGGTATCGAACGGTCAGTGGAGGGGTGGGATTCAATGATGATGGACTATTGCCACATTTTTCCGCATCAGGATCAATGGATTATGTTCTACAATGGCAATGGATTTGGGGCATCAGGATTTGGGTACGCTACGCAACCTAAAACAGAGTAAGATCTACCCGGTGGAATTTGGATTTTATGAAGATAGCCACCTATTTTGTAGTAAATCAGTAAGCCAACGATCATGAAAGAAGTAGCAAAATACCTAATAAAAGTTGATGCCGAATTCAAGGATGGCCGGATCGTGCCGGAAATTCCTTTCGATGAGGTGATGAAGCTGGTGAACGAGCCGAACATCGTCATTATTAAAACCGGCATTCCGGAGGAGACCTTACGCAGTGTGATTGAGGCTACCCACACCTGGGCGGCCAAAACCCCCCTGGCCGAAGCTCCTGATCCGTTTGACAATAACCAACACAAGCAACGGCTGCACATCGCCAAAATTCAGCAGGCTCCGCAGTTGTTTCACGACCATACCTTTGATGCTATCCTCGATCTGGAAGAGCCAACCCAGCAAACGCTGATGCAGGTATTTCAGCCGATGCGTACCTTCTGGAATAGCCTGACTGGTAATAATGAAGAATACGGTATTCGGAAAGGGCAGCCTTACTTTCACCCGCAGGTAACGCATTACCCACTGGGCGGCAGTTTCTTCGGTCGGCACTGGCACCCGCTCAATCCGCAGAAAGTAGGGACTATTCTGGCTCTGAACCAGTATGGCAAGGACTACTCATCGGGTGGTACGGGTTACGTAATCAATGATCATATTGTAGAAACGGAAGGCTACCAGGACATCGGCGATCTGATTCTGTTCCGGTACGATTTACCCCACTGGGTTAGCCCGTCAAGTTTTGCCGACCGGTTTAGCTGGGATGATCCTGCCGGGCGTTGGGTAGCTATTCTGCCCTTTTATGATCCCTGGGCCAAACCCGCCGATAAAGACGAACCTCAGGGCTGGAAAGCCAAAATCCAATCGGCCAAAGAGGTGACGGTTTAGGGTTTATAGTATTCGGTTTACAGTTTGCGGTTTACAGTTGCGCGAAGCGGTATTATCGAGCTGATGAACCGCTTCGCGCAGCTATAAATCCTAAACCGTAAACTGTAAACGTTTCATTCATGCCCAAGGTCAGCGTACTGATTATTACCTACAATCAAAAGAAATTCATTCGGCAGGCTATTGACAGCGTTCTGGCGCAAAAGACTACGTTTCCTATCGAAATTTTGGTTGGGGATGATTTTTCAACGGATGGCACGCGGGAAATCATTCAGGACTATGAACGCCAGCACCCGGGTTTAGTTATTGGCGTACTACACCCCCGCAACATGGGTAAAAATGGGGGGATCAATTTTCTGGAAACCCTCAGGCTGGCCAAAGGCGAGTATTACGCGCTGATAGACGGGGATGATTACCTGACCGATCCGCTTAAACTCCAGAAACAGGCCGACTTGCTGGACGCGCACCCGGATTATTCGATGACCTTCCACAATGCCCTGATTACCTACGAAGACGGTAGCCCGTCGCACGTGCTTAATGGACCGGACATGAAGCCGTTTTACACGGTCGATGATCTGATTGGCGACGATGAAATCTGGTTTATGGCCACATCCAGTACCCTGTATCGGAACAGCATCCGCGAGTATCCGGCCTGGTTCCGGGAATCGTCGAGTGGTGATATTCCGCGATTGATTTTGAAGGCCAAACTGGGTAAAATTGGCTATATACCCGATGTGATGTCGGTGTACCGGAAAAACAGCGCGGGGGCCAGCTTTCACGACAACTACCAGAACGAGGTTTTTCTGCGTAATCGCATTCAGATGTACAGTGACATCAATCGGGAACTTGGCTATCGGTACAACACCATTCTACGCCGGAATATGGCCCGTTACTACCGGATGATGCTCGACGCCAAACAGTATCAGGGCAGTTACTTCCGGCGGGCGCGTATCGCCATGCAGTACCTCTACATGGCAAAACCCGGCTGGCGTACCGCCAAAGACGTTATTAGACAGTATATTGTACCGGCACCGGTAGCCAAACTCTACAGTACTCTGCGCCTGTTGCCCTATCGGTAGTCATTCACCCCAATGGCGGGAAAAGCCCGCACCCGATCGACCATGAAGTTAAGCGTTGTCATACCTGCCTATAACGAAGAGGAGTCGCTGCCGCCTACGCTGCGCGTTCTTTACCAAACACTGTCCAAACACGGAATCGATCACGAAATCTGTGTGACAAATGATAATTCGAAAGATGGTACAGTACGGGTTCTGGAACACTTGGCGGCTACAGAAATACCAACGCTGGTGTACTACACCAACCCAGGGCCCAATGGATTTGGGTACGCCGTGCGGTACGGTCTGGAGCGCTTCTCGGGCGATTGTGTGGCGGTGTTTATGGCCGACCTGTCCGACGACCCGGAGGATTTGGTCAGGTTTTACCACAAAATGCGGGAAACCGGTACTGATGCTGTATTTGGCTCCCGTTGGGGTAAGGATGGGAAGGTAGTCGATTATCCCGAATTGAAGAAGATCATCAACCGCGTTGCCAATTTTATTGTTCGGATGGTGATGGGCATCAAATACAATGATACCACGAACGCGTTCAAGTTATACCGCCGTGAAACTATTGAGGGTATAAAACCATTCCTGTCGCCCCACTTCAATCTGACCGTCGAATTGCCTCTGAAAGCTATCGTTCGCGGGTATACGTACGAAGTGGTACCCAACAGTTGGACGAATCGGAAGTATGGAGAATCGAAACTGAAAATTAAGGAGATGGGTAGCCGTTATTTCTTTATCCTGATGTACTGCCTGATTGAAAAACACTTCTCGCAGGGTGATTTTCGGAAAAAGTCGGCTATCGCTCCCGCTCAGCCGGTGAGCCGCTAAACGCCTACAGACCCGATAATGCCCTTCAATCCGGGAATCTGATAAATGAGCAGCGTTTGCACAATAGCCCAGAGCACCCCGCTGACAAACATATACAGAATCAGTCGGCCCGGCTTTACGCCAAACGAAACGGCCAGGATAGTACCACCAATAGGGGTTAAAATAGCGGGTGTAAGTAACGCAATTCCTGCCATACCCGCCCGGCGCCAAATGCGAACCGCCATGCGTGTTCGCCTGGTAAAGAGCCGGGTGGGAGTAGGGTTATAGCGTTGCCATACGTTCTGCAAAGCAGCCCCGGCGTAGGTTATAACGACCACGCTGATCATCATGCCAAGCATGGTACACGAAGCCGTCTCCAGCCATGATAACCCCAGCGCAGCACCTGATAGTGGTCCACCCAGAAACTTGATCGTGCTGGCAATGATGACTGATAGATACTTGGCAATGGGCATGACTATGGATTATGGTGGAACAACGGTATAAAAGTATCCGTTGTTTGATTAAGATGCCGCTAATTCTGCCAACTTATCCCGGTCCACCCGCTTATCAGTATAATGGCCACCTCCAAACCATTATGCCCAGCCTTACGCGCTCAGTACGCGACGTTGCTTATGAACGTGAACGCCTGACGCTGAACGATGGTGATTTCGTGGACCTGGACTGGGTTGACAGGGCACAGAAAAAACTGGTTATCCTGACGCACGGGCTAGAGGGGGATAGCAACCGGCAATACATACGGGGGGCGGCTAAACTCTTTTCCGAGCATAAATACGACGTACTGGCCTGGAATTGCCGGTCGTGCAGTGGGGAAATGAATCAGGCATTTCGTTTGTACAATCACGGTGAAATCGGTGATTTTGGCGAAGTGATTGCCCACGCGCTGAGAACCAGAGACTACGAAAAAATAGTGCTGGTTGGCTATAGTATGGGGGGCAACATTACCCTGAAATACCTTGGTGTCAATGGGCATCAGGTCCCCGATGTAATTAAGCGGGGCGTTGCTGTTTCGGCACCTACCGACTTGGGCGCTAGTGCCCTCCTGCTCGACCACCCCGCCAACCGGTTCTATCGGAATCGGTTCAGGAAAAAGCTGCTGGTTAAGATTAGTCAGAAAGCCGCCCATTTTCCTGGGCGGCTGGACATGGGTAAACTACGGCAGGTGAAGCAGTGGCGCGATTTCGATGAGTTTTTTTCGGCACCGGTCAATAACTATCGGGATGCCGATGACTTCTACACTCAGGCGTCGGCTGTCAATTTTATGGCGGGAATTGCGGTTCCAACGCTGTTACTCAACGCGCAGAATGATCCATTGCTATCGCCCGAGTGCTCACCGGGGTGGCTGGCCGAAAGCCACGACTATATTTTTTTGGAAACGCCCCGCACGGGTGGGCACGTTGGTTTTCAGGTTTCTGGAGACAGGCATACCTACGCGGAACGCCGGGCTCTGGCTTTTGCCGAACAATAACCGCTGAGTCTGTCAGGCCAAGGACGTATGTTAGTGAACACGCTGCCGATGGCGCTGTCTGTGCTATCTCAGGGAGTGGATAAGGTCGTTTATCTGATTGATTATCTTGGCATTGTCTGGCGTATCAATATCCTGCCCTACTACCTGATAGCCGGTCAGCAGTATCTGCGTGTCCGGAAAAGTAGCAGCCAGGCGATTTACGTAAGGCTGCACATCGTGGTTTGACAGAGAGGAGGTAAGGACGGTGAAGATATAGTCGGGCTTGTACCGTTCGTAAACGAGTTCCAGTTCGTTAAAAGGTAGGTTTTGCCCCAAGTATATGACTTTATTCGACCGGGCTGAGATAATGTAGTTGGCAAACAACAGGCTGATCTCGTGGTACTCCCCTTCCGGTAGAAACAGCAGGTATTTCTCTCCATCTGCCCGTTTGGTACGCCTGTTTTCTTCAATAGCTACGATAAGCTTCTGTCGAATCAGATTAATGATAAAGTGCTCCTGAGCAGGACCCACCGTATCAGTGACCCACAAAACACCAATTCGGTTCAAAAACGGGTATATGATGTGGATCATCGTATTCTCAAAACCAAACCGCTGAATATTGCTGCCGATGATTTGCTCAAATCTATCTTCGTTAAAGTCGAGCATGGCAAGTGTAAGTGCCTGAATCTGATCGGGGTAGCTGAGCTGCTTATCAGTAACCGTAACAACCTTGCTATACAGATCATCCAGAGACAACTTCGAGATATCGGAGATTTTGTAGCCGTTATCCTTCAACATGGCTATGTTCAGGACCAGCTTTAAATCCTGATCGTCGTAAGCTCTGATGTTAGTATCTGACCGTTGCGGGGCTATAATGGCGTAGCGTTGCTCCCAGATACGAAGCGTGTGGGCTTTAATGCCCGAAAGTTGTTCCAGATCTTTGATTGAATACGTGCTCATAATTGTACCGGTTAGTAAGTTGATAACGCTGAGCGCTCTCGTTTTGTTCAACTTTTTTCAGTAAACATTAAACAAATTGACGGGATAGCAACAGCTTCGTGTTCAACGGAGGGAATGATGGCCGAGTACCAACGAATGAGCGGAATAGCAAACAAAAAAGCCCCGACAATGTCAGGGCTTTCTACCAGGGTGAAAGACGGGGCTCGAACCCGCGACCTCCGGAACCACAATCCGGCGCTCTAACCGACTGAGCTACAATCACCGTTTTTGGGAGTGCAAAAGTAATGATGAATTGTGAATTATACGTTATGAATGATGGTTTTTTTTAGGTAGAATCGCCTGGTTCATCGTCAATAAGTATAATTTATAATTATACTAGGCTTGTTTGGCCCCATCTGATAGCCTTTTCAGCTGCGCCCAGTCAACTACATTAAAATAGGCGGCAATGTAGTCGGGACGCTTGTTCTGATATTTCAGGTAATAGGCGTGTTCCCACACATCAAGACCAATGACGGGAAACCTTTTACTCTCGGCAATGTCCATCAACGGGTTGTCCTGATTGGGTGATGACGTGATGGCTAACTCGCCCTCGGGGGTTACGATAAGCCAGGCCCAGCCCGACCCAAAACGGGTGGTTGCCGCCTTTGTAAACTCTTCTTTGAACGTCATCAAACGAACCAAATTTTGTATTGATAGCGTCTGCCAGCGTGCCCGTTGGTTCCCACCACCATTACCCGAAATGGTGTTCCAGAACAATGTGTGGTTAAATGGCCACCCCCGTTGTTGCGAACAGCAATAGGTGCTTTACTGATACTGGCCAGAAGGTCTTCAATGGATTTGTTTTCCATGTCGGTACCTGCAATGGCATTGTTCAGATTCGTCACGTAAGCGTTGTGGTGCTTATCGTGGTGAATTTCCATCGTCTGTTTATCGATATTCGGTTCGAGCGAATCGCTTGGGTAGGGAAGGGGGTCTAGTACAAAAGCCATTTTATTACTTAGTTAGATGGAAGATTATTCGGTTGAATTAACAACCCTATTGCGAATTATGTTCTTAAGCGGGTAAAAAACTTCATGAACAACGCCTGGCTTTCTTCAGCAAGCAAACCCGTTTCCAGCCGCGTTTTCGGATGTAGTAGGGAGGGTTCTACGCGGCTGTAGCCCCGTTTGGGGTCGCTGGCTCCAATAACCAATCGTCCAAGCTGTGCCCAGAATAGCGCACCTGCGCACATAACACAGGGCTCCAGGGTTACATACATGGTGCAGTCAGTAAGGTATTTACTGCCTAAATACTGCGTTGCGGAGGTTATGGCCATTAATTCGGCATGGGCGGTTACGTCAGTTAGCTGCTCGGTTTGGTTACGTGCTTTGGCAATGATTCGGTTACGGCAAACGACAATGGCCCCAACGGGAATTTCCCCGTCATCGGCAGCTTCTTCTGCCAGTATCAGCGCCATCTCCATAAAATACTCGTCAGGCATAACTAGTGATCTGGCAATCAGTCACCACCCAACCGGTGGCTTACTGTTTAATTATTTTACGAACGGTTTGCCGGTCTCCAACCTGGATGTGTAGCAGGTACAGGCCGGTGGGTTGAGTGGTCAGGTCCAGTTCATTGACCCGGTCCCGGGTCATTCGCTGTAGAATGGGCCGCCCGTTCGCGTCTGTCAGTAGGAGGGTCGCCTGCTGCTTAATCAAAGGTACGTTTAATTCAACCACCAGTGTTGTTGTGGCAGGGACCGGATAGGTTTTTACCAGGGGATCGAGGGGGTTATCGACTACGCCCAGCAGGGGAACCACAATAACGGTAGCTCCGCCGGAAACGGGGCCGCTGCCGCAACTATTGCTTACACTCGTCAGCCGGTAAGTGGTTGTCTGATTGGGTCGGGCTTCCAGAAGGTAGGGGTTACTATCCGCCGTGGCAAAATAACTGCGGAGACTGTCCGAGTACGCGATGGTCCAGGGCCCGTCACCTCCCAGCGTTACGGTTAGGTTGACCGGTACAGATTCGTAAATAGTTTGTGAGCCTGTCAGAACGGCACTGGCTAGCGCGCGAATGGTTAGTGGAGTAGGGCTGTTGCTGCCGACAATACCAATTTCCGGATTGTTGGCTTTGACACGAACAAAGTAGTCTCCGCCGGGCAGGGTGGTGGGCAGGGTAACAGTTATCGGAGACCCGATGGCTGTGGCTGGTATGTTATATTTTTTCGTTGTGTCGGTCAGAGTAACCAGTTCAAAGTTGAATAGGTTGCCAGGATTAAACGCGCCCGTTGTGGTGAAGGGTACGGTGAGTGCCTGGCCAACACAAAGCGTAGAAGTTGTTAGTGCACTGGTTGCTATAGTAGGCACCCGAACAGCTACCTGTGCCGTGGCCGGATTGCCGGGTAACCCTACGCCACACCCGTTCGAAACGGTTTCGACCTGGTAGATGGTATTTCCCCGGGGTAGTACCGAAATAGTGGTGTCGGATGTGAGAGCTACCGGTGTACCCGCCGGTAATGGTGTAGGTGAATGGTCCGGAACTGGTGAACGTCAGCCGGAGGGGTACCCTTTGTCCCAGGTTGGTACTGGCAACGGGGGCTACCAGGGCCAGGGTGGGTGGGGAGGTAACGACCGCTTTGATAACGGCGCGCGCACTGTAACACCCGTTGCTTCCGAGTTGATAGACATAAAAGGGATCGCCACCGGGTACTACATTCGTGTTCAGTGTCGATGGCGTAGGCGCATCGGAGCTAACCCGACCATACGGGTCAACCCACCTCAGCTGACTACCCATTTCACCAACGGCTTCCAGCGGAACCGCTTTGGCATTCACACAGTAGGTCACAACTGACTTTGGCGTACTGGGAGCAGGTTGAGTAACAATATTAACCAGAATAGTCGCTTTGGCTCCTTCACAGGTGTTGACAGTCTGACTAACCTGATACGACTGAGTACCAGCCCGGTCTATTGACGGAATCGGGGCATTCGGGAAGGCGTTACCGTCGGGGTTGTACCATTTCAGGTTTTGTCCACTGGCCGTCAACGGGGTGAGGTTTTGCGGGGGCTGGTCTTGCTGCGTCTGGCAGTAGGTTAAATTCGATACGCCCGGCTGACCAGGCAGCGGATTGATAATGACTGTCAAACTGGCTTTGGGGCTTTCGCACCCTTCGCCAGAGGATTGGCTTACTTTATAGATCTGGTTTCCTACCGTGCCTGTGCCGGGTATGGGAGTACCCCCCAGCGGATTGTCGACTCCGTCGTACCATTTCAGCCCCGAACCATTGGCCGTTAGTGCCTGAGCCTGACTGTTGTTACAGAAACTAACCGAACTTACACCAGGCGCGCCGGGTGTTGTTTTGACCCGCGCCCGAATGGCGGCCCGCCCCGCAGCACTGCCCAGACCCGACTCGCAGCCATCCAGTGTCTGGCTCACATAGTAAGTATACGTTTTATCGACATTCGTGGGGATTGCCGGGGGGGAAGCCGAAGCCGTACCACCCGACGCATTCTCGCCATACCAGTTGAGCGTCGCGTTTGGAATGGGTGTGGCTACCAGCGGAACCGCCGGGTAATTCTGGCAGAAACTTACGTCCTGAACGGTGGGGGCGTTAGGAGTTACCTTAGTAACAACCGGAATGGCGCGAACGTAACTCTCGCAGCCCATAACGGTTTGGGTAACGTAATAATTTATGCTACCGACAGCGTTGGGACTGGTAGAGGGTATTGTTGCTTCCGTGGCCGGGCTCCGGTTAGTAGAGTCCGTGCCATACCACTTCAGGGCAGTGCCATTGGCTACCAATGGCACTGCCCTGTCGGTTTGGCAGTACGCCCGGGGGGGGCTTACTGATGGCGGAGCCGGGACCGCATTGACTGAGACGGTAATAGAGGCCCGGGGACCTTCGCAACCGCCCAGCGTTTGACTGACGTAGTACAGCGTTGAGCCTACGGTGGTGGTGGCCGGAGTGCCGGGATTAGAGGTGGCTATGCCCCCCGTTGCTGAAGTGCCGTACCAGTTGAGCGTGCCGCCAGCAGAAGGCGTTGCCACCAGGGAATAACCGGTGCGGTTCTGACAGGCGGTGATGGGGGTTGTGATGCCCGGAGCAACCGGGGTAGCTCTCGTGGTAACGCCAATAGCCGTTCTGGGGCCTTCACAACCGCTTACGGTCTGACTGACGTAGTAGTTGATTGTTCCCGCCAGCGAGGTGGTGGGTATAGTAGCCGTTGTTGAGGCAATTCCGCCCGTTGATGCCGTTCCATACCAGTTGAGTTTACCGCCATCAGACGGTGTTGCCATGAGGGCAACAGCAGCCTGATTCTGGCAGTAGGTAATTGTCGCCGTTGTCGCTGGTACAGATGGAGCCGGGTTCACAACGACGGCAATACCGGTTCGGGCGCTTTCGCAGGTGGCTACGGTTTGGCTAACGTAGTAATTTAGTGTGCCGGCCGATGTCGTGCTGGGCACCGTTGGTAATGACGATCCGGTTCCGCCAGTGGCGGCTGTGCCGTACCATCTCAGATTTTGCCCGGTTGCTGTCAGTGATGTAGCCCCTGCTCCGGCGCAGTAGGGAGGAGGGGAAGTAGCTGTTGGTGCGGCTGGTGCGCCATTTACCGTTACTGTCAGGCCAACCCGCGGGCTTTCGCAGAAATTTATGGTTTGACTGACGTAGTAAATAGTAGTACCGGCGGTTTTTGTCGATGGGGTAGGAGCAATGGAAGAACCCGAACTGGCCGATGTCGAGGTGTACCAGGTAAGCGTAGCACCGGCTAAAGGCGCTGCCGTTAGTGAGGTAGCCGACTGACCGATACAATAGCTGACGGATGAAACACCGGGCGTAGGGGTACCGGCTGATACGTTGACCGTAATTACACTGCGGGCACTTTCGCAGCCGCCAACAACCTGGCTGACTGAGTAGGATGTTGGCCCCACAGACCTGGTATCGGGGGTTGGGGCTGTGGTACTTGATGTGCCGTTTGATGCGTACCATTTCAGCGTACCACCTGCGGAGGGAGTAGCTACCAGCGGAGACGCGACCTGGTTCAGGCAGTACGTTACGGGCGTTGCTATACCCGGCGAAACCGGCACATTAATGGTGAGGGAGGCCGGACTGACTGAGCCCGTTTGAGATGGCGTATTGGCTACTACCCGAACCCGGTAGCCAGTACCAGCGGCCGACGTTGAAGGAACGGTGGCGTTGATCGTACCCGATGTTGCCCGGGCTATCGTGCCAATTACCAGTGGCCTTATCGAAAATACGCCGGTTGCGTCAGAGAGTTGTGCCGAGAAGGTATTCCCAGCCGCAAAGGATGCTGATACTGTATAGGAAACAGAGACGGCTCCACCGGCACAAACGCTGACCGGGCTGACCACCCCGGTCGAAATAGTCTGAGCCGTACCGTGGGTAGACAACCCGGCAATACTCAGGCAGACGAATAGAAAAGCGTAAAGTGTACGTCTCATATAAAAAATGAACAGACAAAACAGCGTCTAAAAGTGAAGGGCATACGCGGAGAAGATGAATTCTGGTGGGATATACTGGGCAAAAGGAAGGTGTTGCTCTTTTTGTTAATGCACTGACTTGCAGGAAATTAGTTAATTATGTCTACGGATTATCGCGAAAATAGACCCATTTTATACACAGAGCAATAAAAATGCCACTTCCGGTATGAAGTGGCTACAAATGACGCGATAAATATATGTAAATGAAAGCCGTAGCATTCTCTAACCGGGAAGCAACTACTGTATGGCGCTGTAGATTACTTCATGAATACGCCGACGGAGTTTTGTGGTGTTAATCGAGTTATTCCCCGCTGTGGGATAAATACGGTTTGAGAGGAATACAAAAACCAGCTCCTCGTCGGGGTCCACCCAAACTACGTTGCCCGTGAAGCCAGTATGGCCAAACGACCGGGATGAAACCTGTTGGGCCATGTACACACTGCTTGTACTGGTTGGGTTTGGTTTGTCCCAGCCCAGCGCGCGGTGACTTCGGTTGCTGAGGGTTTGGGTGAAGTAAGGAACAGTCATCAGGTTAAGAACGCGCTGATCGCCGTACACCCCTTTCTGAAGGTTCATCTGCAACAGCGTGGCAATATCGCGGGCGTTACCGAACAAGCCGGCATGACCCGAAATTCCTCCCTGTACAGCTGCCATCTGATCGTGCACGGTGCCAACCAGTAACTGGTTTCGGTAGTAGGTGTCCTGTTCCGTTGGAGCACACTTGGGGTTAGGCAATCGCTGCAAAGGGGTAAACCCCAGCTGATGCAGCCCCAGCGGTTTATACACGTTGTCGGTTACAAATTTGTCGAGGGGTTGCCCACTGACCCGTTCCACAATTTTTTGCAGCGTTAAAAAGTTTAGGTCGCTATAGACGTACGCAGGCTTACCGGACTGATCCATCTTGCGCGACATGGGGGATTGAACGACCCACTTCCAGACCGAATCGCGCAGGGAGGAAACACCCCAGAGGGTGGGGGCAATCTGAAGGGTATGCAGACTGTCGTGAGTGGCGGAATAATAACTGGCTTTGAGCCCCCCTCCGGGTAGCCGGGTCCGGTCCCAGGTAGTTGGATAATACGACACCATACCCGACTGATGCCAGAGCAAATCCGTCAGCAGAATGTTTTGTTTGTTGGTGTTCCGCAATTCGGGCAGGTAGAAAGAGGCTTTTTGATTCAGGTCAATCTGCTTCCGGTCGTAAAGAACCATAACCGATTGCAGTGTGGCCAGCACCTTGGTGAGGGAGGCCAGGTCATACAGCGTTTCGTCCGTTACCTTTTCCGAATTAGGCGAGTAGGTTAACGTACCGAAGTTTTTGCTGTACACAATTTTGCCTTTGCGTGCCACCAGAATCTCGCATCCGGGAACTACGTGGTTCTTGACCGCTCCCTGCGTAATCGCGTCGATCTGATTCAGGACGGACGACTTCATACCAACACTTTCGGGCGAACCGGCAGACAACCGTCCGGCTGGATTTAGTTTCAGACCCATGCCCATTTTCAACTCACCCATCGAAATGGGCAGCATACCGCGTGCGCCCAAACCACCAAACAGGATCTGGGGCACTACCCGCTCCATGTCATCCAGGTCCTGATAGGCACAAACCAAGGCGTCGGCCGCGGCAAACTTTGGTAAGCTGTACGGCGAGCCAAACGCCGTAACGACCACTTTTATACCCCGCTGTTTGAGTCGGACTATCAGGTCGAGGGAGGGCTTGGTCAGGCCATACTGTCGGCTGGCCGATTCGCTCATGCGGTGGTAACTGACAACTACCGTATTGGCATCACCAATATCTTCCAGTATGTCGGCCAGATTAGCTTCCGAAACGGGTTTATCGGACAGGGCTATCGTCGTGAAGGGAGCGTATTGATTGAGTGTTTTCTGAAATACATTGCCCGGCGCGGCACCAATGGCTACCGAAGCCAGCCGCAGCGTATCCAGCTGACTGAAGGGCAAGAGGTCATCCTGATTTTGCGTTACCGTAACCGATTGTTCGCACAGATTCTGTTTCAGCAGCTCGGCTTCGGGTGCATTCAGGTCAGCGGATAAGTTGGCCAAATCAATAGGTTTGTACCGATTGAGGCCAGCCCAGTATTTGGCACGAAGAATCTTCTTTACCTTCTCGTCAATAAATTCCTGCGAAATAATCCCCTGCTGCACGGCACTCAGGATATGCAGTGCCGCTTCCCGAACGTTTTCGGGATAGAGCAGAATATCGTTGCCCGCTATCAACGCCCGAAGGTTAACATCCAGCGCTTTGGATGATCGGCTGATGCCACCCATGTTTAGCGCATCGGTAAAGACCAGCCCCCGGAATCCCAGTTCTTTTTTGAGCAGTTCAGTAACGATTTTTTCGGATAACGTTGCCGCCAGCGCTGGCGTGTTATCCATAACCGGTACGTATAGATGGCCCGTAACAACCCCCATCAAACTGTCGGCAATGAGTTTCCGGAAGGGATAAAGGTCAATGTCGCGCATTTGCTCCGACGACCGTGCCACGGTTGGCAGCGTATGATGCGAGTCGGCACTGGTGTTACCATGACCCGGAAAATGCTTGGCCGTAGCAATCACGTGCGTTTGCTGTAAACCACGCATGTAGGCAGACGCTTTCAGGGCCACATTCTCTTTCGATTCGCCAAAGGAACGAACCCCGATGACCGGGTTGGCTGGATTGCTGTTGATATCTGAAACGGGAGCAAAGTTGATATGAATACCAAGCCGCTGGCATTGGCGTCCGATTTCTGCGCCCATCTGGTAAACCAGTTCATTGTCCCGAATGGCCCCCAGCGACATTTGTTTCGGGAAATCCATCGTGCTATCCAGCCGCATACCCAGACCCCATTCCCCATCGATACCAATGAGCAGCGGTACTTTCGATGCCGCCTGATAGCGGTTTGTCAGGATAGCCTGCCGGTGGGGGCCGCCCTGAAAGAAAATCAAACCGCCAATGTGGTTGTTCTGGATGAGGTGATCGATGTACTGATAATGGTTTTCATGGCGGTTGGAGAACGTTGCCACCATAAAAAACTGGCCAATTTTTTGTTCGGGAGTGAGGGAATGAAACACGCTGTCTACCCACTGTTGGCCACTATCCGACAGCGCGAAGACTTCAACTGGCTGAGCAGCCGGACCGAATTTATAGGGTAGTAATGTTGTTGACGAAGCACGGACAAGGGGCTTTTTAGCCACAGGCCTGCTCACACGTTTGGTATGGGACAGGCGGTGCCAGAAACTACGCCCCGGCTTGGTCAGGCCAAACGCAGTTAGTAAACTGACGGACAGTAGGCCAACAAGCAAAATTGGTCGTACAACAATGTTCCGCATTAGCAATCGGTCAGTAAAGGGTAAAGTCAGGTATCGGCGGTTCCCGCTGAACCATAAAAATAGCCAAAGACTATCAAAGTAAGACTCTAATCGTTGAATTGTCTAAGTTTTTAACGAAATAATGTAGATGAATCGTTCTTTGTAACGGATTAATACAAAAACAACTGTAAATTTCTTAGGCTGAAATCCGTGTAATACGCTGGTTATGAAAAATTTGGACGTTAGCCACTGACCTGCTTTTCATCCGCTACAGCATACGATCTTTTGATATTCTAATAACGACTAATGAAAAAAGGATGGATTTTCCTGGGGGCCTTGCTTAGTATATCGTTTGGTAGCGACGCTCAAATAAGCAGTAAAGCATACGCCACAATGCTCGATGCATTGTATAAAAAGACGGTGCCATTGATGAGCGTAGCGACGTTGCAGAAACAGTCGGACGCGATTCTGCTGGATACTCGTACTAAAGAAGAGTACAACGTGAGTCACCTGCCCGGAGCCAGATGGGTGGGCTACGATGAATTTGATCTGAGCCGGGTGTCAGATGTTCCTAAAGACGGGAATATTGTTGTGTACTGCTCGGTAGGCTACCGAAGTGAAAAGGTGGGGGAAAAACTGCTGGCAGCCGGTTATAAGCACGTACACAATCTGTACGGCAGTTTGTTCGAATGGGTCAATGAAGGAAATGCGGTAGTAGATGCGCAGGGGAAACCAACGCAGCGCGTTCATGGCTACTCCCGGCTGTGGGGAATATGGCTGAAACGCGGGGAAAAAGTATACGAATAAGTTAGAAGGTACGCGCCGGGCCGATGCACGAAAATGCAACGAGAACCAGGTCATTGAATACCGTCTTGGTCGCCTTTACTACGTCTTGCCAGCCTATCGATACAGCATTCTTTTGCTCCGTAATCTTCCGTTTTACGCCGGATGCTGATGGCTTGGTAACCATGTGTTTCCGGGCAGCAAACACGTTGTGTGGTTGCCCCATGCTGAAAGCCTGAAGACTACTTCCTACTACTAACATACCGACGACTAGTACCGTTTTCATAAGGGATGTGTTTATTAACAAGACAAAGATATAGGTTTTCTCTGGTATCTTGCAATACATAGTACTATATTTTTTTACAATACTTTTTTCCTGCCGGTCAGGTTGGAAAAAAATACCCTACTTGGCCTCATTTTCTCTTCTCCCGACTATGCTCTCTTACACTGATTCCGATGAAAACAGGTGAAGGAATGAAGAGGTAACATGGCTACTAATACTATGTTACCTCTTCACTCTTACGTCCGTTTGTAGCTGAACGAGTGTCGTTACTCAACGACAATTCGTTTTACTGCACCATCTTCGTTTTGAGTAACGGTGATGAAATAGGTGCCCTGAGACTGTTTACCCAAATCAATTTGACCAACAAACTCACCCGAGAAATCCTTGATATCTCGCTTGGCTACTTCTTTTCCCTTGGTATTGGTGACGATGATACTGACATCTCCTTTGGCGGGTGCCGAAAACCGAACGTTCAGTTGGTTGCGGTCCGGGTTATTGGGGTAGGCATCCAGCCCGCGTATGCTGGCGGGTTTGCTGCTAAAGTTCTGGGACCAGTTTTCAAAAGGACGAATAATCTGCCGGTCAAAATCCCGGGGGAATTCAAATCGAAACCGGTTCATACGGTCGGCCAGTGAGTCGAAGTTTTGCCGAAATTCATACCGCCAGGCTGGATTGCCATCCTGGTTCGCACCCGCTTTCGGTAGCCTGTTTCGCTGCACATAGGCATCTTTGGGCGCCCGTTTCAATTCGGGCCTGGGGCGGTCGCGTGTCACAACCCGATTTCCATCGTTGTTTTCGATGACAATCGTCATCTGCGTACGTCCTTTATCCCGGCGGGTTGTTTTGAGGGAATCAACCAGTTTCGTAACGAGTTTATCGCGGTCGTCATCACTCATTTCGTCGGCGCGGTAGGTTCGTTCCGTTTCCCTGATAGTCGTGCCATTGCGTTCGATGATTCGAACGGTAACCTCATTTTTTTCTGCTTTTTTCGAGGGTGTTGCCGGGGTCTGTGCCAGCGCAAAACCAGTAAAGGTAACGGCAAGCAACAGGGCCGGTGTGAACCGGGAAGCGGCCAGGACTGTTTTTTTCATGAGACGGGATGATTATGAGTAAAGGATTAAAAAAGTAGTAAACAGGTTGTAAGCAGGCTGTTAAAGTTTGTTAACGATTTAACGAACAGCCCATTCCGTTTGTAGTTTTACTACTAGCTACAGCGGTTTACAATAGATGAAAAAAAAAGATGAACCGTTGCACGGGGAGGTGAAAAAATGACGAGACAACGAATACGCTGGATTGTTGCGCTGATGACCATAGGACTGTTGGGGCTGGTGGGCCTGCAACTGTATTGGATCAGTAGTGCGCTACAATTGCAGAAAGAACAGTTTGCCTACAAGGTGACGGATGCGTTGCAGGAGGTTGTTCGAACACTGGAACGCCAGGAGATTGTTTACCTGACCAAGCAGCGAATTCAGGCGCAGGAGCAACAGAACAGCCTGATGGCCATCGCGAAAAAAGAAGACAATTCCGCTTCTCAGGCAGCAGACGGCCGCAGCAAACTTGCCGGACAGTCAGAAAAAGCATCCACCGTAAAGCCGGATAATCGCTCTAAGAGAAAAAAAGAGCGCCCGCTGGCCTGGAAAATGATGCCGCCCGGCATGGCCTCTGCGGGGGCAATAGTGGTGCAGTCCGACGTACTCCACCCAATTGTTCACCCGCTTACGGACGAGCAGTCGGTTATTGTGCAGGAGTTTATCCGCCAGCAGAACGAGTTTATGACGGTTGGTGACTGGCAGGCGCAAATGGTGCAGAAGACAATTGTTTGACCATTGGGTCGAGAATGTTTTAAAACGGAACTGATCCGGATCAACAATCAGGTGAATCGGGATTCGTTGCCGCGAGTGGTCAGCAAGACCCCGCCGGAAGAAAGAAGTGGTCGATAAGGGGGAACGAGGCGGTAACCACGGCCAGCCCACGTTGCCAACCAGCACCAGTCAGAACCGGGCAGAAAAGCAGTCGCATATGATTAAAGATATGTTTAAAGGACTGCTGCTGTCCGACCGGCCCATTCAGGCCCGTATCAATCGGCTGGCACTCGATACGTTGCTCCGACAGGCACTGGTAGAGCGGGGTATCCGGATTCCATTTGCGTACGCTGTCCGGGTGCAGGAGCAGTCGCAGTTTCTGTTTGCCTCTATGGGCACTGAGGCCCGGCAATTTGATGAGGTCGGTTATAAAGCGGCCCTGTTCCCGAACAACCTACTGGAAACCGGCAACTACGTGTACGTATATTTTCCAACGCAGCAGCAGTTCATTCTGGACCGACTGGGCTTCATGTCCGGTGCATCGGTGGTATTGATACTGGTTATCCTGGCTTGTTTCTACATTGCCATCAATACGATTGTTCAGCAGAAAAAACTGGCCGACATCAAGAATGATTTTATCAACAATATGACCCATGAGTTCAAAACGCCTATTTCAACCATCTCGCTGGCGGTTGAAATGGCCCAGGAACAGCTACTGTCCGCCAGGAAAACGCTGGTTGGGGTGCAGGAGTCAGCGGGCCAGTGGGACGCGGGCGAACAGCCCGATTCCCGGCTGACCCGCTACATGGGAATCATTCGCGACGAAACCCGCCGACTGGGTTCGCACGTGGAGAAAGTATTGCAAATGGCTTTGCTGGACCGGGGCGAAATCCGACTCAATCTGTCATCCGTAAACGTCCATGACGTAATCGAAAAAGTACTGAACAACCTGGGGCTGCAAATTGAGCAGCGGGGTGGTGAAGTCGACCTGCATTTTGATGCCGAGCAGGAAGTGGTGGAAGCTGATGAACTCCACCTGACCAATATTATCTATAATCTGCTGGACAATGCCCTGAAGTATTCACCCGCCAGCCCACATATAACCCTGAGTACCCGAAGCCTGGCCGAAGGAGTGAGCATTACCGTTTCTGATAAAGGAATAGGAATGACAAAAGATCAGGCAAGCCGTATATTCGAGAAGTTTTACCGGGTACCTACGGGCAACCGGCACGACGTGAAAGGGTTTGGGTTAGGATTGAGTTACGTTAAAAAGATTGTTGACCAGCACCAGGGTCAGATAACGGTGGAAAGTCAGCCCGGAAAAGGAAGTTCCTTTGACGTGTTTTTACCCTACGCAAGTGCGAATGAATAATTGGGCGAATTGCTAACGCACAGGAATTTTTTGGATTAATTGTTCGCTCATTCAGTCAAAAATATGCCTACCGTACTACTCGTTGAAGATGACCCCAATTTGGGGCTACTGGTTCAGGAATATCTGACCATGAAAGGCTACCAGACCGACCGCGCTACGGATGGCAACAAGGGGCTGGAGTTGTTTATGGCGGGTAAGTATGACTTGTGTCTCTTTGACGTGATGATGCCGAAAAAAGACGGTTTCACCCTCGCCAAAGAGGTCAGAATGGGCAACCGTGATGTGCCCATTATTTTCCTGACCGCCAAGTCGATGGAGGAGGATACCATACAGGGGTTTAAAGCCGGGGCCGATGATTACATCACAAAACCTTTTAGTATGGAAGAACTGTTGCTGCGGATTCAGGCCATCCTGCGCCGGTATCAGCGCACGGCCGACATAGTAGAACAGACTACCTTCCAGATTGGCACGCTCTCGTTCGATTATCCCCATCAGCTTCTCTCCCGACGGAGTGAGCCGGGTACCGATGTGCCCCCTCAGAAACTGACCAGTAAAGAGTCTGAGTTATTAAAATTGCTGGCCCAGAACCTCAATCAGCCCGTCAGTCGTAGTTTTGCCCTAAAAATGGTTTGGGGCGATGACTCGTATTTCAACGCCCGAAGCATGGACGTGTACGTGACCAAGCTGCGCAAGTACCTTCGTGAAGATCCGGATGTTCAGTTAGTGAACGTACACGGCGAAGGATTCAAATTGATTGTCTGAGTTTATAGTTTACAGTCTTCAGTTTACGCCGGGCCGGCGGTGCGGTAGGCTGACGCGTAAACTGAAGACTGTAAACCGAAGACCATAAACCGAATACCAAAAAGTTATGAACTTGATACGTCGCCCGCGCCGGAATCGCCAGTCGGCGGTTATCCGCGATATGGTGCAGGAAACCCGTTTGTCGGTTACCGATTTCATTCTTCCCCTCTTTATTCTGGAAGGAAAAAACGTCCGGTCAGAAGTAGCGTCTATGCCGGGAGTTTACCGGCTGTCGCTCGATTTGTTGCTGGATGAAATGCAGGAATGCGTCGATTTAGGTATCAAAACGTTCGACTTGTTTCCGAACCTGCCCGAAGCCAGAAAAGACAAATATGCGACGGAAAGCTACAATCCCGATGGATTGTATTTGCAGGCCATCCGGGCCATCAAAGATCGTTTTCCGGAGGTTATGGTCATGACCGATGTAGCCATGGACCCGTACAGTTCAGATGGGCACGATGGCATTGTGGAGAACGGTAAGATTCTAAATGACGAGACGCTGGAGGTACTGGGTAAAATGACCCTGGCTCAGGCGCAGGCTGGTGCCAACATCATTGGTCCATCCGACATGATGGACGGGCGCGTGGGGTACCTCCGGCAGGTACTGGACGAAGGAGGCTTTCAGGAAGTGGCCATCATGTCGTACGCGGCTAAGTACGCCAGTGCTTTCTACGGTCCCTTCCGCGACGCGCTGGATTCAGCCCCGAAATTTGGCGACAAAAAGACGTATCAGATGAATCCCGCCAACAGCCGGGAAGCCTTGATTGAAGCCCAGCTCGACTTTGAAGAAGGAGCCGATTTTCTGATGGTGAAACCGGCATTAGCCTATCTGGACATCATCAAATTACTGGACGAGAACTTTCACTTACCCATTGCTGCTTACAACGTGAGTGGCGAATATGCCATGATTAAGGCGGCTGCCCAAAACGGCTGGCTCGATGGTGAACGTGCGATGATGGAATCGTTGATGGCCATTAAACGAGCGGGGGCCAACGTTATTCTGACTTACTTTGCCAAAGAAGCTGCCCGACTTTTATGAGTAAACTACTAATTAGGAATGCCCAACTGGTCAATGAAGGCCGTACTACTGAAACGGACGTACTCATTGAAGACGGTTTCATCGCGCAGATCAAGTCGGGACTCTCCGATGTCGGTGTCAGTCAGGTTATTGACGCTAAGGGCCAGCACCTGCTGCCGGGCGTTATTGACGACCAGGTGCATTTCCGGGAGCCGGGCCTGACCCACAAAGCAACCATTCACTCCGAATCGCGGGCGGCCGTAGCGGGGGGCGTTACCACGTTTATGGAGATGCCCAACACCGTTCCTAACGCACTCACGCAGGAACTACTGGCCGATAAATACGCCATTGCCGAACGGACCGCGATGGCGAACTATTCGTTTTTTATGGGTGCGTCGAACAACAACCTCGACGAAGTGCTACGCACTGACATCCGAAACGTGTGCGGGATTAAAGTATTCATGGGCTCGTCTACGGGGAATATGCTGGTCGATAACGAGTCGGTACTGGATAGTCTGTTCCGGCAAAGCCCCATGCTAATTGCCACCCACTGCGAAGACGAAGCTACTATCCGGGCTAATACGGAACGGTATCGGGCGGAGTACGGCGACAGCGCAACAGCCGATTTGCATCCGTTGATCCGAAACGAAGAGGCCTGCCTGAAATCGTCGTCCATGGCGGTGGCACTGGCCCAACGGCACAATACCCGGTTGCACATTCTGCATATTTCAACGGCCGACGAGTTGGCCCTATTCGATAACACCATCCCACTCATTGAAAAAAGGATTACGGCCGAAGTATGCGTTCATCATCTGTGGTTTGATAGCACCGATTATGCCCGGCTGGGCAATCAGATAAAATGCAATCCGGCCATCAAAGCCCCGCATCATAAAGCGGCCCTGCTGACCGCCCTGCTGGACGACCGGCTGGATATCATTGCCACCGACCACGCCCCGCACACCTGGGATGAGAAACAACCGCGGTCCGACGGTTCGGCGTATTGGCAGGCACCATCCGGATTACCATTAGTACAACACCCACTGTTGCTGATGCTTGAGTTTGTGAAGCAGAAAAAGATGACGCTGGAAACGATGGTTCGTAAAATGAGCCACGCCCCTGCCGACTGTTTTCAAATCAACCGGCGTGGCTACGTTCGGGAAGGGTACTGGGCCGACCTGGTGCTGGTGGATTTGAACCAACCCACTCCAGTAACAAAGCAAAACATTCTGTACCAGTGCGGTTGGTCGCCATTGGAGGGGAATACGTTTGGAGCTAACGTAACGCATACGCTTGTTTCGGGGGAGTTGGTCTTTCAAAACGGGGCATTCCTTAGGGAGCGGGCCGGGAAAAGAATGCAGTTTAACCGGTAACCACGAAATATTTTAGTGAAAAATCTTGCGCGGACGGCGTTGGGAACTGTATCTTTGCAATCCCAAACAGGGTACTGCCGAAGTGGTGAAATTGGTAGACACGCACGTTTCAGGGGCGTGTGTCTTTACGGACATGCGAGTTCGAGTCTCGCCTTCGGCACATAGTGAAAGTCTGTAAGTTAACTACTTACAGACTTTTTTTGTGTTCAATGGGCGTTGGTGGTAAATCAGTGATCTATTTATCCCCACTAAAACAAGCCTTCGAAACAGCTTGCTAAAGGCCGTCAGGTTATCAACTAATTGGCAGTTCAGGCCAATCCGATTAGAAAATGAGGCTGAAGGTACTCCCGGCCTGTGGGGTAGAAATGGCTGTGAGCTGGCCATTATGGAGTTGCATAATCTGGCGCGACAGGCTCAGGCCGATGCCGGAACCCGTTTTTTTGGTGGTGTAAAACGGGATGAAAATCTGTTCCATGGCTTCCGGTTCAATGCCCGGCCCGTTGTCGATGACCCGAATCACAACTCGCGCTCCTGCCGACTCGGCTACGAGCTGAATGGTTGGCTGCGCTACTTCGCCCAGGCTTTCCACCGCGTTCTTAATCAAGTTCAGGAGCACCATTTCAATTTGGGCTGCGTCGGCCCGGATGGCCAGATTTGGTGAGGAAACCCGGACTGTCATCTGGCAATGGGGTGCACCAGCCTGCGCCAATTGACACACCTTACGCAGAAAAGGCTCAACGGGTACGTCAGAAAAAACAGGTTGGGGTATGGTTGTGAAGTTCCGATACGCATCTACGAACCGCATAATACCCGAGCCCCGCTGCTCAATGGTTGTCAACGCATCGCGTAGGTCATCGAGGGGAGAGGATAAGGGGAAAGCGTTTCCCGTCATCTTATCTTCCTCCTCTTTCCCCATCAAATCAAGTTCTACAATATCGCGCATAGTGCCAGCCAGGGAAACGATGGGCGTAATGGAATTCATGATTTCGTGCCGGAGGACTTTTGTCAGGTTTTGCCAGGCTTCCAGTTCGCGCTGCTGTAGTTCTGTCCGGATGTTTTGCAGGGAAACGACCGTGACCAAACGCCCTCGCAACCGAACCGACGTACAGCGAACCGACAGTTCACCATCCGCACCGGTCTGGTATGAAACCGGGGTAGGTGACGTTTTAGCCGAACTGAGCAAGTGGCTCAGTTCCGGGTGCGTAGCATCAAGGTCATTCAGGGTGCGGAGCCGATAAATACCCAGCAACCGGAGGGCGGCCTGGTTGACCAACTCTACCTGCCCGGCAGCATCGAAGGTTAGTAATCCCACACCAACGTGCTGTACAATGGTGTTAACGTAATGCAGGTTCGCTTCTTTCTCGGCCCGTGCCTGCCGGAATGCATCCAGCACCTCGTTGAACTGGCTGTTGAGGGCGTGGAAAGAGGGACCAAGATTACTGTCGGCCCGGAAAGCAACGGCAAAGTCGGAGTAGCGTACCGATTCCAGAAACCGCGTTAGTTTACGGTTCAGGCTGGTAACGAACCGGTGTAAACTGATAACGATGGAAAGCAGGGCTACGACCAGAGGAAAAAGCAGTAGCCCATTCACCTCCTGTAACCAACAATAGGTCAGGGCACTGACCAGAATGATAATACTACCGATACGCCAGCCGATACCGATAGCGAATCGATTCATATTAAGCAGCAATCCAGCTAAACGGGTACTCCAGCGTTGGCACTTTGGTCCGGTCGGCTACCCGACGCAACCGGCCGGGCAGGGCCATCAGGTAATCTCGGGCGCGCTGACCGGCATCATTGAGGTCATTGACAGACTCGATGTTCCAGTCGACCAGTAATGATTCGGCAATCTCGATGTAATCCATCGTTGTGTACACCCCTAAACGCTGTGCGGCATCGGAGAAATGGCTGAACGTTTCGCTGAGTTTCACACCGGTTTCGCGCAGGAAGTGAGCGGGCATTACAATTTTCTTGCGCATCATATCCTCAAAAGCCAGCATCATACCCGTTGGGTCTACTTCGAAAATCTGGGATACGAAGGCTTTATAAGCCTTGGCGTGGCGCATTTCGTCGGAGGCAATAACGCCACAAATCTTCGATAATTGCACGCAGCCAGCCTGCTTGGCCAGCGTAGCCGTACGGCGGTGCGATACGTTGGTAGCCAGTTCCTGAAAGGAGGTATAAATAAAATTCCGGTAAGGATCCCGGCCGGTACCGATATCGAAACCGTCGGCAATCAGGTATTGGGTCGATACTTCCATCGCCCGCATGTTTACCCGTCCCGACAGGTATAAAAACTTATTCAGTAAATCGCCGTGCCGGTTTTCTTCGGCAGTCCAGCTCCGAATCCAGCGGGTCCAGCTATTGGGCTCTGACTGATTAACGCCTTCCATATCCATCAGCCACGATTCGTAGGTAGGCAACGCTTCTTCCGTAATTGTATCACCTACCAGTACCGCTACGTAGTCGTATGACAGTTCGCGGGTGCTTTCCCGCAACTGTTTCACTTCGTCCAGAAACGTTTCGCGGGTTGTATCGGGCAGAAAATCGGACGGTTGCCAGTTTGTCTCAACAGGTTTTAAATACGCATCAATGGACGCGTCGATTTTTTCACCGACGAATCGCATAACTTCCAAACGTGTGCCAGATAAGCTCATGGACTGATCAAAAAAAATGAACGACTAAGTAAATGATTCAGTAAAGTTCGGCAATATAACTGATTGAATTAGGCTGGACTTTGCTTTTTCTGCGTGGAGAACCGTATCGGCGCATTAATTTTGATGCGTGGAATCCTGACAGGTCATACCCTATGAAAAAACTCCTTGATTATATACTAACCATTATTTACCTCATTTACTTCGGCCTGGTACTATGTTTTTTTCACGTAGCGCAGGTTGTTGCCTGGCACGGGTTTGGAAAACGGACGCACAAGAAATCGGTTGACTGGATGAATGCCTTCATCGCCTATGGCTGGTATCTGACCGGTAGTACTATCCAGTTCAATGACCAGCCCGATAGCCTACCAATCGCCCGATTATTTTCGTGGCCAACCACCAGAGCATGTTCGATATTTCGCCTATTATCTGGTTTCTGCGCCGACACACGCCCATTTTCGTATCGAAAAGAGAACTGGCGCACGGCATACCGGGAATTTCATACAATCTGCGAAAGAGTGGCGCGGCTCTCATCAATCGGAAAGACCCGAAGCAGGCTGTCGTGGAAATTGCCCGGCTGGGAAAACTCATCAGGGAAACGAATCACTCGGCGGTGATTTTTCCGGAGGGAACGAGAAGCCGTGCTCCCAAAGAGGGAAGAGGAAGCGCCACCGCTTACCCTATGCGCCCGTTTGTGGCGGGCGGCGTTGCTACCCTGCTGAAACGGGCCCCCAATGCACTGGTGGTTCCGGTTGCCATTCGGGGTACGGGCTACTTCAACCCGACGGGGATGTTCCCGCTCACGTCTTTTTCCCGCATGTCGTGGCAGGTGCTGCCGGGAATTGAACCCGCAAACCGCCCGGTAGATGAAGTCGTACAGCTAGCCCGAACAATGATTGCCCGTGAGTTAGGACACCTTGAGGAGGGAGTGTGAAGTGATTCGGTTCGTTGTTCATTAGAGCCCGAACTTCTCCAGCCGACGGTACAGTGCCTGCCTCGATAGGCCCAGTTCCCGGGCCACGTCCGTGATGCTGCCCCGGTGTTTCTGCATGGCCTGCTGAATCAGTTGACGTTCCATATCTTCCAGTTGCAGCGTATCATTGACCGGTGATGCCGCTGCCGATCCACTTTTAAAGATAAAATGGTCGGGTTCCAGCAGGACTCCCGAATTTTCGTTCGTTGTCCCGCCCGGCTGGGCCACACCCGGCCGGGCAAGGATGACGGCTCGTTCGATGGCATGTTGCAACTCACGCACGTTACCCGGCCATTGGTATTGCTTCATATCGGCCAGTAAGGCCGGACTCAGGCCGGAAACGGGCCGGTTGTACTGTTTCGCGTATTTTTTCAGGAAATGGTCAGCTAATGGCCCAATATCGGAGGGGCGGCTGCGTAGGGGGGGCAGGGTCAATTCAATCGTGTTGATTCGATACAGTAAATCCTGCCGGAACCGAACCGTTTGACCATCCCGGGAACTTACCTGCTCAGAGATGTCGGCATTGGTGGCGCAGATGAGCCGTACATCAATCGGGCGGGCTTTGTTGGAGCCCACCCGCGTTACCTGACGGTGCTGCAGTACGGTGAGTAGTTTGGATTGCTGCGATGCGCTCAGGTTCCCGATTTCGTCCAGAAAAATGGTGCCTCCGTTGGCTTCTTCGAAACGTCCGGCGCGGTCGTCGCGGGCATCGGTAAAGGCACCTTTCACGTGGCCGAACAACTCACTTTCAAACAGACTTTCGGTTAGAGCGCCCACGTCGACACTCACGTACGGTTTGTCATGCCGGTTCGACTGATCGTGAATAGCGCGGGCAATCAGGTCTTTGCCGGTGCCGTTTTCGCCTAGAATCAGCACGTTGGCATCGGTGGGAGCTACCTGGGCAACCGTATCCAGAATGGGACGCATGGCCGCTCCGATAATACCTGACTGCTTACCAGTTTTTCGGGTTGAGGCACCCGGCCCATCAGTTTCTGTCTGATTTTTATCGTTTTTACCCGTATGCACAGCTCCCCGGATAGTGTCCAGAAACTTATCGTTTTGCCAGGGTTTGAGTACAAAATCGACCGCACCTGCTTTGATTGCCCGCACCGCCATTTCCACATCGCCGTAGGCTGTAAACAACACAACACGCGCTTTGGGGTCGATATCCAGGATACGGTCGAGCCAGGCAAAGCCTTCGCGTCCGCTACTCACGTCCCGCTGAAAATTCATGTCGAGCACAATGGCATCGTAGTGGTTGTTGTTAAGCAGAAACGGTAGTTTTTCGGGATTCTTCTCGATGTCTACCGAGCCAACGTGCCGTTTGAGCAACAACCGGGCAGCCAGCAATACGTCTGGGTCGTCATCAACGAGTAATAGTTTGGCATCTTGCATAAGCTAAAGATAACGGATCGGTGAATTTGTTGCACCCTGAATTCGATTCAACAACGAATTACGGTTTTCTTCCGTACTTTGATTCTCAAATTGTCGTGAGTGGTCGCTATCGTCATCAGGCGTCATTGGTTGACATTAATCGGTAATCGTGACCACTAATGACGGCGAAGCATAATGACCCGTAATGACCGCAAAGCGTAATGACCGCCAAATGAGTGATTCTCTTCCTGATCGTTGGTTTTATGGGCTTGTCGTTGTTGGTGTATTACTGAACACGACGGGCCTGTTTCTGCCCATTATGGAAATTGACGGGGCATTATACGCCTGCATTGCCAAACAGATGGCGCAAACGGGTGATTTTGTCAACCTGTACGCGGTAGGTACGGATTGGCTCGACAAACCTCACTTCCCGTTCTGGATAGCGGCTCTGAGTTATCGGATTTTTGGTGTCAATACCTTCGCGTACAAGTTTCCGGCCCTGCTTTTTTTTCTGGGAAGTGTGGTCTACACGTACCACTTTACCCGACTGATTTACCCGAAAATAGTGGCCCAGGTGGCTTCACTGGTGCTGCTGACAGCGTTTCACGGTGTCTTATCCAACAGCGATGTGCGGGCCGAACCGTATCTGATGCCGCTGATCATCGGGGCTGTCTACCATTTTTGGCGGGTGTTTAAGGGTACACCTAAAGAGGGCCTTCATTTGCTGGCCGGCTCCTTTCTTACGGGTTGTGCCATGATGACCAAAGGTGTATTTGTCCTCATTCCCATTAGCGCAGGCCTGGTCCTGCATTGGATACTGACCGGTGAGTGGCGCGAGTTGCTGAGACTACGCTGGTACGCGGCCATAGCCCTGTCGTTTGCTTTCACCCTGCCCGAAGTATATTGCCTGTATCAACAGTTTGATTTGCATCCGGAGAAGGTAGTTTTTGGCCAGACGGATGTATCGGGTGTTCGGTTTTTCTTCTGGGATAGCCAGTTCGGTCGGTTCTTCAATACGGGGCCCATCAGGGGCGAGGGCGATAAATTTTTCTTCGTTCACACCCTGCTCTGGGCGTTCATTCCCTGGTCTTTGCCGCTATACGCAGGCATTGGCAAAGCACTGGTCAATCTGTTCCGGCATCGAAAACAGTTTTTCAACCAGCCGGGGCCTGAGTACGTATCACTCGGTTCTGGTCTGGCAACATTCGCCCTCTTCTCGCTGTCAAGCTTTCAGTTACCTCACTACCTGAACATCGTTTTTCCCTTCTTCGCCATCCTGACGGCGCAGTTTTTAGTTGGGATAAAACCGGTTTCCCTACGCCGGTGGACGATTGCACAAACCATCATTGGCCTGTTGCTGATTGCGGTAATGGCCTGGCTGCTAAACCTGGTACAACCGGAACATCGTCAACTGGCACTGGCCTTTGTGCTGATCAGTGCCATTAGTACGTTTCTGCTATTCCGGCAAAATCAGCTGCTGGCGCTAACGGGTCGGATGGTTGGCCTCATGTTCGTGCTGGCCAGTGTACTGAACCTGTTTCTGTACCCTACTTTTCTGCGCTACCAGGCTGGCAGCGCGGCCGCTGAGTATGCCAACACGCAGTCAACTACCGCTAGTCGTCCAACTATTTTATACGAACCCGGTACGGGTGTGGGGGGCGGTAGTTTCTGGTCGTATGAATTTTATGCAAAAGCTCCAACCCAATACGCCCGTACTGATTCAGCGCTGCTTTTGCAAACGGAAATGACCCCCGCACAGGTGTTTACGTCCGCCGAATACGCTGATTCGCTCGGTAGCGCGGGGCTTTTCCGTTCGTACGCTGGCCGTGTTTCCCTACTACCACGTTAGTCAGCTAACGTATGATTTTATGAACCCCGCCACCCGCTCCCAAACGCTGTCGGCCTACGTACTGGCGGAGGTAAAGAGGGCATCCGAACGGTGAACCGGGCGCGCTGGACAGTGAATGATAAAAACGGACATTCTCCGTCCGAAAGCGGACAGTTACGCCCTTCTCCTCTAGCCTAAAAAGCTGATAATCAGGTTTGGTTTGCGGCTGGCATGACTATTGGCGCTAGACATTCTGACTGATGATTTCAAGGGTGAGTCATGTGGTGCCCCCCTATTCACTCTTTCATACTTTCACTCGTTAAAAAACATGGATCGCGTCTTACCTAAACGATTTTGGACAACTCAGCGCACGGCTCTATTCGGGAGCAGCGCACTGATTCTGGGCTTGCTGGTGTATACGTTCTTTTTCACCGACCGCCGGTCGAAACTGAACGTAGAAAAAGATAAAATAACCATCTCAACCGTTTCTACGGGACCATTCGAGGATTTCATTGCCGTAACTGGTGTGGCACAACCGCTCAAAACCATTCGGCTCGATGCCATTGCCGGGGGATACGTGACGGAAAAACTGGTGGAAGGTGGTACCAACGTAAAGCAGGGTGATGTACTGCTTCGCCTGGAGAATCAGTCCCTGCGACTCAACTTTCTGCAGTCGGAAACCGAAGCCAACCGGCTGGTCAACGACCTGCAAAACACCCGGCAGCGGCTGCGCGTTGAGCGCTTTGCCCTGCGCAAAACACTATCGGACCTCGATTTTCAGATTAATCAGGCTAAAGACGTGTTTGACCGGCAGGCTACATTGTACAACCAGAAAGTTATTTCAGCCCAGGAATACACGAAAGCCAAACTGGACTACGAGCGGCTGATTGAACAACGAAAAATCGAAGTCGAATCTCAGAAGTATCAGGACGACAACGCCCGGACGCAGATAAAACTGCTGGAAGGTACCCTGGCCCGGACGCAGAAGAACGTATCGCTCTGGCAGCAAACGCTCAATAATCTGGTGGTAAAAGCCCCCGTATCCGGCTTGCTGTCGTCCATGGATATTGAAGTTGGTTCAAACATCAACCAGGGGCAGAACATTGGACAGATTGACGATATGAACGGCTTCAAAATGCGGGTAGGGGTCGATGAGCATTATAACAACCGCTTGTTTACGGGGCTAACCGGGTCTTTTGAGTACAATGGACAGCAACACGAACTGGAAATTACCCGTGTGTACCCGGAATCCCGCAATGGCCGTATCGATGTGGATATGAAATTCCTGAAAGAAGCACCCAAAGGACTCAAACGCGGGCAGTCGACGCCTATCCAGCTGGAATTGGGGAAAGCGGCCAAAGCCACACTGCTGCCCGTTGGCGGGTTTTTCTCCGATACGGGGGGAAACTGGGTCTACGTCGTGGGCAGGGCTGGCAACCGCGCGGTGAAGCGAAACATTACCCTGGGTCGCAAAAACCCCGAATATTACGAAGTACTGGAGGGATTGCAACCCGGTGATCAGGTTATCACGAGCAGCTACGAAAATTTTGGTGACAATGAAGTTTTGGAATTTTAAAAGCCCGGCTTTACACCCCATCCAGACACTCTTATAGATCATGATCGAAACTGTTAATCTTCAAAAACTCTTCGCTACCGAAGAAGTGGAAACCACCGCCCTCAACGGCATCAATATGGAAGTGAAAGATGGCGAGTTTGTCGCCATCATGGGGCCATCCGGCTGTGGCAAATCGACCCTGCTCAATATCCTGGGGTTGCTCGATAATCCCAGCGACGGGGAGTATAATTTTTACGGAACCGCCGTGGCTAACATGACCGAACGACAACGGGCACAGCTACGTAAAGGGGCCATTGGCTTCGTGTTTCAAAGCTTCAACCTGATTGATGAACTGACGGTCTACGAAAACGTCGAGCTTCCGCTGCTCTACCTGAAAACGCCCGCCGACGAGCGCAAAAGCCGGGTAGAAACGGTCCTGGAGCGGATGGGCATCATGCACCGACGCAATCACTTCCCGCAGCAGCTATCGGGTGGTCAGCAACAGCGTACCGCCATTGCGCGGGCGGTAGTGGCCAAGCCCAAACTGATTCTGGCCGATGAGCCGACGGGTAACCTCGATTCGAAAAATGGCGAGGAAGTAATGAAAGTGTTGAGCGAACTGAATGATGAAGGCACCACAATCATTATGGTGACCCACTCGCCCTACGATGCTGGTTTTGCTCATCGGATCGTGAACCTGTTTGATGGGAAAGTAGTGACGGAAAACTTCCACGTGTAAAACCACTTACCATGAAATTAGTCTTCGCGGGGTTACTGCTCTTAGCCAGTCTGACAACCTTCGCCCAAAAACCTGTTCACTCAAACCTGAACACATCCATTAACGACGACGATAAAACGTATTCAATTCGTATTGACGGCGATCGTGATGGAAAGGCCATTCATTTCAACCAAACGTTCGATGTAACGGGGATGAGCAGGGCGCAGAAAGAGATCATTAAAAATCGGATACTGGATTCACTGGGCCTGGGCGAGGCTCCACCTACTCCGGCCCCGCTGCGTACCGGGATGAAATCAGGTACGGAGAAGGTGACATTCGTATGCCCGACCTGTACCGGGAAAACCAAAATTACCATTAATGGGAATGGATTTTCGGCCGAGCGCGAACTGGATGATAACGATAAACCGGCGTTCCCGTTCACGCTGGCCATGCCGCCCGGTACCTATCGGTATGAATACCGGCAGAATGATGTACTGCAAATGCAGCTGCCGTTTACCGTGAAAGCTGGTGAGGAAAATAGGGTAAACGTGAAGTAAAGCGCGGGTTATAGAAACAGATTCTAGGTCAAGATTCAGCACTCTGGAGAAGGATGATTCGATGGCCTTTCCTCCGTCGTGTTTGCAGTAAGCCTGCTCAGTCGTGTAATCATACAGAATTACGTCCGGGGTTGGACGGTCCATCGCCACGGCTGTTGTACTCACCAACCATCATTTTGGGAATGGGTACAGAGGAAATCGTTCCAGCCTCGTAGTGAGGATATAGTCTTGCCGTCAGGCGGGCAATGGTACGCTGGTGAATGAGGGGCGCATTGCTGCCATCGTCGTACACCATAAACTTTTGCGGAACCCGATTATCGTACCTAGTCGTCAGCTATTTGTCTATAGGCTTCACCTTCAAATGTACTAAAAAGTCAGTTGGTTTATGTTTCGTAACTACTTCAAGATTGCCTGGCGTAACCTGACCCGCAACCGCGCCTTTACGGGGCTCAACATCCTGGGCCTGAGCGTGGGGGTAGCAGCGGCCCTGCTGCTGTTTATGGTGGTGCGTTATGAACTGAGTTTCGACCGGTTCCATACCCGGAAAGATCAGATTTTTCGGGTGGTTCGGAGACAGGTGTATCCCAATGGCAACGAAGACATCTCGCCCGGCAGTCCGCTGCCGGTTGCTGCGGCTCTGAAAACGGATATTCCGCAGTTTGAAAAAGTGGTGTCCGTCTTCGGTACGCTGGACCCGCAGGTTACGGTACTGGGCTCAAACCCGAATGCTGCTAACTTTTCGACCAAGTTCATCGAAAAAGAGGAAGGTATTCTGGTAGACCCCGCCTTTTTCGACCTGTTCGATTTCCAGTGGCTGCTGGGCAAGCCCGGCGTACTGGCCGAGCCGAACATAGTGGTCCTCTCGAAAACCTACGCCGAAAAATATTTTAAAGACTACCAGCAGGCCGTTGGGAAGTTTGTCCGGATTAACAACCAGGTGACCATGCGCGTGGCGGGCGTGCTGGCCGATGCTCCCCCCACCACCGATTTTCCGATGAACCTGGTGATTTCCTATGCCTCCAAGCGGGCCAAGCCGGAGTGGTTCGGGTTTGGGGATTTCGACAACTGGGGCAGTACCAGCAGCAGCGACCAGATTTTTGTGCTCATGCCCGACAAGTTTTCAGTAGCGTCGGCCAACGGTCTACTCGGAAAGTTCTCGCGCAAACACTATGATAACCGCAAGGACAACGACCGAAAAACGCATTTCCTGAGTCCGCTGGCGGATATGCACCATGATGCCCGCTTCGAAAATTTTACCCATAAAACGGTGCCAAAGGCGCGCATTCAGAACATTGCCCTGGTGGGTGTCCTGATTTTGCTCATGGCCTGCATCAATTTCATAAACATCTACTCCGCACTGGCCACCAAACGGGCCAGGGAGGTAGGGGTCCGGAAGGTGCTGGGCAGCCTGAAACGGCAGTTGGTCGCCCAGTTCCTGACCGAAACCTTTCTGGTGGTGCTGGCATCGCTGGCGGCTGGTCTTGTGCTGGCTTACCTGGCACTGCCGTTGCTGGGGCAGGTGTTCGACGTACCCGCCGATGCGTCGCTCTACCTCACGCCCGACCTGAGCGCCTACCTGTTGGGCCTGCTGCTACTGCTCACGTTGTTGTCTGGTCTGTATCCGGCGCTGGTACTGTCGTCGTTTTCGCCCCTGGAAGTGTTTCGTAAGAATGTGGCCAAAGGCTGGATACAGGGCATTTCCCTGCGGCAGGGGCTCATTGTCTTTCAGTTTGCTTCGGCCCTGGTGCTCATCATCGGCACGGTTATCAACCTCCAGCAGATGAACTACGTTAGCCAGCTCGACCTGGGCTTTGTGAAAGAGGGGGTCTATACCTTCGGGATGGATACGGAGTACCGCGCCCGCTACGCCACCTTTCGCAACGAACTGCAACGGCTCCCCGACGTACAGGCCGTTTCGTTCTCGTCGGACCAGCCCTCCTCCGACAATAACTGGGAGAGCAACTTTGCTTTCACCAATCTATCAAAAGACGAAGATTTTGGGGTGTCAATGAAAATGGCCGATGGTGATTACTTCAAAACGTACGGCATAACGTTTCTGGCCGGTGGCCCCTACGCCGTATCCGATACGAACACCAAGTTTGTGGTGAACGAAACGCTGCTGAAGAAGCTGGGGATTAAAAATCCGGAGTCGGTTATCGGGAAAAAACTGCGGATGGGTGGCTGGGAATCCGCTCCCATTGTGGGGGTAGTCAGGGATTTCCACACCAACTCGGCCAGAGAGGCCATCAAACCCATGCTGGTGACCGCAGTAGACAAGTTCTTCTGGAACGGCAGCGTCCGGATTCAGTCGCGCAATCTGCCCCGGGCAATAGCGCAGCTTCAGGCTGTTTACGGCAAGGTATTTCCCGAAGTAGCTTTCTCCGGCAAGTTTTACGACGAGAGCATCCAGAACTACTACAAGGCCGAACAACAGATGGGGTTACTCTACCAGTTGTTTGCCGGGCTTACCATCTTTATCGCCTGCCTGGGTCTGTTTGGGCTGTCGGCCTTTACGGCGCAGGCCCGCACCAAAGAGATTGGGGTGCGCAAAGTGCTGGGTGCTTCGGTACTGAGTATTACGGCCCTGCTCTCGCGAGACTTCCTGAAACTGGTGCTGATCGCCATCGTGATTGCTTCGCCGGTGGCCTGGTACCTCATGCGGGCGTGGTTGCAGAGTTTCCAGTACAAAATCGATATTCAGTGGTGGGTGTTTGCGCTGGCGGGGCTACTGGCGGTGGGCATCGCCCTCCTGACAGTGAGTTTCCAGAGTGTGAAGGCGGCCCTGGTGAACCCGGTGAAGAGTTTGCGGAGCGAGTAGGGAGTGGCGTATAGGTGCATGCCGTTTCGGTACCCGCCCAAATGGTTTTTTCGAATAGTCTCTAACGCATAAGAGCCGCAACAAAGCGGGCTCTACATACTCCTATTCCAATGCTCACAAACTACCTCAAAATTGCCTGGCGTACGCTCCGTAAACAACCGGGTCTCGCGTTTATCAACATCGTAGGACTAGCCGTGGGCATGGGCAGTTGCCTGCTCATTCTGCTCTACGTGCTGGATGAACTGAACTACGACCGCTACAACACCAAAGCCGACCGGATTTACCGGGTGCAGACCAATATAAAGTTTGGGGGTAACGATATGCACTTTGCCGTTTCGCCAGACCCCATTGGCCCAACGCTCAAGAAAGACTACCCGCAGGTTGAGCAGTTTGTGCGGTTGCACCAGCGCGGTACGTGGCTCGTAAAACGAACCGGTGAGCCAATCAACCTGCGCGAAGATAATATCACCTTTGCCGACTCCACGCTGTTCGACGTCTTTACGCTGCCGCTGGTTTCGGGTAACCCTAAGCGCGCACTGGCCGAACCCAATACGGTGGTCATTAGTGAGTCGGCAGCCAGGAGGCACTTTGGCAATCAGAACCCAATGGGTCAGACCCTGATGTTCGACAACACAAAAACGTATACCGTTACGGGCGTTATGCGCGATATGCCCACCAATGCGCATTTCCACAGCGATTTCTTCCTGACCATGCTCAATGATGACTACGAATGGGGTAGCTGGCTCAGCAACAATCACTACACGTATATACTGCTGAAACCGGGACAGTCCGGCGCTCCGGCCGACATTCAGGCATTTGCCGGGAACTTCGACACCATCATCAAAAAATACATTGGCCCGCAGGTGCTACAATTTACGGGTTCGTCGATGGAACAGTTCAGCAAGGCGGGCAACACCCTGAGGTACTGGCTGATTCCACTCACCGATATTCATTTGCACTCCAGACAGCAGATTGAACTAGCCCCCAATGGTGATATTCAGTACGTGTATATCTTTTCGGCAGTAGCGTTGTTCATTCTCCTGATTGCCTGTATCAACTTCATGAATCTGGCCACGGCGCGTTCGGCTAGCCGGGCGCGGGAAGTGGGCGTCAGAAAGGTGATGGGCTCCGAACGCCAGCAGCTGATGGGTCAGTTTATGACCGAGTCAATACTGACAACCGGACTGGCTATGACGCTGGCGCTAGGTATAGTTACCGCAGCCTTGCCCGCCTTCAATACACTGGCGGCAAAGAATCTGAGCATTTGGCAATTGATAACCGTTTACCAGCTTCCGCTGCTGCTGGTTTTACCCATCCTTGTTGGCTTTCTGGCGGGTATTTATCCGGCCTTCTTTCTGTCGTCCTTCCAACCTATTACCGTCCTGAAAGGCGGTAGTACGACTTTTCGAAACATAAAGGGAGGTCTGCGGAGCGCCGGACTCCGGAGCGGCTTGGTCGTTTTTCAGTTCATGATGTCCATTGTGCTTCTTGTTGGCACCATCATCGTGTATCGGCAGATTTCGTACATCCAGGTAAAAAATGTGGGGTTCAACCGCGATCAGGTAGTAACTATCCATGATGTATACGCCATTGGGCGGCAGGCCGAAACGTTCAAACAGGAAGTACTGCGTATGCCGGGCGTGGTGAGCGGGAGCGTTTCCGGTTACCTGCCAACCCCTTCCAACCGGAGTGATAATACGTTCTTCCCCGAGGGCCAGCCCGACATGAAAAAGGGAGTTAATATGCAGCAGTGGGGCGTTGATTATGACTACCTGAAAACGCTGGGCATCACCCTGCTACAGGGCCGGAACTTCTCCCGAACGTACGGGACCGACTCGTCGGCCATCCTTATCAACGAAGCCGCCGTGCGGGTGCTGGGTGTCCGAAACCCAATTGGTCAGCACATCTGGCAATATGCCAACGAGCAGAGTAAAAACCGAAAAAGCTACACCATCATCGGCGTTGTTAAAAACTTTCACTTCGAGTCCCTTCGGCGCAACATTGGTGCCTTGTCGCTGACCCTAAGCCCTAATTCGGGCGCGGCTTCCTTCCGGCTCAGCCAGGCGAATATTCCAGTGCTGATGAAACAGATCGAAGCCCAATGGAAGCAGATTGCTCCCGGGCAGCCCTTTAGTTATCAGTTCATGGACGACAGCTTCGACGATATGTACCGGGCTGAGCAACGGATTGGTACCATTTCCCTGACGTTTGCGGTGCTGGCTATCCTTATCGCCTGCCTGGGTTTGTTCGGGCTGGCCGCGTTTACGGCCGAGCAGCGCACGAAGGAAATTGGTATTCGCAAAGTGTTGGGTGCCAGCGTGCTCAGTATTGTTGGACTGCTGTCCAAAGACTTCCTGAAACTGGTCTTTATTGCCATCCTCATTGCCTCTCCGCTGGCCTGGTACGCCATGAGTCAATGGTTAAAAGACTTCGCCTACCGAATCGACATTGCCTGGTGGATGTTTGCCTTGGCGGGTTTGCTGGCGGTAGGTATTGCCCTGTTGACGGTGAGTTTCCAGAGCATCAAAGCCGCCCTGATGAACCCCGTGAAATCATTACGAAGCGAATAAACCCTTACCGCTATGCTTCATAACTACCTTAAAATCGCGCTACGGAATCTGCGAAAGAACCGGTTGTTCAGTGCGTTGAACATCGTTGGAATGGGCATTGCGATGGCAGCTGTCGCGCTGATGGGCCTTTACATCGCCCACGAACTCAGCTACGACCGGTTCCACACCAAAGCCAGCCGAATTGTTCGGGTGGTGCACTACGCGTCCTGGCCCGGCGGTAATCTTCAGTTGGCACCCACCTCCGCCCCGTATGCGGGTGCACTCAAAAGCGATTACCCGGAGGTCGAGAAAACGGTTCGCGTCTACCCCGAAGGCGGGGGCATCATCACCTACAACGACAAAAAAATAGAAGCCAACGACATCTCGTTCGCCGATAACACGCTGTTTGACGTCTTCACGTTTCCATTCCTGTACGGTAATTCTACCACCGCCCTGACCCGGCCGGAGAGCATTGTACTGACCAAAAGCCTGGCCGAAAAACTGTTCGGCGATGCCAGTAAAGCAGTGGGGCAGCCCATTGAGTTCAGCAACCACTTTGTCAATACCGTAACCGGCGTTATGGCCGATGTCCCGGCCAATTCACACCTGCAGTTCAGCGCCCTGCGGTCGTTGCCGACCAACTACACCAACGGCTGGCAAAACTTCGAGCTGTACACGTATCTGCTGCTGACGGAGGGCAGCGACTACAAAACGCTGGAAGCTAAACTGCCCGGCTTTTACACGAAATACCTTAAAAAAGAACTGGGTGAACTGACCTACCGGATGGAACTTCAACCCCTCACGTCCATTCACCTGCATTCCCATCTGGACTACGAAGCCAGCCCAAACGGCAATAACCGAACGGTGGGTGTTTTCGCCCTCATCGCCACGCTGCTTTTGTTGATTGCCGGTGTCAATTACGTGAATCTCTACACGGCCCGGGCGGTGACCCGGACCCGCGAAGTGGGCGTGCGCAAGGCCATTGGTTCCCGGCGCAGTCAGCTTGTTGGCCAGTTTATGACCGAGTCGATCCTGATGGCCGGGCTGGCGGGCGTGGTGGGTGTGCTGCTGGCGAATAGCCTGCTGCCCTGGTTCAATGAACTGGCCGACCGGTCACTGGTGCTCACCCAATACGGCCCGTTGACGACATGGATTATAGTCGTCACGTTTGTGGCGTTGCTGGGCGTGGGCAGTGGCCTGTATCCGGCGTTGCTGCTGTCGGGCTTTCGGCCGGTGATGGCCTTGCGGGGGCAGGTCGGCAGTCAGGTCGGGAAGGCCCGTCTACGACAGTCGCTGGTGGTGTTTCAGTTCGTGGCCGCCGTGGCACTGATTGCCTGCTCCGCAATAATTTATCGCCAGATGAGCTACATGCACCAGAAAAACCTCGGTTTCAACAAAGATCAGGTGCTGACATTTCACCTCGAAAGCGACGAAGCGCGTCGGCAGGTTCAGGCCCTGAAAAATGAACTGCGAAAAAGTCCCCTGATCGAAGACGTATCGGCAGCCAGCAATCCAATCGGGAACAACAACATCGGCACAAACGGGATGTTTTTTGAACAGAACGGTGTCATGCCCACTTCGACGCAGGTGGTGCAGAAATTCTCCGTCGATTCGGACTACCTCAACACCCTGGAGATAAAGCTGGTAAAAGGACGCAATTTCTCGGAGTCGTTTCCCAGCGATGCGCTGGGGGCGGTGCTCGTCAACGAAGCTTTAGTGAAAAAGATGGGCTGGCAGGAGCCAATTGGCAAGCGCGTCAAGTACTATCTTGGTCAGGACAAAACAGCCGAAGCGCGGGTCGTTGGCGTCGTGGCCGATTTCCACACGTATTCGCTCCAGCACAAAATTGAACCACTGGTGCTGCAGATGCCTGCTCCGGCCGAAAAGGATAATCTCTACGTACGAATCCAGCCCGAAAAGACCAGCCAGGCACTGGCCTACATCAGTCAGGTGTACCGTACGTTCGATCCATCAGAGAGTCCGACGTTTCATTTTCTGGACCAGAATTTCTCACAGCAGTACAAAGCCGAACAGAAGCAGGGCCAGGTTTTGCTTTCGTTCACTATCATGGCCGTGCTGATTGCCTGCTTCGGTTTGTTTGGGCTGGTTGCGTTTGCCGCCGAAGCGCGGACCCAGGAAATTGGGGTGCGCAAAGTGCTGGGTGCCTCGGTGGGTAGTGTGGTTATACTGCTATCCAAAGACTTCCTCAAACTGGTTGGAATTGCCGTTGTCATTGCACTGCCGGTGGCCTGGTACCTCGCCGGACAATGGCTGCAAAACTTCGCTTACCACGTCGACATCGAGTGGTGGATTTTCGCCGGGGCGGGTCTGCTGGCGGTGGGTATTGCCCTGCTGACGGTGAGTTTTCAAAGCGTGAAAGCCGCCCTGATGAACCCGGTGAAGTCACTCAGGAGTGAGTAATCTATTTAAAAAAGTAGGCTATATCAACTTCAACGCCTGTTACAGGGTCAAGCAGAATCCCATCAGCGAATATATGTTTAGACCCATCTGGCAACAAAATATGGATAATCTGCAACACGGGAATAACTAACCACACTGACTGAACAACCGCCGGAAAGTATTGCTTATAGGCCTTATCCGTCAACTCAGTGAGGGCCTGCTTCGGCGACAGTATTTCGACGGCAATGACAGGTGGTTGCGTGTAGAAAACAACATCGTTCAGCCAATTAACTGATAAATTGTTGAAGATGGACACATCTGGTTTGCATTTTCCCGCTGGCAGTGCCAGTTCAAGTTCAGGGAGAATATCGTATTGATCTTCGTAGCGGGCGAGCGCTACGCTAGGACGATGAATGAGTTTAGAATGGTTATACGACCGACATCTTCGGAATGAAATTCTTCGATTAGATCGAATGATTACGCTTCCATAGCTGATTAAGTTTTTTCTTGAAGATACCAAAATCTCAAAAGTATGCTTACCAACTACATCAAAATTGCCTGGCGGAATCTGGTTCGCAACAGGACATTTTCTGCCATCAATATCCTGGGGCTTGCCATTGGAATCGCTGCCTGCGTACTCATTCTGCAGTACGTGTCTTTTGAGCTGAGTTACGATAATTTCCATACAAAAGGTGACCGGATTTATCGCGTTCGGCAGGACCGCTACAACAAAGGCAAGCTGAGTACGCAATGGGCGGCTGGGGCTCAGGCCGCCGGTACTGCGTTCAAGGCCGCATTTGATGAGGTAGAAGACTACGTAAAAATAGTGCGTCGTAGCTCGGTCGTCGTTGATTATAAGGACAAAAGCCTGAAAGTTGAAAAGGTCTACATTGCCAGCCAGTCCTTTTTCACCGTCTTCTCCTACCCATTGCTGATAGGTAATCCGGCCACGGCCCTAACCCAACCTAACACCATTGTACTATCTGAATCGGTAGCCCGGAAGCTATTCAGCAGCGAAAATCCAATTGGGAAAGTGGTTCAGCAAAACCGCCGGGATGCGGTAAAGGTGACGGGTGTTTTCAAGGATTTCCCGGCTAATACCCACTTGCAGCCTGACTACATCATTCCGTACGTCACGTTTGTCAAGCAGGTTGGACCCGATAACAATCCGGATACGGCCTGGCAGTGGGATGGCGCTTTGTCGTACCTGTTACTGCGTCCGGGTGTTGACCCTCAGGCCCTGGAAGCCAAATTTCCGGCTCTGGTTGATAAGCAGGCGGGCGAAGAACACCGGAAGTACCAGTCGGCCGCGGTCTATCTGCTCCAGCCTTTACGAGACATTCATCTGTACTCGCATTTAATGATGGAGGCCGAGCCAAACGGGGATGGTAAAACGGTTTACCTGTTGCTGGCCATCGCATTTTTCATTGTTGTTATTGCCTGGGTCAATTACATTAACCTGGCAACAGCGCGGGCCATCGACCGGGCCAAAGAAGTTGGGGTTCGTAAAGCAGTAGGCTCGTTTAGGGGGCAACTCATCGGTCAATTCATGACTGAGTCGGTGCTGCTCAATGCGCTGGCCGTTGCGCTGGCGCTACTACTGTTAGTGCTTGCCTTACCAACCTTCAATGAGTTGTCGGGTCAGCAACTAAACAGCACGTTGCTGGGCAGTCGTATGTTCTGGTTGCCACTGGCAGGCTTGTTTGTTGTCGGCAGCTTTTTGTCGGGTCTTTATCCGGCCTTTGTGTTGTCAGGATTTAAGCCAGTAGCCGTGCTAAAAGGGAAAGTCAGCTCCACACGACAGGGTATTGCGCTGCGTAAGGCACTGGTGGTGTTTCAGTTTGCGGCATCCTTACTCCTGTTGGTCGGTACGCTGGCGGTATTTCAGCAAATCAACTTTATGCGTAAACAGAGTCTGGGCATCAACATTGAGCAGACTCTGGTGCTTAACCCCCCTATTATTGCCAATGACTCCACCTTTATGCGGCAAATGGCGGCTTTCAAAGGGGAGCTGTTGCGCCAGTCAGGTATCCGGCATGTGGCAGCTTCGTCGGTGGTGCCGGGGCAGATCGTCGAGTTTAATGCGGGTGGTATCCGGATAAAAGGAACCGATGAGAGCAAAGGCACACAGTACCGGATTATTGGCGTTGACCATGATTTTATAAAAGCGTACGATCTGAAACTGCTGGCAGGCCGCAATTTTTCTAAGGAGTTCAGCAGCGATTCCAGTGGCGTAGTGTTCAATAAAATGGCCGTTCAGCAACTGGGATTCGATGACCCGTCGCAGGCTATTGGGAAGCAGATCGACTTCTGGGGTGATATATTGACCATTGTCGGGGTAACTGATAACTTCCACCAGCAATCGCTGCGCGATGCCTACGAGCCCCTTATTTTTCGTATGGCTCCCGATGCACGCGGGTTCTTTTCGATTAAGCTGGCCACCACCGATGTTAAAACGCAGGTTGGGGCTATACGGGCGGAGTGGAACCGGTTTTTCCCCGGTAATCCGTTTGAGTACTCGTTTTTAGACGAGCGCTTCAACGACCAGTACCAGGCCGATCAGCGCTTTGGTCAGGTATTCAGCCTCTTTACAATTCTGGCGATATTAGTGGCTTGCCTGGGCTTGTTCGGGTTGGCTTCGTTTACAACGGCGCAACGCACCAAAGAAATTGGTATTCGCAAAGCGCTGGGAGCATCCGTTGGCGAGATTGTCCGGATGCTGTACCGGGAGTTTGCGGTATTAATACTGATCGCATTTGTCATAGCCACGCCCCTGGCCTGGTTTGCCGTGTCGCAATGGTTGCAGGGGTATGCCTTTCGTACCAACCTCCCGTGGTGGCTTTTTGTCGTACCCTTCCTGCTGGTAATGCTGATCTCGCTCATGACCGTCAGTTTTCAGAGCGTGAAAGCCGCCCTGACCAATCCGGTAAAGAGTTTGCGTTCCGAGTAAACCCCACGAATCAGTGCTACGGAACCTGCTCGAAAGTTACTACTCGTGGCGGAGGGGGTGGCCCGACGTTTCTGCGGTTTTTGGAGCAGGAAGTGATTCCGTTCGTAGAAAAAACATACCCGGTTACGCAGTATAGCGCCATCTACGGGTATTCGTACGGTGAATTATTGACCTCGTACGACCTGCTGACCAAACCTGAACTTTTCAACATTGTCATGATCGGCAGCCCATTGCTGTTTGCCGACGATGGGGTGATGCGTCGTCGTTTTTAGCCGGAGTATGCCCGCGCGCACACCGACCTGCCAACGTCGATCTTAACCGGTGGCCTGATGCCAGCCTGTTACCCGCGTGCCGTTGAAAGGCGGCTTTAATGACTTTTACGTTCCCGAACAGAACCGCGTGGATAAAGCCGTTGGCGAAAGACCTGCTGTATTCATACCTGAACCCTTGCAGTCTGTTGTCAACGTTCACCCGGCCTGAATCAGCGTTCACTTCTGGACGGACAAGTGTCCGCTTTCGGACGGTGATGTAAACGACAGGGCCGTTTTTAGGCTGCAAAGGCACTTTGCCGGGTGTGGCACGACAGTTGAGCAATGAAGTTATCGTGTGTGTTATCTTTCCCAATATGAAATCACTCCTGACGCTGCTTGGCCTCAGCCTCGCTCTCACCACCACGGCGCAAACGTTCCGTCGATCCACTACCCATACCCAGATTGATGAGGATGGCAAAACACTGTCGGTCCAGGTAGAGGGGCTGGTGAATGGCCAGCCGATCAATTACCGGCATACGTTCGACGTGGCCCGGCTGGATAGGCTGGCAAAAGACGATCTCAAACACCGCATCTTCGATTCGCTCGGCATCGGCAACACGCCTGAGCCACCACGTCTACCTGCAACGCCACCGGGCCGGGGAAGCGACCGACATCGCCCCGCTGCCCCGGCCGACCAACCGGAAGAGGATATTTCCTCTGGCGAGTCGGCCACCGACCCCGAGCAGAACGTAACGTTCCGGTGCGAAACCTGCACGGGCAAAGTCAGGCTGGTTCTGACCCGTTCAACGGATGATTATTCGTTTGAGCGGACTACCAGCATCGACGGTCAGAAACGCTTCTTTCCAAACGATATTCCGTTGCCCCCGGGCGAGTACCGGCTGCAGTACAGTCAAAACGATGTGTTGCAGATTCAATCGACGTTTACGGTGAAGGTCAATCAGAAGAACACCGTTGTCGTCAAATAAATCAACCCTGTTTATGTGTACTACGTACCTCAAGATAGTGTGGCGCAACATGCGTAAAAACCGGGTTTTCTCGGCCATCAATATCATTGGACTGGCGGTGGGAATCGCGGCTTTCGGGCTGATTCTGGAGTACGTTAGTTTTCAGCGCAGCTTCAACGAGTTTCACCAGAACCGGGCGCAGACGTACCGGGTGCTGCTGCAATCGCCCACGGGCACCTACAGCGATTTTGTGCCGACCGCCATTGCGCCGGCGCTGAAACAGAACTTCGGCGACGTGAAAGCTTTCTGTCGGCTGGCCTTTGTGCAGAATGGCGTCGTCACGCTGGGGGGAGAAGACAAAACGACCTCCCTTCGTTCATTTCGGGAGGACAATTCAGTTTGTGCCGACGGCGATTTCTTTCGGATTTTCTCGTTTCCGCTGGTTGCCGGGGAGCCTTCCCTCCACCGGGCCAACACCGTAGCGGTATCAGCGACCAAAGCCCGCGCGTACTTCGGCGGGTCGGTCGATTTGAACCAGGTCGTTGGTAAGGTAATCACGCTGAACAACCAGTTTGGCCAGGCGGCCTACACAATCACGGCCGTTTTTGCCGACGTACCAGCCAACTCCGATCTGCAGTTCGACATGGTGTACGCACTCAGCACACTGGCAACGGCGGCTGGCCGGAACGGTAATGACTGGGCCCGACTGGATAGCTGGGAGGGCGGTTTCTCGCAGTCTATCGTGAGGCTCAATCCAAACGCTGACCCGGCCGTTCTGGAAACGAGCATCAACAAAATGACCCGTACGCTTTACCCGAAGGCTACCGACCAGGTCAGGCTGCAACCGCTGACGTATCTGCACCTCGGCGACGGGTTGGGCGATCCGCGGCCAACCAACGGCAAACTGAGTTTTGTTTACCTGCTGAGCGGCATTGCCGGGCTGATTTTACTCATTGCGTGGCTTAATTACGTCAACCTGACCACGGCCGGATCGCTGAAACGGGCTAAAGAGGTGGGGGTTCGTAAGGTGGTTGGTGCCGACCGGATGCATATTATCGTGCAGTTTCTGGGCGAGTCGCTGCTGCTCAATTTGCTGGGATTTGGGCTGGCGCTGCTCCTGATGCTCTTTTTACAAACGCCCTTCAACGAATTGATTGGTCAGCAGCTATCGTTTAGCACGTTAGCTACGGGTCAGCTGTGGCTGGCGGGGCTGGCACTGATTGGGGTGGGGGCGCTGGCATCGGGTGGTTACGCGGCCTTTGCGTTGTCGGGCCTGCCAGCCATCAGTGTCATGAAGGGAGTGTTTACCCAGTCCGGCTCCGGGCGATCTGGTGCCGTCCGGCTGGTGAGCGGAGCGCAGGTGCGGCAAATCGCTGGTGGTGTTTCAGTTCGTTATTTCGATGGTACTCATCGTGTCCACGGTTGTGCTCTACCGGCAACTGATGTTCATGCAAAACAAGAACCTGGGCATGAACCTCCGGCAACTGCTGGTGATAAAAGGGGCCGAAGTAGGCGATGATACCGCCCGTCGTTCGGGTCGGCTGGCCTTTCGCAACGAGCTGGCTCAGTTGCCCTACGTTGACGGGTTCAGTAACTCGGGCAGTGTGCCGGGCGGCTACTACAACTTCAACGCCGACGGTATTACCCGACTGAACCCCGCACCAGGCGACGACAAGAAGAGCTACGCTATCACCTACTTCGACGAGAGTTTCCTGCCGACCTACGGAATTAAGCTGGTGGCGGGGCAGAACTTTACGACCGCGCACTGCACCCGCCAGCCCCAGGCCGACCGGGTGATGCTGAACCAGAAAGCCGCGAAGGTTCTTGGCTTCGCGTCGGCGCAGGCTGCCGTAGGGCAGAAGATCAGGTTCGGCAGCGAGTTTGAGGTGGTTGGCGTAACGGCCGACTACCACCATCAGTCGCTCCAGCAGGCCATTCAGCCCTTATTGATTTTCCCGCGCTACAGTGGTGCCAATTACACCCTTCGCCTGACGACCGACCGTGTTACGGCCAAAATAGGTGAGCTGGAGCAGCTCTACAAACAGATTTTCCCCGGTAATCCCTTTGAGTACTACTTTGTGGACGAGCAGTACAACAAGCAGTACCAGACCGAGCAGCAGTACGGCCTGATTTTCACCACGGCGGCCTCGCTGGCCATTCTGATTGCCTGCCTGGGTCTGTTTGGTCTGGCGATGTTCACCGCCGAGCAACGCCAGAAGGAGATTGGCGTGCGCAAGGTGCTGGGCGCATCGGTGGTCAGTGTGGTAACCCTCTTGTCGAAAGATTTTCTCAAACTGGTGCTGGTAGCCATCGTCATTGCCTCACCGCTGGCGTGGTACGCCATGAACCAGTGGCTGCAGGGCTTCGCCTACAAGATCGATATCGAATGGTGGATGTTTGCCATTGCGGGCCTGCTGGCGGTGGGCATCGCCCTGCTGACGGTAAGTTTCCAAAGCATCAAAGCCGCCCTGATGAATCCGGTGAAGTCGTTACGGAGTGAATAAACCGAAGTACTCATGTTCAGAAACTACCTCAAAATTGCCTGGCGGAACCTGGTCCGCAATAAAGCGTTCTCGACCATTAATATCATTGGGCTGGCGCTTGGTCTGGCATCCTGCCTGCTCATTAGCCTGTTTGTGCTCGACGAGCTGAGTTACGACCGGTTCAACGATAAGGCAGATCGCATTGTGCGGGTCAATTTTCAGGGAGCCATACAGGGGGGAACGATGAACGAAGCCCATGTGATGCCGCCCGTTGCCCAAACCCTGAAAGCCAGACTATCCCGAAGTAATGGAGGCTACCCGGTTGCGTCAGGCCGGGGCTCCCCTCGTCACGGCTGGCGATAAAACGTTTAACGATAATGCCCTGGCGTACGCGGACTCTAATTTCTTTCAGGTGTTCACGCTGCCGCTTCTGCAGGGCGATCCCAGCACAGCCCTGGTGCGTCCCAATACAGCCGTTATCACGCAGGCAATGGCCCACAGGTATTTCGGTACTGCCAGTCCGCTCGGGAAAATACTCACCATTAAAAGCTGGAACGCAGCCTATCAGGTTACCGGCGTCATTGACCGGGTACCCGCCAATTCCCATTTCCATTTCGATCTGTTCCTGTCGATGGCCAGCCTGCCCGACGCTCGGTCGACTTCCTGGATGACCTCCGAATTTCACACGTACCTCGTCCTGCCCGAAGGCTACGACTACCGGCAACTGGAGGCCAAATTACCGGCCGTCGTCGACAAGTACATGGCCCCGCAGTTGCAGCAGGCTTTCGGCATGACAATGGCCCAGTTCCGCCAGAAAGGCAACAGACATTGGCCTGTTTCTGGAACCCCTGACCGCTATTCACCTGCGCTCCGACTATGACGCAGAGTCTGGAAGCGGGTAGCGATATCCGGTACGTGTACATGTTCGGGGCTATCGCTCTGTTCATGCTCCTGATTGCCTGCATCAACTTCATGAACCTGAGTACCGCCGGGGCCTCCAAACGGGCCCGGGAGGTAGGCATTCGAAAGGTGCTGGGTTCCGAAAAAACCGCCTTAGCCGCCCAGTTTCTGATGGAGTCCCTGCTGCTAACGGCCCTGGCGCTGCTGCTGGCGGTTGGGCTGGTATACCTGGCGTTACCCCTCTTTAATGCACTGGCGGAGAAAGACCTGACCCTCCGGCTTTTGGACAGTGTCTGGCAGTTGCCGGGTCTGTTGCTCTTTGGGCTGCTGGTCGGCGTTCTGGCCGGCAGTTACCCCGCGTTTTTTCTGTCTTCGTTTAAACCAATTGTCGTTCTGAAAGGGGATGCTACCGCCCAGCGGTTTACATCGGGCCGGAGCAGCATCAGCCTGCGCAGCGGGCTGGTCGTTTTTCAGTTCTTTATTTCCATTACGCTGATGGTGGGGGCCACCGTGGTGTACCGGCAGCTAAGCTACATTCAGAACAAAGAACTGGGGTACACCAAAGAGCAGGTACTGGTGCTGCCCGAAACCTGGCTGCTGGGTAACCGGGAAGACGTATTCCGAAATCAGCTCATGCAGGATTCCCGCGTCGTGAATGTCAGCACGTCGGGGTATCTGCCCGCCGGGCCGAGTTACAACAACAATTTCACGGTCTATCCCGAAACCAACTCGACCCAACTGGTCAAAACCCTGCGCTACGATGTCGATTACAACTACATACCAACGCTGGGTATGCAACTGGCCTACGGACGAAATTTCTCCCGGCAATATGGCACCGATTCGTCGGGGGTGATCCTGAACGAAACAGCCGCCAAAACATTTGGCTGGGGAAACAAAGCGCTGGGTCGCACCATCACCAGTCCGAATAACGAAGGGCAGAAAGGGACGTACCGGGTAATTGGCGTTGTAAAGGATTTCCATTTCAAATCGATGCACGAACGCATTTCCCCACTGGTCATGATGCTGGGACGCAATACGGGCACCGTGATTGTGAAGGTAAAAACCAAAGACATTTCCGGCTTGCTTGCCAGCCTGAAACAACACTGGAATCAACTCACCGCCGACGCGCCCTTTACCTACTCGTTCCTGGATGAACGCTTTAATGGCTACCTACCGGGCCGAACAGAAAACCGGGCGTATTCTCGGCATTTTTGCGGGCCTCACCATTTTCGTGGCTTGTCTGGGTCTGTTTGGTCTGGCCACGTTCACCGCCGAGCAACGCACGAAAGAAATTGGTGTCCGTAAGGTTTTGGGGGCCTCTGTTAGCAGTATTATCGGCCTGCTCTCGAAAGACTTTTTGAAACTGATACTGATTGCCCTCGCGCTGGCTGCTCCCGTTGCGTGGTGGGCCATGACTACCTGGTTGCAGGACTTCGCCTATCGAATCGACATCGAGTGGTGGATGTTCGCCGGGGCGGGCCTGCTGGCGGTGGGCATCGCTCTGCTGACGGTGAGTTTCCAGAGCGTGAAAGCCGCCCTGATGAATCCCGTGAAATCATTACGAAGCGAGTAACAACCAGTTGAACCCTAACCGCTGTACCCAATATGAAATTAAGTTCATACTTCTTTTTTGTACTAACGCTGGTGGCCAGCACGGCGCTGCAGGCGCAGGGCCAGCTCACGACTGAGCCCGTGGGGGGCAACAAAAAGGCATCCGTTTCGGAGCAGATTGGCCTCACCATGGTGACGCTCCACTACAACCGCCCCGGTGTGCGCGGACGGGAGGGCAAACTATGGGGAACACCCGTGGCGCACTATGGACTAGAGGCTCCCGGTTTTGGCGCTAACCGGCCCGCTCCCTGGCGGGCCGGTGCCAACGAAAACACCACCATTGAGTTTAGCCATGATGTCACGGTGGAAGGCAAACCGCTGGCTGCCGGTCGCTATGGGTTGTTTATGGCCCTGGGTGCCGACCAGACCGAAGTTATCTTCTCTAAAAACTCGACTTCCTGGGGACATTATTTCTACGACCCAGGCGAAGACGCGCTACGGGTAACGGTGCAGAATGAAACGCTGCCCCAGTCGGTAGAGCGGCTGCGGTACGAGTTCCTGAACCAGACCGATAGTTCGGCAACGGTGGCGCTGGAGTGGGAGAAAACGACGCATTCCCTTCCGGATATCGGTAAACGTACCTCGCGTACAGATGGCCATTTTTGCCAATGAACTCCGGTCAAACCGGGGCTTTCAGTGGCAGTCATTCGTGCAGGCGGCCAACTACGCCGTGCAGCATAAAGTCGGGCTGGAACAGGCCCTGCAATGGGTCGACAATGCTATGAGCGGTCAGTTTGCCGGTACCCGGAATTTTCAGACCCTGAGCGCCAAAGCCGGGGTACTCAATGCGTTGAACCGGGCTGCCGAAGCTGACGCGCTGATGAAAGAAGCCCTGCCCCTGGGCGACATGACCGACCTGCACCAGTACGGCCGGACCATGCTGGCCCAGAAACGGGCGAAAGATGCCCTTGCCGTGTTTAAAGCCAACTACGACAAACACCCCGACGCCTTCACGACCAATGTAGGCATGGGCCGGGCGTTATCGGCCCTGGGCGATTACGCCAAAGCGATTCCGTATTTCAACACAGCGCTGACCAAAGCCCCGGACGCTGGCAACCGAAGTAATATCGAAACGATGATTAAAAAACTGCAACAGGGACAGGATGTAAACTGATATGACTTCCATGATTCGCAGCTACCTCACCCTCGCCCTGCGTACCCTCTGGCGCAACCGGCTGTACAGCCTCATCAATATTGGCGGGCTCGCGCTTGGCCTGGCCGCATTTATGCTGATTGGTCGGTACGTCTGGTTCGAGCGTAGCTACGACCGGCAGTTCCCCCACGCCCCTGACATCTGGCGGATTTACATCGAAAATTACGCCAACGGTACGCTGGAAACCCGCGATGCCAACTCCCACAGCGCCATTGGGCCCGCTCTCCGCGCCGAACTGCCCGAAGTAGTGGACTATACCCGCGTGTACAGCGCCCGGGACCTGGCCGCTTTTCGGGGGCAGACGCCCTACCTGCAGCAGGGAGCCTACGCCGTTGATGAGGGTTTTCTGCGTATGTTTCCCTACAAAGTCATTTACGGGGGACTGAAAAATGCGCTGAACCGCCCAAACACGGTTATCCTGACAGCGTCGACGGCCAAGCGGTACTTTGGCGGGCAGAATCCCGTAGGCAAAACCCTGCGGCTGGCGGGTGGCTGGTTCACCGGACAGCATGTGGTTACCGCCGTCATTGCGGATTCGCCCCCCAACACGCATTTCCGGTTCACGATGCTGCTGGCCTACAAAACGCTGTACAGCGCCGGTCACTCCGACAACTGGGACAACTACTGGGATTACAACTACGTGCAGCTTCGGCCGGATGCGAACCCGGAGCATGTCCGGACAAAACTGGCTGAGCTGGGCAATCGTCATCTCAACAAAAACAGCATGCAACTGCGCATGCAGCCACTCACCGACATCCACCTGTACTCCGACCTGACCTACGAACACGAACCGAACGGCAGTGCCCGCGCCGTTTATTTCCTGCTGCTGATTGGGGTGCTTATTCTGGTGATTGCCTGGGTAAACTACAGTAACCTCACCACTGCCCGCTCGCTTACCCGTGCCAAAGAGGTGGGTCTGCGTAAAACCATCGGGGCCAACCGGAGGCAGCTGGTGGGGCAGTTTCTGGGCGAGGCTTTTCTGGTAAACAGCCTGGCCATTGGGGGGGCGTTGCTGCTGCTGGTAGTTGCCGGGCCCCTGTTCGATAGCCTGGTGGGTCGGCCACTCACCCAAATGGACGGTATCCCCCGCACTGCTTTTGGGCTTCTGGTAATCGGGTTGCTGCTGGGCAGCATGCTGGGTTCGGGGCTGTATCCATCGCTGGTGCTGTCGGGCTACACGCCCCTGGGTATGCTCCGGCAGGCCGTTGGGCGGGCTGGCTGGGGGATGCGGCAGGTGCTGGTGGTAGGACAGTTTGTGGGCACGGTCGTCATGCTGGTGGCCATCATCACCGTATACCGCCAGCTTCAGTTTATGCAGGGCCACGACCTGGGATTATCCATTGACCAGATGCTGGTGATAAAGGCTCCGCTGCACGATTTCACCCAGGATTCGCTGTACCAGACAAAATTTGAGGTGTTCCGAACGGCTGCCACCCAGGTAGCGGGGGTGCAGCGCATGACCACCTCATCCGTTGTACCCGGCGATGGTATCAATGCCATTGGGGGCACCAGCAGTGGGGTATACTGGAAAAAGCGGGTGACCAACGAGCGGCAGACGTTTTACTTCGTTGATGTCGACGCGCAGTTTTTCGACACCTACGGCGTTCGTCGGCTGGCCGGGTCGGGCTTCCGGGCCAACGACCCGCAATGGCGAAACCGCTACATGCTGAACCGGGCTGCTCTGCGGCTGCTTGGTTTTCCTTCCGCCGAAGCCGCCGTGGATGAATCGCTGGTCTTTGGGGGTACCGAAGGGCGCCGTACAGTCGATACCCGGATAGTGGGCGTGGTCGACGATTTTCACATCGAATCATTGAAGATACCTACCCGGCCAACCCTGTACCTGTGCGCCCCTACCAACCGAATGACCTATTACTCGTTCCGGCTGGCTGCTAACCGGATTCAGCCGAGTGTGGCGCAGCTCGGTGCGTTGTGGAAAGACCTGTACCCCGACAGTCCGTTCGACTACTTCTTTCTGGATCAGAAATTTAACGAGCAGTACAAGGCTGAGCGGCAGTTCAGCCGGGTGTTCGGCCTGTTTACGGGTCTGGCCATCATCATTGCCTGCCTGGGTCTGTTTGGGCTGGCGGCCTTCACCGCGGAGGTGCGCAACAAAGAAATAGGGGTGCGCAAAGTGCTGGGTGCCAGCGTGGGGAGCATCGTGGCCCTGTTGTCGAAAGACTTTCTGAAGCTGGTGCTGATTGCCATTATCATTGCCCTGCCCGTTGGCTGGTGGGTCATGAATAAATGGCTGCAGGCGTTCGCCTACAAAACTACCGTCGACTGGTGGGTATTTGGGCTGGCGGGTCTGGTGGCGGTGGGTATTGCGTTACTAACGGTTTCGTTTCAGTCAGTCAAGGCTGCGTTGATGAACCCGGTGAAGAGTTTGCGGAGCGATTAGCCTATTGCTCTTCGGTGCTGCTTCTTGTTTTTACCTCTCCGCACTACCCTTCCTTCCTTAGTATTGATTGAAAATGCAACACCGTAAAACCGGCCGCATGGTGCTGAACCTGATAGGCTGACCAACGATAGGGAGAAACGAAGAAACGAACGTTTCACCGCCTGGGCGGATGGATAATCTCCCGACAGCTGTTCCTGACGGGTTTAGTTCGATGCCTGTACGCGTGCGTTACCTGGTAGTCTGCTTTCAATAAGGCCGTCGTCAATCAACTTGCTGACAATCCGGTTGGGTGGAACCTCGTTGCTGCCACTTGTCTTGACGAGTGCCTTCCAAAATGACTGGCCATTGCTTAAGTTCTTCATCTCCAGCAGCAGTTCATTGGTCGTGGTGATGTATTTGCCACTCCCTGACGTGTAGTTGCGGTAAAAATCGATCGTTAAAAGTACTTCACTCTGGCAGGTTTGCCGCTGTTTTTCGATAGCATCCATCGGGCTCTCAAACGAAGTGGGGCTGTTTAGTACGGTGCAAACCTGGTAGCCTGCCGGAAAAGCCGTTAAAAACTGGTTTAGATACGCGTTGTCGGTTTCCGGTAATCGGGATTCAATCAGTATGCGATGAAACTCCGGCGTTGCCTCCGCTTTCACATTCGACTGTATGTTGACGGCTACACAACCGGTTAAAATTGAGGTTAGACTGATCGCTAGAAGTTGAATGATTGTTTTCATGGCAGTGTGATTTATTGTTGATAAGTTGACTAAGATAATGATATACTTCATTCAGGTTGGGTAAACAGATGTTAAAATATGGTTATTTCGTTTTTGGGCTATCTTACGCCTAAATTCATCAGCAATATGCGTCAACTTTTTTCTGTCATTCTTCTTGTACTGGTACCCTGCTGCCAGGCCCAGACAACCCAAACCCTGCGAACGCCCGGCCTGAAGCAACCCGTCGAGATTATCCGCGACACGTGGGGCGTCAATCATATCTACGCTCAAAAACGAACATGATCTGTTTTTTGCCCAGGGCTATTCGGCCGCTCAGGACCGGTTGTTTCAGTTAGAAATCTGGCGTCGGCAGGCCACCGGAACGGTAGCCGAACTGCTGGGGCCGCAGGAAATTAAGCGTGACATTGGTACCCGGCTGTTTCGGTTCCGCCGGAGCGACCCTGTCAGCATGGAACAGGAGTTGAAACATTACCATCCGCACGGCCCGCAGATTGTTCGGGCCTTTGTCGCGGGAATCAATGCCTACATCACCCAGATTCTGAAAACGCCCGAAAAGCTACCTTTCGAGTTTCGGGTGCTCGATACAAAACCGGGCCTGTGGACACCTGAGGTAGTTATCAGCCGCCACCAGGGCCTAATGTGCAACGTTCGGGACGAGCTAAACTACGGCCGGTTGGTGAAACTGATTGGCGCCGACAAGCTCCGGGAACTGCAATGGTTTCATCCCACTGACGACACCGAACAGAACCTGACCTGACACTTCATGTAAACGGCGACGAACTGTTTCAGCCCATTCTGGAACTGTATGAAGCCTTTCGGCTGCCCTAAAATTTAAGGGCAGTCGCGACGAAAGCGGATGAAGACGAAGCCAGCATATCCCCGATAATTCCCCGGACCGGGCGGGAGCGGGACGCTACTGGTTCGATACCGAAAAGCAATACATTGGCTCCAACAACTGGGTTATTGCGGGCAATAAATCGGCCAGCGGTTACCCCATGCTGGCCAACGACCCGCACCGGGCGCAGTCGACTCCTTCGCTGCGGTACTGGGTTCACCTGCACGCGCCGGGCTGGAATGTAGTTGGGCGCCGGGGAGCCAACGCTGCCGGGCGTATCCATTGGGCATAACGACTATGGCGCCTGGGGCCTGACTATTTTCGAAACGGATAATGAAGATCTGTACGTGTACGAAACCAACCCCGCCAACCCAACCATTATCGCTACAAAGGGACAGCTGGGTACCCATGAAAATACAGACCGAAACCATCCCCGTAAAAGGGGGGCAACCCGTAACGGCCACCCTGAAATATACCCGCCATGGCCCCGTGGTATTTGAGGATGCTGTCGCACCACAAAGCCTACGCCATCCGGTCGGGAGGGCTGGAAATGGGTGCTGCGCCCTACCTGGCCAGTCTGCGCATGAATCAGGCCCGGAACTGGGCGGAGTTTCGGCAGGCCTGTTATTACAGCCGGGTACCGGGCGAAAACATGATCTGGGCCGGGAAGCAACGGCGACCAAGCGACCAAATTGGCTGGCAGGCGGTAGGGCTGGCCCCCATCCGGACCAAATTTACGGGGCTGGTGCCCGTACCCGGCGATGGCCGGTTTGAGTGGGGTGGTTTCCTGCCTATCATAAGTTACCCAACAAGCTCAACCCACCAGAAGGCTACATGGCCACGGCCAACAATAATCTAATCGACCCGCGACCGGCCCGAATTTCCCTAACCGGAATGCCATTGGCTGGACCTGGTCGGGGCCGTCGCGGGCGCATCGCATTGAAGAAGTGCTGAACGACGGGACACGGAAAACCATGGTTGATTTCATGGCCCTGCAGGCCGACTACCTGTCTATTCCCGCCCGAACGCTGGTGCCGCTGATGCAAAATCTGGCTTCCCCAACGACCGGACCGAACAGGCACTGACCTACCTGCGCCGGTGGGATTATAAGCTGACCCGAATTCCGTTGCGGCTGCTATTTATGTGGCCTGGGAAGGGCAGCTAAGGCAGGCTGTTTATGCGCAAAAAGTGCCCGATCGGGCCCAGCCTTACTTACGAGCCTGCCCACAAAGCGCGTGCTGATGCCCTGCTCATCCCTACCCCCGCCCGCGACAGTCTGCTGCTTACCTGCCTGGACAAGGCCGTAGCTGAACTAACCACCCGGCTTGGGTGCCGATATGGACGACTGGTCTTATGGGCAGCGAAAAAATAAACACATCACCATCACGCACCCGCTCAGCGATATGGTCGACAGAGCTATGCGAACAGAAAATCAACTTCGGTCCGGTGGCGCGGGGCGGCTATGGCGAAACCGTCAATGCTACGGCCAACAACCTGAACCAGACGCATGGGGCTTCATTCCGGATACTGGTCGATACTGAAGACTGGGACAAAACGCTGGGCATCAATAGCCCCGGTCAGTCAGGTAATCCCGAAAGCCCGCTATTATGGTGATCTATTCCCCATCTGGGTCGGGAACGCGTATTTTCCAGTTTTCTTCTCCAAAGAGAAAATACAGTCGGTAGCCAACGAAACGACGGTGTTGAAGCCCTGACGGTTAGCAATACCCTGCCTGATCCCAATATGAGACCCGAACAGGTTTATTAGACCGAGGTGAATGGTGAATTTTAAGGGCTGAACAACCGCATTAACATCGATGTAGCGGCTTACACCCAGAATTCGAAAGGCCAGGTAATCGCGGTTCGTGTGCCCACGGGCTATCCGCTGCGCAATACCTCGCTGAGTACCGTCGTACAAACCTGCTGGTTATCCCGCAGAGCATCCGGGTACCGGAAGCGAGTAAACGCCCATTGCTGCTTTTTTGCCCAAACCCGGAAGCGGGTTCAAACGTAGCGAACGTAGGTGCCCAGGATACTACCGATCCGTTTAGTACGAAGCTATTCTGGGGTGTGGATTAAGGAGTCCTGAATGTTGCTGAAAAGGGGAGGTCACGAGCCGGGTAATCTCCCCTTTTTTTGTGGCTGGCTATTGGTAAATGCGTCTGTCAGCATGGGTAAAATCTGTCCAGACACGGTTATCCGTATGTCTGAAAACGTACATCCACGATACATTTCGTATTTTTGCGGTCCAATGGATATTCAGGCAAAAGTAGAGACCGATATTTTACGGGCCATAGCCGAATCTATCCGGGTCAGTCGGCTGAAGTGCAACTCTCGCCGACCAAAAAAGAGTTTGAAGGACAATACACCTTCGTCACCTTCCCGCTAACAAAAGCCCTCCGACAGGCTCCGGCCCAGATTGGGCAGACGATTGGTACCTGGCTACTCGAAAACAGCGCGGTCGTCAGTGCGTTCAACGTAGTGCAGGGATTTCTGAACATCAGTATTGCCGATACTGCCTGGGTATCGCTGTTGAACGACATTGCCGCGCGATCCGGCTTTCGGTACATTGCCAACAAAAGGAGCAGATCGGTGATGGTTGAGTTTTCCTCGCCAAACACCAACAAACCGCTTCACCTCGGCCATTTGCGCAATAATTTTCTGGGCGATTCGGTCAGCCGGATTCTGGCGGCAAACGGCTATGATGTCGTGAAAACCTGCATCGTCAACGACCGGGGCGTTCATATCTGCAAGTCCATGCTGGCCTACCGGCTGTTTTGGACAACGGCGAAACACCCGAATCGTCGGGCCTGAAAGGCGACCACCTGATTGGTAAATACTACGTGCTGTTCGACAAAGCCTACAAAGCGCAGGTAGAGGAGATGGTCGCTGCAGGGAACGCCGAAAGAAGAAGCCGAAAAGACAGGCACCCCTCATGCAGGAAGTTCAGCAGATGCTGCGGCTGTGGGAGCAGGGCGACCCCGAAACGGTGGCCCTCTGGCGCAAACTGAACAACTGGGTATATGCCGGATTCGACGCTACCTACAAAAGCATCGGGGTCAGTTTCGATAAGACCTATTACGAATCGAATACCTATCTGCTGGGTAAGGAGATTGTTGAAGAAGGACTGCAGAAAGGCGTTTTCTACCGGAAAGATGATGGCTCCGTCTGGATTGATCTAACCGAAGAGGGCCTGGATCAGAAGTTGGTGCTGCGTTCCGATGGTACGTCGGTATACATGACCCAGGATCTCGGTACGACGGATTTGAAAGTTTCAGGATTTCCACAGCGACCGCCAGATCTGGGTTGTCGGCAACGAGCAGGATTACCATTTCAACGTGCTGTTTGCCATTCTGCGCCGGTTGGGTCGGGCATACGCCAACGAATTGTATCACCTCTCGTACGGCATGGTCGACCTGCCAACGGGTAAGATGAAATCCCGCGAAGGCACCGTTGTCGATGCCGACGATCTGATTCAGGAAACAACGGATGCGGCCTCTACTGCCGCCGATGAAGCCGCCAAAGGAAAACTGGAGGAGTTTCAGCGAAGCGGAGAAAGCGGCCCTGTTTCAGATGCTGGGTCTGGGTGCGCTGAAATATTATCTGCTGAAAGTTGATCCGCAGAAACGAATGCAGTTCAACCCGGCCGAATCGGTCGATCTGCACGGCAACACGGGGCCGTATATTCAGTACGTTCACGCCCGGATTCAGTCAATTTTGCGGAAAGCGGCCGAAATGGTTGTTGTGACTGAGCGTACGGTCACAACCACGACACCTGGATGAGATTGAGCAGCAGTTGTGTTTTTGCTGAGTCAGTATCCGCAACGTGCTGGCCGAAGCTGGCGCGGCTTTTGCACCTTCCTATATTGCGCAGTATGCCTACGAACTGGCCAAGACATTTAACCAGTTTTACGATAAGCTGTCCATACTAAAAGAAACCGATGCGGTAAAGCTGCAGGCCCGCCTTATTCATGGCAAAGGTTGTTGGTGAAACTATTCGGCAGATCAATGGGTTTATTGGGCATAGACGTACCGGAGTAAGTATGTTCAATTTAATTTTCCAAGTCGTTCAAATCTACCATAACAACAACCATGAAAAAGAATCTGATTTTTACGTTAATCGGTGTCGTCGTGGTCGCGACCCTTACCAGTTTTATGTCCTTATCAACACTCGTTAAAGGTATTTTCAGCAATAAAAGCGAAATGGCCAGTGCGCCGGAAAATGTGGTTGCTCCCACAAAAAGTTTATACGATTTTACTGTCAATTCGCTGGATGGCAAGCCAGTAGCCTTAAGTGCGTATAAAGGCAAAAAAGTAGTTATCCTGAACGTAGCCTCGAAGTGCGGCTTCACGCCCCAGTATGCCGATTGGGAGAAGTTTTACAAAGAACACGGCGACAAGGTAGTCGTACTGGGTTTTCCCGCCAACAACTTTGGTAGTCAGGAGCCGGGCAGCAGCGAAGAAATCGCTACGTTCTGCCAGAAAAACTACGGCGTTACGTTCCCGATGTTCGAAAAGGTAGACGTGCTGGGTGCCGACCAGTCTCCGCTTTACAAATGGCTGACGAACAAAAGTCGATGAACGGCTGGAACGACAAAGTGCCAACCTGGAATTTCTGCAAGTACGTTATCAACGAAAAGGGCGAACTGACGAACTTCTTTGCGTCGAATGTGAAGCCGGATAATCGCAGCATTCAAGAAAGCGATAGGTATGTAATTAATTACGAATGAGTAACTGAGCGAATGAGTGAATGATCGTGCAGCTGGATTCTACGTAGAATCATTCAATCATTCGCTCATTTATTCACTCAATCACTGAAATGATAAAATAGCTGGATTGCGGCTGCCCGGCCGCGTACGTTGCCGCTGGCGCTGGCCAGCATTATTCTCGGGAGTTTTCTGGCTCGGCTGCGCATAGTTTAGCTGGTCAATTGCCTTGCTGGCCGCCCTGACAACTATTTCCCTGCAAATCCTGTCCAACTTCGCCAACGACTATGGCGATGCCGTTTCGGGTAAAGATACCGAACTGCGGGTAGGGCCCCGCCGGGCCGTAGCTACGGGCGATATCACCAAAGAAGCCATGCTGCGGGGTATTATCCTGATGTCGGTGCTGTCGCTGGTTTGCGGAATCGGCCTGCTGGTGCTGGCGTTTTAGCGCTGACCGAAAATTTTCTGGTTTTTCTTGGTGCTGGGACTGCTGAGTATTGCGGCTGCCATTGGCTATACCAACGGCAAACGGCCTTACGGATACGCGGGCTTCGGCGACATTGCCGTGCTGATTTTCTTCGGCTGGGTGGGCGTGCTGGGTACGTATTTCCTGTATACGCTTTCGTTCAGTCCGCTTGCTGCTTACTGCCCGCCACGAGCGTTGGCCTGTTTGCCACGGGTGTGCTGAATATCAATAATATTCGCGACATCGAGACCGATACCATGACGGGAAAACGATCTATTCCGGCCCGGCTGGGCCTGCCACTGGCCATTCGCTACCATTGGGGACTGCTTATTGCCGGGATGGCCTGCGCTGTAGCGTATTCGTTCCTGACAGGAGCCAACTGGTTTAGTTACGTCTATATACTGGCCTTCCCGCTTTTTGTCCTGAACGGGCGGGCCGTTGCAACCCACAAACGCCCGGTTGAACTCAACGCCCGGCTGGGCCAACTGGCCCTGACGACCCTATTATTCGTTCCTGCTGTTCGGCCTTGGCCAGGTTCTCTCAAAAGGCGTTACTGCCGCACTACCTTCCGCGTTAGTTTAGTTTGCCCTGCCTGAATCGTCAGCATGTACGTTCCTGTAGCAGATGGCATGGGTAGGGTTTCGGAAAGCGACGTACCACGCCAAACGGCTTCTGCACAACGGTCGGCCCTGCGCATCCACCAGCGTCAGGCACATCTTTTTTCTGGTTCATGGTCAAATCAACTGTAAAACATCATGGGCTGGGTTAGGGTAAACATTCAACTTGCCATCGGCAAATGTTTCTTCAGCCGTTGGGAGCAGTACCGTAACGGAGGCCTGCCCGGAATAGGTACCCTTTCCGCAGCTGTTCTCAACGCTGGCGACCGAATAAATAATGGATTTTGTTGGCTGAACCGTCAGGATGGTTGGGTGATGCCACCCGTAAAACGGTGTACCATCCGACAAGCGTCCCGGCCAGGGGCCATCGCCCGTAAAGGTTAGCGTCAGTGAAACAGGTTGACCCTGCAACACGGTTGTGGAGCCAGACAGCGTAGCTGTTGGCAAGGGTTTAACCGTAAATGCATCGCTCGAGATGAGTTGCGCGTACGGAATACCGCGTGGCCTTACCTGCAACCGGTAGCCTGTACCGGGCAGTACAGTGGCCGGAATGGCCGCTTTCAGGGTAGTTAACGAGCCCGACCCAACAATCTGTTCGGTGGTGAAATTGCCGGACGCATCGGAGAGCAGCACATCATATTGCCAGCCAGCCGCTTTGGTCGTATTTTCGGGGGTAGCCGTTACGGCCACGGTACCACCCGCACAAACGGCAGTAGCGGCCGCCAGTTTAGTCGTTAATTTGGGCGGCTGCTGGACCGAAAGAGTAAACTGATCGGTTAGACACTGGCTGATTATCCGTCACCGCGACCGGAATAGGTTCCCGCCTTGATCGGCCACATAGCGGATGGTCCGGCTGGTTTGCCCGCCCGGCCATTTGTAGTTACCTGTCCAGGAGGCTGTAAACTGAAGCGTATCGGCATATTCGGCGGTGAGCGAGGTGGTTTTGTTCACGTTCTTTCATGATGGTAAACTTATCCTGTACGGATACCGTCAGTTATCAACCAACTGGGCATCCAGCCGGTTATCGGTTACATCCAGCAGCATCGAGCCACCGACTGTAATATTGTTGTAAACGGTGGCCGGGTGCGGAAAGCCAGGTGATTGTCCCCCCAATTGCCCACCCGAGCCATTGACTATGTAAATCGTACCCTGTTTGGTCAGGATAGGACAGGAGTTGGGCGACCCATCATACCGGCCGGTTGTGCTCGGCCGTTACGTTTACATTCCTGTCGAAGGTAGCAGCCAGCCCGCGCAGATCTTTGATGCGATACGTGCGTTCGTACGCCGTGACTATGGCCGTTCATGACCAAATCAACTCCGTAGCGCTTCAAAGATAGGCGTGAGGTTTTCGCGCAGCAGCTTCATGGACAGCTCCGTGTCGGAGTTGTGGCTGCCTTTGCTGAAGGGTGGGTGGTGGAAAATGACAATCGTCCAGGGGAGTCGATTCGCAGCCAGATCGCGCTTGAGCCACTGTACCTGGGTGCCGGTTGTGTCAAAAAGCCGATACTGCCCGTTCTCTCTGCCCTGCGAATCAAGCGAAATCAGATGAACTTGCCCGTAATCGGCTGAATAATATGATTTTGACCTTGACGGGTACGCCCCCGGCTTCGCCCTGTTGCGGGAAACGAAAACAGTTTATAGTAAGGAATGTTGAAATTGGTTTCGCTATCGGCATAATCGTGATTGCCCGGGCGTGATAAAAACGGGGGTGTTCCGGAAAGTGGTCGCGTAGACGTGAAACACAAGTTGCTGGTATTCCTCTTCTAGCCGTAAGAATAGGCGTTATCGCCCAGCCAAAGCCATAAATCGGCCGGGCGAGTTGGCGGTGGCGTTTCTGATAGGCCTGATAAACGTTCTCTCTGGTTATCGTTGCCGCTGCCAAAATCGCCCAGTACCCAGAACCGAAACGGCCGTGTATCGCCCGCTGGCAGCGCCGTTTTGACGTAATAATCCTGCCCGGACGTTAGCTTGGTTTCGTCGTAGCCAATCGCATAGTTATAGCGGGTATGGGGTTGCAAGCCCGTGAGCGTGATGACTGTGATCCAGCGTCGGCTGCGATTCGCGCTGGTTTCCGGTCAACTGGCCGACAGACGGGCCAAACCATACACGACCCGTAGTTGGCTGATCGGTGCGCCAGCGGACAATGACCGACGTTGGCGTAACAACCTGTAGATACGGCCCCCGCGTCATGGCCGGGGATTGGGCAGCGGTGAAGTTGTTAAAAAAAAGTAAAAACGGTATTGTCAGGTAAAGACAGGTTCGCATACGATGAAGAGTTAACTCACCGTAAATTTACGCTACCCGACCGATATTTACCTCCGCAATGTGATCTGCCCGCAGCTGTCTGTTCCTTAATAGCCTTTGTACAGGGCCTGATGCATTTTCAACAGGCATTTAACCGGCCAGTCGCTCTGATTGTACAGTTCGAGTTGAGCAATTTTCGTCACCAGCTGCCGCTCCGTTCGCCGGCGCTCGTCGGACGGCAGCGTTCTCATGGTTTTTGGTAAATCTTTGAGCGCCAGCTCCAACTGGTTACAGGCCGTAACGGGTAGGGAAAAATGACTGGCCAGCCGCTCCACATCGGATAACTTCCAAAGGCCGGGCTTTGACCGACGGTTTCGGATCGCGTTACCACTTAATCCTACGGCATTGCCCAATTGCTCATCGTTGAGCGAACACTCGCGCAGCCGCCACATAACAGCCTGATAATTATTAACAAACGTGTGTAAAGTTGTACGTAACTGTTCTACCAATGTTGTAAAAGTTTAGTGAGCGTAACAAATCAACGCGGACATACTTATGGGATGGGTCAGGCTAATTATGCATAGTGTGATCGCTTCACCTGCCCGCCAGAAGCAATGGAACGACTATTCACTAATTAATTTAATGTGTACAAAATTCGTGCCGATGTGGTTGAGCGGTAACAAATAGTATTTCAATAGTTTACAAATATAGTAATTTGTAAACAAAAAAGCCACCTACTTTCGAAGGTGGCTTTGGTTAAAAAAATAATGAGACTAGGCTCGCTGGACCATGACGCGCAGTTGAAACTCATCCATCTCGATTTCGTGCTACGACCGTTCAGATCGGCTAACCAAATCGAGTGATACGGCCTGTACTTCCTGGCGGATGTACGTCCTGTTGGCGTCGATGGCACTGGCCAGAACTTCGTCGTTGTTCGTTCCAGCTGAATCCTGATTTTGTCGGTCACCTGGAAGTCACGGTCTTTACGCAGGTTCTGAATTCGGTTCACAAAATCACGGGCAATTCCTTCTCCGCGCAACTCATCCGTCAGGTTTACATCCAGCGCAACGGTCAGTCCACCTTCACTGGCTACAAGCCAGCCCGGAATATCTTCCGTCACGATTTCGACGTCGGTCAGTGACAGGGTACCCACGGGCGATTGCCGAGCTGCCCGCCTGTCTCCAGTTCTTTCAACTGATTATCCGTCATGGCGGTAATAACGGTTGCCACGTCTTTCATCTGTTTGCCAAACTTTGGGCCGAGGGCTTTGAAATTAGGCTTCACCCTTTTTTTTAAAATACCACTGGCATCGTCGACAAACTCAACCGCTTTCACGTTCACCTCCGACATTACGATGGGCGATACGTGCTCAATTTGCCGACGGGTATCGGCGTTCAATACCGGAATCAATACCCGGCTTAGCGGTTGTCTGAACTTTAGTTTGTGCCCTTTACGCAGCGAATGCACGAGTGACGATACCTGTTGACCCAATTCCATCGAACGCTCCAGCTCTGCGTCAATCAAACCCTGTTCGACCACCGGAAAATCCGTCAGGTGTACTGACGTGGCGTCCGGGTTTAAATTGCGATAAAGCCAGTCCGCGTAAAACGGCGCGATGGGTGACATCAACTGAGCTACTGTCGACAGGCATTCGTGCAGGGTTTCGTAAGCCGCCCGTTTGTCGGTAGTCATCTGCCCGTCGGACGCGACCGAGAGCGGCCCCGCCATCCAGAAACGCCGGCGTGACAGACGGACGTACCAGTTCGACAGCTGATCGTTGACAAATTCCTGAACGGCCCGGCCTGCTTTAGTTGGGATTGTACGTTTCAAACTGTTCTTCTACGTCCAGCACCAATGATTGCAGTTTGGAAATAATCCAGCGGTCAAGCTCCGGACGTTCGGCTACCGGCACGGTGCGCTCCGAAAAGGAGAACGCATCCAGATTGGCGTAGAGGGCGAAGAAATTATAGGTGTTTGACAACGTGCCGAATAGCTTCCGCTGTACTTCGCCAATGCCTTCGCCGTTGAATTTCAGGTTGTCCCAGGGCTCGGCGTTGGTAATCATGTACCAGCGCGTGGCATCGGGGCCATACTTCGCCAGCGTTTCGAAGGGGTCTACGGCGTTACCCAGCCGCTTCGACATTTTGTTGCCGTTTTTATCCAGCACCAGGCCGGTCGACACCACGTTTTTGAAGGCCACCGAGTCAAACAGCATGCCCGCAATGGCGTGGAGCGTAAAGAACCAGCCCCGCGTCTGGTCCACGCCTTCCGAGATGAAATCGGCCGGAAACGCTTTGGCGAATACGTCCTGATTCTCGAACGGATAATGCCACTGGGCATACGGCATCGCCCCCGAATCGAACCAGACGTCGATCAGATCGGGTTCGCGCTGCATGAGCTGCCCACTGTCCGATACGAAATAAATTTCGTCCGAATAGGGCCGGTGCAAATCCAATGTTGAATCATTGACTGAGCATGAATGAATGCGTCGTTCTTATCGATGTACGGCTGATACTCGGCTTTCCCATCCCGTACCCACTCGCTCATTCGCTCATTCGCTGACTCACTCATTGCGATGAGTTCAGCAACTGAACCGATACACACTTCTTCGCCGGACTCGCTCCGCCAGATGGGCAGGGGAGTACCCCAGAAGCGGCTACGGCTCAGGTTCCAGTCCACGAGGTTTTCGAGCCAGTTGCCAAAGCGGCCCGTTCCCGTGCTTTCGGGTTGCCAGTTGATGGTTTTGTTCAGTTCGACCAGCCGGTCTTTTTTCGCCGTTGTCCGGATAAACCAGCTATCGAGCGGGTAATACAAGATGGGTTTGTCGGTACGCCAGCAGTGCGGGTAGGGGTGTTCGTATTTCTCCACCCGGAAGGCTTTGTTTTCTTCTTTCAGCTGGATGGCAATCAGCACATCCGTCGGCTTGAAATCGGGGTCGGCCCGCTCTTCGTCGGAGTAGTATTCTTCTTTTACGTAGCGCCCCGCGTAATCCGTGATTTCCGCCACGAACTGGCCGTGTTTATCCACAATGGGCACCATCTTCCTGTCGGCCCGGCCGTTTCATCCTTCACCATAATGGGCGGAATACCAGCCGCCTGCGCCACCCGGAAGTCATCGGCCCCGAAGGTGGGCGACGTATGCACGATACCCGTACCGTCTTCGGTCGTGACAAAATCGCCCAGGATAACGCGAAAAGCGGGCACCTCCGGCGTTACGTAGGGCATCAACTGCTCGTACTCGACGCCTTCGAGGAATTTCCCCTTAAAGTCGGAGACAATGGCCCAGGGGGCTACCGGTCCGGCATCCCGATTGTTGGTAGGCAAGTAGGCTCCGAAAGCCGGGTCATTGGGCGAATCGACCTGGCCTTTCTCGTTCAGCCAGCGACTGACCAGATTTTTGGCCATCACCACGTGCACCGGCAGGTGGGTGTACGGGTTGAACGTCTTCACCATCACATAGTCGATGTTGGCACCAACCGTCAGGGCTGAGTTGGCGGGCAACGTCCAGGGCGTGGTGGTCCAGGCCAGGATGAATACATCGGCATCCATCGAATCGAAAAAGAGAAAGCCCGACTTACCGGTGGGTTTCACCTTGAACTGCGCCACAACGGTAGTATCGCGTACATCTTTGTACGTACCCGGCATGTTCAGCTCGTGGGAACTCAGGCCCGTTCCGGCCTTCGGCGAATACGGCTGAATGGTGTACCCTTTATACAACATCCGCTGCCCGTCAACTTTTGTGTCGTATAGTTGCTTGAGCAACCACCAGACCGATTCGATGTATTCATTTTTGTACGTGACGTACGGATTATCCAGGTCTACCCAGTAGCCCATTTTCTGGGTCAGGTCGTTCCACTGGTCCGTAAACCGCATGACCGTTTCGCGGCATTTCTGGTTGTAGTCCTCTACGCTGATGGTTTTGCCAATGTCATCTTTGGTAATGCCCAGTTCTTTTTCAACCTGCAATTCAATGGGCAGGCCGTGCGTATCCCAGCCCCCTTTGCGCTCTACCTGAAAGCCCTGTAAGGTTTTGTAGCGGCAAAAAATATCCTTTATCGTCCGGGCCATCACGTGGTGAATGCCGGGTGTGCCGTTGGCCGAAGGCGGGCCTTCGTAAAAGGTGAAAGCCGGGCTGCCCATCGCGGATGGCGACAGACTGCTCAAATACCTGATTGTTGTTCCAGTAAGTCAGCACCTCGGCGGCTAGCTGCGCGTAATCGAGGGATTCGTATTGTTGGTACTTCACGACGGTCATAAGCGAAAAACACGCGCCCTGCATACAGATTGACGAGGGGCGTGCAAATAAAATTAGCGGCAAAGATACGGAAATGACGGGAGCCGGAAAACCTGTCGGCCATTGCTGGTCGGGTCAACGGGCCATCGGTCTTCTAACAGCAAAGACTATGCGTACGGTTCAACTTACTCACCAGGCGTACAGACTGGTTTACTGCTTTGTATTAGCCGGGTTACACTGGCAATCGGACAGATTCCAATGCTGCGAATGATGATTTATCGCTGCGAGGTAGTGATTTTGTGGTCTTCTGAAAAGGCTGAAGCCAGAATCCACTTTATTGTAGGGACCGAACATGAAATCAGGCTGTATTGAGGAACGCAGGCTCATTTCTTTCCCTTAGCTACTGGTTCTACTGCTTTCAGATAAGGCACTAATTTAGCGGCCAACTGCCGGTAGCCTTCGGCGTTGGGGTGCAGGCCATCGCCGAAGAGAGACTCGTTAATTTTGCCGTCCGATTGCAGGAAAACGGTGCCCGGCTGGATGAACGTTGCGTTCAGTTCGCCCGCTACCTGAGCAATACGCTGGTTCAGCGCTGCTACCCGCTCTTCCAGTTGTCGGCGCGGCAGGATGCCAATCAATACGATGTCCACACTGGGTTGTCGGTTCTGAATGGCGCGTACCAGGAAAGCTAGTCCATCACTGATTTCCGCATCTGTATTGAGCTGGAGATTATTGGTACCAATCATTAACACAATCTGGGCTGGTGCGTAGCCATCCAGTTCACCATGGTACACCCGCCACAGCACGTTTTCAATCCGGTCCCAGCCATATCCCATATTTTGCACGGCTCAGCGGTTCCATCACTGCGTTCCAGCTATCGGGGCCCGCTGCCTGAACATCGTTGGGTGCACCACCCCAGAAATGGGTAATAGAATTGCCAAAGAACAGGATACGGGGTGGTTTGCTTTTCAGCCGGGTCAGAATGGCGTTATGCCGTTCTTCCCAATCGTACTTACTGGCATCGCGGTATTGAGTCCGGGGCCTTGTGGTTGAAATTTCGCCAGCGGGTTCGCTTAGAATCATGCGGATGCTGCGTTCATAGGCATCGGCATATTGCTGCATGCCCAGGTCAGTGGGGTGGGTGCCATCTACCGTTGCATCCATGGTCAGATTAATGGCTGATTTGGACAAAACGTAAAGTTGCTGGATGCCCTCGCTTTTCAGTTGCGCAAATGCCTGTTGCATCAACTCGTTTACCTCTGTGTACAACTGTCGGCGACCAGGGTTGAGACCACCTTCTGCGTATCCCGCGTGCTCGACCAGCAGAATGGGCGTGGTGGGCTTCCGTTGACGAAGCGTCTTTACTGATTCACTGATCCGGGCTTTTATTTCGTCGGGTTTGATACCCACCGTTGCCACCAGATTCGGCAGGCAATCCAGCACGTATAGTTTGGCGTCTATGTCCGGAAGTAAGTCAACGACCTCCTTTTCCAGTCGGCCGTTGCCCGAAAAACCGAGATTGATGACGGGTCGGTCCAGTTTGCGGCCCAGGATAGAAGTCCAGGCCATGCCCGGCCGCGACGCACAGGCCCCCTGTGCAATGGAGGTGCCGTAAATGACGATGGGCTTATCGTTCCTGACGGGTAACGGGGTTAGCGTTACGCCCGTCGGTACCCCAATTTCGAGCCACTGAACGGAGTTATACAGCGGAAGGTAGAGTCGGTATTCGCGCCCTTTTTTGTGGTAGGCATCGTTGGGGTCCAGGTTAGCAAACCGGTACTGAATGGTATCGCCGAAGGTGTATTTGCCCGCGCACCACAGCGCATCGCCGTCGCTGTTTACTCCGTACAAATCAACGCCACTGACGCCCGTAGCGGGCATATGCGGAAGAGCGTGTTTGCCCGAAACCGTGTACCGAACCACAATCTGATCCGTACTGGCCCGAAACCGGATCATCAGCCCGGCTGCGTTATGCGACAAGTTCCACACCACCGGCCGAACGCTTTTTTCGGCCTTCGCAGGTAGTCTGTGGTACGGATTCTGGATATCTTTTCCTGACCAGCCCTGCCCTTCAATAACGGGTACCGCACTCTGAGCAGGATTCCACCAAACATAGGCTGTTGCCGGTTGGGCCAAGACGACCAGATTTGCTGAACAGATGAATGTGAATAGAATAAGTATCGTTTTTTTCATGAGTGACCGCACAGCGTAAGGGTTGCGTCCTGCGTAACCAGACGGGCAGAACGTGTTCTGATTGATGAAAGGCAAGTATAGGCAACTACTAATGTGATTTTGATGCACGAGGGGACGAATTACACCCCTATTTTTGTCTTATGACTATTGCCCAGATGAGCCAGACGCTGTTTTACCTGATCGAGCAGCAGGCCAATTCCGAAAAAGCAGTAACCTATCTGCGTCAGCAGGCGGATGCATTCCAGGCCGATCCGAAGAGCGCTACGTTCTACCGCGTTTTCACAGCCATGCCGCGCTTTGTGGGTAAACAACCCATTGAGGTGCCGGCCGATATGGCTTTCGCTCTGGAGCGGGTTCGGCCGGGATTTGCCGTTGAGGGGTGGACACTGGACCGGCTGGCGCGGGTTTGGTGGCTACTTCAACTGCCGGCCGATGACCAGACTACATACGTCAATACGATTAGTCAACTGTTTAAAGCGGGCGAATTGAACGAACTGGTTGCGCTTTATTCGGCCCTGCCGGTACTGGCTTATCCGGAAGCATGGCTATTTCAGGCAACAGAAGGCATTCGGAACAACATTGCCGATGTGCAGTCGGCCATTATGCTGCACAACCCTTATCCGCAGGATTATTTCGATGAGGCCGCCTGGAATCAGCTGATGATGAAAGCGTTTTTTACGGATAAGGATGTTACGCAGATAACCGGCCTGAATGAACGAAAAAACGCCCGGCTAGCCCAAACGCTGGCAGATTATGCTGCCGAACGCCGGGCTGCCGGACGCAGTTTACCCGCCCATATCGAGGAGTTGATGTAAGTAGGTGTTTACGGATGTCGAAACACAGTGCTCAGCCTACCTAAACGAAACCGATCTAATAGAACCGGTACGAAATCCCGGCTGAAAGCATCAGTGATGGGGCACTGTTCTTCAACAGGTCGTAGTTGAAAAACACGTTCTGGTATTGCGCCTGAATTTCGGCACCTAACCCCTGTTCGCGTTTGCCGTAATATTTAAGCCCAATAGCGGGGGCGATTGCTCCTTTGAACCCGTTCGATTCTGATCGGCCAGGGGGCCAAAATAATTGGTATAATCAACGTAGGCACCCCCACCCGCAAACTGCATATAGGGACGAATGGCCGCCGCATTGTCGGCAAAGTAATACGAGAGGGAAACCATCGCCGGAATAACCGACAGCGTTCGGGTTTGCACGGCCGAAATCGACTGATCTGTCCATACTGATATACCTGCCGGGCTAATCGCTGTTTGTTATACTGATAACCCGTTTTCATTCCGATTGAAAACCGTTGCGGAAACAGCCATTCGCCATCCAGGGCCAGGTTGGTCGGCGATAGTTTGTCAATATACCCTTGTGTGCCGCCCATCGGCAAAGACACGCCATAGCGGGCCGAAATATTGAACGTAACGTATCCTGATAGGGCGATGGAAACGCGGAGTTCGCCCGAATATGTCGTTCTGATACTGCGCCCAGGTCGTCGTTGTCAGACGCCAGCAGGGCAATGAATGCCATGATCGGTTTCATAATTGCTTATTCAGTGGCCTTTAAATAAGGCGATTGATTGAAAATAGCCGGTAACCGCGGTGTCGACGGCCTGCGTATCGGTGATGTCGGCACCCCGAATGGTAGCATCGTAAATAACGTTCAACTGGGGTTGTGTCGGTCCCGTGCCGTTGTCGGGCGATTTTTCAGATCGACCATCTGAATCTCCCAATACTGGTCCGTAACCTGATACGTGTAATAACTTGGGTAATAGGGCGAATAGCCATAACCGCCCAGACCACCAAAGCCCCACCCCAGTAGTTTGAATAATAGGAGTACGGATTCGATGCGATACCCGTATACTGATTATTAACCCGAATAATGGCCACGCCCAAATCGGCAGTACTCGCCTTTGCTAACCCGCTGAAACCCTCTGGCGGTCATGGCATGCGGCTACGTTCGTGACAAACCGATCGGCAACTTTGCGTCCGAACAGTGCTGGTAATTGTCGTTCGACTGAATAATAACCGAATCGGGCAGGCTGAAGGTTTTGTACTGACTGAAGTTAACCGAACGGTCGTAGTTGGTGATATATACCGGACTGTCGGCCGGGCTCAGGTCATTGATGGCATTGTCCCGGCAGGCGGTTAAACGCCACCGCCAGTCAGCAGTAGAGATCACCCATAGACTCCACCTTTCCTTACTGTGTGTTGATGTACATTTTCATATTGCATTTGTTTGTTGTCTATCTATAAAACGAATAGACTAGGATGAAGTTTGATAAAGTAGCAATTAAAATGTTGCCTAAAAACCATGCGGACAGGGGCAATTTTTGCAGAACTTTGCCGCCTCATTGACGCTCTGGTCAACGCCTTTAATACAGAGTATTATGGATTTTATGGATTCAATTCGGGGTATGTCGTTCTTCGATATGCACGTTCACATGACCTCCCGGACCACCGACGATTATCAGGCGATGGCCGACGCAGGCGTAGTGGCCCTGATTGAACCGGCTTTCTGGCTGGGGCAGCCCCGTACGGGTATCGACTCGTTCCGGGATTATTTTGCCAGTCTGGTGGGGTGGGAGCGGTTTCGGGCGTCGCAGTTTGGCATCCGGCATTATTGTACCATTGGTTTGAATTCCAAAGAAGCCAATCAGGAAGAACTGGCTGAGCAGGTTATGGAAATCCTGCCGCTTATTCATCTATAAAGAAGGCGTGGTAGGTGTGGGCGAAATTGGGTTCGACGATCAGACGGCTGCCGAAGAGAAATACTACCGGGCGCAGCTGGAACTGGCCAAAGAAGCGGGTTTGCCCGTACAGATTCACACGCCCCACCGCGATAAAAAACAGGGTACCAGCCGCAGTATGGAAATCGCGCTGGAGCACGGTCTGGAGCCGGGCATGGTGATTGTTGACCATAACAATGAAGAAACGGTTCGGGACGTTCTGGACCGGGGTTTCTGGGCGGGCTTCACTATCTATCCGTTTACCAAAATGGGTAATGAGCGTATGGTGGATATTGTGAAGCAGTACGGACCGGAGCGCATCATGATCAACTCGGCTGCCGACTGGGGCATCAGCGATCCGCTGGCCGTACCCAAAACAGCTGCTCTGATGAAACAGCGTGGTATTTCGGACGAAGCGATCAAGCTTGTAACGTTTACGAATGCCGTTACGGCGTTCGCGCAGAGCGGCCAGCTTAGTCTGGAAGAACTTACCCAGCCGATCGGCATCGACCAGAGCCAGCGATTTAACGGCAGTTCTGTACTGCGTGGAGGTCAGGCACCAAGAGTAGATAAAGAATCAACGATAATTAGCTAGGTGAATTAGCGATTGAGTGGATGAGTGAATAAGGCTGATGCAATTATTCGCTCATGCGCTCACTCACCCATTCACTCATTATGATAAAATCCCTTCTCTCCCTCACCCGACCTGCCAACCTGGTCACTGCCGTTGCCGATGTGCTGGCCGGTATGGCTATAGCGGGTTATTTTCTACTGACCCGGACCAGCGGCAGCACCGGTCGGCTGGCTCGCACTGGCCACCGTTTGTCTGTACGGCGGAGGAGTTGTATTTAATGATGTATTCGATGCCGAACTGGATGCCATTGAGCGACCCGAGCGACCCATTCCGAGTGGGGTCATTCAAAAACAGACGGCTGTTTTGCTGGGCATTTGCCTGCTGACTGTAGGTGTAGTCGCTTCTTTTCTGGTTAACCCGACCGCCGGGCTCCTGGCCATTGGCATCACAGTGGCTTCGTTGGTATATGATCGCTATGGAAAGCATCATTCCTGGCTGGGACCGGTTAATATGGGCTTGTGCCGGGGACTCAATCTGCTGCTGGGTGTGAGTATATTGCCCGAGCAGGTAGTACCCTGGATATGGGTAGGACTGGTACCCATTGCCTACATTGCAGCCATAACCATGATTAGCCGGGGAGAGGTACACGGCGGGAGTCCGGTTACGCTTCGGGCAGCCGGATTACTGTATGCACTGGTTATTGGTTGCGTAGCGGCCCTGGCGCAACGACAACAGCAATTGGGAACGGCGCTTCCCTTTTTGCTCCTGTTTGGGTACTACATTTTCCCTCCCCTCTGGCGGGCCGTAAAGGAACCCGTGGGCCGAAATATTGGCCTGGCGGTAAAAGCGGGTGTGTTGTCGCTCATCGTCATGAATGCAGCCTGGGTGGCGGCTTTTGCCTCCTTCCCGCTGGCTTTTCTGGTCTTTTGCCTGTTGCCCCTATCGCGGCTACTGGCCAGAGTGTTCGCGGTAACGTAAAAAAAATGTCATTAGCTCTAGCCATCAGTGGTCATTGTTTGTCGTTGCCAGCTTTGCAACAAATGACAAACAATGACCACTAATGATACAAACCTAATGACGAAAATTACGCGTTTGCCGGAGCACAGAACTCTTCCAGCGCCATTTCAAGGTGCTGAGCAATCATCTGCGCCGAACGGCCTTCAATGTGGTGCCGCTCAATGAAATGTACCAGATCCCCATCTTTGAAAATACCAATGGCCGGCGACGAAGGAGGATATGGTAGCAAGTATTCCCGCATTTTTGCGGTGGCTTCCAGATCACCGCCCGCAAACACGGATACCATCTTGTCTGGTTTTACGGGACTGGCCGCCAGAGCCGCTTTCACGCCTGGACGAGCTGCACCGGCAGCACAACCACACACCGAATTAACCACAACCAGCATGGTACCTTCGGTATTTTCCATGGTGTTTACCACTTCTTCTTCAGTGGTCAATTCTTCGAACCCAACGCTGGTCAGGTCTTCCCGCATAGGGATAAGCAAATGAGGAGGATACATAATTAGTTTATCAGTTAAATAGTTAATAGCCGGTTAGCTGAACAGTCTGTGCAATCAGATAACGCTGATCAATTGACAGACTGTTCAGCTAACCAACTTTTTTTACATAAAGCCTAGTTCCAGTTTAGCTACTTCCGACATTAATTCGGTGGAGTAGGGGGGATCGAACGTCAGTTCAACGCTAACATCGCTTACTCCTTCAATGGCCCGTACTTTCTCCTCGATCTCAGCCGGAATCTCGCCTGCCGACGGGCAGGAGGGTGAGGTAAGTGTCATCAGGATATAGACGTTGTTGACCGGGAATATCTTGATGTCGTAAATGAGGCCCAACTCGTACACATCTACCGGAATTTCGGGATCATATACGCCTTTGAGGGCCAGTACAACTTGTTCTTTCAGTTCTTCGTCTGTCATTATCTGTGTCATTGCTATCTGTTTTCGGCCACGGAGTACGCTTTACCAAAGGCTTTCATACGTTCAATCATAGAGGCTAGCCCACCAGCCCGCAGGGAGGTAATCAAATTACCCATGCCCACCCTGAGGAATAAAGTACAGATCGGCATTGGCCATATCTTCTGGTTTGTGCCCTGATAAGACCCTGATCAGCAAACCCACCAGACCTTTCGAAATCTGGGCGGTTGGCTCGCTGTCCCCGTAAAAATACAACCGGTCATCCTTCAGTTCAGCATCTACCCACACTTTCGACTGACAGCCCATAATCCGGTTTTGGTCGGTTTTCTGGTCTTCCGGCATAGGGGGTAGTTTTTTACCTAAATCAATGATGTACTGTGTCTTGTCGAGCTGATCGTCGAACAAATCAAATTCCTCAATGATTTCGTCCTGCTTCTCGTTGATGGTCATGCGTTAAAGTTTTTCTAATTGGCTGGACTGATGCTGAATCACTGCAATGATTATCATCTCATAAAGGTACACGCACAGTAGCTGATAATTTTCAACCAACACTTCCCGTAAATAAGTCAAATTGTCGTCTCGTGTCAGGAAATGCTGCAAGCGAGTTCAGATTCAGTTGAAGTAACCTACAGCATCATCTTTTGCACTCGTTTCAATCCCGTCACAAGCCGGTCAATTTCGTCTCTGGTGTTGTAAACGGCAAAGGAGGCCCGCGTAGTTCCGGCAATGCCCAGGCGCTGCATCAAGGGCATGGTGCAGTGGTGACCCGTTCGAACGGCAATGCCCTGCTGGTCCAGAATAACGCCCGTATCCTGGTGGTGGATGCCATCCAGTACAAATGAAATGACACCAATCTTGTGCTTCGCCTGCCCAATAATCCGCAGCCCGTCCAACTCATTTAGTTGTTCCGTAGCATACTGGAGCAGATCGTCTTCGTGGGCAGCTATGTTTTCTTTGCCCAAATCGGCCATGTATTCCAGCGCGGTTTTTACCGCCACCACGTCGGCAATGTTGGGCGTACCCGCTTCAAATTTGTACGGAATGTCGTTGTAGGTCGTCTTCTCAAACGTTACCTCTTTTATCATTTCGCCCCCACCCCGGTAGGGCGGCATGGTGTCCAGAATTTCCTTCTTACCATACAGTACCCCCATGCCCGTTGGGCCATATAGCTTGTGGGCCGAGAAAACGTAGAAATCAGCATCCAGCGCCTGTACGTCCAACTCAATGTGCGAGCTGGCCTGGGCCCCGTCAATCAGCACAACGGCACCTACTTCGTGCGCCTTGTCAATGATGGTTTTAACCGGATTTATGGTACCGAGCGAATTAGAAACGTGAACGACCGAAACCAACTTGGTCTTTTCCGACAGAAGTTTTTCGTATTCTTCCAGAATCAGTTCGCCGTTATCATCAACCGGAATTACCCGTAACACGCAACCCCGTTCTTCGCACAACATCTGCCAGGGAACAATGTTGGAGTGGTGTTCCATGGTAGAGATAATTATCTCATCGCCCTCTGTCAAAAAACGCCGACCGTAACTGTTGGCAACCAGATTAATACCATCGGTGGTGCCGTATGTGAAGATAATTTCCTGCCAGTGCCTGGCGTTCAGGAATGTTTGAACCGCCCTGCGGGATGCTTCAAAAGCGGCAGTAGCCTGTTCGGCCAGGTGGTGAATACCCCGGTGAATATTGGCGTTATATCCTTCGTAGTACCGCGTCAGGGCATTAATAACCGTCAGCGGTTTTTGATTGGTAGCGGCATTATCAAAATACACCAGCGGACGACCGTTCACTTGTTGGTCAAGGATGGGAAAATCCCGGCGGATCTGCTGAATATCGAGTGCGTTGTCTGTGGCTGATTGCATGGGCAAAAAGAAGTGTTTTACTAAATAGACAACAATCTGGAGGGCAGAAAGGTGCTCCTTTTAATGATGAATGGGTAATGAACAGTGGTTTTACTATTCATTACCCATTCATCATTCTGGTAAATTACTTACCCAGTTTAGCCGTCACTACCCGCTCCAGGTACTCGCGGATGGGCTGGATTTTGATTTGGCTCAACACGTCCTGCGAGAAGGCGTAAAGCAGCAGCGTCCGGGCTTCGTCTTTGGGAATACCACGTGAACGCATGTAGAACAAGGCTTCGTCATTGAGCTGACCCGTGGTAGTACCGTGCGAACATTTTACGTCATCGGCGTAAATTTCCAACTGGGGCTTCGTGTTCATCGTTGCGCCAGGCGACAGCACTACGTTTTTACACGACTGGTATGCGTTTGTTTTCTGCGCGTCAGGCCGAACGAAGATCTTGCCGTTGAACACACCCGTACTGTTGTCGTCCAGGATACCCTTGTAAAGTTCGCTGCTGTACGAGTTGGGCATGGCGTGGTCGACAAGAGTGTGATTGTCTACGTGTTGACGACCATTTGGCATGTACAAACCGTACATGAACGCTTCGGCATATTGACCATCGAGCCTAATGTTCAGATTATTCCGTACAAAGCTGCCGTTGAGGGTCACCGTAGCTGAATAAAAGTGGCTGTTGTCCTTCTGGTTGACCTGCGTTGTGCCAACGTGATAGGCATTCTCGGTCTCGTCCTGTACTTTGTAATACTGCATCCGGGCATCTTGATCCAGCACAATCTCGGTCACTACGTTCACAAAGCTGGTTCCTTCGCCCAGGGTACGGTACGATTCTGCCAGCATTAGTTCTGAGTTCCTGCCTACCACAATAAGGTTGCGGGGCTGCGAAGCAATGTTCTTGGTCCGGGAATCAGTAATGAAGCGAAGGATAATGGGTTGCTCCACCGTTGTGTTATCCGGAACCCGCACCACTACGCCATCACTGGCTAAAGCTGTATTTAGAGCCGTAAAGCTGTTTTCCTGGTAGTTGGCGTACTGGGCAAAGTGCGCGTTCATCAGATCCGGTTCGCTTTTGAGCGCACTGGCAAAACTGGTGATCTGTACCTGACTCTCAGGACTGGCGATGCGCGAAAGATCCGGCCGGTAGCGACCATTGACGAAATACAGAATGGTGCCGTCGAGGTTTGGAATTTCGAGCGGGACCAGGTCGTCGGGTGCCAGGGTCGTGACTTCGTCGAGGTCGAAGGACTGTTTTATCAGACCGCTCACATTCGAGTATTTCCACTCTTCGTGTCGAATCGTAGGAAAACCCAACTGCTCAAACTGCCTGAGGGCTGCCCGTCTGATTTGGTGCAATGGAGCCTTTCGCTCGCCATTCATCCGTTCTTCATTGTCGCGGAAGGAGGCCAGCAATTGCTCTTTGAAATCGTTATAGGATGCGTAGGGGGTCATATATTTTTCAGGGAAGAGTGAATAATGAAGAGAGAAGAATAAAAAGAGGTAATCACCTTTTAGTCTTCTTTCCCCGTTTTCACTAAATCATGCCGCTTCGGCTTTAATCCAGTCGTACCCCTTTTCTTCGAGTTCGAGGGCCAGTTCTTTGGGACCCGACTTTACAATGCGTCCTTTATAGAGTACATGCACGAAATCAGGAACAATGTAATCCAGAAGGCGCTGGTAGTGGGTCACCACAATCGTAGCCCGGTCGGGAGACCGAAGTTGGTTAACGCCGTCGGCCACGATACGCAGCGCGTCAATGTCCAGGCCAGAATCGGTCTCGTCCAGAATAGCCAGTTTCGGTTCGAGCATGGCCATCTGAAATATTTCGTTCCGCTTCTTCTCTCCACCCGAAAACCCTTCGTTCAATGAACGGCTCAGTAACGACTGGTCGATGTTGACGAGTTTCATTTTCTCTTTCATCAACTTCAGAAACTGGACCGCGTCGAGCGGCTCCTGGCCGCGGTATTTACGAATTTCGTTGAGGGCCGTCTTTAGAAAGTTGGTCGTACTAACGCCCGGAATTTCTACCGGATACTGAAACGCCAGGAAAATGCCTTCGGCAGCGCGCTCTTCAATGGCCATATCCAGTAAATCCTTACCAGCATAACGTACGCTGCCATCCGTTACTTCATAATCTTCACGACCTGCCAGTACCGAGGCTAATGTACTCTTACCTGCGCCATTCGGACCCATGATGGCGTGTACCTCACCGGCGTTGACTTCCAGATTGAGACCTCTTAATATTTCTTTGTTGCCAATGGAGGCATGTAAATTACTGATGGATAACATAATACGTTTTAGCGTGACAGGCAAATAAAGCCGCAAAGTTAACAGATAGAACGGTACCTGCTTTTGTATATAACAAAAACGGTTACTCAAAAGTTGACTTACCCGTTTCTTATTCGACGATGATGCTCAATCTTGCTACTGGTGCCATCTGTATTCCCGTCGTTTCGATTGCTTAAAAACAGCAGATAGCCTACTGATGTGACTGGTCATATCGTTTGTAGCGCATGGCAAACGCCCGACTACAGCTGTCGGGCTGACTCAGATTCCATACAGCGAAGACAGAAGGGTAGAACGTACAAAAACCTTCCGGATTACGTAGTGAACTACGATTGACCGGAAGGTTTTATGGTTAATTAATGTACCGGGAAGCCGGTGCGACTTCAGGCGTGCTTAACGCATTTTCCAGATTACCTGGCGCGCCTGTTTTTCTGAATCACGAACGGTATACAGGCATCCGGCGGGCAATCGCAGGCAGTTGGTAGCAGTACTGTCGTGACGTCGCGGTAACAGCCCGAATGGTTATAGACCCTAACCGTATAGGACTGCCTGGAAGCGGGATTTGCCAGGTTGTTGACCAATACCCCGTCTGAGGGTATAATCTGTGCGCTGCCCGATAGCGAAGCTGCTGGGTCGAAACTCGTTCCCAGCGAATACTGGTAGGTAAAGGTCGGATCAAATTCGCTGATCACCAGTTTGCCATTAGCTTGGGGCGTGTTGGTTGTGCAGGTTACCGGAACACTCATTGCCTTGAATGAAGGTAGCGTGTCGAACTCAACAATAAACGGACAGCAACTAAAGTCTGGGCATAAACCAGCTCCGCCTGATGGATCAAGGCTGTAGCTGCCAGGGGCTGTCACAACCAGAATATGATTCACTTCTCCCCTTATCTCTCTGCCGTTCCTGAACCAGCGGTAAGCGGTACGACCCTGTCTGGCAGTTAGACTAAAGCTATAAACCGATCCGGGACATACCTTGACGGGTACAGATGTGCACACGATAGCTGTGTCGCCCTGTACGGTCGCGATATTGTAAAGGATACCCGTTGAATCGACTTTGGCTTTAAATACAAGCGACATTCGCTCATTGGGGGCAAGAGTGGCCACGGTCCAGGTACTCACCCTGTTCCCGGGAGAGAAAACTGTTCCGGCGGGAGCAGTGGCTGAATTAGGCACGTACGTCAATCCAACCGAGGCAGAATCACGCACCACTGCATTGACCAGGTCGGTATTTCCAGAGTTAGTCAGAACCAGTGTATAGGTTAAGATGTCACCCACTTTTGCTTTCGTTTTGTCAACATGACCCTTAGGTACGGGTGCTGCCAGTCGTCCGCCGGTCGACTTGGTGACCATAGAATCCGGGGTGACAGCCAGCGATATCTGAGGAGTAGCGAAACAGGCAGCGGGAGCCGTGTAGTTGGCCGTTGCTGGTGTATATATTGTAGAGACAGAGCGACTGTTGTTACAGGCTTCCAGCCAATGGTAACGGAAGGTGCTCTGTACCTGATCCTGCTGGGCATTCACCGTAACTACCGGGTTATCGGTGTAGAGATTCAGAATGTAGGGCCCTGCGGTGGTTGTAGGCATAATCTCGTTAGCAACGGAGAAGCTGATCTGACTACCATTGACGCCCGTGTATTCGGGTGTAAATATTAGCTGATGCTGGGTGGCACTTACTGCAACGCAGCTAACGGTGCTCACACGGTCAATGGCAAAAGGGCCAGCGCTGTTGGAGGTAGTTGGATTGTATTCCGTTCCGCTAACCGTGACGCTTCGGGCACCACTACCCGAAGGTAGACCCATCAAACTAAAATTGGCGGATGTTTGCCCGTCTGCTATGGTCAGAACCGTGCTCTTCTTGCCATCAGTTACCAGAAGAGAACCAGCTACAGCATTCGTTAGATTGATCGTCCCTGTCAACTTATACTGGTTGGTGGCCGGATCACACGTCTCGGGCTTAACCGTCAGTGACAGTGCAGCGATGGTTGATGTTGGTGCTGGATCTGAAGCCGGAGCTTTACAGGAAGCAGGTGCTATGTACGTAGCCGATGCCGACACATAGCTGACGTTACCCGTAGTAGATCCTGGATTCGTTGTGCAAGCTTGTAGCCAGTTGTATCGGAATGAATCACTCGATCCGCCCTGTTGTGCATAAAGGGTAATCATTGGATTGTCAACGTACAATTTCAGACTGTATGGACCTGGATTCGTGGTAGGAAGTAACTCGTTGGTTACCGAGAAACTGATCGGTCCATTGCTCAAACCCGCATATTGGGGCGTAAACAATATCTGACGTAAACCGGCTGATAAGGTCAGGCAGTTTATAGTGGTTACGCCGACGATAGCAATATGGGCAGGGCTCGTAGTTGGACCCGGTTTGTACACCATGTCGCTAACAATCACTGTATGAGAGCCACTTCCTGACGCTAGTCCTGATAAAGTGAAATTAGCTGTGGTTTGCCCCGCCGTTACCGGTATTATTTTATTGACAACTCCATCAGTAACGAGTAAGGAACTGGATACTGCGTTGGTCAGCGTAATGGTACCGGCCAAATTGTACTGATTGTTGACAGGGTTACAGCTACCCGGCGTTACGCTCAGGGCCAGAGAAGGCGTCCTGATGGGCGTGACAGAACACGAAGCCGGAGCAGTGTAGGTTGCTGATGCTGCCATATAGCTGGCAGCAGTGCCCGATGAACCCTGGTTGCAGGCTTCCAGCCAGCGGTAGGTGAAGCTGCTCTGCTGGTTGCTCTGCCGGGCCGAGATGTCGATGGCCGGGTTGTCCAGGTAGAGGTCGAGCGTGTAAGGGCCCGGCGTGGTAGTAGGAGCAACGTGTCCCACCATGGCAAAGGTGATGGGCGAGCCGTTGGTGCCCGAGTACTGGGGGGCGAAGCTAACCCGTCGCTGGGTGGCATTCAGGGGGGTGCAGCTGATAGTGTTGACGCCCGCAATGATGAAGCTGCCCGACGGGGTAGCGGTGGTAGTGGGGGTATAGCCCGCCCCGCTGACCGTAACGGTGCGCAGTCCGCTGCCCGAGGGCAGTCCGGTCAGGCTGAAGCTGGCCGTTGTCTGGCCGTTGGTCACGTTGAGGGTGGTGTTGGCATTGCCATCGGTGATGGTCAGCGTGGCGGCTACCGCGTTGGTCAGACTCAGCGTACCCGACAGGGTGTACTGGTTGGTGGCGGGCGCGCAGCTACCCGCACTCACGGCCAGGGCCACCGTGGTGGGGTAGGCGTGGGGGTGGTGGAGCAGGAAGTCGGGGCGGTGTAGCTGGCCGATTTGGGGGTATAGCCCGTCCCGCTGACCGTAACGGTGCGGTAGTCCGCTGCCCGAAGAGAGTCCGGTCAGGCTGAAGCTGGCCGTTGTCTGGCCGTTGGTCACGTTGAGGGTGGTGCTGGTACTGCCATCGGTGATGGTCAGGGTAGCGGCCACCGCATTGGTCAGACTCAGCGTGCCCGACAGGCTGTACTGGTTGGTGGCGGAGCTACAACTGCCCGCACTCACGGCCAGCGCTAACACTGGTGGGGTAGGCGTGGGAGTCGGGGTGGTGGAGCAGGAAGTCGGGGCGGTGTAGCTGGCCGATTTGGGGGTATAGCCCGTCCCGCTGACCGTAACGGTGCGCAGTCCGCTGCCCGAAGAGAGTCCGGTCAGGCTGAAGCTGGCCGTCGTCTGGCCGTTGGTCACGTTGAGGGTGGTGCTGGTACTGCCATCGGTGATGGTGAGCGTGGCGGCCACCGCGTTGGTCAGGCTCAGCGTGCCCGACAGGCTGTACTGGTTGGTGGCGGAGCTACAACTGCCCGCACTCACGGCCAGCGCTAACACTGGCGGGTTAGGCGTGGGAGTCGGGGTGGTGGAGCAGGAGGCCGGGGCGGTGTAGCTGGCCGACGCGGCATAGGCAGGAGTCGAACCGCTGCTCCCGCTGTTGCAGGCTTCCAGCCAGCGGTAGGTGAAGCTGCTCTGCTGGTTGCCCTGCTGGGCCGAGATGCCGATGGCCGGGTTGTCCAGGTAGAGGTTGAGCGTGTAGGGCCCTGGCGTGGTGGTGGGCAGCATCTGGCCCACCATGGCAAAAGTGATGGGCGAGCCGTTGGTGCCCGAGTACTGGGGGGTGAACCTGACCCGTCGCTGGGTGGCGCTGATGACCGTGCAGTTGCTGGTGTTGACGCCGGTGATGGCGAAGGAGCCGCTGGTGGCGGTCGTGGAGCCGGGGTCGTAGCCCGCCCCGCTGACCGTAACGGTGCGCAGTCCGCTGCCCGAGGGTAGTCCCGTCAGGCTGAAGCTGGCCGTTGTCTGGCCGTTGGTCACGTTGAGGGTGGTGTTGGCATTGCCATCGGTGATGGTCAGGGTAGCGGCCACCGCATTGGTCAGACTCAGCGTGCCCGACAGGCTGTACTGGTTGGTGGCGGGCGCGCAACTATCCGCACTCACGGCCAGAGCCACCGCTGGGTGGGGTAGGCGTGGGAGTCGAGGTGGTCGAACACGAGGCCGGGGCGGTGTAGCTGGCCGATTTGGGGGTATAGCCCGTCCCGCTGACCGTAACGGTGCGCAGTCCGCTGCCCGAGGGTAGTCCGGTCAGGCTGAAGCTGGCCGTTGTCTGACCGTTGGTCACGTTGAGGGTGGTAGCTGGTACTGCCATCGGTGATGGTCAGGGTAGCGGCCACCGCGTTGGTCAGACTCAGCGTGCCCGACAGGCTGTACTGGTTGGTAGCGGAGCTACAACTGCCTGCACTCACGGCCAGGGCCACCGTGGGTGGGGTAGGCGTAGGAGTAACCGAACACGAAGCCGGGGCGGTGTAGCTGGCCGATTTGGGGGTATAGCCCGTCCCGCTGACCGTAACGGTGCGCAGTCCACTGCCCGAAGAGAGTCCGGTCAGGCTGAAGCTGGCCGTCGTCTGGCCGTTGGTCACGTTGAGGGTGGTGCTGGTACTGCCATCGGTGATGGTCAGGGTAGCGGCCACCGCGTTGGTCAGACTCAGCGTGCCCGACAGGCTGTACTGGTTGGTAGCGGAGCTACAACTGCCCGCACTCACGGCCAGCGCTAACACTGGCGGGTTAGGCGTGGGAGTCGGGGTGGTGGAGCAGGAGGCCGGGGCGGTGTAGCTGGCCGACGCGGCATAGGCAGGAGTCGAACCGCTGCTCCCGCTGTTGCAGGCTTCCAGCCAGCGGTAGGTGAAGCTGCTCTGCTGGTTGCCCTGCTGGGCCGAGATGCCGATGGCCGGGTTGTCCAGGTAGAGGTTGAGCGTGTAGGGCCCCGGCGTGGTGGTGGGCAGCATCTGGCCCACCATGGCAAAAGTGATGGGCGAGCCGTTGGTGCCCGAGTACTGGGGGGTGAACCTGACCCGTCGCTGGGTGGCGCTGATGACCGTGCAGTTGCTGGTGTTGACGCCGGTGATGGCGAAGGAGCCGCTGGTGGCGGTCGTGGAGCCGGGGTCGTAGCCCGCCCCGCTGACCGTAACGGTGCGCAGTCCGCTGCCCGAGGGTAGTCCCGTCAGGCTGAAGCTGGCCGTTGTCTGGCCGTTGGTCACGTTGAGGGTGGTGTTGGCATTGCCATCGGTGATGGTCAGGGTAGCGGCCACCGCGTTGGTCAGACTCAGCGTGCCCGACAGGCTGTACTGGTTGGTGGCGGGCGCGCAACTATCCGCACTCACGGCCAGAGCCACCGCTGGCGGGGTAGGCGTGGGAGTCGGGTGGTGGAGCAGGAAGCCGGGGCGGTGTAGCTGGCCGATGCGGCTGAATAGCCCGTCCCGCTAACCGTAACGGTGCGCAGTCCGCTGCCCGAGGGCAGTCCGGCCAGAGTGAAGCTGGCCGTTGTCTGACCGTTGGTCACGTTGAGGGTGGCAGCAGGACTACCGTCGGTGACGGTGAGGGTAGCGGCCACCGCGTTGGTCAGACTCAGCGTGCCCGACAGGCTGTACTGGTTGGTAGCGGAGCTACAACTGCCTGCACTCACGGCCAGGGCCACCGTGGGTGGGGTAGGCGTAGGAGTAACCGAACACGAGGCCGGGGCGGTGTAGCTGGCCGATTTGGGGGTATAGCCCGTCCCGCTGACCGTAACGGTGCGCAGTCCACTGCCCGAAGAGAGTCCGGTCAGGCTGAAGCTGGCCGTCGTCTGACCGTTGGTCACGTTGAGGGTGGTGCTGGTACTGCCATCGGTGATGGTCAGGGTAGCGGCCACCGCGTTGGTCAGACTCAGCGTGCCCGACAGGCTGTACTGGTTGGTGGCGGAGCTACAACTGCCCGCACTCACGGCCAGCGCTAACACTGGTGGGGTAGGCGTGGGAGTCGGGGTGGTGGAGCAGGAAGTCGGGGCGGTGTAAGTTGCCGATTTGGGGGTATAGCCCGTCCCGCTGACCGTAACGGTGCGCAGTCCACTGCCCGAAGAGAGTCCGGTCAGGCTGAAGCTGGCCGTCGTCTGGCCGTTGGTCACGTTGAGGGTGGAGTCAGGCTACCATCGGTGACGGTGAGGGTAGCAGCTACCGCGTTGGTCAGGCTCAGCGTGCCCGACAGGCTGTACTGGTTGGTGGCGGAGCTACAACTGCCCGCACTCACGGCCAGCGCTAACACTGGCGGGTTAGGCGTGGGAGTCGGGGTGGTGGAGCAGGAGGCCGGGGCGGTGTAGCTGGCCGACGCGGCATAGGCAGGAGTCGAACCGCTGCTCCCGCTGTTGCAGGCTTCCAGCCAGCGGTAGGTGAAGCTGCTCTGCTGGTTGCCCTGCTGGGCCGAGATGCCGATGGCCGGGTTGTCCAGGTAGAGGTTGAGCGTGTAGGGCCCTGGCGTGGTGGTGGGCAGCATCTGGCCCACCATGGCAAAAGTGATGGGCGAGCCGTTGGTGCCCGAGTACTGGGGGGTGAACCTGACCCGTCGCTGGGTGGCGCTGATGACCGTGCAGTTGCTGGTGTTGACGCCGGTGATGGCGAAGGAGCCGCTGGTGGCGGTCGTGGAGCCGGGGTCGTAGCCCGCCCCGCTGACCGTAACGGTGCGCAGTCCGCTGCCCGAGGGTAGTCCCGTCAGGCTGAAGCTGGCCGTTGTCTGGCCGTTGGTCACGTTGAGGGTGGTGTTGGCATTGCCATCGGTGATGGTCAGGGTAGCGGCCACCGCGTTGGTCAGACTCAGCGTGCCCGACAGGCTGTACTGGTTGGTGGCGGGCGCGCAACTATCCGCACTCACGGCCAGGGCCACCGCTGGCGGGGTAGGCGTGGGAGTCGGGGTGGTAGAGCAGGAAGTCGGGGCGGTGTAGCTGGCCGATTTGGGGGTATAGCCCGTCCCGCTGACCGTAACGGTGCGGTTGCCGCTACCCGAGGGTAGTCCGGTCAGGCTGAAGCTGGCCGTCGTCTGGCCGTTGGTCACGTTGAGGGTGGTGCTGGTACTGCCATCGGTGATGGTCAGCGTAGCGGCCACCGCGTTGGTCAGACTCAGCGTGCCCGACAGGCTGTACTGGTTGGTGGCGGAGCTACAACTGCCCGCACTCACGGCCAGAGCCACCGCTGGTGGGGTAGGCGTGGTGGAGCAGGAAGCCGGGGCGGTGTAGCTGGCCGATTTGGGGGTATAGCCCGTCCCGCTGACCGTAACGGTGCGCAGTCCGCTGCCCGAAGGGTAGTCCGGTCAGGCTGAAGCTGGCCGTCGTCTGGCCGTTGGTCACGTTGAGGGTGGTGCTGGTACTGCCATCGGTGATGGTGAGGGTAGCGGCCACCGCGTTGGTCAGGCTCAGCGTGCCCGACAGGCTGTACTGGTTGGTGGCGGAGCTACAACTGCCCGCACTCACGGCCAGCGCTAACACTGGCGGGTTAGGCGTGGGAGTCGGGGTGGTGGAGCAGGAGGCCGGGGCGGTGTAGCTGGCCGACGCGGCATAGGCAGGAGTCGAACCGCTGCTCCCGCTGTTGCAGGCTTCCAGCCAGCGGTAGGTGAAGCTGCTCTGCTGGTTGCCCTGCTGGGCCGAGATGCCGATGGCCGGGTTGTCCAGGTAGAGGTTGAGCGTGTAGGGCCCCGGCGTGGTGGTGGGCAGCATCTGGCCCACCATGGCAAAAGTGATGGGCGAGCCGTTGGTGCCCGAGTACTGGGGGGTGAACCTGACCCGTCGCTGGGTGGCGCTGATGACCGTGCAGTTGCTGGTGTTGACGCCGGTGATGGCGAAGGAGCCGCTGGTGGCGGTCGTGGAGCCGGGGTCGTAGCCCGCCCCGCTGACCGTAACGGTGCGCAGTCCGCTGCCCGAGGGTAGTCCCGTCAGGCTGAAGCTGGCCGTTGTCTGGCCGTTGGTCACGTTGAGGGTGGTGTTGGCATTGCCATCGGTGATGGTCAGGGTAGCGGCCACCGCATTGGTCAGACTCAGCGTGCCCGACAGGCTGTACTGGTTGGTGGCGGGCGCGCAACTATCCGCACTCACGGCCAGAGCCACCGCTGGCGGGGTAGGCGTGGGAGTCGGGGTGGTGGAGCAGGAAGTCGGGGCGGTGTAGCTGGCCGATGCGGCTGAATAGCCCGTCCCGCTGACCGTAACGGTGCGGTTGCCGCTGCCCGAGGGTAGTCCGGCCAGAGTGAAGCTGGCCGTTGTCTGACCGTTGGTCACGTTGAGGGTGGCAGTCAGGCTACCGTCGGTGACGGTGAGGGTAGCAGCTACCGCGTTGGTCAGGCTCAGCGTGCCCGACAGGCTGTACTGGTTGGTGGCGGAGTTACAACTGCCCGCACTCACGGCCAGGGCCAGCCTGGCCCCTGATGAGGAACAGGGAGCGGGCTGCAACTGTACCGTGGCATCAGTATAACACCCCGCCCCGTTGTAGACCCGAATAGTATAGGGCTGGCTCGCTGCTGGATTGGCCAGGTTGCTTACGAGAATACCATTGGCTGGTATGGGTTGGGCCGCCCCCGATAGGGACGCGGCCGGATTGAAGCTGCTACCCGCCGAATACTGGAAGCTGTGGGTGGCATTGAAGCCGGTCAGGGTGATGCTGGCGTTGTTCTGGGAAGAGTTGCCGGAACAGGTGGCGGCTTGTGCGCTGGCCTGGAAGGCAGGCAGGGCTTCTTCCTCGATGACGAAGGGGCAGCAACTGTATTCAGTACAGGAGCCAACGCTGTTGTCGGAGGTCATGCGGTAGGCCCCCGGCGCGGTCACGTCAAGAATGTTAGTGGTCTGCCCCGCAATTTCTGCATCATTCCGAAACCATTTATAGTTGGTTCTGCCTGGATCAACAATCAGCCTGAAAACATATGTGTCTCCTGTACATACCTTAATGGGGATGGATGTGCAGGCTTTAGCCGTGAGCCCGGCTGTGGTGGCTACATTGTAAAGCACGCCCGAGCTATCAGCTTTGGCCCGCAGGGTGAGCGAGAGGGTCTGCCCGGCTGATAGGTTGTTAATGGTCCAGGTGCTGGTGGCTTGCGGTCCTTTGGTGAAGACGGTACCGGCGGGTGGGTTGGCGGAGTTGGTCTGGTAGGTCAATCCGGTCGACATCGAGTCGCGGACAACCACATTGTTTATGGCGTTGCTGGTGTTGTTGGTAACAACCAGCGTATAAGTTAGCACATCGCCAATGGCGGCCCGGGACTTGTCTACCCGTTTCACCATAGACAGTTGGGGTGTGGCAGAGAGGCAAGACGCTGGAGCGGTATAGCTGGTTGATGCGGAATAACCGGATGAGCTGTTATTACAGGCTTCCAGCCAGTTGTAGCGGAACGTACTCTGCACATTGCTTTGTGTAGCGTTGAGCGTGATGGTTGGATTGTCGTTGTATAAGTTAAGCGTATAAGGGCCAGGGGTAGTAGTGGACACAAGTTCACCAGTTACCGCAAAGGTGACGGCGCTGCCATTGATTCCCGAATACTGAGGATTAAACTTAATCTGCCGTTGGTTAGAACTCAGAATGGTACAACTTACTTTAGTCGCTCCCACGATGGCGAAGGGGCCGGTTGTGGTGGATGCAGGATTGGAGCCCCCTCCGCTGACGGTGACCGTATGCGCACCTGAACCAGCCTGTAGCCCCGCCAGGCTGAAGCTGGCCGTTGTCTGGCCGGCCGTCACGTTCAGCGTAGTAGTGGCACTGCCATCGGTAACGGTCAGGGTGGCAGCCACCGCATTTACCAGGCTGATAGTACCCGATAGGGTGTACTGGTTGGTGGCGGGGTTGCAACTACCCGGCGTCGCACTTATGGTCAGCTGAGGTCCATTCGTACCGGTAGTTCGGAACGGAGCTTCCGGGCTTGTTGCGCCGGGTAAATTTCTTCCAAAGACTGGTAAAGTCAGTTCAATTAAGCAAAAGAGTATCCAGAAAACTTTTTTCATTTTCTTCTCCTGGTCCAGGATAGTTAAGCAATGCAGTGATTGTATCGTTGAATAAATATTAAATCGCCGGAGAGGGTAGTCTTGTGATTGGAAAGCAGGCAGGTGAAAATTGACTGGCTTTGATCATACAGGCAGTCAACTACAGAGGTTTTGGGTAGGCCGTTGCCTCGTGCATGCCAGAAGTCTACATTGACCAGAACTTGTTCAGAAACCAGTAAGTAATCTGACATAAAACCGAAAGGGGTTGGGATAGGCCAGTCGGTGTCTTCTGTAGTAAATATGGACATATGCTCTTAGTCTGTAGTTGCCTTGTATAATACGTTTACAGACTTGGCAAAAAACATGCCGAACGAAAAGCAAGCCCCAGGGCAAGTCACAATTCAATCGGTTCGCACTACCTCCTGATAGAAGTGCGGGCTATACTTGTTTAACGTATAGAGTTATATTTTCCTGATTCATAGCTTATTGTATTCTATTATGCATAAATAATTAACATATAGAAAAGTTATATTAACTAAATTGATAAAAAAAATACATTCGATTACTTCTGCAAGTGGCTGTTTTTCTAGTTGGGCCAGAACGCTTTAGGCTGTTGGGGAGTACCGGGAAAGCAATTGGCAGAACGGATGAGGAGTGGGGACGTAGTTAATTCCTGAGAAAATTTGTTCGCTTCGTAGCCGCTAAAAACGTACCTTGCAACCCTCAGATACCCGCTGATCACAGACTGATTTTACATGAAAAATGAAGCAAATACCGCTACTAACACCCTGCTATCGGTTACGCAGTCGGTAGCTTCCCAAATCAACGTTTCCTCCGAAATTGGTACGTTAAAACGGTTGCTGATTCATAGTCCCGACCGTGGACTGGGTAAAGTAGTACCCTCAAAGGCGCAGGACTGGCTGTTTGAAGATATCGTTCACCTGGACATGATGCGCCGGGATGAGTACGACTACTACGTTAAACTCCTGTTGTATTTTCTGGACCCCGATAAAGTACGGGGTAAGGTGGCATCCATTGGTCCTGACTCCGATCGTAACTTTTATAAGCCTGACCATGAGGCTTATTTCAAGTCCGACAAAGTCATCGATCTGCAGGTATTGCTGGCCGATATCCTGGTCGACACTACGATCCGCACCCGTATGATTGCCGCAATCTGCGGAATTGAACGCAAATCTTTTCGCACTCAGCAACAACTAAGCCAGTTTGAACCGGTGGAGCTGGCCAAGGTCATGATTTCAGGTTCGCTACCCGATCTGACCATGCTTTTTGCCCCCCTGCCTAACTTTATCTTTACGCGGGATATTGGTATCGTCATTAACGACCATATTTTGCTGAACAAACCAGCTAAACTGGCCCGTACCCGCGAAGCCCTGTTAGCCCAGTATATTTTCTTTAATCACCCGCTTTTTGCAGACTATCAGGATAAAATTCTGGAGATTCCGGATAACGAGCAGGCGTTTCTGTTACCCGATACGGATGTGAACCGCGACGTGACCCGTTCAACCCTGGAGGGGGGCGATGTGATGATGATTGCTAAACGCCATCTGATTATTGGCGTTAGTGAGCGGACAACCCTCTACGCAGCGCAACAGGTTATGCGGCTGGTATTCAGCAAAAACCTGGTCGATACGGTAACGATCATCAAGATTCCCAAGAAGCGGGACTATATGCACATTGATACCGTGTTCACACAGGTAAAGCGCAACGTGTGGGTGTTGCTGGGCACCCTGGCCCGCACAGGTGATGAAGCCCGGCAACGCGACGTTGTTCATTTCTTTGCCCCCAAAGATGTATCGGAGGACATGAAAATCATGCAGTTCATCAAGGGGCTGGAACACAAACCTATTGAAATAGAAAACCTGGAAGATCTGCTGACCGACATTAGTAAGAATGACCTTGGTGCCACCGAACCGGTGCAGTTTATCTATTCGGGCAACAATGAATTTCCTTTTGGGGCCCGTGAGCAATGGACGGATTCCTGCAACCTGCTGGCTCTCAAAGACGGCGTGGTAGTAGGGTACGACCGGAATGAAAAAACGACCGATGCCTTTCGGGCTGCCGGCTTTGATGTGGTTGGGGCGGCCAAATTGCTGGACCGTTTCGAACGGGGAGAGTCATCGCCGGAAACCATCGAAAACACGTTCATTATGCTGCCTTCTGCAGAATTGAGTCGGGCGCGGGGCGGCTCACACTGCATGAGTATGCCGCTGTTTAGAGAGCCGGTATAAAACCTACTGGTGAGTTTATGCGTCGGCAGTTAACAGGTGCACGTTTTTGATTGTAAAGGGACCTCTGCCCCTGTTGTTTTCGTACCATTGCCTGAACATTATCAAATTCCTGTAAGCCGATGACTTATGTGGCTTATTGATTCCGATAGAAAGGAATTGTTCGTGAAAGCGACAGCAGACAGGGCTCGAATGACACCTGCCCTACAAAAATCATTGTCAAAATGAGCTAGGCGCACTAATTTGCCATCTTTTTAGCGGCTTACTTTGTTGCTGACTTACGATTCCCACGAATTTCGATACTTATATACTACCTACTATGCAATCACAGGCTACTTCCCGCATTCTAATGATTCGTCCCGTTCGTTTCGGGTTCAATGAGCAAACGGCCGAATCCAACGCATTTCAGGATAGTATACTGGCAGAACAGACAAAGGGTGTAGTGCAGAAAGATGCCTTACAGGAGTTCGATGCGATGGTGCAGCAACTTCGCGCCGTTGGCCTGGACATGATGGTATATGAAGACTCCCCCCAACCGCATACACCCGACTCTATTTTTCCGAACAATTGGGTTTCCTTCCATGCCAGCGGTACGGTGGTGCTCTATCCCATGCAGGCGGAGAACCGTCGGCTTGAGCGCCGGCAGGATATTATCGATGATCTGGCCAAGCAATTTCACGTGTCCCGCGTAATTGACCTGACACATTTCGAACAGGAGGGTAAGTTTCTGGAAGGTACCGGAAGCCTGGTCCTCGACCGGATGAACCGCGTGGCGTTTGCCAGTATATCGCCCCGTACGCATCCCGATGTACTGGCCGAATTCAGCCGTCAAACGGGTTATCGCGTCGTGTCGTTTCACTCTGTGGATACAACGGGCAAGGCCGTATACCACACCAATGTAATGATGTGTGTGGCTGAGACCTCCGCCATCGTGTGCCTGTCGGCCATTAAGGATCCCGACGAGCGACTCATGGTTCGTCAGGAGTTGGAAAAACTCGGCAAGCGGGTGTTTGACATTTCTATGGAGCAAATGGCCAGTTTTGCCGGTAACATGCTGCTTGTCCGAACCCAGAAAGGACAAAAGATGCTGGTTATGTCTACCCGTGCCTACAGTTCCCTCACCTCCAAACAAGTCAGTCAATTAAACGAATATGCCACCCTCATTCACTTCGACCTTTCCATGATCGAAGACAACGGAGGAGGATCGGCCCGCTGCATGATGACTGAGGTGCATCTACCTGTCAAGTAACCTGATAGAGAGTTAGTACGGGAAGCCATCGAACTGTTCAGTGTAAACAAGAGCCGTTTGATGGCTTTTCGCTATTAATTTTCGCACGCTTTTACAAACACTATTTTTATTTTTGTTTGCACATACAACTATCAGTCGTACCTTTGCTGACGGTATACGAAAGTAGAGGATGAAAAACGAAAAAACTGATGCGGTAGTTTGTGAAGAAAAGTCAGCCACCCGCTTTAGCGCCTGTCTGCTTTTCTCGGCTAATGCGCTGGCACGGGCCATCACGGCAATTGGTGATGAAGAGTTTGGTCGTTTTGGCTTATGCTATTCACACGCGTACATGCTGTGTGAGGTGGTTATGCAGCCCGGAATTACTCCGTCGGAACTGAGCGAGACGCTTTATTTAACTCCATCAACCATCACGCGTCTGGTAGAGAAGCTGGAGCAGAAACACTACGTAAGGCGGGAATCGGAAGGAAAGCGAACGTTTATTTATGCCACCACTGAGGGCGAAGCGATTCAGCCCGAAATTGCACAGGCCTGGGAGCGGGTCGGCACCCGTTACTCGGAAGTTATTGGTAAAACAGACGTTTGCCAGTTAACGCAACAAGTGTTCAAAGCCGCCCAATCGTTAGGGAAAGAGTCCTGATTGCAGTGAAAATAATTGTTTGCACATACAATAAAAGAGAATCATGAAATCAACTGAAACAGTAGTCGGTATTGCCAATGGGAAATTGAACACGCAAACAAAAGATATTTGTCGTTCCCTGGCTGAAAAGGGGGTCTCCTGCCTTGTTGTACAGAAAGAAAATGCGCACACTGAGCCGGTTGAAACAACGGTTGTAACAGAGTCGCAGCACTGGTCGGGGCAACCGGGGCAGGATTTGTTTTTCAACGGCTGGAAACTGCTTTTTTAGCGTGGAATAGCCCGAATTTATATCATATCAACTCCCAAACCAACTACTTATGAACTACCTCATTACCGGCTCACTGGGCCACACCAGCAAACCCATTGTGGAAGGCCTCGTTAAAGCAGGCCATAGTGTTACTGTCATTACCAGTAACCCAACTAGAGCCGCAGCGATTGAGGCTCTGGGTGCCAAAGCCGCCGTTGGTAGTGTGGAGGACGCAGATTTTTTGAAGGAAGCCTTTGCCGAGGCTGACGCGGCTTACCTGATTATTCCACCTAAATGGGGCGTTTCGGGTTGGCGGGCCTTTCAAAACAAGATTACCGACAACTACATCTCAGCTATCGAAGCCAACGATATTCGGTTTGCGGTACTGCTGAGCAGTATCGGAGCCGATTTAGGCCAGGGTACCGGACCCGTTGATGGCTTATACGATGCCGAACAAAAACTGGCGAACGTGCCGGGACTGAACAGCAAGTTTCTGCGCCCGTCCTACTTTATGTACAACCTGTTCGGTATGATCGGACTGATAAAAAACATGAGCATCATGGGTAGCAACTTTGGTGATGATCCCATCCTGCTTACGCATACCGATGATATTGCCGAGGTTGCCCTTCACGAACTCCTGATGCTGGGTTTCACGGGTCATCAAGTCCGCTATATTGCTAGTGACGAACGGACCGGGGCCGACATTGCGCAGGTTCTGGGCGAAGCTGTCGGCAAGCCTGGAACACCCTGGGTTGTGTTGTCTGATACCCAAAGCCTGGAAGGAATGAAAGGAGCCGGAATGAACGAGGAAATGGCTACTTCATACACGGCGATGGGAAAATCGATCCGGGAGGGAACGATGCAGGCTGACTTCTTCAAAAACAAACCCGCCTTCGGGAAGGTAAAACTGGAGGATTTCGCCAAAAATGAATTTGCACCCGCTTTTAGCGCATAACCTATGTGCAATAACTCCGCATGGTTTTGTCTATATGAACTAGAGTTGTCTACGCTTTACGGAAGCCGGCTACCTTAAAGCAGACCTCGCTCTTTAAGTATTGAATCGCTAATAGGATCAGGGTCTCCAAAATAGCGAAACATTTTGCCGTACTCCACTGGGTTTCCGCACGATAGAATCATATCCCGAAAACGCTGACCGTTTCTTAGGCCGCCGTGTTCCTGGAACCAGACAAAAGCGTCCTGCGCCAGTACTTCAGTCAAGGCGTACGCATATACCCCCGGCTTACCCCTTACTCCAGATAGGCAGAAAATAACTCGTCGAAAGCCGGGGCTTCCGTAGCCTCGGCTTTCTTTGTGATTTCGTCCTGCTGCTGTTTTGACCCATCTACTAACGCAAGCTTGAAATCAGTTTGAACCAATGGCCGCCGGGGCCAAAACCTCACTTTTTGCCTTTCTTTACTAACCGATCAGGCGTATGAAGCCTATACTCTTTAGAACAAAACGCTTGTGACCTATGAACTCAGCAAATGAAGAATCAAATCAGACCAATCCATTAACGGCCTATCCGCAACCACCTTACTCAGACCAGAAACAGGAAGTGCCCGGTACAGAACAGGCCATGCACCCTAAAGCCGACCATGGCGAAACATCGTATCGGGGTTCGGGTAAGCTGACTGGGCGAAAAGCCCTGATTACCGGGGGCGACTCCGGCATTGGCCGCGCCGTAGCGATAGCGTTTGCCCGCGAAGGAGCTGATGTACTTATTTCGTACCTGAATGAAGAGGAGGACGCCCGCGAAACAGCCCGTTATGTGGAAGAAGCAGGTCGAAAAGCTGTACTGGTACCGGGTGATATCAGTAATGAGGCCCACTGTCAGGACCTCATCCAGCGAGCCGTCGATGAATTGGGCGGGCTGGATATTCTGGTGAACAATGCTGCGTATCAAATGGCACAGGAATCATTGCAGCAGATTACTGCGGAAGAGATTCACCGAACCTTTGCCACCAATATCTTCGCTATGTTCTACCTCTGTCGGGCGGCAGAGAAATACCTCAGGCCCGGTAGTACCATTGTGAATACCAGCTCGGTTAATGCCTATAAGCCTAATCCACAGCTGCTTGCCTATGCCGCTACAAAAGCGGCTATCCAGAACTTTACGGCTAATCTGGCGCAGGTGTGGGCCGAAAAAGGAATTCGGGTGAACTGTGTAGCACCAGGCCCAATCTGGACACCCTTGATTCCGTCAACGATGCCTCCGGAGAAGGTGAAAACCTTTGGCCATGATGTACCCCTCAAGCGGGCGGGGCAACCCGCCGAACTGGCTTCTGTTTACGTTTTGCTCGCGTCTAATGACTCTAGCTACATGACGGGCAGTACGGTGCAGGTAACGGGCGGTTCTCCTACCATCTGATCCTTGCCTAGGTCGGGTAGAGAACCAGCTTATAATCAACCGGACATAACTATTTATCGCATGAAGCTAAGCGAAAGACTGCTGAAACAGCTTACTAAAACATACGCGCCCTCGCAACTGGTCACGTTTAAATTCGGGCGTTATGACGTTGCCACAAAGACTGATGAGGAGGGAAATCCTATGATTTTTTTTATTGGTAAAGCCGATGAACGCGGAATCATCAAGGGGGATCAGTTTAATCGTCGACTCTTTAAAGATGCCAGCGGAGTGGTTGTAAAAGACCATTGGGATTATAAAGGAAAAGTATAGGACAGGTATGGCGCTACAGCCAGCCTAACTTATAAGCTGGTATAAAACGTAGAAGTTGGTATAAAACGTAGTACAATAACGTTATGGAAAATTCATTAAAATACGACTGGATGCTTGTTGTCCGGGGTGTCTTATACATTGTAGCAGGTGGGGTAATATTCATTTTCGGGGGGCAGTTTGATACCCAGTTGGCACAACTTATTGGCGGCAGCATCGCCGGAGCTGGCCTGTTGGGAACGCTGTTTTCTTTTATCAATCTAAAATCCGACAGAAACTTAACCTGGGAGCTGCTGAAAAGCTTTTTCGACATTGCCTTTGGCATTACATTCCTGTTCTATACTACTGGGGATATAACCCTGTTTGTGGAAGTCTTTGGTTTCTGGGCCATGATGTTTAGCGTAATAGAGGCAGCTCAGTCTATGTATATGTACATGCTGGTGGGTCCGCAAAAAAAACGGAATTTTTTGGGTGATGGGCTGCATCTGCTGAATGTACTTATTGCCGGAACGCTGTCTTATCTACTCACCCTGACCGACGCCCGAACGGGCCTTCTGGGCTTATTTCCGACAGCATTGGGCGTAATTGTTATTCTGCTCCTGATGCAGCAAAAGCGACTGGCCCGCCTGACTGAACAGGCCGCCCGGGCTAAATAGAGATTTTAGCTATGCATGGGCGCCCACGCTATCACGTCAGTTGTACACCAGACAGCAACGCCCCCAGCCGTAATCCCTGTTCTTCCAGTAGTTGGGGCGTTTGGGTGAGGGCTGTTTCGAGCAACATCGGCCCCGGCATGATGGACGTGGCGTACAATACTCCCGGCTGTGCCAGCACTTGCCGCGTGTCCTGCAATGTGCCGCAAACCAGTATCACTGGAACGTGCTCTTCCCGGGCCAGAGCCAGCAAACCCGATACTAGTTTGCCCTGCCAGCTTTGGGCATCAACCCGCCCCTCACCCGTGATGAGGAGATCGGCCTGGCGCAGTTTGTCCCGTATGTTCAGCACGGCAAACAGGTAGTCGGTAGCCGGTATGATGGATGCATCGAACAGAGCTGCCATTCCGCCCGCTACACCCCCGGCGGCACCTGCCCCCGGTACCTGACGAATGTTTTTACCCATTGTCCGCTCAAACACACTTGCCAGATGCTCCATTCCCTCATCGAGGTAGTGGCGGGTGGCGGAGTCGGCCCCCTTCTGTTCGCCGAAAACGTGGGCGGCTCCGGTAGGGCCACAAAATGGATTGGTAACGTCGGTCAGGATACGTAGCCTGATTGGTGGATTTTCGGTTAGCCAAGCTGGCGGTACGAGGGTATGCACAGCCGCCAGGTTCTCGCCTATAGGCGACACGGGCTGACCGGCAGCATCCAGAATCGTATAGCCCAGGGCATCCGCAATACCCAGCCCGGCATCATTGGTGGCGCTCCCTCCAACAGTTAGAATCAGGTCGGTACAGCCACGGTTGAGCGCATCGGCCATGAGTTGGCCCGTGCCAAGCGTACTGGTGTAGCGGCAGTTGCGTTCAGCATGGGTGAGCCGTTCCAGCCCTGATGCCTGCGCCAGTTCGACGAGGGCGGTTTGTGTACTGGTCAGCCACAGATACCGCGCCGTTATGGAGCGTCCTAACGGGTCACTGTACCGGGCATGAAATCCATTCCGACGGCACTGCTGCGTGCAGCGCATCAAGCGTACCCTCGCCCCCGTCGGCTAATGGCACTATTTGATAAGTTGCGTTGGTAAACGTTTGTACCAGGCCACGGTGTAGGCTCTGGCATACTGCCGAAGCTGGTAGTGCGTCTTTGAAGGAGTCGAAAGCAAGCATAATATTCATAGTGGAGCCAGCGCTGAACACCGGGGGAAAGCGGTATTGAACACAAAAAAGACCGATAAAGCCCGGATATACCGGGGCAATGAACAGCACGTAACCGGGGCTCGTTTTAACTGCCTTATCCGGGTTTAACCGATCAGTCATCCAGGCTGCTCAACGGTACCCCCATAGGCTTTATACGAACAGTTTGCAGGTACAACCAGTATACTACTGTATGAAAGATAAAATCGTACTCATCACAGGGGCTAACTCAGGCTTGGGGTTGGCTACTGCAAAAGCACTGGCAAAAAAATCATTTGACCTGATTCTTCTGTGCCGTAATGAAAAAAAAGGGCTGGATGCCATGGCTGATATTCAGCGTGACACCCCAACGGTCAAAATCAATTTGGTAACAGCCGATCTCGCAGATCTTGACTCCGTTCGGGAGGCCGCTAAAAAAATAAGTCAGGAGTATACTCGGTTGGATATAGTAATCAACAATGCCGGCTACACTCCGGCGACCATTGAATTTACGCCCGATGGCATCGAAAAGTCCTTTTATGCCAGCCATGTTGGTCATTTTGTGCTAACCTGGCACCTGCTGGATTTGCTTAAAAAAACAGCCGCTGAAACGGGCGATGTCCGGATTATTAACCTCTCGTCGGCGGCACACTTTATGGGTAAAAAAGCTCGCTTCTTCCGGCATATCGATGATCTCTCTACGTGGTCGGCTTACGGGGATGATAAACTGGCTAATATCCTTTTTACGAAAGGACTTACCCGGCAACTGAACGGGACAGGAATCCGTGCCTACTCGGTACATCCGGGAGCCGTAAGTACTAATTTTGGGAGTGATACATCGGGTTTTGTGGGGCAGTTACTCAAAGTAGCAAGTCCACTGATGCGCTCACCCGAAAAGGGGGCAAAAACCTCAATTTTCCTGGCGGCATCTCCGCTTAAGTCAATTGGCGAACGCAACAACGGAAGCTACTTTGCCGATAGCCAGCCGAAGGCGGTTAGCAACCGCGATGTAACGGACGAAAATGCGGATTGGCTGTGGGAAAAGTCGGTACCATTCGTATGATATAGCGCGTCCGGTACTGGGCGTAGGGAATACAAAAATGACGATACCCAGGGGCTATCGTCATTTTAAAACCCACTCTATGAGAAAAATTTGTTAACGGCTCCCTAGCGGTAATATATAACCAAGGGTTGCCTGTCCTGAAATCGTATTGGATTCGGTGGGAAGACCGTTGCCAGTGCTGCTCAGTAACGACAGTCCACGCCCCTCGATGGTAATATGACCCGGCCCTGCTTGTAGCGCAACGCCGATACCGACGGCCAGCCCCAAACCAAAGCGTCCATTGGCTCGTCTGATGTCCACTTTCTTACCGTCGATGCTGGTGCTGGCGGCATAACTGGCATAAGGACCAACATTAATGAAGAACCGGTTGCCAGCGTACGTGCCGGTGGCTATTTTTAGAAACAACGGCACCTCAACCTTATCGACAGCCTGCGTATTGGCCCCAAATACCGAGTTGTTTTTGATGGTATAGCGCGTATAGTTAAGCTCGGGCTGAAACGAAACGATACCCTTCCCGAGTGTGAGCGTTATCCCCCCCACAAAACCAAGGCCGGGCATGCTGGTAAGACGTGTATCTGTAAACGCGGGGTACGTAAGTCCCCCCCGAAAGCCAATACGAACACTAGACCTCCCCACAACGATATCGGGTTGTCGCTGGACTTCAAGCGGCTCAGTCGCTGCCGATACAGCCGGTTGGCTTACTAATACTGGTTGCGCTGCCAGCACCGAATCCGTTTTAACTGAAACCGGTATCCTGGGCGTACTGACTGGTTTTGTTGAATAACTGTTGTATTGATCATACAATTCCTGCCGCCGATTAGGTGTTTGCGTCGTAGTAACCTGAGCCAGGCAAGTATGCAGGGGTAGCATCAGAAACAATACATAGTAACAGGATTTCATAGAAACCAGATTCGCAAATCGATTCAGCAAGATTATGATAGATTTGGTAAATTTCATCACAGGACTGATTTAACGGATAATTGCTTGAGCATACGGCTATTTTTTGCGAACATCCCAGAAAAAACGTCTGTTCACCCGTTGGTCGATCAAACAGTTAGTGAATTAGTCAGTTAGGTAATCGGTGAGTTGCTGGTGCGAACGTTGTGTATTTGTCAACAACATATTCCCTGACCTGCTCACTAACTTCCTAACTGAATTGACTGATTATGACAACCAACAACCAACGCATTGCTCTGATTACGGGAGCAAATAAAGGCATTGGAAAGGAAATAGCCCGGCAACTTGCAAAACGCGGATTTGCCGTATTTATTGGCTCCCGCGACATGGCCAAAGGACGCGAAGTGTCTGAGGAATTGTGTCAGGCAGGATACGAAGCTACTTGTATTCAACTCGATGTTACCGACCCGGTTAGTATTCGTACGGCTTGTGGTACGTTTTCGCAAAAGGCGGATCACCTGGATGTATTGATCAATAATGCGGGTGTTCTGGAGGATCATGGCGAAACAATTCTTAAACTAAACGCCGAAATGCTCGACCGGACTCTGAAAGCCAATGTGAACGGCCCCATTATGGTCATTCAGGACTTTCTGCCATATCTACAGAAAAGTGAGTCGGGAGGGCGAATAATCAACGTGTCGAGCGGAGCCGGTGCGCTGGCTGATATGACAACGTACGCACCTGCGTATAGCATCTCTAAAACAGCCCTGAACGCCGTAACAAAGCAGTTTGCCGGCGCATTGGCCGAACAGAACATTGCCGTTAATTGCGTTGATCCGGGCTGGGTTCGTACCGATATGGGTGGTCCAAACGCCAGCCGTTCCGTTGAAGAAGGAGCCGAAACCATCGTCTGGCTAGCCGCCGATGCCTCCCAGGCTGAAACGGGAAAGTTCTGGCACGATAAGCAGGAAGTGGACTGGTAGAGGTCGACTCAGTAGTTCGTAAAGGTGGCTGACGAATGATTCCCGAATGACGAAATCGCATCCGGGAATCGGCCATCGAGCGCAAAGCTGCGGACGTGAAGACCCAGGGTGCCGGACTTATAGACTCAGGGCCAATTTCACGGCTTCGTACGCATTCAACACTCCCCCCGACCTGCTCAACTGACTGAACGGTACCATATGATCCGAACGGCCAGGCTTGCGCACGCTGATGGTGGGTTTGTAAGCACTCTTCATCAGAATGTTTTTCACCTGCACCGCTGTTAATTTTGGGAAGTAGGAGCGGAGCAAAGCGGCTACCCCCGCTGTCATGGGAGCGGCCATGCTGGTGCCCGATAAACTGGCGTAGCGGTTATTGGGCAGCGTAGAAAGAATGGCGGTGCCCGGTGCAAATAAATCGACAGTCTGTACCCCGTAGTTGGAGGAACGACTGGGTAGACTTTCGCCTACTTTCCAGGTGCTGTTTCCCACGGTCAGTACAGTCTGGGCGAGCTGTCCGTCGGTGTACCGGGCCGATGGGTAGGCCGGCAGTGAATCATAGTTTTCGCCGTTGTTGCCTGCCGCATGAACAATCAGTACATCGTGAGCTTCCGCGAATCGGATGGCCGCATCAATCTACTTCTTTAAAGGGCGACAGCCGCTTGCCAAAACTCATATTGAGCACTTTTGCTCCGTTCTCTACCGCGTACCGAATGCCGTTGGCTATGTCTTTGTCGCGCTCGTCGCCATTGGCGGGCACAACTGATACGGGCATGATTTGAACATGATCGGCTACGCCGTCCATGCCCCGGCCGTTATCCCGTTTGGCGCCAATGATACCTGCCACATGACTGCCGTGCATGGCCAGCTCCTGCGATTGACCGATCAGCATTCGGGGACTGCCGTAGTACCGTTCGCTCAGGTTGGCGGGGTCATCACCAATCGCTTTGCTGGGCTGGTAATCGGGGTTGTACCCAATCATAGCTTCCCCGCCCAGTAATCTGCGTAAAACGTATCCAGTTTTTACGAACCAGTGCCAGGTAATCTGCAAATGAACCATACTGCGGAAGGTAGGCATCGGCCAGGAGTGTTCGTATGGTCATGGCCACCGTATCGGTTCCCACGTTAGCGCGTTGAATGACAGCAGCCGAGGTCGTTGTATCGGGTAGACGGGCCTGTAGCTGATGGGCTACCCGCCAGAAATTTGCCGTATCGGCGAAGGCTCTGTAGATAGACCGGTTTGCCCGATAGCGTTGCAGAAACTGTTTCTTGGCGATTTGATAAGTGTCATACTGGCGTTTATCTTGGGCAGGGATTTTGCTGGGATCAACGGTGTCGTATTTCTTTTTCAGCAGCACATATGTTTGGGTTATCTCGGGCTGACCATATGCGGATGTGGTACCGTCCGGGGCACCCAGGAAGTTCCAGCCATTACGGTCGTCGGTGTACCCATTCTTATCGTCGTCAATGTTGTTTTCTGCTATTTCTTTCGAATTAGTCCAGATCACGTCACGCAGGTCTTCGTGGGTAATATCAACACCCGAATCCAGCACGCCCACCACCACCGGAACTGCTGACCGACCGGCCAGTAGCTCGTAAGCCCGGTACAGACTAATACCTGCCACCGAATCGGTTACGGGGTCAAGGTAGGGCCAGTTGAACGGAGGGATATTAGGCGTCCGCTGGCGAACGAAGGGGGCAGGTGAGCCCAGCAGTTTCTGGCGTTCCGGACAGTCGTCGCCAAGAAGCTGCAAGTAGAATTCTTCTCCGTTATTGCTGTACCGGAGTTGGTATAGCCCAATACTGATTGGATTGCAGGTATTTTGTCCACTTATTTTCTTGACCAGCAGGCTATCACCTGTTTGCTGATACAGCAGTATATCGGTCGGCGCATTGCTGGTACTGGTGGAGATAAGCAGTGTATCGTCCCGAAAACTGATAGTTCGCTTTGTCAGGTCCGGGGAAGGCGTAGTGTAGTGCCAGCGCGTGTTCCGGAGAGGTAATTGCGCCTGCGCATTCGTAAACAGGAAGAGGAAACAGGCGAACGTCAGCAGGACGGATGTATAGGGATTCATACTAAAGCCGGGTACCGGTCATCTAAACCAGGATTGATATTTTTTTGTGCGGTGCAGCAACCACTTACCTAACGAGTTGATGGTAGTCTCTCTGTTAACTGGCGCATTATAAAAAAACAGAAGCCCTCCGGATTGGGAAGGGCTTCTGGTAAAAGATCAACTATACATCAGGCTACAACCCGTACCCGGACGGGTGAGGGTATGATTTGCGTACCATCATCCAGCGTTACCAGGAACAGGAACTGGATTTCCGTAAAGTTTGGCAATGCAGCCGGTACGATAGATACCGTCGGGTACTTCGCCTTTACAGCCGCAATGGTTGTAGTAAAAACCGCCGTGGTCCCGCTCCCGGGAATGGGCGCCGTGTTGAAAGCCGTCGTTGCGGTAGCCGCATTCAGCGTACCCACATTGATGCCCGTAGCACCACCCACTACTTTGGTGATCTCCTTGATGGTACGACCACTTGATGCCGGAATCGACAGCGTGAATTGAATGGCACCGCCAGACGCCAGCGAACTGGTGATGTATGGGTTAAAACCAAGCGTAGTCGCTCCGGGAAATGTCACTGGAACAGCAGGACGCCGATCCTGCACCAGATCGCTGTATACCAGGTCGTCTTTGCAGGAAAAACCGCTACCGGCCAACAAGGCAAGCAGCAAAACGCGTATGATTGTATTTTTCATTTAAGTGCTTTTTTAAAGTCCAGAATCATTAATCGATATCCCACCAAACTTTTACATTCGATTGCGGAGCTGGATTGGGGAAATTAGGATTGCGCTGGAGTTCATCGTTAATGTATACCGCCCGAACGGGTAGTGTGCCGTCGATACCACCTGCATTCTGCGCCAGTTGCAGCGCAGGGTAGCCTGTCCGGCGGTAGTTGTTCCAGAGTTCAAGTCCGTTACCCGTGAAGGCAATATACTTTTGAGTAATGATCTGGGCAATTTTCTGTTCCGTGGTACCCGTCAGCGTAGCCACCGTCGGATTCGCCGTAAGGTAGGCTGTGATCTGAGCAGGAGTTAGGCCGGCCAGGGTCATGGAGGCAGTAATACCTTCGGTATACAGCACCTGTGGGTCGCCGGGAGTACCTAAACGAAGAGCGGCCTCAGCCAGCGCAAAGGCGCGCTGGAAGTTGGTAATGAACCGGACCGGACCTTCGCCAGCGTTGCCTACTACATACTTGTTGTAACGCGACCAGTTGGCCGTCGGTGTGGGCAACGTGCCCCGGAAACCGTTGTCTATGGTGACGTAGTTGGCACCCGGCTTGGTGAAGAAAATTGGCAGACGTGGGTCATTCAGGCTTGTGAGCAGATTCAGGTAACGGGTGCTCATGATCAGATCGTTCATAAACGTGCTCACGTACACATACGTATACCGGGGATCCTGGCTACCTACACTGGCACCGAAGGTGAAGTTCATATCACCAGCATTGGTTTTAATGTAGTTGTTGCCCGTTAGTACTTCGTTGATAACAGAGGTAGCTAGGGCAGGCTCTTTCCGGCTGATGGTTAAGGCAAACTTCAGCAGGATGGTGTTACCAGCCTGTTTCCACTTGTTCAGATCACCTCTGAAGATCACGTCATCCGCACCGGGTTTTACAGTAGAGGTAGCATCGAGGTCTTTTACGCCTTCGCGAACCAGGTCAAACAGACTCTGGATACCCAGTGTTGCATTTCCCTTGTAAATGTCCTCCTGCTTGTCGAGCCGGGGTGCTGTAAAGGCCTCGCCCTGCAACGCCTGCGAGTAGGGAACATCGCCCCACACATCGGTAGCAATGCTAAACGTATATGCCTTCATGATTTTGGCAATCCCCGAATAGGCTTTTGCGTTGTTGGCATCCCCCAGTTCAATCAGTTTCTGATAGTTGATCAGCGCACCGTTATAAATCTCACCGCTCCATTGGTTACCAAAGTCGGCTCCGTTGGTTTGATAAACATCATAGGCTGCTGGACTGTTGGCGGCTCCGGCCAACTGCTGCGTCAGTACCGATGTGAACCGGTTTAGTTCGTTGGCATTAGCAAAGGCCGTACCAGCTTGAGCACCTGGCAGCAATACCGCTGGTGTCACTGAGGTAGGGTTGTTAGGCGTTACGTTAACGTCTAGAAAGTTGCTACACGCTCCCAACCCCAAAAAGAAAGGAATGAGCAGATAGCCTTTTGACACTATAGATTTCATGAGTAAGTCGAATGAATTGAGTGATTAGAACGTAAGCCGTACATTACCGCCGAAGTTCCGCGTATTAGGAGGTCCGTTCAGGTCAAGCCCCTGAATATTACCCGCTCCCTGGGTGTTGATTTCCGGATCAGCCGGGAAATAAGGTGCGTAAAACAGGAGGTTACGTCCACTCACCCCTACCGAGATAGACCCAAAAGGAGTCTTCCCCAGAATGCTCTTGGGTAGCGTATAATTCAGGGCTACTTCACGCAGGCGATAGACCGTAGCGTCGAACACAGCCGCTTCGGATGCTAAACCGCCCAGCGCACCCCAGTACGTCTGGGCAGGCAACTGAATGTTGTTGGGCCGGTATGTACCGTCTGTGTTCCGAATCACACCAGGCAGAATGCGGGGCTGATCCCGGTCAATACCCGTCACGAACATAGAACCATTCGACCGGGCATCGACAGCACCAAAAGAGAAAATCTGACCACCCTGACGGGTATCAACCAGTACGTTCAGTGAAAAGCCTTTGTACGAGAAGGTGTTGTTCAGACCAGCCGTGTAATTAGCCTGCGGATTCGATATAACCGAGTTGGGAACACCCGGAGCGAACGCACCCGTAACCCCATTTATCACGTACTGACCGGCATACTGCCCCGTCGCGTCGTAGTTTTGACCGTTTGGATCAGTGCTTTGAACCCGTGGGTTGGCCGTACTGATAACGACACCATAGGGCGACCCTTCACTAATGGATGGTGCAATTCCGATGAACGAGTTACCGGTAATGGTGGCCGACTTAACACCCGGCGCAATGGATACAACGTTGTTACGGATAAGCGTGTAGTTCAGGGTCATATCCCATTTGAAACCACTTACCCGGATAGGCGTTGCATTCAAGACTACTTCAACGCCCTGGTTCCGCAACTCACCCACGTTGGTCGTACGGGTGTTATAACCCGACGAGTTGGAAATGGCAACGTTGAAAATCTGGTTCGTACTGCGTGAGTCAAAGTAAGTAGCATCGAGGCTCAGTCGATTTTTGAAAAAGCCAACGTTGATGCCTGCTTCGTACGACGTAACAAACTCGGGAGTCAGGTTGTTGTTGCCAATTCGGTTGCTAATACCAAAGCCCGGAATGCTGGTACCACCAATGGATAGCGGGAATGTGATGTTAGCCAGGTTATTACCGTAGCCTGATGTTACGTACACGGAGTTCAACAGGTACGGGTCAGCATCTCGGCCAACACGGGCAGCACTGGCGCGAACTTTAACGTAGGAAAGTACATCCGAATTGAGCTTGAAAGCATCCGTTGGTACAAAACTAACCGAAGCTGACGGATAGAAATAAGTACTGTTGGCAGTAGGCAGGGTAGAGGATTGGTCTGCCCGGCCCGATAGTTCGAGGAACAAATAGTTGTTGTAGTTCAGCGACAACTGACCGTAGTAACCTACTAACCGACGAAGGGTACTGCTCTCACCGCTACCGGTGAATACCGTACCGTTGCTCACGTTGTAAAAACCGGGAATGGTTAACGAAGCAGCGTCGGCTATAACTTCCTGGTTTTTGCGCTGGTTGATGTTATTGCCCAGCAAGAGGTTGGCGTTAAGTCCTTTCAGGAAGATGTCATCCTTCCGGGCTGTTATCAGCAGGTCGCCGTTCAGTTCGTTCCGGAAGAAGTTATCCTGCTGTACCTGGCCCAATGGAGAACGACCGGAACCAATCGGCAAGGTCAGTTTACGCCGGTCGGTGTAGGTGTCACCCGTTACGCGATAAGCCACGTTCAGCCAGGGAGCAACGTCGTAACTTAATTGAAAATTACCGAAGAAACGGTCGATCTGACTGTCAAGAAACTCATTGTTAACCGCCCACTGCGGGTTGTTTGTTGATGGTGTGAAGTAAATGCTCCGTCCATTCAGGTCCTGATAAGGCTCATTAGCCAAATCATAACTACGGGGTATACGCGTAATCTGACCAAAGGCACTGGCACCGTTACCACCCGGAATACCCTTCGATACAGTCTGTACGTACGTACCCGTACCGCTTACTTTCAAGCCGTTCTTCAATTTGGACTCTCCGCCAATCTGAACGTTTGTCCGGTTGAACTTCGAGTTCTGAATGATACCATTCTGGAGTGTATTACCCAGCGCGATAATGTAGTTGCGGGTAGCATCGCCGGAGGCAATGTTGACCGAGTTTTGAATGAGGCTGCCCTGCCGGTAAAAATCCCGCACGTTGTTAGGATACGCCTGATAGGGCACTACATTGCCCTGCACGTTTGTAACCGATGTTACGTCCGAGAAAGCAGGACCCCAGGAGTTGTTCGATGTAGGCGTATAGAGGTTGTTAGCTCCCTGTCCATACAAATTCTGGAATTTGGGGATACCATATACATTCTGAACGTTGTACGAGGAGTTGACCGTAACTTCCGTTTTGTTGTTGTTATTACGACCCGACTTGGTTGTGATGACGATAGCACCCGCCGAAGCCCGCGATCCGTAAAGCACGGCAGCCGCTGGTCCTTTCAGGATATTGATCGACTCAATTGTTTCGGGATTAATATCGGCCAGGCGGTTGGATGGCTGCGTACCAAACAATGTGTTCTGCGTGGCGTTAACATCATTGCTGAAGATGATACCATCCACTACAATCAGCGGCTGGTTACTGCCGTTGAACGACGTAATGCCCCGGATGTTGATGTTGGTAGAGGCCCCCGGCGCACCGCTGGAACCTGTAATATTCAGACCTGCCGTTTTACCCTGGAGGGCACTGAGCACATCAGGTGTAGAGCGCTGGGATAATTTATCGCCCCCTATCTCCTGGGTAGCGTATCCCAGCGAGCGCTTGTCGCGCTCGATACCCTGAGCCGTCACGACAATCTCATCCAGGCTTTGCTGGCCTGGTACCAGCGTTACATTGACTGCCGTTTTGGTACCAACGGCCACTTCCTGTCCTGCGTAGCCGATAAAACTGAAAATCAACCGTGAATTGGCTGGTATGCCAATCTGGTATTTCCCATCGACATCCGTTATGGTGCCCCGTGTTGTTCCTTTTACCTGTACGCTCACACCTGGTAGGGCAGAGCCGTCATCTGATGAAGTGACGCGGCCACTAACGGTTACATCCTGCGCCAGCACTGGCAAACAGAATAGTAGCGAAAGTAACCAACTGCCTAATAAAATTTTCCGCATTAGTTGGTTGAGATTTAATTAAAATTTAACGAACCCAAAATGGACGACAAATATACGGTTCCTCAAAACACATATAGCCCACATATAGATAATATTTCTTCAACAAACTAATCCGGTATGACTAGCCCGAATAAGTATCTGACCTTTAGTACGAGGATAAATACAGCTAATAAATAGGGTACACGCTGTATTTCTGCCAATTACCAGACTGTTAGTGGTGCTGCAACAACGCTATTTTACCGATGTATTTTTCTTTTCTGATGTCAACATTGACTAGTCAGGATAGAAGCCGGTGTTACGAGTAGCCGAAAAGCAATTGGGTCATATCCGTTGAATTTAATTTCTTCTAACGCCTGATACACCATTGACCGGATGCATGTTTGGTTAGTTACCAACGGATTGGATACTGGTAAGCATACAAAAGCCAACAAACTGAACGAGTGCGAACAAAAAAACGCCCTTTGTCTTGAGACAAAGGGCGTTTTTTAGAAAATAAGACCAGACTACTGCCGGAATGAATAGCCAACCCGTCTGTAGTTCTGACTGGGTTTAAAGTCCGTGCTGGTGCTGTCAATTACCAGAATCACGTTAGCGAGTGGCGCCGTGGTGCTGGTGGCTTTGCCAACAACCATGGTTAATGAAGCAAAGCTTGTGTTAGCCGGGATTACAACCGTACCACCATTCAACAGGGTGTAGCTACTGGGCGAAGCCGTTGTGCCAACCGGATCTAGTAACACTTTCACGTTTGTATCGGTGGTACGCTGCTGACCAACTAAATTAAGCTGAGCCTGTACCGTTGCTCCCGCGGTTACGCTGTTGCCGGTGGATATGAGCGGGTAGGTACGACCAACGCTGTTTGCATTGGTAACGCTCGGCTGAAATTCAACCAGTGTTTGGCTATCAAATACTTTATCAAGACTATTGTCGCAGGCGTACATGCCTGCGAGGGCAATAACGCAGAAAATTACTACAGCTATTTTTTTCATTGAATACGGATGGTTAGGCCCGGCGGAGCCATGGGTTACGATGGTAATGGCCCCGCCGAAGCATGAGTAGCGTGATTAGTAACCGAAGTTTTGGACGATGCTCCGATTGGTTGATAATTCATTAACCGGAATAGGAGCCAGAATGCGGTTATCCGTATAGACCAGACCACCACCCTGAGCAGCGGCTTTCACTACATTTTTCCCCATACGCTTCAAATCGAACCAGCGATGGCCTTCAAAACCAAACTCCAGTCGTTCCTGACGCACAATTTCGTCCAGTAGCGCAGTGCCGGTCAGGGTGGAGGCTGGCAAACCACTCCGTTGCCGGATTACGTTCAGGTCAGCCAACGCATCGGTTGTGTTGCCAAGGTTATAGTTAGCTTCGGCCCGGTTCAGGTATAGTTCCGAAACCCGGATAACGGGGACGTTATCCAAATTGATGGTTCCGTTTTTACCCAGAAACTTAGTGGTTTCGATGAAGGCTGTACCGCGACCCGCAGTGCCCAGCTCGTACAGCTGCCGACGAATGTCGAGCACTGCGCCAGTCGAACTCTTCTCAGCCTCCAGATCGTTGATAAATGCCGTTGTTGGCACCAGGTCGCCGAAGCCACCCGTAGCGGTGCGATCCCCTGTCCGAACCAGTGTTGTATAGGTCGTTTGCAGCGACGTGTTTACCCCAATGTTCTCGGCTACGATGTACTGGATTTCAAACAGCGACTCAGGGTTCTGCGGAGCCCGCCAGCCACCAACGTATGATGCATTGGACGACAGTTTTATAGAACCACCAATGGCATCAGTAGCATATTTTACCGCTGTTGCGTAGTCCTTATTATAAAGCGCAACGCGTGAAAAAAGCGCCTGGGCGGCCTGCCGGTTACCATAAGCCGGAGCCGTGGAATTCGTCCTGTTAAAGGCAGCAATGGCATTCTGCAGGTCAGAGTAAATTTGTTTATATACATCCGCAACGGCCGGACGGGACGGAAACGTTATTTTAGTCTGATCCGCCACCCCGGTCAGCAGTAGAGGCACCCCACCCCGATCCTGGGATGGAACCGCAACGCCCGGATCGTAAGCGTAAATACGCGACAGATCGTGGTACAACAAGGCCCGCAGAAAATAGGCCTGCCCCTGCAATCGGTTACGCTGCCCCGTATCGGCGAAGGTTACATTGCCAATGTTATCCAGAATAAGATTAGCCTGGTTTATGGCAAAATAAGCCGTTTGCCAGGTAGCACCTCCTGACGTAGCCGTACCAAACGTGTTATTAGCGATGTTTCGGTTTTCGTTTGCCAGTCGACCTGATTTGTTGGTAAACTGAGCATTGTCGCTCAATGCTTCCGACACTGCCAGCATATCACGACCGTAAAGCACTACGCTCTGGAGTCGGTCATAAATGCCGTTCACGGCCGCGTCGATGCCTTCAGCCGTTGACAGAGCGAGTTGCGAGTCGCCCTGCGACCGCGGGATAACCTCGAGAAACTCGCTGTCTTTACAGGCGGTAACAGTCAGCAGGCCGACCGTTAACAGACTGGTTGATAAAATTATAGACTTTAATGTGCGCATAGCGTGTATGATCAGATTCTTGGTTAAAATGTTACGTTGATACCAGCCTGATAGGTCTTCGAGTTAGGGACAACACCACTGTTTCCCGAGCCAAAATTCAGGAATTCAGGGTCGTAACTGGACCAGTTCGTGAATGTGAGCAAGTTGGCACCCTGAATATAAATACGAGCTTTTGAGGCCTTGAATCGGCTGCTGATTGCCGCCGGCACATCGTAACTCAACGTTACCTGCTTCAGTCGCATGTAGGAGGCATCCTCCAGGGTACGGGTACCCGTCAGGTTGCTGACACTGTTCGCTTCAACGTTGGCATTATAGGCACGGGGTACGGCCGTAATGTCGCCCGCCTTTTGCCACCGATCGGTGTAGGAGTCCAACAAGGCATTGAAGTTACGCCCTGCGTTCTCAACCAGGAACGATGTTTGCGAGTTGAATGACCGCCGACCGTAATCGAACTGGAACAGGAAGTCGAGCGACAAACCACCGTATACAATGGTGTTGTTAAAACCGCCATAGAACTTAGGCAATTCAGTGCCGAAGTACTTCTGGTCGCGGGGCGTCAGGGGACGGTACGTGATATTCCCCGCAAAATCGTACCACATAGCCCGACCGGTAGCCGGGTTAACACCCGCATAATCGGTGGTATACTGGGGCTGTAGCGGCCGGCCAAGAATGGCATTCCGACCCACTCCGTAGAAGTCAGTGTAACTCAACAGAATCGTACTGTCCGGATTATTCAGTGGAACAATACCCGGATAGAGTTTGGTCACTTTGTTCTGAATCGATGTGATGTTGAACGACGATTTCCACTGGAACTGACCCGACCTGAAGTTCACCGTGTTCAGTTCAAGCTCAATTCCCCGGTTCTGCACTTCACCGGCATTCCGCGAAATTGACGTGTAACCACTGGTAAACGGCAGGTTGAAAGGCAACAGAAGATCCTTACTGGTCCGCTGGAATACATCGACCGAACCTGTAATGCGGTTGCCCAAGAAGCCAAAGTCTAAACCAAGGTTAACCGTTTGATTGGTTTCCCATTTCAGATCGGGGTTTGCCAGCTGCGAAGGAGCAAAACCAGCTGCGCCGTTGTAATCGAAACCGGGATTCACTAAACCCAAACCGGGGAAGTTGGCAGCACCAAACAATGAACCTAACTGATCATTACCCGTTGTGCCGAAGGAGGCCCGTAATTTCAGGTCGCTCACGTAACGGCCGCCTTTCAGGAAACCCTCTTCCGAAATTAGCCACGCACCGGAAACCGACGGGAAGAAACCAAACCGGTTGTTCGCTCCGAACCGGCTGGAGCCGTCCAGGCGACCAATCAGGCTTAAATCATACTTCCTGTTGAAGTTGTATTTGATATTACCAAACAACGAACCTTTCCGGTAGCCTGACCAGGTACCATTGATACTAACGGGCAAAGCAGCCGCACTGGCGTATTTGAAATCAGGTGTTGGTACGTTGGTAATGTTCGTCAGTAGGTTTTCGTTGACGTCAGACCGGTATTCTGCGCCTAGCAAAACACCTATATCACTTTTGCCAACCGTTTTGGTATAGTTCGCCGTGATGTTGGTGAGGAAGTTCTTGTTTTCGTTGAACTGATCCTGTATGCGCCCCCGCACGTTGATACCGTCGGCGGTGCGTGGGTCCGAGAAGTTCTTACCCCGAATGGAGCGGTAATCCAGACTGACAAAGGGCCGAATAGTCAGGTTTTCCAGTACTTTGTAGTTCAGGGCAATACTGCCAACAAACTGATTGGTGTTTGACCGAATCGTATTCAATTCGCTTACCTGCACAACGTTCTGGTTCAAAATACCCGGAATACCACCCAGGGCAGGTGTACCGTTGAAACTGCCGTCGGCATTGTAAATGGCTACACTCGGCAGAATCAGGGGCGATGAGAAAGCACCTGCTCCCAGAAACGAGCCACCATTAGGACCACCAAACTGACCATTGGAGACAATCGTACTTAGTTTGAGGGTTTGATCGATGGTTAGTTTGCTGTTGATCTGGTGCGTTAGTGTCGTGTTCAGGGTACCTCGTTTGAAATTGACGTTAACCACGTTGGCACTCTGGGTATAGTAAGACCCTGACACGAAAAAACGGGTCTTCTCATTACCACCGTTCAGCCCCAGTTCGTAGTTATCCGTTTTGCCCTGCCTGAAAACGGCATCCTGCCAGTCGTAAGTAGGCAGCGCAGCAATGTCAGCATCACTCAATGTGGTAGGCAGGCGCAGCGTCGACAGGACCGTTGAGCGGGCGGCATCGGCAGCAGTACCGGCGTTCACCAGGTTCTCCGTCCGGAGCTGAATCCACTGCTGTGTATTCAGTACGTCAAGTCTCTTGATCGGATCGGCAATGCCCTTGTAGTAGTTCAGCGTAACCTGCGTTTTTCCGGCCTTGCCACGCTTGGTTGTTACCAGTACAACCCCATTGGCTGCCTGCGAGCCGTAGATCGAAGCAGCAGCCGCATCCTTCAGGATTTCGATGCTCTCAATGTCATTCGGGTTCAGGAAGGCCAGTGGGTTATTGCTGGTAAAGCTGGAGTTGTTGGTCGAGTTTATCTGCACACCGTCAACCACGTAAAGCGGGTCGGAGCCGGCCGAGATCGAGCCTACACCCCGAACACGAATCTGAATAGCCCCGCCTGGCACACCATTGGCTGAGGTTACCTGTACCCCCGCAGCGCGGCCTGCCAGGGCCTTGTCAAAGCTGCCGACGGGCAAATTCTGGATCGTCGACCCGTTTACTTTCGAACTGGCACCGGTAAACTCGCGTCGGTTTACGGTACCGCCATACCCAGTTACAACGACTTCATTAAGCGCGTTGGCTGAGCTTTCCAACCGGATAGCGAGGTTGGTCCGGTTGCCGACAGTGATTTCCTGATTGGTGAAGCCGATGAAGCTAAATACGAGTGTGCTTCGCGGTGTTACGCTAACACTGAATCGGCCGTCGGAATCAGTCGTTGTGCCCCGTGTTGTTCCTTTTACCTGTACGCTCACACCCGGCAGGGCGGATCCGTCGTCTGATGAAGTGACGCGGCCACTAACGGTTACATCCTGCGCCAGCACCGGCAAACAGAATAGTAGCGAAAGTAACCAACTGCCCAATAAAATTTTCCGCATTAGTTGGTTGATATTAGATTGTTAATAGATACGCCCAAAATGGACAACAAATATACGTGTCGTTACAACATATAGTTCGCTGCGTTTCCAAGAATCTTCACAGAAACACCCCCCCCCAATCTTCATAATGACATTCGGGTACATTGGTATTATCCAAGTACTTACTGCTCCTTGTTTTAGAGCGATTGGCTCTTCACAAAACACGGCGGGCCATATCGAAACGCTATGAACCGGAGCGATGGCTTTAAAACAGGAACGCGCCATACTCATGACGAGTATGGCGCGTTGGCCCTGTACAAAAAGGGGTACTATAACGGATTCTGCGTAATGGTTGCATTGGCGTTGATTTCCCGCCGTGGAATCAGGAACTCCCACTGCTTGTCGCCGGGAGCCACATCAAACAGGACGGCTGCGGCCGGGTTATGGTTCGCCCCGTTGCGATTCAGGGGTAGATTCATACGCTTTAGATCCAGGAAGCGGTGGCCTTCGCCCCAAAGTTCGACGCGACGGTAGACTAAAATTTCGTCAATCAGCTTCGTGCCCGTGCTGGTAGAAAGTTTGTACCCTGCGTCTCGCTTGGTGTTGAGATCGAAGAGCAGTTTGGCGGCTTCCGTGTTCTTGCCCTGTCGGGCCTGCGCTTCGGCTTCGATGAGGTACATCTCGGCGGCACGCATGTAGGGAATATCGCCCATCGTACTGGTAGAGGGCGTTCCTGGCAGGCGGAACTTCTGATTCATGAACGGTACCCGAACCCCCCCCGGAGGGGTAATGGCGTTGGCGGCTGTCGGTGTTCTGATCCACATCTTCGACCGTACATCCGTTGCCGGAATCTGATTGTACAGCAGACTGTTGATGGCTTTAGGAGTCAGGCGGATGTTGGATGAGTTGAAGTTGTTGGATATGTAGGAGTGATACGCACCAAAAAACTCCGATTGATCTTCTACGTGATCGAAGCCCCATATCCATTCCGGGTTGCTCACATCGGCAAACCCATCCAGGTACTGCGTCTCCGACATCAGGCTTGAGCCTTTACGGGCATCGGCGGCAAAGGTAGCGGCAGCAGCCCAGTTTTGCTGTACCAGGGCTACACGTGCCTGCAGGCCCTTCACTACCTCGAGGTTGATATGGGATTTGTACGTACGTGCGCTGGTCAGCAACCCAGCGGCATCAGCCAGGTCCTTGTTGATCTGCGTGTAAACATCTTCCACTGTGGCGCGGGGTAGTCCTTCGGTAGTGGGGGTAAGCACCAGTGGAACACCCAGTTGGCTGTTGGGCTGACAGCGGCATCGTACCGCTTGCCGTAAAGCTGTACCAGGTTGAAGTACGAAAAGGCCCGTAAGCCCAGTGCTTCGCCCTTAATCTGGTTGCGCTCAGCCTGGGTACCCGTGGCATTGTCGATACTGGCAATTGCAATGTTGGCATTGCCAATGAGCCGGTAGTAGAGTAAATATGCAAACTCCGACAGGGCACCCGTCTCCGACCGGTGACTAACCCAACGCTGTTCGTTGAAGTGACCCGTGTTAGAGGTATTACCAAATACCAGGTCTTCGCCCATTACGTCCATGATAATCATCATGGCCGGGTGTCCGAAAAGAGTCTGAGCACTCAGGTAGCGAACAACCATGGCCCGGTAAATACCGTTGATGGCCGCCGACGCATTTTTGGTGGTGGCATACGCGGCACTCGCATCGACACTACCCGTAGGAATGGTTTCGAGGTAATCTGGTTTGCACGAAGCTACGAAGAGCCCTATGGCCATACAGGCCGTGATAAATCTTGTTTTCATTGGTAGTTTGATGCTTAAAGTGATAAAGAAACCCCCAGTACTACACTCTTGGCTACGCTAAACACGTTGCCGGTTGTACCCGCAAAGTTCTGCTGTACGTTCATGCCCTTCCGGCGGGATAAAATGAGGAAGTTTTCGGCACTGACGTACACCTGCGCGTTGTTCAGAAACAAGCGGGTGGAGGCTGTTTTCGGAATTGAATAAGACAGGGTTACGTTGCGCATGTTCATGTAACTGGCATCCGTAAGCCACCGATCTGATGCGGCATCGAAATCAGCCGTCCGGGCGGCATCCATACGGGGTACGTTGGTGATGTCACCGGGTTTCTGCCAGCGGTTCAGGATGTCGACGTGTTTGGCACTACCGTACCCGCCCGAACTCATCAGCGCAGCATATGCACCGTCGTACACTTTACCACCCAACTGATACACGAACAGGGCCGACAGGGTAAGTCCTTTAAAACTGAAGGAATTGGTGAAGCCACCCGAAATGGTCGGAATCGAGGAGCCGTTATAGTGGAAACGGGCGTTGTTGATACTGGTCGTCAGTGTATCGCCCGTTTCGGTAACCCGCGAGTTGGCGGCAACGAAACTGGCGGCCCGGTACTGCACTTCGCCCGTAGCCGGGTTAATGCCCTGGTAGTCCCGCAGCCAGTAATCATAAAGCGACGAGCCTTCTTTGAGTTTCTTGGTACCATCAATGATTTCAGGATTCTCGGCGGGCATCTTCGTAATCTTGTTCTTCAGATGCGTCGCGTTCACGTCCAGGCGCCAGGTGAAATCTTTGGTTCGAACAACGTCCAGACCCAGTTCCACCTCAACACCCCGGTTGTACATGGTGCCAATATTCCGTGTAACTGTCTGAATACCGGCCGACAGGGGCAGGGGGACGTCAAAAATAAGGTTAGACGACTGACGATTGAAGTATTCGACCGTACCCGTCAGGCGGTTCTTGAACAAACCGAACTCTAACGCTACGTCGACGGAGTTGCTCGATTCCCAGGCCAGATCCCGGTTGCCCAGGCTCGACTGTAAAATTCCGGCTTCTGACGCATTGTTCCAGCCCAGGTTGTACAGTGGCTGCCAGGCGTAATAGCTGATACTGGCATTATCCGCAGTAGTACCACCACCATCGTTACCGGTCTGGCCGTACGAAGCACGTAGCTTGAGGGTATTGATGGTTGGGATGCTTTTCAGGAAAGCTTCCTGATCCAGGCGCCACGCACCACTCACGGAGTAGAACGTTCCCCAGCGGGAGTCCTTAAAAAACTTACTGGTCCCATCCCGACGGATGGAGAACGACGCAAAGTACTTCTGATCGTAATCGTAGTTGAACCGGGAGAAGTACCCTTCAATCCGCCGGATGTTGTACTCGGATGACAGGTTAGTTGTGGTGGTGAAGTTTACCAACTCCACATTTCCATCCAGAATTTGCTGCGAGCGTGAACCGGTCAGAATATTGTCGGTCGTGTGGAAATTCTCGTGACCCACCAGGGCGTCGAATGTATGCTTTCCGTACGTCTTGTTGTAATTCAGCAACTGGTTAAGGTTGTAGCCCGAAATGTTCTGGAAGTAGTGCGTCGAACGCCCTGCCGGAGCACCGTCGCCAATTTCGGGGTTGCCGTAGGTCGTGTAATCGGTGTTGGTGATGTCGGTACCAAAATTGGCCGTGAATCTGAAATCTTTCAGAAACGTAATTTCACCGTACGCCCGTGCGCCCAGTACATTCTGGCGAAAGAAGTTCTGGTTCAGCAACGTTTCTGAAACGGCGTGCCGACCACCGAACTGAGGCCGGTTGGGCAGGCCAAGGGCGCTCAGGTTACCGTAATCAAACCGCCGGTTGCCGTTCGGCAGCGTCAGAAATTGACCTGGGTTAGCGGGGTCGTAAGCGTATACCGGATAAATCGGCCCCATATTCCGCGAGAAGAAGAATGGGTTAACAAACGTAGTACCTCCATCGGCCGGTACATCGGCCTGATTGGATCGAATAACGGTGGCCGAGAGGTTGGCACCCGTCTTGAACCAGGATTTTACCTGAGAATTTACGTTGAGTCGGCCCGAGTAGCGTTCGTAATCAGACCGGATCAGGTAGCCTTTGTCGCTCAGGTAAGATAGGGATAACAGGTAGTCGGTCTTATCCTGCCCGCCCGAGAAAGTCGCGTTCATCTCGTCGCGGTTACCCTGCCGAACCAGTGGTTTCTCCCAGTTCAAATCATCGGGCGAATACAGGAGTTGTGCATTTGGATTTAGCTTGCCGTCCGCACCCACCAGTTCGGCACCCGGTACGTTATATACGTTGTACCCAACCAGGCTAACCAGGCGGTTGCTGGCATCGGTGTTTGCCGCTGACAGCGACAGTGGGTTTGTAGCCCGGTAGGCAACGCTGTTGCGGTAGGTTTCCCACATGAGGGGGTAATATTCTGCCGGGCCAACGCGGTCATACTCGGGTAAACCCCGGGAACTGAAGCCTTTGGTGTACCTAAGATTGATGACGTTACGGTTCTTCTGTCCTCTTTTGGTCGTTACGATAACTACCCCATTGGCAGCCCGTGCTCCGTACAAGGCGGTCGAAGCCGCATCTTTCAGGACCGTAATGGTTTCGATATCACTGGGGCTGAGGGAGGATATATCCGCTGTGTACGGAACACCATCCACTACATAGAGCGGGCCGTTTCCCGACGAAATCGAGCCAAAACCCCGGATGCGGATAGCCGGTGCTGATCCTGGCTGACCGCTGCCAGCCGTCGTCTGCACACCCGGCGTTGATCCCGAAATAGCCTGAACCAGGTTTGTAATGGGACGTTCGGCAATTTTACTGGCATCAATTGTACCCGCCGAACCCGTAAACGCCGACCGTTTGGCACTACCAAAGGTGGTAACGACCACTTCATCCAGATTGGTGGCATCGGGTGCCAGATTGACATTGATTGTTGATTTATTCCCTACGGCAACCTCCTGCGGAATATAGCCCACAAAGCTGTATACCAGGCGGGCATTGGTCGGCGCTGTCAGTTGGTAGTTACCCTGGGCATCGGTCGTGGCACCGCGGGTTGTTCCTTTTACCTGTACGTTCACACCCGGCAGACCTGAGCCATCATCGGATGAGGTGACACGGCCGCTAACAGCTATGTCCTGCGCCAGTACTGGTAAACAGAAAAGCAGTGAGAGTAACCAGCTTCCAAATAAAATTTTACGCATTTGCGAGAAGTGATTAAATAAGTGATGAAATAAGCAAAAACAAGCTACAAATATACGGTTTGCATCAATAAACTCTAGTTTGAAAAGGCTAAAAATTTAATATTTATTTAAGATGATACGTTTATTGTTTTTCACAAAATAATGCATTTTTTGAGCTACAAATTTGAGTTATCTAATTGATTTAGAAATGATTAGCAAAAAAAAGTGATAACTTTGCTGTTATCACTTTTTACCCGCTTCCCAAAAGCTAATTATACTTTTCTTTTTCGACTAGTGGAAGAAAAAATAGCCGAGTGCAATGCCGGCAATGACGCCCATCAAATCCGCGAATAAACCGAAGGGAATAGCGTACCGTGATTGGCGGATACCAACCGAGCCGAAGTACAGAGCCACAATATAAAAAGTTGTATCGGCCGCTCCCTGAAACATGCACGCCAGTCGCCCAACGAACGAATCCGGGCCAAACTGTTTCATGGCATCAATCATCAATGCCCGCGACCCCGACCCGCTCAGCGGCCGCATCAGGGCCACGGGCAACGCGTCGGTGAACTCAGTATTCAGTCCCGTAAAACTGAACAGGTATTTTAGTCCATCAATGACGTAATCCATCGCCCCCGAATTGCGGAAGGCCCCGATGGCAACCAGCATCCCCACCAGATAAGGGATGATGCGGACAGATGTCTCAAAACCGCCCTTTGCGCCTTCAATAAACGCATCGAAGATGTCTACCTTTTTGCGCATGGCCCCCAGCAGAAACGATACAACAATAAGCATCAGGACCAGGTTGCCCGTTACTTTAGAAATAACCTCAATTTCTTCTTTGCTCTTGGTGGACAGATACCATAAAGCCAGAGCTATCAGGCTCGTAATGCCACCCAGCCACCCCAATACTGTACTATTAATGAGGTTGATGCGCTGTTTGACCGCAACCGCAACCATGCTCACGACGGTGGCTACGTAGGTGGCAATCAGGCAGGGGATGAAAATATCGGAAGGATCTTTTGCGCCCAAAATAGCCCGTTGAGCCATGATGCTGAGCGGAATAATGGTCAGGCCGGACGTATGTAATACCAAAAACATAATCTGGGCGTTGGAAGCCGTTTCTTTTTCGGGATTTAGCTCCTGCAAACTCTGCATCGCCTTCAGGCCAAAGGGTGTGGCGGCATTGTCCAGTCCCAGCATATTGGCCGAGAAGTTCATGATCATCTGGCCATTGGCCGGGTGGTTTTGCGGTACTTCGGGGAAGAGCTTATGAAAGAACGGGCCAATGATACGGGCCAGAAAATTGATGGCCCCCGCTTTCTCGCCGATGTTGAGCAGTCCTAGGAAAAAAGCCATCACCCCGGCCAGGGGCAAAGCGATTTCCATAACCGCTACTTTCGACGAATCGAACAGCCCTTCAACGATAAGTTTGAAAATCTCGGTATCGCCCAGAAAAACTAGTTTGGCCAGGGCCACCAGAAACGCAACAATAAAAAAAGCAACCCAGATGTAGTTTAGTGCCATCGGTACTGAGGAATGAGTGAGTGAACGAATGAGTGATTGAGTGAATGGCACTCCACCCAGTCATTTATTCGGGTTTTAGCAGAATGCTGTAAGTTTACAGTATAGTCAGGCACAAAGCAACCTCATGAGACGATCAAATTCTATCTTTTTGCTCCATACACTCATTCTATCAATCGCTCATTCACTCATTGGCAACGCGCAGTCATTCGAAGCTACTATGCAGAAACAGGGGTTGGTAGATGTGCAGAAAATAGACTCCAGTATTCTGGTCGAACTCAAATATTCGACGACTGACAATTTTGTGGGAAAAGATGTGTACGGCGATTTGACTCGTGCCTACATGCAGCCAATGGCCGCCCGAAAACTGGCAAAAGCGAGTCAGTACCTACAGGAGCACCGTCCCGACCTGCGGTTGCTGATATATGATGCTGCCCGCCCCCGGCAAGCCCAGTGGAACCTCTGGAACGCGCTGCCTAATGTGCCCGAACGCGAACGCCGGAAGTACGTGGCCGACCCCCGGCAGGGTTCCATCCATAACTACGGCTGCGCGGTCGATTTAACCGTGGCCAACGCAGACGGGCAGCCGCTGGACATGGGCACGAAGTATGATTTTTTTGGAGAACTTGCCTACCCCTCCCGGGAGGCTGAACTGCTGAAAGCGGGGAAACTAACCAAAGCCCAGCTCAACAATCGCCATATTTTACGAACCGCCATGCTCCAGGGTGGTTTTACCCGAATTGAATACGAGTGGTGGCATTTCAATGCTCTCTCGCGGGAGCGGGCCAAAGCGATGTTTCAGATTGTAGAATGATACGTTTCAATGATGAATAACTTTTCAAGACGGATACGGCAACTGATTCTTGCGGTTGGTATCGGTATCGGGCCTGGCTACGCACAGGAAAATGTGACCCGGATAACCGTGTCTGCCGATAGGCTGAAGCAACACGTTTTTGCGTTGGCTTCGGACCGCTTTCAGGGGCGTAAAACGGGTACCGATGGGCAGCTACAGGCCGCAACCTATTGTACTCAGGCATTCCGGCATAGTCACTTAGTAGCTCCGTTCCGACTCGATTCGGTTGCCGGGTCATTCCGGCAAACGTTTGCCTTTACCGCTACGGAAGTGGCACTGATGGGTGGCGCGCGTGTCTACGGAACCGGTGCGACTACCTATAAACGGAACGAACTGGTGCCCTTTCCCCAGACAGAAAAAGACAGTAGCCGAAGCCTGTTTGGTCATAACATAGGCGGGCTGATTATTGGTACGGATCTGAAGCAGGAAGTATTGGTTATGTCGGCGCATTACGATCATTTAGGTACTGGAGAAGGGCGCATATTTTACGGAGCCGATGACAATGCATCGGGTACGGCCACTGTTCTGAGCGTAGCGGCCGTGTTCGACTCACTGCGACAGGCAGGTATCAAACCCCGAAGGAGTTTGTTATTTATGCTCTTTTCGGGCGAAGAAGGCGGTCTGTTGGGATCATCGTATTTCGTTTACAATTCCCCGATTCCGCTCCCCCAATTTGTCGGTGACCTGAATGTGGATATGGTGGGCCGGGTGGATTATGCCCACCGCAAAAAACCGGACTACTGCTACCTGTTGACAAACGATGAGGGGAAAAAACTTCGGCAAGTAGCTGAACGAGTAAATGCCCAATCGGTGAACGTAGCCATCAATCAGGGTGGGTACGATACCGTAGACGATCCAGAACAGTTTTTCTCCCGCTCCGATCACTACAACTTTGCCAAGCAGGGGGTTCCAGCGCTGTTTTTTACAAACGGTAGCCATGTTGATTACCATAAGCCCACCGATACCGCAGACCGAATTAATTATGAAGTCCTGGCCAAACGAGCCACCCTGGTATTTCAAACCGCCTGGGTTCTGGCTAATCAGGACGAGCGATAATGGCGTTTTTTACGCTAGATAACTACCGATACTGACCACATCGGCAAACACGTCAGGAAACGTTATTCGTGCACAATTATATCCGTGTTGTTCAGTTCGACAAACGTGTGATTTTTGAATTGTTTGTCGAAACAAGTCAAGTAGTTTCCGATTTTTGATGTTACCAGTAGTTACTAATAGCAGCCGGGGAGGCTTCTTAAAAAGAAGGTAGCTATCCTGAGAATCAGAATCTTTCGTCACAACAACGTAATTCTTTTCTACTGCAATCTGCCGAATAACTGAATCACCCGTTTCGTCTTTGCCGGGTAGGTCATGCGTATGTATTACGTCAAATCCTTTTTGGCGTAGTATGTCGGCCAGCAGATAAGGTAGCTGAGCATCGATGAGGTAGTTCACCCGAGCACCCGGTGAATACTTTTGACACTCGTCAAACGGCTTGCGTAGGCCAGACAAGCCCGGATATCATCTTCTTCGAGAGCCGGGTAATCACCCAGAATTTCCTGATGGGTCATGCCAGCCGCCAGTAGGTCGAGAATCAGTTCGACCGGGTAACGTTTATTACGGACTGTAGGCTTTCCGTGACAAATGTCAGGATTTAGCGTAATTCGTTGAAGCAGGGGATTTTTCGTACGTTTCTTCGACACAAAAAGGAATAGATTGTTCCTGCAATTTACGCCAAATAACTGCCAATACTCACCACATCGGCAAACACCCCGGAGGCTGTTACTTCTGCGCCGGCACCGGGTCCTTTCACAACGAGGGGGCGGTCCTTGTACCGTTCTGTTGTAAAGGAAACGATGTTGTCGGCGCCGGTCAACTGATAAAATGGGTGCTCCGACCCCACCGACTGCAGACCGATGGTGGCTTTGCCGTGCTCGAAACTGGCTATAAAACGCAGCTTCCCGCCGTTGGCTTCAGATTCGCCGAGCAGGCTTTCGAAATAGTCGTTGTTGCGTTCCAGTTCAGTGAAAAAGTCAGGAATTGTTGGGGCTAACAGGCAGGATGCCGGTAGCATATTCGTGACGGTTACATCGGCTGGTTCCAGCGGAAAACCGGCTTCGCGGGCCAGAATCAGAATCTTGCGCGCTACGTCCTGCCCACTCAGGTCGTCGCGCGGGTCGGGTTCCGTGTAGCCCTTTTCTTTGGCTTCCCGCACCACATCGGCAAAGGAAATGCCCGGTTTGAAGGTGTTAAAAATGAAGGAAAGCGTCCCCGACAAAATGGCTTCGATTTTCAGAAAGCGGTCGCCGGAGGTAATCAGGCCCTGCACGGTGTTGATGATGGGCAGACCGGCGCCCACGTTGGTTTCGTAGAGGAACTTGACGCCCCGGTTTAGGGCCGTGCGCTGCAATCGGCGGTACTCACTGTAAGGCCCCGAATTGGCTACTTTGTTGGGCGTAACGACGGAAATGTTGGCATCCAGTAATGACTCGTAAAACTGCACGATGTCCTTATCCGACGTGCAGTCGATGAACACCGAGTTGGGGAGGTTATAGTCTTTTATTTTCTCCACAAAGGCCGGGAGTGATGTTGTTACCCCCTCAGCCAGTAATCGGTCGTACCAGTTATGCAGCGAGATACCTTGCGGATCGAGCACCATCTTTTTGGTGTTTGTCATGCCCACCACGCATACCTTAAGCAACTTCTCCGACCGTAGAAACTCCGACTGGTCGAAGATCTGTTTCAGCAGGGTTTTTCCGATCAGTCCGGTGCCAACCAGATACAGGTTTAGCACCCGCGCTTCTGACTGGAAAAAGATGTTGTGCAGCGCATTGAGCGCTTTGGATAGGTTATTTCGGTTAATGACCACCGAGATGTTTATCTCCGACGATCCCTGTGCAACGGCCACAATATTGACCCCGTTTTTGCCCAGCACCGAAAACAGTTTTCCGGCAATACCGGAGCTTTTCCGCATCCCTTCGCCCACGGTAGCAATGACGGATAAATCCCGCTCAATAACGACACTGTCAATGTGGCCCTGTTCAATCTCGGTGGCAAATTCGGCGTCCAGAATAGCTTTCACATCCTCGGCCCCGCGCGGGTCGATGGCGAAGCAGATAGAGTGTTCTGAGGATGCCTGAGAAATAAGGATAACACTGATTTTGTGCGCGGCCAGTACACCAAATAATTTTGCCGATACACCCGCCACCCCAATCATACCCGACCCCTGCAAGTTGACCAGGGCAATGTCGTCAATGCTCGAAATACCCGTAATGGTGTACTGCCGCCGGTCGGCCGTGCGACTGACTACCGTTCCCTCGTGCGTTGGGTTGAACGTATTCAGCACACGAATCGGGATATTTTGGGCGAAAGCCGGTTGCAGGCTGGGCGGGTAGATCACTTTGGCCCCAAAATGGCTGAGTTCCATTGCTTCGGCGTAGGTGATGGTCGGGATATTGAACGCGTTGGGTACTTTACGCGGGTCGGCGGTCATCATGCCGTCAACATCCGTCCAGATGTCGATGATACTGGCGTTGAGAGCCGCCCCCAGAATGCTAGCCGTGTAGTCCGACCCCCCCCGGCCGAGGGTAGTTGTTTCGTTCTTTTCGGTTGAGCCGATAAAGCCCGTAATCATTGGAATGGCTGTGCCGGGGCGGTCTGAATGTTTGGCAAAATACTCCTGAATCAGTTCATTGGTCAGGGGGTAATTTACCTCGGCGTGACCAAACTGGGCATCGGTTTTGATGAGTTGCCGGGCATCGCAGAACTGGGCCGGAATACCCCGGCTGCGGACGCATTCGGTAATAACGGTGGTGGATAGCCGTTCGCCAAAACTGGTAATGAGATCGTGGGTGCGGGGCGTGAGTTCGCGAATGAGTGATACGCCCCGGAGCAGGTCTTCCAGTTCATTCACAATGCCCCGAACGTGGGCCACTACTTTACCCTGTTCCTTTACCGGAATGAGGGCTTTTACGATATTAAAATGCCGGTCTTCAATGCGCCGAACCAGTTCCATGTAATCGGGTTCGCCGGAAATAGCCATCCGACCGATTTCAATAAGCTGGTTGGTAATACCCCCCATTGCCGAAAAAACAACCGCTATCTGATCCCCATTTTGGCGGTGGGTATCAATAATTTCGATAACCTGCCTAATGCTCTCTACGGAGCCAACCGACGTGCCGCCAAATTTTAAAACCTGCATTTACTTAATGAGTGAATGGTGAATAAGCGAATGAGCGAATGGCCTGCGGGCGATAATTACTCAATCGGGCAAATGTTCAGGGGTTGTTGATGAGGCTGTTTTGAGTACGCAAAGATAATAGGGTAGGTAAACTTTCGGGTAAGGGCAACAGAAAAGGCGCATCCGTAGACGCGCCTTTCCCTGACAAATGAATAGCCAGAACTTACTTTCAGCCGGCCTTCTTTGTTAATCCTGATGGACAATGGCCCAGCCGGCACTGACGGCCAGAGCATCTTCGGCCAGGGCAACCCCTACATCCGGGAGTCCTTTCTCATGCGTGAGCCAATGCCGTAAATGGTAGAAGGCAAACGCTCCGGCAACGGCACCCAGGGCACCTAAAGCAGCACCAGCAGAAGCGGAATTACCGTCGGCTTCTGTTAGGACCGCAGCCGCAAAGGCACCGGAAGCAATCCGCCCCCAGATCTGTGGCTGCTTGAGTCGGCTGGAGGTTCTCGGTAGTTTATCGACGATTAACTCGCCCCCCGCCATCCGGGCCAGTATTTTTGCCGTTGTACGAGAAGTAAGAAAGTGAAATTTTGAATCGGGCAAGGGATCGGTTTCCATGTGGGACAGTTTATAACTGACCAGCGCCGGGGCAGCCATGGTACGCATGCCAGCAATTACGCCTATCTGTAGGGCTTTGAGAACACAGTTTATCATCTTGATAGGTTTTGTTGAGTATATATAATCAACCTCCCTGCGCGTCCTTTGTTCAGGTCTGTTTACGGTTTTTTCCTGCTTTCTGATTGGCCGGAGAGGGTTTCGAACGGGCAACAATCTCCGGCCAATTGCTGTCTGTCGGCATACTTCGGCCTTCCAGAGATAAACTCATGGTGGCTAATTAATCCAGCACGGTTTTCTCATCCTGAAGTCGTTCGATGCGCTGGTGCGTGATTGTTTTCAGGTCAGTAACAGACGTATCGGTTGTGATTTTTGGCCAAACTATACAACAGTTCTAAACCCCGGATTGAAGCAATCAATTCACTGTTTCTGCAACCGGATAACCTGCCCGCCACCTGCCGCCAGTTTGAGCATGACCGCATCCGCCTTACTAACGGTGCGGGTCTGCTGCACCAGGTGGTTCGGGTTTTGGGCTACGTCGGGCGCATCGGCGTAAACGTCGGCCCTGTAGTTGCCGTCGGATAGGAAATCCAGTTTTATCGGAATTTCACGAGCTTTGGAATTGGTGATGCTCCCCACGAACCAATCGTTGCCTTTACGCCGGGCAATGGTGATTTGCTGCCCGACTTCGGCCGCCAGCACCCGCACTTCATCCCAGGTGGTGGGTATCCGGGTCAGCAGATCGAAACCCGGTTGGCCTTTGTAGGCGTCGGGGTAGTCGGCTACCATGCCTAGGTAACTTTCCAGCACCACGTACATAGCCAATTGGTGGCATCGGGTGCCGAACATCATGGGCCGGATGTAGTGTACATTGAACTGACCGGCGGGTACGGCGCGGAAAGCCGCCCAGGTGCAAATCGGTAGCACCTGCCAGCATCCGGGTGAAGGGGAAGTTGATGTCATGGTCGGGGGTGACCAGCGAATCCCACTTGTTCACTTCGTAGTTGAGGGTGCCCTCCCGCGTGAATTCGTTGGGATAGGTGCGGTGCATTCCCGTGGGTTTGTAGGCCCCGTGAAACTGAATATGTATCTTGTGTTCGGCCGCCTTCTGGAGCATCCGTTCCTGGATATTGACCATTTCCTGATCGTCGCGGTCCATAAAGTCAACCATCATGCCCTTGACTCCCCAGCGTTCGTACTGGGCGAGTACTGAGTCGATGCGGGGGTAGAGGGCCGACCAGTACACCCAAACCCGAATGCCCACGCCCCGGCTTTTGGCATAGTCGCACACTTTCTGCATGTCCAGACCAGGAATAGCTTTGGCCGCGTCGGCGTTGGGGCCGGGTACGTAGTTCGTACCATCGCTTACGTACCATTCGTGCCCGCCATATTCCACCACCGTATGGTAGTCAATATGGTTGTCGGCGCAGAAGTCGATATAGTACTTCTGGGTTTCGAAGTTATTGCCCGGGGCAAAAATCGTATCGGGAACGATGGTCCCGTTCCACCAGGGAAACGTTGTTTTTCCCGGCTTAATCCACGACACATCCGGGATCTTATTTGGCGGGCTCAAACTCGTCAGGATATTCGATTCGATGAGCGTGCCCACCCGGTCGCCGATGAGCATAACCCGCCAGGGCGTCTGGTGAGGCAAAACGGCTTTCACTTTGATCATACCATCAACCGGCCCCGATTGGTTTGGCAGGGGAGAAAGCTGACTGGTCAGGAGGCCGTTCTTTTTGATCAAATACATACCCGCATAATCGGTTAGAGCGGCTTCGGTAATGGCCAGGCAGGTTTTATCCGGATACTCGAACAGGGCTGGCATATCCATGAGCGTATCATGTCGGATACTGTCCAGTGGAACGGTGGTATATAATCCCTCGTGCGAGGTCAGGAAGTTAAGCCGAAAAAGTACGTGAGCCGTTGGGTTCTGCGCCAGGTTAAAGGTCGATTTCTCGTCGGTCAATACGTAATCCGACCAGTTCGGCTGTTTGGGGAACTCGTACCGAAAAGCCACGCCATCGTCGAACACCCGCACTACCAGATGAATGAGCCGCTTGCTGCCCGACTGCTCGCTCAACGGGAAAACGGCTTCCCGGCAGTGATTGCGGGCCGTTTTTACCTTGCCCACTACCAGCTCGTACGTTTCGTCAATCTCGCGGATAAGGGGTTTCCCCTGTTTCAGGTTGGCGCTGAATGGGCCGCTTCCCTGAAACGTCAGGTTGAGCGCTGATTGGTTAATCAAGGTCTTTTTGTCGAAAAGAACCCGGTAGGTAGGTGATGTTTTAGCCAGGTTGAACACGAAAACAATTCGGCCATTGGGCGATTCGATCCGTACATCTTTGGCTGATAAAAGTGGGGAAATCAGCAGGAAAAGTAACCCGAGTAACCGGTGGGAGAACGTCATGAAAAAGGAATTTGTAAACCAACAGTTTTTATAGAGGCAACTCACCAATGCGTAAAGGTAACGGACTTTTTACAGCAGGAGAAAACGGGTCTTTGTTTGGTCAATGAGCAAAAAAGGAAAATATAAAGGGGCAACTGACCGGTATTCACGAATGTTTTGTTGGTTATCATCGGGTAAGGCGTGTTAACTGCCCAACTTCTTTGTAACTTTAGCACTGGTTTAATCAGTGTTGAAAACTATAGTTTGATGAAAAAACAGATTTTACTCGCTTCGTCACTGGCCCTTGGCGGCCTTATTTCTCAGGCAGCATTGGGGCAGGCCAATACCCTGAATGCCCGCATGGACAAAACGGCCGAAAGCCTCGAAAAAAAGGTGATAACCTGGCGCCGGGAGATTCACCAGCATCCGGAGTTAGGCAACCGGGAGTTTAAAACCGCAGAAAAGATTGCCGCTCACCTGAAGTCGCTGGGTATAGAAGTAAAAACCGGCGTGGGTAAAACGGGCGTCGTTGGCTTGCTCAAGGGCGGTAAGGAAGGGCCGGTGGTGGCACTACGGGCCGATATGGATGGCCTGCCCGTGACTGAGCGTAATGAGTTACCGTTCAAGTCGGACGTGAGAACCGAGTACAACGGGCAACAAACGGGGGTTATGCACGCCTGTGGTCACGATTCGCACGTGGCCATGCTGATGGGTGTAGCCGAAGTATTGAGTTCCGTAAAAAGTGATTTGCGCGGCACCGTGAAGTTCATCTTCCAGCCTGCCGAAGAAGGAGCACCGGCTGGTGAAGAAGGGGGCGCCGAATTGATGGTGAAAGAAGGGGTACTGGACAACCCGAAAGTAGACGCCATTTTTGGCCTGCACATCAATTCGCAAACCGAAGTTGGTACTATCAAATACCGGTCGGGTGCCACCATGGCCGCCGTTGACCAGTATTCAATAAAAATCAAAGGCCGTCAGGCACACGGAGCCGCCCCCTGGTCGAGCGTTGACCCGATTGTTACGTCGGCTCAGGTAGTGATGGGGCTGCAAACCATCGTGAGTCGGAACGTAATCCTGACCGACAATGCGGCTGTGGTAACGGTGGGTGCCCTGCATAGCGGTATTCGGCAGAACATCATTCCCGAAGAAGCGAACATGATTGGCACCATCCGTACGTTCAGCCCCGAAGCCCAGAAAATGGTTCATCGGCGCATTAACGAGATTGCCACCAATATTGCCGAGAGCGCCGGCGCTAAAGCCGATGTGAAGATTGATATCATGTATCCCGTGACGTACAACGACCCAAAGCTAACCGAGCAGATGCTGCCCTCGTTGCAGACGGTAGCGGGCAAAAACAACATTATCATCACGCCCGCTCAGACGGGTGCTGAAGATTTCTCGTTCTTTCAGCAGAAAGTGCCGGGTTTCTTTTTCTTCCTGGGCGGCATGGCCAAGGGGAAAAAAGCCGAAGAAGTTGGTTCGCACCACACGCCCGATTTTGTGATTGATGAAGGTGGTTTTGTACTGGGCGTAAAATCCCTTTGCCACCTCACCACCGACTATATGGAGTTTGCCAACAAGGGCATCGCCGTTAAACAACTGACGCCATCGACCGGTAATTAACGTGCGTGGTTCGATTGCTGCCTGAAATGGGCTGTTAATTGACCCGGTAAGCAAAGATATTTTGCTTACCGGGTTTCTTTTTGAGCGTTTGTCAATGGGCCGGACACAAATACGAACGGTGCTTTTGGCGGCTGAAAATACCGGCTGAAAATGTGTATTCATGATGAATGGGCGGACCCCGGCTTATGAGCAAAAACTACTTTTTAGCCCGGTCTTTGTACATTTACCCCGTGAAACTGTGGCGAATAATCTGGGTACTCTATGTGCTGGTCCTTTCCGGGCTACCCTGCGATGCTTTTTGCCCCGATGAACTAAGTGCCCCTACAGAACAGGCTCCAGATGATCATGCGCATGAAACCAGTTGCTCCCCATTCTGTCTTTGTGCTACCTGTCCCGGCTTTGCCCTGCCCCAGCCGCCCCGCCTGATGGGTGGCACCGTTTCATCCGTTTTACCCATGGCGGCACCCCTATTGCTTTGCTGCCCTATGCACCCGATCCATGTGCCGGGCCGAATCTGGCAGCCCCCGCGTTTAGGTTAGCATATTCTTTTTGTAGGCTCCTGTCCGGTCAATCCCTGGCTGGTGAAGGCTGCTTCTCGCTAACCTGATTTTCTTTTATCTATGAAATTTCTCCTTGTGTCGCTTTGGCTGACACTTTCTCTGTTGTCCGTAGCCCGGGCACAATCCGTCCTGCATATGGTCATTCAGGATGCCGCCACGGGCCAGCCACTGCCGGGGGCCTCAGCCGTACTAACGCCCGGCCAGATGGGCGCTACCACAGACGCGTCCGGGCGGCTCACCCTACCCATCCCAACGGCGGGCCGTTATGCGATTACCAGCTCGTTCGTGGGCTACCAAAGCCGCACGGATAGCCTGATGCTGCCGGGTGCGGACTCACTCACGGTACTACTCTCTCCAGAGGGCGAAGAACTCGAAGAAGTTCTGGTGACTTCTACCCGAAGTAATCGCTCGATTGACGATACACCCACCCGGATTGAGGCCATCACCGGGGAAGAACTGGACGAGAAATCCAACATGCGACCGGGTGATATCCGGATGCAGTTGAACGAAAGCACCGGCATTCAGGTGCAGCAAACCTCGCCGGTCTCGGCCAATGCCACGATTCGTATTCAGGGGCTGGATGGGCGCTACACCCAGATTTTGCAGGACGGCTTACCCCTTTATTCGGGCTTTGCGGCTGGATTGAGCATCCTGCAGATTCCACCGCTTAACCTGCGTCAAGTTGAAGTTATTAAAGGGTCGGCATCGACGCTATACGGAGGAGGAGCCATTGCGGGCCTGGTCAATCTGATAACCAAAAAGCCCACTCAGGAACGGGAACTTAGTTTTATGGTCAATGGTACCACCGCACGGGGGCTCGATGTCAGTGGTTTTTGGGGAAAAGTGGGATAAGATTGGCGTGACTTTGTTCGCGGCCCGAAACACCCAACGGGAATATGACCCCGACAAAACCGGCTTTTCTGCCCTGCCCAGGTACGAGCGATACACCGTTAACCCCCGGCTCTCCTTTTATCTGAATCCAACGACCACGCTCACCGTTGGGGCAATGGGTAACTGGGAAAACCGGATTGGCGGGGATATGCAGGTGATTGACGGACGTGCCGATAACATTCACCAGTATTTTGAGCGTAACCGTTCTGATCGGGTTTCCTCACAGCTCCAGTTTGACAAACGCTTCGAACGGTCGGTGTTAACCTTAAAAAACAGCGTGAGCTATTTCAACCGGATCATTACCCAACCCGGCTACCGCTTCGCTGGTTACCAGGTGGCCAGCTTTACCGAGGCCAGTTATAGCCATACCGGAAAACGGTCGGAATGGATCGGCGGGGGAAATCTGTGGACGGAGCAATTTACCGAAGGGGGCACCGGTTCGGCCCCAAATTACCAGTACAGAACAGTCGGCGGTTTTGTGCAAAATAGTTACCAGTTCAGTCCCTGGCTGACGCTGGAAACCGGCCTGCGGGGGCGACTATCACAACCGGTATGGGGTTTTCACCCTGCCGCGTGTATCGGCCCTGTTCCGGGTGACGGAGCGGCTTACCTCCCGGCTGGGTGGCGAATTGGGCT
>CAWAJC010000027.1:0-82725 GCA_963782245.1 uncultured Cytophagales bacterium
GAAGAGTCTGCTGGAGCCCATTAAGAGAACCGGTGGTCGGAACAACGAGGGTCACCGCACTATGCGCTACATTGGAGGAGGTCATAAGCGGCATTACCGTATTATTGATTTCAAGCGCGATAAAGTCGGCCAGAAAGCCGAAGTTTTGACTGTAGAATACGATCCAAACCGGTCGGCACGTATTTCTCTGGTGCAATACGCTGATGGCGAAAAGCGCTACATCATTGCCCCACAGGGTATCACCGTAGGTCAGACGATTCAGTCGGGCGAAGGTGTAACACCCGACGTTGGTAATGCAATGCCCCTGTTCGCCATGCCTATCGGTACCATCGTTCACAACATTGAGTTGACACCAGGAAAGGGTGGTTCAATGGCCCGCTCGGCTGGTACATACGCTCAGTTGGTTGGCCGTGAAGATAAGTATGCTATACTACGCCTGCCTTCTGGCGAAACCCGCCGGGTTCTCAGTGCAGGTATGGCTACGGTTGGTTCTGTATCTAATCCGGACCACATGAACGTAGTAGTGGGCAAAGCTGGCCGTAACCGTTGGTTAGGCCGTCGTCCCCGTGTTCGGGCTGTGGTTATGAACCCCGTTGATCACCCGATGGGTGGTGGTGAGGGCCGGGCATCCGGTGGTCACCCACGTTCGCGCAATGGCCAGTTTGCCAAAGGTCAGAAGACCCGTAGTAAGAATAAGGCATCCGAAAGCATGATTATTAGCCGACGCAAAAAGTAACAGATAAATATGGCACGTTCACTCAAAAAAGGCCCATATATTGATTTCCGTCTGGACAATAAGGTACAGACTCAGAATGACTCGGGCAAGAAATCGGTCATCAAAACTTGGTCGCGTCGTTCAATGATTTCGCCGGATTTTGTAGGCCACACCTTCGCTGTTCACAACGGCAACAAGTTTATACCGGTTTATGTAACGGAAAACATGGTTGGCCACAAGCTCGGTGAGTTTTCGCCAACGCGTAATTTCCGGGGTCACACCGCCAAGAAAGACAAGGGCAAACGATAAGTAGTTTACGGTATTCGATTTACAGTTTTAGCAAATTGTGAGCCGTAAGCCAAAACCGAAACCAAAAAAATGGAAGCAGTAGCAAAACTTAAAGATGTGCCCACGTCGCCCCGTAAGATGCGGTTAATCGCCGATCTAATCCGTGGTCAGCGCGTTAGCCGGGCGTTGGGCCTGTTGAAATACCAGCCTCAGGCTGGTGCCGACGTGTTGCAAAAAGTGCTTTTGTCGGCCGTTGCCAACTGGCAGCAGAAGAATGAAGATGAGCGGATTGAAGACGCTGATCTCTACGTAAAAACAATTTTTGTTGATGGTGGTCCCATGCTGAAGCGTCTACGCCCGGCCCCTCAGGGTCGTGGTCATCGGATTCGGAAGCGTTCTAACCACATCACCATCGTGGTTGACAGCGCAGCGCAACCCCTGTTGGAATCGGCAGAAGCAGAAACCCCTGAAAACGAGAATTAAGAGATGGGACAAAAGATAAATCCAATTGGCCTGCGACTTGGTATAGTTCGTGGCTGGGAATCAAGCTGGTACGGTGGTAAAGAATTTGCCGAGAAGCTCGTTGAAGACGAGAAAATCCGTAAGTATATAGCTGCCCGTATTCCTAAGGGTGCCATTGCACGAGTTGTAATCGAACGTACTCTTAAACGCGTTACCCTTACCATCCATACGGCACGTCCGGGTATTGTAATTGGTAAAGGCGGTGGTGAAGTTGATAAGATCAAAGAAGAGTTGAAAAAGATCACGGGCAAAGACGTCCAGATCAACATCTTCGAAATCAAACGCCCTGAGGTAGATGCTAAACTGGTTGGCGAAGCAATTGCCCAGCAGTTACAGGCTCGTATTTCCTTTCGTCGTGCCATGAAGCAAGCTATCCAGTCAGCGCTGCGGGTGGGTGCACAAGGCATCAAGGTAAAAGTATCAGGTCGTTTGGGTGGCGCAGAAATTGCCCGCTCAGAGCAGTATAAAGAAGGGCGTGTTCCTCTGCATACGCTACGTGCTGATATCGACTACGCTATTTCCGAAGCACAAACCGTATATGGTAAAATCGGCATTAAGGTGTGGATTTTCAAAGGCGAAGTGTACGGAAAGCGTGATTTGTCGCCAGCAGCTATGATGAGTCAGGCACAGGCAGGTGAGCGTTCTGCGTCATCGAATGATCGTGGAGACCGCCGTGGCCCTCGTGGTGACCGTGATGGTAATGACCGCGGTGGTCGCGGCCGGGGTGAGCGTGGTGCAAACGACCGCGGTGGTAACCGTGGTGGTGGAGGCCAGGGCGGTGGCAACCGTGGTGGTGGAGGCCAAGGCGGTGGTAACCGTGGCGGTGGAGGACCAAGACGATAAATTCAGTCAGGTAGTCAATCAGTCTGTCCGTCGGCAATTAATAGATGTTTTTCCGACTTAATTACTGGCTGACTCAACAACTGGCTAACTGATTAACTGATATTGAGCTATGTTACAGCCAAAAAGAACAAGATTTCGCAAACAGCACAAAGGAAGGATTCCGGGCATTGCGTCACGCGGCCATGAGATTGCTTTCGGCACATTCGGTATCAAATCGCTAGAGCCTGGCCGGATAACTGCCCGTCAGATTGAAGCGGCCCGTATTTCTGTTACCAGAGCAATGAAACGCGAAGGTCAGGTATGGATTCGGATTTTCCCCGACAAGCCCATTACCAAGAAACCGGCCGAAGTACGGATGGGTAAAGGTAAAGGTGCCCCTGAGTATTGGGTAGCCGTGGTTAAACCCGGAACGATTATGTTCGAAGCGACAGGTGTTGATCTGGCAACGGGAATGGAAGCCCTGCGTCTGGCCGCCCAGAAGTTGCCCGTTCGGACAAAGTTTGTAGTCCGGCGCGATTATCAGGAGCAAGGCGAAGAATAGTATTCTTAAGCGACGAACAAGATGAAAAAAGAAGATTTAAAGGGGTTATCGGCTGATGAGTTACGTACTGAAATCGGTGCGGAACAGGATCGCCTGCTGAAACTGAAGTTTGCGCACGCAGTGTCTCCTATTGAGAACCCAATGCGCATCCGCGAAAGCCGCAAACGGATTGCTCGCCTGCATACGGAACTGACAGTTAAATCGCAGCAAGCCTAACAAGAAAAGACGATGGAAGAGCAACAAGCACCAGAACCACAGGAAGAGGTAACGACGCCAGTGGCAGCAGAAACAGCACTACCGGAGGAATCTGAAACTCCTGTGGTAGCAACGAAAGAAGAACCGAAAGCAGCTACTCCAGCAACTGGAGATGCCAAGTCGGTATCGGAACGGAACGCCCGGAAAGAGCGTATTGGACGGGTGACAAGCAACAAAATGCAAAAGACGATCACCGTTGCCATTGATCGTAAGGTAAAGCACCCCATGTATGGTAAGTTCATGAACAAGACGAAAAAACTGACTGTTCATGACGAAAATAACGAGTGTGGTATCGGTGATACAGTTCGTGTGATGGAAACCCGTCCCATGAGCAAAAATAAGCGTTGGCGTTTAATCGAAATCATCGAAAAAGCGAAGTAAGCCATGGTACAGCAAGAATCAAGATTAGGAGTAGCCGATAACAGTGGCGCTAAAGAAGTGCTGGTTATCCGCGTCCTGGGCGGTACGGGTAAGCGGTATGCATCAGTCGGTGACAAGATTGTCGTGACGGTGAAACAAGCCCTGTCGTCCAGCAGTATGAAGAAAGGCACAGTGTCGAAAGCTGTCGTTGTTCGGACAAAGAAAGAAGTACGTCGGAAAGACGGATCATACATTCGTTTTGAAGACAACGCAGCTGTGTTGCTCAACAATAACGACGAGCCACGTGGTACCCGGATTTTCGGACCCGTAGCGCGCGAATTGCGTGAGAAGCAGTTTATGAAAATTGTATCGTTAGCCCCGGAAGTATTATAAGCCATGGAGAAGAAAATAACGCTACCGAAACATAAATTCCACATAAAGACGGGCGATACGGTCGTCGTTATCGGTGGAAACTCGAAAGGACAGCGTGGAGTAGTGCAGGAAGTGATTGTAGAAAAGGATCGTGCCCGCGTTGAGGGTGTGGCCATGATCACCAAACACTTGAAGCCTACCGCGTCTAATCCGCAGGGAAGCCTGGAGAAAACGGAAGGTTCAGTCCACATCAGTAATCTGAAACTGGTTGATCCTGCCACTGGCGAACCTACCCGCACTGGTCGTAAATTGAACGACAAAGGCAAACTACAGCGCTTCTCCAAGAAGACGGGCAACTTCATTCCTGATCGGTCTGCCGATGCGGGTCGTAAATAATAAAGGTCGAAAAGATGGCAACGCCAAGACTGAAAGAGAAATATTTAAATGAGATTGTTCCTCAATTGAAAGACAAGTTTCAGTACAAGTCGGTTATGCAAGTGCCGCGTCTGAACAAAATTGTTATCAATAAGGGCATCGGAGCTGCTGTCGCCGACAAAAAGTTGGTTGACGTTGGTGTCGATGAATTGACAACGATCACGGGTCAGAAGGCTGTTCCGACAATGTCGAAAAAAGCCGTTTCTAACTTCAAACTACGGGAGAAAATGCCCATCGGTGCGAAGGTCACGTTGCGTGGTGTGAAAATGTACGAATTTCTGGACCGGTTGACAACGGTAGCGTTGCCACGGGTTCGTGACTTCAAAGGCATTAGCGATAAAGGATTTGACGGTCGTGGAAACTACACGTTTGGTGTACAGGAGCAGATCATCTTCCCGGAAATCAGCATCGACAAAGTAGCGCGCATCTCGGGTATGGACATCACGTTTGTGACCACTGCCAATACCGACAACGAGAGTTACGAGCTGCTGAAAGCGATGGGAATGCCGTTTGCTAAGAGTGGTAAATAATAACCGACACAAAGGCTAAAATAATGGCAAAAGAATCAATAAAAGCACGGGAACGGAAACGTGAAGCGTTAGTAGCCAAATATGCCGTGAAGCGGGCAGCTCTAAAGGCCGCCGGTGATTACATCGGTCTTGACAAGCTACCAAAAAATGCGTCGCCAGTTCGACTGCACAACCGTTGTAAGTTAACGGGTCGTCCCCGGGGTTATATGCGTAAGTTTGGTATCTCCCGGGTAACATTCCGGGAAATGGCATCAGCGGGCAAAATTCCAGGTGTAACAAAGGCAAGCTGGTAATTCCAGTCTACATTTCTATTTGCAATTCAGTTTCCGTAATTTTGCGAACTTCTTCAAAAACAGGAGTTTGTAAGTAACGCAACGCTAAGAATGAATACAGATCCAATAGCAGATTTCCTAACTCGTGTTAGAAATGCCATCCGGGCCAAGCACCGGGTTGTCGAGATCCCTGCTTCGAACATAAAGAAAGAAATTACCAAGGTTTTGTACGACAAGGGGTTTATCCAGAACTATAAGTTCGACGATAGTACGCCACAGGGTATCATCAAGATTGCGCTGAAGTACAATCCTACAACGAAGCAACCCGCTATCGTTGACCTGCAACGCATCAGCCGCCCAGGGCTACGCCAGTATCGGGGTGCCGATAATCTGCCACGTATCCTGAATGGATTGGGTGTAGCTATCATCTCAACTTCTAAAGGTGTGATGACGGATAAGGAAGCGAAGACATTGAATGTCGGTGGAGAGGTATTGTGTTACGTATATTAATTCGAACTGAACGATGTCACGCATAGGTAAGAAACCCATCGCCCTCCCAAGCAACGTTACGCTGTCTGTTGACGCGCAAAACGTTGTAACGGTGAAAGGGCCTAAAGGCACCCTGACCCAGTCGGTTGATCCGGACATTTCGGTAGCAATCGAAGAAGGTCAGATCCAAGTATCCCGTCCTACTGAGCAGAAACGCCACAAAGCGTTGCACGGCTTATACCGTTCGCTGGTAAGCAACATGGTACAGGGCGTAAGCGAAGGCTACAAACTTGATCTTGAAGTGATCGGGGTTGGTTATAAAGCTTCCGTTACAAACAACATTCTCGAGTTACAGCTTGGCTATTCGCACAACGTGTACGTAGCTGTACCAGGCGAGATCAAAGTAACCGCAGTAACAGAGAAAGGGCAGAATCCAAAAGTGTATCTGGAAGGTTCTGACAAGCAACTTCTTGGCGATGTGGCGGCAAAAATCCGTTCACTCCGCAAAGTGGAACCATACAAAGGCAAAGGTATTCGCTTTGTTGGCGAGCAGGTTCGACGGAAAGCAGGTAAGTCTTCCTCTAAAAAATAAAGCCAGTCATTTGAGGTTTGATGTTCGGCATTTCATTATGACTGACATTAGACCTCAAGCGGCAAGCATCTAATTACTTAAACGCCTATTTGGTCGGAATCAAATAACATGGCAACGAACAAGCAAGAAAGAAGACAACGGATCAAGTATAGTATCCGTGCAAAATTGTCAGGTACGGCTGAACGCCCCCGCCTATCGGTTTTTCGCTCAAACAAAGCAATCTACGCTCAGCTGATTGATGATGCGGCTGGTCGCACACTGGCAGCAGCTTCGTCGGTAGAATTGAAAAGCGAAGCTGAAGGTAACACAATTGAAACAGCGAAGAAAGTAGGTCAACGTCTGGCCGAAAAAGCAGTAGCGCAAAATATTAGTGCGGCTGTATTTGATCGCAATGGTTACCTGTATCACGGTAAAGTAAAAGCATTGGCCGATGCAGCCCGCGAGGGTGGCCTTAAGTTCTAAGCATTAACTGCGAAAAGATGAATATCAATTCAGCAAGACCGACAAAGTTTAACGAAGCCGACCTAAAGGAAAAGGTTGTGGCGATTAATCGTGTCGCGAAGGTAGTAAAAGGTGGACGCCGGTTTAGTTTCTCGGCAATTGTCGTCGTCGGCGATGGTAACGGTGTTGTAGGGTACGGATTGGGAAAAGCCAACGAAGTAACCGATGCGATTGCCAAAGGTGTTGAAGATGCCAAGAAAAACCTGGTGCAAATTCCTCTCCTGAAGCGTACTGTACCCCATGAAATGGAAGGCAAGTTCAGTGGTGGATTCGTCCTGCTGAAACCAGCTGCTCCAGGTACGGGTGTAATTGCCGGTGGTGCCATGCGTGCCGTCCTGGAGTCTGCCGGTGTGCATGATATCCTGGCGAAGTCGAAGGGATCATCGAACCCACACAACGTAGTGAAGGCTACGCTTGATGCCTTGTTGAAAATGCGCTTACCACACCAGGTAGCATTTCAGCGTCAGGTAAGCCTGTCAAAAGTATTCAACGGTTAATAAACGGAGTAATAGACATGGCACAAGTACGCATCACGCAGGTTAGCAGCACTATCAAGCGGCCGTTATCTCAGAAAAATGCCATTAAGTCGTTAGGCTTGGGCAAAATCAACCACAGTGTTGAGCTGGAGTATAATGACTCACTGAAAGGTGCGCTCAATAAAGTACAGCACCTAGTGAAGGTTGAAGAAATTTAAGTATCTTTGCGATTCTTTTGGTTTTCAGACCGTTCTAACTATCTGTCAGAGACGTTTTGAAAGACCGAAAGAATCATCTTTTTAATAATTATAGACATGAATTTAAGCAACCTTAGACCGGCAAAAGGTTCCGTCACACAGCGCAAGCGAGTCGGACGCGGGCAAGGATCAGGCATGGGCGGAACGTCTACGCGTGGTCATAAAGGAGCGCAATCACGCTCAGGCTATAGCCGTAAAACGCACTTCGAAGGTGGTCAGATGCCACTACAACGTCGAGTGCCAAAATTCGGTTTTAAGAATATCAACCGCGTCGAGTACAAACCCCTCAATCTGGATTCAATTCAGACGCTGATTGATGAAACCAACGTCACTGTAATTGACATGAGTTTCATGCTCCAGCACGGACTGGTGAGTAAAAAGGATCTTGTGAAGGTTTTAAGTCGTGGCGAGTTGAAAACTGCTGTCGAAATTCACGCACATGCGTTTTCGGCCAGTGCTATCGAGGCCATTGAGAAAGCAGGTGGGAAGGCGATAGTGCCTACAAAAGAAGCGAAAGAATAAGCAGCTAATCAAAGTTGTGATCATAGCAACGACCGACCTACTTTTATGAACCGACTCATCACCACGTTTAAGAATATTTTTGCGATTGACGAGTTGCGGAGCCGAATCCTCAACACAATACTCTTCATAACGGCTTTCCGACTGGGTTCAGCTATTGTGTTGCCAGGTGTCGATCCTAACAAGCTAAACCTGAACCCCCAGGGACTGCTGGGTTTACTGGATACCTTTCTGGGAGGAGCATTTAGTAAGGCGTCAATTTTTGCATTGGGTATCATGCCGTATATCTCGGCATCGATCGCCATCCAGCTACTTACACTTGCGCTTCCTTATTTCCAGAAGATGCAGAAAGAGGGTGAGTCGGGACGAAAGCGGCTAAACCAGATTACGCGAATATTGACCATTATAGTGACTGCGGTACAGGCCCTGACGTATATACGTACAACAATTCCGAAAGAAGCATTACTGATTGATCAGGGGCTGTTTACTATTTCTTCCCTGTTCATTCTTACGGCGGGCACCATATTTTGTATGTGGCTGGGAGAGCGAATCACAGATAAAGGAATCGGAAACGGTATTTCTATGATTATCATGATTGGAATTGTCTCCCGTCTTCCAAGTGCGTTGATTGGTGAACAACAGTCGAGAGGATCAGGTGGTATTTTGATTTTCGTTCTAGAACTGGTAGCCCTTTATTTCGTCGTTATGGGGGCAGTGGTGCTTACTCAGGCCGTTCGCCGGATTCCAATTCAGTATGCCAAGCAGGTTATTGGAAACAAAGTAGTGGGTGGGCAACGACAGTATCTGCCGCTGAAATTAAATGCAGCGGGTGTTATGCCCATCATCTTCGCTCAGGCACTGATGTTCATCCCAACGTATGTAGCGGGATTGTTTTCGGAGAAGAGTGATTTCGCGGCTGGGGTTCAGAACGCTTTTCAGAGTTACACGACGTGGCAATATAATGTGCTGTTTGCTTTGTTGATTATAGTTTTTACGTTCTTTTATACAGCTATTTCGGTTAATCCAGTTCAGATTGCCGACGACATGAAGCGAAGCGGTGGATTTATCCCAGGGGTGAAACCAGGATTTCAGACTTCAGAGTACATTGGTACTGTTCTCGACCGAATTACATTGCCGGGGGCTATCATGCTGGCTATTGTGGCCATATTACCAGCTATCGCTAACATATTTGGTATGACCAGTGGGTTCGCCCAGTTTTTTGGCGGTACATCTCTGCTGATCATGGTCGGTGTAGTACTTGACACCCTTCAGCAAATCGAAAGCTACTTGTTGATGCGTCGGTATGAAGGTCTCATGAAATCAGGTCGTCTTCAGGGACGCACCAGCAGTGAAACGGTAGTAGCTTAGACGAAATGGCTGGTTCTGACAAGAAGGATAAGATGATTTTTATTAGAAGCGACGAAGAAATCGCTCTCATAAAAATCAGTGCTCAGGTACTTGGAAAAGCGCATGCCGAAGTGGCTAAGATTATCCGACCTGGCATAACGACGAAGGAACTGGACATAGTGGCTGAAACGTTTATTAAGGATAATGGTGGAATTCCTTCATTCTTAGGTTATAATAAATTTCCGGCTTCGCTTTGCATTTCCGTGAATGATGTGGTGGTTCATGGATTCCCAAGCCGCTATGAGCTTCAGGACGGTGATATCGTATCGATTGATTGCGGAGTTAAGTTAAATGGATACCACAGTGATAGTGCTTATACGTACCCAATCGGTGAAGTGAGTCCTGCCGTCCGTCGGTTACTTAGTCGAACAAAGCAATCCCTTTATGTTGGCCTTGAAAAGGCTGTTGAAGGAAATCGGGTTGGTGACATTGGTTATGCCATTCAAACCTACACAGAGGGCTTCGGCTACTCAGTTGTTCGTGAGTTGGTGGGTCATGGAGTTGGACAGAATTTGCACGAAGCTCCGGAAGTCCCCAATTACGGTAAGAGAGGTCAGGGCCCGCGCTTGCATGAAGGTATGATTCTGGCGGTTGAACCAATGATTAACTTCGGAAAAAAAGGGGTTGTTCAGGAACGTGATGGCTGGACAATCAGGACGGTAGACCGGAAGCCTTCGGCACATTTTGAACACACGGTGGCTGTACGGAAAGGAAGACCAGAAATTCTGACAACCTTTGAATATATTGAAGAAGTTACCGCCAATACAAGCCTGATGGTCGATACTAGTGAACTGATGGCAGCTTAACGCGAATATGGCAAAGCAGAATTCTATAGAACAGGACGGTATAATTTTGGAAGCATTGTCGAACGCAATGTTTCGGGTTGAGTTGGCTAACAAACATGAGGTAATAGCTCATATTTCGGGCAAAATGCGGATGAATTACATCAAGATTTTGCCAGGGGACCGCGTAAAGTTAGAGATGTCGCCTTACGATTTGAGTAAGGCAAGAATTGTTTATCGGTACAAGTAAGTGAAGAATGAAGGGCTAAGGATGTAGGATAGCCGCTCTGGCTGGTCAAGTTTTACTCCCTACTGTTCATTGTTCACTCTTAACTCTAATAAGATGAAAGTTAAAGCGTCAATTAAGAAACGCAGCGAAGACTGCAAAGTGATCCGGCGGAAAGGGAAGCTGTACGTGATCAACAAAAAGAATCCCCGTTACAAACAAAGACAAGGATAAGTATGGCACGTATTGCAGGTGTTGATATTCCAGACAAAAAGCGTGGCGAAATTGCGCTGACGTACATCTACGGCATTGGTCGTAGCCGAGCTAAGAAAATCCTGACCGACGCTGGTATCAGTGTTGACAAGAAAGCCAACGAGTGGTCGGATGATGAAGCGAGCGCCGTGCGTAACGCTATATCAAGCGAGTACAAGGTAGAAGGTCAGCTTCGTTCGGAAGTTCAGTTAAGCATCAAGCGCTTGATGGATATCGGTTGCTATCGTGGACTGCGTCACCGCAAGGGTCTGCCAGTTCGTGGTCAGCATACAAAGAACAACTCCCGTACCCGAAAAGGAAAGCGGAAGACTGTTGCTAACAAGAAAAAAGTAACAAAATAACTAATCGGTCGCTCATCGTTACACGGTCCATTTGTGGTCATTTAACAGTTAAATGGCAAGTAATGACAACCTGTAACACATTGACGATTACCTACAAAAATGGCTCAAGCAAAACGCAAAGACAAAGCGAAAAAGCGGGTGGTCGTTGTTGAACCTGTCGGTCAAATTCACATTCGGGCCACATTCAACAACATCATCATTTCGATTACGAACATGAATGGCCAAGTTATATCTTGGGCATCAGCAGGTAAGATGGGCTTCCGGGGTTCCAAGAAAAATACCCCCTACGCTGCTCAAACCGCAGCATCTAACTGCGCAGCCGTTGCTCACGATTTGGGCATGCGGAAAGCAGAAGTGTTCGTGAAGGGTCCTGGTTCAGGCCGTGAGTCGGCTATTCGTACCATTCAGAACTCAGGTATCGAAGTAACAACAATTCGTGATATTACCCCGCTGCCGCACAATGGGTGTCGGCCGCCAAAACGTCGTCGCGTATAACTTACGGATGGCATGAATAGGGGCAGGCGACATTCGGTTGTGTCTGTCCAATGTTTCACTTTATTCATTCATTGAAGAATGGCACGTTACACAGGGCCTAAGGCCAAAATCTCGCGCAAGTTCGGCGAGCCCGTTATGGGACCGAGCAAAGCGCTTCAGAAGAAGAATTACGGACCGGGAATGCACGGCCGTGGGCGTAAACGGAAACAATCCGAATATGCGCTCCAGTTGCTGGAAAAGCAGAAAGTAAAATATACATACGGTATTTTGGAACGCCAGTTCCGGGCATTGTTCCACCGGGCACAGGTTCGTGAGGGAATCACTGGAGAGAACCTGCTCAAATTATGTGAAGCCCGTCTTGATAACACGGTTTATCGCATGGGTATCGCTTCTTCCCGCCGGGCAGCTCGTCAGCTGGTGTCGCACAAGCACATCATAGTTGATGGCGAGGTTGTAAACATTCCATCTTATTCGCTCAAGCCAGGTCAACTGATTGGCGTTCGGGAGAAGTCAAAATCTCTGGAAGCTGTTACATCCAGTTTATCAGCTCGTAGTACGAAACGGTACAACTGGGTTGAGTGGGATAGTCAACAATTGGTAGGCAAGTTTATTAGCTTCCCGGAGCGCGACCAGATTCCAGAGAACTTCAACGAGCAGGCCATCGTCGAATTGTATTCGAAGTAAGCTTTACCAGCAGAACCCATCCTGGGTTTTGCTGGATTTACATAGTTTACGGTTTAAAGTCGATTGGTTTTCGGTAGAAAGCTGGTCTTCAGTCCAAGTGAATACCAAGAACCGAAGTACTGAAAACCGTAAGTAGATTTCAGTCTTCACGCCAGGCAGAGAACTGCTGTTAAAATACGAAACGTATGTCAATTTTAGCATTCCAAATGCCCGACAAAGTCGTAGTGGAGAAAGCTGACGACTTTCACGGGGTGTTTGAATTTAAACCCCTCGAAAAAGGATACGGTGTAACAATCGGTAATGCGCTTCGTCGCATTCTGTTGTCATCCCTAGAAGGATACGCTATCACAAGCGTAAAGTTCCCGGGTGTTCTACACGAGTTTTCGTCTATCGAGGGCGTAGTTGAAGACGTAACGGAGATCATTCTGAACCTGAAAATGGTTCGCTTCAAGAAGATCAACGATATGGTCGACAACAAAATCACCGTCAACATAAAGAAGCAATCGGTTCTTAAAGCGGGTGATATATCTAAGTTTTCTCCATCATTCGAAGTGCTGAATCCAGAACTGGAAATCTGTCACATTGATGATACGAGGGATCTGGAAATGGAGATTTTTGTTGAGAAAGGTCGCGGATACGTTCCGGCTGACGAACCTCGCGCCAATGAGTTGCCATTTGGGCATATTCCTATTGATGCTATTTACACGCCAATCAAAAACGTGAAGTATAGTGTCGAAAACACGCGGGTTGAGCAGAAAACGGACTATGAGCGTTTGTTGCTGGACATCGAAACGGATGGATCCATTCATCCAGAAGAAGCTCTGAAGGGAGCTGCTTACATACTGATTCAACACTTCATGCTCTTTTCGGATCAAACGATGACGTTTGAAACGGCGAAGGCAGAAGAGGAAAATGTGGTAGACGAGGAAGTACTGCACATGCGGAAGCTTCTGAAAACATCACTGGCAGACCTGGACTTATCGGTAAGGGCGTACAACTGCCTGAAATCGGCTGATGTACGGACCTTGGGTGACCTTGTCCGATTGGAAATTTCGGATATGATGAAGTTCCGTAACTTTGGTAAGAAGTCGCTTACCGAACTTGAGCAGCTGGTTGCTGAGAAAAATTTAACGTTCGGTATGGACGTTGCGAAGTACAGATTAGACGAAGACTAAGCTAGTTTGTGATTTGTAGTTTGTGGTTTGCGGTTCCTATCGTAATGACAAACTACAAACTACAAATCCCCGCGGGCAACCGCACACACTTACTACAATGAGACACGGTAAAAAAGATAATCACCTCAGCCGCACCCACTCGCACCGCGAGGCAATGCTGCAAAATATGGCTTCGTCGCTGATCCTGCACAAGCGTATCGAGACAACAGTAGCCAAGGCAAAGGAACTCCGCAAATTTGTGGAGCCAATTCTGACCCGCGCTAAAGATGACACCTACCAGAACCGTCGCATTGTTTTCAGGTCGCTGAATGACAAGGAAACGATGAAAGAACTATTCGGAATGGTGGCCGATAAAATAGCGGCTCGTCCAGGCGGGTATACACGTATCATTAAATTAGGCAACCGGTTAGGCGACAATGCCGAAACCTGCCTGATTGAACTGGTTGATTTCAACGAATTGTTAATTGCTGCTGCCGCAGAGAAGGCAACGGCTACAACCAAGACTCGCCGGAGTCGTCGGGGTAGTGGTGCTGCCAAGCCCGCTGCAACAACGGATACTCCCGTTGCAGAAACTGCCGGTACGGAAGCATCTGTGGTTGAGGAGCCATCTGCTGAAGTTGTTGAAGCGGAGGAAGATTCTGTTGCGACACAGTCCCAGGGTGATGACCTGACTAAAGTTGAGGGAGTAGGCCCCAAGATAGCTGAGTTGCTCAATAACGCAGGAATCACTACTTTTGCTCAGCTAGCTGATGCACAAGACGAAACTGTCCAGAAGGTTTTGGTAGATGCCGGCCCCCGGTTTAACGTACACGACGTAACAACCTGGAATGAGCAGGCTGCCTTGGCTCGTGATGGTAAGTGGGATGAATTGCAGCAATTGCAGGATCGTTTGAAGGGTGGTAAAGAAGAATAAAGCATTGACTTATAAAAACGTCATATTGAAATGGGTTAACCGCAACGGTTAGCCCTTTTTTTTAGTCTTTAAAGTTGATATAAGCATACATGAAACACACAAAACAGCCTGAAGCTCTATTGGTATTAGAGGATGGTACCGTTTATCGGGGTCTGGCTCTTGGTAAAATTGGAACAGCTGGTGGTGAAATCTGTTTTAATACCGGTATGACCGGCTATCAGGAGATTTATACAGATCCTTCTTACTATGGACAGGTCATTGTCAACACCACCTCACACATTGGTAATTATGGTGTGTTGAGTAAGTCTGAACAGGAATCCGGTGGAATTAAAATCCGGGCTATGGTCTGTAACTTCTTCTCCAATATTCACTCACGATACACCGCTGACGGTTCGTTGCAAGACTATTTCGAACAGGCCAATATCGTTGGTATTCACGGTGTAGATACGCGTCAATTAGTGCGCTACATTCGGTCGAAGGGCGTAATGAATTGCATTATTTCGTCGGAAATACTTGACCAGACTGTCTTACTAGCCGAATTGCAGAAGGTTCCGGATATGGACGGTCTTGAACTTTCGTCGGAGGTTTGTACGCAGGAGGCCTATGAACAGGGAGACCCAGAGGCAAAACTGCGCGTTGCCGTACTGGATTTAGGTGTTAAGCGTAGCATCCTTAGTAATTTCAACCAGCGGGGTGTATTCTGCAAAGTGTTTCCAGCCCGTACATCGCATGCTGACTTAGCGGCCTGGAAACCCAATGGCTACTTTATAGCCAATGGCCCTGGCGACCCGGCGGCTATGCCTTACGCCGTCGAAACAGTTAAGCAGGCACTGGAAACCGAAAAGCCGTTGTTTGGTATTTGCCTGGGGCATCAGATTCTTTCGTTAGCCAGCGGTATTTCGACATACAAGATGCACAATGGCCACCGTGGCCTGAACCACCCGGTAAAAAACCTGATTACAGGTCATTGTGAGGTAACCTCACAGAATCATGGTTTCGCCGTTAAGGCCGATGAGGTGATGGACGTGAATAATATAGAACTCACGCACATCAATTTAAACGACAAAACAATAGAGGGTATCCGGCGCAAGGACAAACCCGCTTTCTCGGTGCAGTATCACCCTGAATCATCGCCCGGTCCCCACGATTCGCATTATTTGTTTGATCAGTTCGTTGACATGATGCAGGAATAATAAAAATGGCTTGAGGAAACTCAAGCCATTTTTATTATTCCTGCATCATGTACGCTAGGTCTTCTTTCGCCAGAACTCCCGGCTCCAGATGCGTTCAAAAGGCCAGTTACGTGCCCGAAGTGAAATAGGCAAGTAGGCGTGTGCCTGTTTGTGTGATTGCTGGAAATATGCGTCGTCATCCGTTAGAATTAATGATTCGTATGTATCGCCTGATTTAACGGTTAAATCAGCGAAAGGGAGTTCCGGTTGCCAGTTTGGGTGCCTGGCTGCCAGTTTAGATTTAAGTAAAGAGGTTGTAAACAGCGCCTGCTGTATGTGGGGAGTGGGCTTGAATTGTTCCTTCACTACGTTAAGTGCGTATAACAAGTAAGCTTTCAAGAGCTTTGGTCCTTCGTTAACGGCACCCTCTACATTGAGTTGTTCCGGCCACAGACTGGTGACGACATAAACTCGTTCCCGTGCTCGTGTAACCGCTACGTTCAATCTGTTTTCGCCCCCTCGCGTATTCAGACTACCAAACTGCATAGATATCCGGCCGTGCTCATCGGCTGCGTAACCAACGGAAAAAATGATGATGTCGCGCTCATCACCCTGTACGTTTTCGATGTTTTTGACGAACAGATCGGGTGGTAGTTCTCTCTTGCTCTCTATTGGCTCTGCCACTCCTCTGTTTTCCAGCATGTCCTGAATTAGCTGCTGCTGGTGATAATTAAACGTTACAATGCCAACCGACCGACCGGGTAATTCCAAACTTATCTGGTCCACCAACTGTAAAACTGCTTCTGCTTCAATTGGATTCACATTCTGATGCCACACACCTTTCACATTATGATAATGAATCGCGGGCTTACGCCGATTGATCTCATCAAAGTGGGGTAATAGAGATAGCTTGTTTTGATAAAAGTACTGGTTTGAAAAAGCAATCAGATCCAGTGAGCGACTGCGGTAATGCTCGGTCAGAGATAACTGAGGTAATTGTTGAGCCGCTAACTCAAGCAACGACTCTACTTCCAAAGCGGCTGGCATCTCCTCTTCCAGTTCCATATCATCCAGACGGATACGGTATAAATCGCTGGGACGTAATTGTTGATTGTCACCTGTCACAACAACTTGTGTACCCCGTGCCATTGCCGGAATTCCGTTCTCAGCAAAACACTGGGAGGCTTCATCAAAAATGACCAGATCGAACAGGTCCTCACGGAGAGGAAACATGGCCGATACCGATTCTGGTGAAGCCAGCCAGCAGGGTACTAACTTGAATACCTCATCGGCATACGACTCCATCAATTTCCGGACGGGCCATACATTTCTTTTTTTGGTAGTCTGATGCAGCAACTCGCGATACGTAACTACATTGTTGAGCCGATTGAGCGTTAGGTTTCGATACGTCTGTTCGCGAAGCTTGACTGACAAAATATCCCGACTTACTAGTTGTTTCCGGACAATACTCTCCTGCAGTTGTTTTTCCCATTGCTCCATTTTGAGCGATGATACACTTCTCAACTCGGGGTGCAGTGCTTCGATATGATCAAGCCAGGCGCAACGGATATTTTTTTGAAAGGATGCTACCCAGCTTGCGGGGGATTGAGCTTCAAGCCGTTGAACCACCGTTTTTTCAGCTTCTGAAAAATCCTTATACAGTTGATCGGCCTCAACCAGCACGTCAAAATCACTTTTGAGCGCTTTTCGCAGCGTCTCGCCCCACTCGCTCTCTTTCCATAGTCTAATCAGTTGGTTTGCGGTCAGATGTGCCCGTGTGTCTATTTGTTGCCGGGTTATTGCCGTGGACGAATCCAAAATCATTGAAATATCATCAATGAAAGCAGTATTGCTTTTTGCCCAAATGGAAGTGGGTAATTGATGAAATGGTTTCAGGGCGTTTATCCGTTCAGTCAGATGCTGGGCGCGCCGGAGTAGCCGTATTCCTTCGGGCGATTCCGTGAGGGGCAGATCAGCCACTAATGGCTGTACTTCGTGGCGTATGGCCTCGAGCTTAATTCGCTGATTGACCTTGGTTACCAGCGTCTTTAAATCATCTTCTGACAGGGTCAGGCCGTTGGCCATCGATACCTGCTGGAGTTGAGCGCTACCCGGATTTCGGAGTCGCCACCAGCCCCACGGTATCCATGATGACCGTGCGGCCAGAGCGCTCATTAGCAATTGGCGAAATGGGCGAAGTTCTGTGGTAAGCAGTGAGCGTTCCGGACCAGGCCAAACCTGGGTCTCTTCCCAGGAGTCTGCCAGCTGTTCCAGTCTAGCTTCAGCAATTGTTAGTGCCGGATGATTTGGGGTTACCCGCAATTGATTCGCAACCTCCCACAAGGCCGGGGCGTCTGGAGAATGAGCGCCTAACCATGTCAAAATCAAAGTAATTTCCGAGTTGTGGGTCTGCCAGTCAGCTATTTCATCCAATGAAAGTGGCTTATTCAGTAGGGTTTTACACTGCTCATTGGCGGTACGCCGGAGTTCGATCCATTTGACAACAGCCTGATCAACTTTCTCCAGGTCAGCATTAGTGAATTGAGAAAAACTAAGTCGTTCGGCCCAGGGATGTCCAGCACCCAAGTGTTGCCGATATGCAGCATAGTTGGCCAGCCGACCGATGAAATTATCGATATCTGCAAGGTTGAATTGCTGATATACATCGTTCAATGGTAATGGCTCATAACCATCCTCACTGGTCAGATACAGCTCTTTGGCCGAAAGGCCGCACACGCTCGTGTCGAATAAAGCGGTTTTGAATAGGGCCAGCTCAGAAACGATTTGATCAATCCGGCGGCTCTCCACCTCAAAATCCCGTTCAAGTAATACCGTATTCAGGCTGTTATTTTGTTGTCGATATGTGTCCAGTTTATCTATCTGGGTAGCAATTTGTCCGTATAATGACCGTCGATCATCCTGAAAATCGTGAATCAGCGCAAGAAACGGAGCCATTCCCACCTGTTGTAGCCTTTCGTAAACCACATCAAGTGCAGCCCGTTTCTGGCACACGAGTAATACCCGTTTCCCCGACGCAGCAGCATCGGCCATGAGATTAGCAATTAGTTGTGATTTCCCCGTTCCGGGAGGACCCTGAACAACTAATGACTGACCGGCTTTTACGGCTCGAACGGCTGCCTCCTGCGATGCATCCATCACTAAGGGGGTATGTATATTTTTCTCTGGTAAGAAAGGGAACATGGCCGAAGAAACGGCACTATCAATCTCTGCTGGCCGTTCCTCCCCTTCCGGCTGAAGCAGTAACTTATCGTAGTCCGGCACTAGAAAAGAACCGGCCTGCGGGAATATTCCCAGCACGGCTTCCGGATAAAGTTTCAACTCACCGGTACGCTCCAGTTGGGCCAGATCTTTGGCCGTTTGCTTATTAAAAAACTGGAGTTTATCAGTAAATAAGTTCTGATTGAAGTTGATTTCGAGGGGAGTTGTTTTTAGCCATTCGTATAGTTGAGTGCGGAAAGCCAATGGATCACGATCAAAGTCGTCCATCGCTTTCTCCACTATTTCGTCGGACAGTTTTACCTGATTAAACTGCCCATAAGCCAGTGCTAAGGTGGGGTTCAGAAAAGCTAACTCGTCGCCCCGGCGGGTAAGTTTCCAGAATTTCTCCTGGTGTGATAGCTGGACGGGGAAGAATAATAAGGGCCCATGAACGACGGTATCGTCCATAAATTTTCCTTTCACAAACGGCCAGCCAACGTACAAATCTTCGGTGCCACGCTCATCTTCAATAAACCGCGCCGTACGATCAATTCGACGAAGCTTACGACTTACCTCATTACTCCGCCCCTGTCGGGCATCCAATATGTCGCATAACGGGATCGATAGCTTCCGGCTTATCAGATCAGCAATCAGCGAAAACGATGGTTTGTTGAGCAGAAAATCCGTTTCGTGTAAATCCAGGAACTGACTGGCTGGCAGGCTAGTCAGTAGAAGTGAGCGGTTGCGGCTGCTCAGATTCGTTAAGCGTCGACGGAAGGCTTTAAGGACGGAGTTAGAGATTGCCAGACGGCCTTGCAGGATTGTCACGAGATTCAGCAGCGTTGCACGATTAAGACGAAAACCCTGGAAACCTTTCTATTCTATAATTCCTGTATCTGTTTTTTTTTCCGGGATTAACAAGGAGGCAAGGATACTAGCAGTCAAAATACTTACGATTATGTATAATGAGTAGACGGGCTTGAAGCCTTGATCGGCAAGCCAGTGTTCCGTCAGCATCTTGACCCCAATGAACGTCAGCAACACTGCCAGACCTACTTTCAGGAAACGGAATTGATTCATAATGCTCGACAGGAAGAAAAACATGGAGCGTAAACCCATAATGGCGAACACGTTGGAGAAGAAAACAATATAAGGGTCCTTCGTAATGGAAAAAATAGCCGGTATAGAGTCAACGGCAAAAACCAGATCGGTAACGGCAACCACAATGACGATAATGAACAAGGGGGTTACAAACAATTTCCGGTCAGACTTCCGCCGGATAAAGAAATTATCCGTTACGTTGCGTTGATACACGTTCAGGTACTTACTGACAAACCGAACGACAGGGTGATCATTTGGGTCAATTTTTTCGTTTTCTTCCTTTTGAAAAAACAATTGAACACCGGTGTAGACCAGAAAGGCTCCAAACAGAAACATGATCCATTCAAACCGCTGAATCAGGGCCGACCCTACGAATATGAAAACAAACCGCAGCACAATGGCACCAAGAATGCCATACACCAGAATTTTTTTATAATACCGCTCCTGAACACCGAACGAGCCAAAAATCAGGATAAACACAAAAATATTATCCGCGGAAAGCGAGTATTCAACCAGGTACCCCGTTATGTACTCCAGCGCCATATTGGCTTGAAAACGATCGAGACTGGCCGTGAAATCACCCGCTACTAACTGGACATGGCCGGCATACAAATCACGCACCTCCTGTAGCCGGGCAAATGTGTCGATTCCATGAACCAGATAACCAAAATTCCGGAGAAAGAAATAGAAGCCTATGGACAGAACAACCCAGATGGCACTCCATATAGCAGCTTCTTTGAATTTGACAATGTGACTTTTTCGCTTCGAAAAAAGACCCAGGTCAACGGCCATAATAATAAGTACAAAGGCCGCAAAAGCAAGAAAAAATACCGTTTCGCTTGAAAACATGATTGAAAATTATAAAGCCGGCTGGGGCTTGAAATCGATAGTGCTGCAAATTGTGAAACAAATCTACGCCCAATATGACCAAGGAATTAGCTGAGATTACTAAAATTATTGGCAGACTGCTGGCGACCGCTTAATTTTACCCCATGTTTAACGACAAGAAAGTAATTGTGGTGATGCCGGCCTACCGGGCAGCACTAACGCTGGAGCGAACCTACCGTGAAATTCCGCTTGATTTAGTCGATGATATTATTCTTGTCGATGATGCCAGTCCGGATAATACCGTAGAAGTAGCCAGAAACCTGGGCATCCGGCACGTTATCCGGCATGACAAAAACAAAGGTTACGGGGGCAATCAGAAAACATGTTACGCTAAGGCGGTTGAATTAGGGGCCGACATTGTCGTTATGTTGCATCCTGATTATCAATACACGCCTTTGTTGCTACCCGCCATGATTTCCATCATTGGAAATGGATTATATCCGGTTGTGTTTGCTTCTCGTATTTTGGGAAAGGGGGCGCTGAAAGGGGGAATGCCCATGTATAAATACGTAGCAAATCGTTTTCTGACCCTAACGCAGAACGTACTCATGAATCAGAAGTTATCGGAGTACCACACCGGATACCGGGCATTTTCGGGTGAAGTGCTCCGCAGTCTGGATTTCACCCACAACTCCGACGACTTCATTTTCGACAACGAAATGATTGCCCAGATTTTCTACAAAGGGTACGAAATCGGTGAAGTCACCTGCCCGACTAAATATTTTGATGAAGCGTCCTCCATCAATTTCCGTCGCAGCTCCATTTACGGCCTTGGCGTATTGCGAACCTCCGTATTTTATTTTCTTACGAAGCTGGGTCTCATGCACTGGAAGATTTTGAAATAAATGAGTCCCAAAAGAAACAGCTCAGCCAACATGTTGGCTGAGCTGTTTCTTTTGGGACTCTTCGTTCTACAAGTGAATAGCCTCACCGTAAGCTGCTTCGGTAGCATCTTTGATGGCTTCCGACATGGTTGGATGCGGGTGAACAGCCTTCAAGATCTCTTCACCCGTTGTTTCCAGTTTTCGGGCGGCTACTACTTCAGCAATCATCTCGGTTACGTTGGTACCGATAAAATGCGCCCCCAGAAACTCACCATACTTAGCATCGAAAATAACTTTTACGAAGCCTTCTGGTGCACCGGCAGCTTTGGCTTTACCCGACGCCGAAAAGGGAAACTTCCCCACTTTCAGTTCGTAGCCAGCCTCACGAGCAGCTTTTTCGGTATAACCCACGGATGCAATTTCGGGCGTACAGTATGTACAGCCCGGAATGTTGTTATAATTTAATGGTTCAACGTGTGGCTGACCAGCAATCTTCTCGACACAGATAATGCCTTCTGCCGAAGCTACGTGCGCCAACGCCTGCCCCTTGGTACAATCACCGATGGCGTAATAGCCCTCCACATTGGTACGGTAAAAATCATCCGTAACAATCTTACCCCGGTCAACGGCAATACCCGTTTCTTCCAGGCCAATTTTTTCAATATTAGCGACTACTCCTGCTGCCGAAAGAACAATGTCGACGTCGAAGGTTTTTTCACCATCGGGCGTTTTCACGAATACTTTACAACCGGTACCGCTGGTATCAACCTTAGTTACTTCTGACTTTGTGTAGATGTCGATGCCAAGTTTCTTGTACTGCTTGGCCAGCTCTTTCGATATATCCTCATCCTCAACGGGCACTACGTTTGGCAGAAATTCAATGATGGTAACTTTAGTACCCATACTGGCATATACATAAGCAAATTCCACCCCGATAGCGCCAGAGCCAATAACCAGCATCGTATCGGGCCGCTTTTCCAGCGTCATGGCCTTCCGATACTCGATTACTTTTTTCCCATCAATGGGTACGCTGGGCAGTTCGCGGGCACGTCCGCCGGTGGCAACAATGATGTGTTTTGCAGCATATTCCGTGGCTTTGCCTTCCGCATCGGTAACGTCGATTTTCTTACCTGGCTTCAGTTTGGCAAAACCACTGATGATGTCAATTTTATTCTTTTTCATCAGGAACTGAACGCCCTTGCTCATGCTGTCGGCCACACCCCGGCTACGCTTGATAACGGCACCAAAATCGGCTTTCGATTCGCCCGAAATGGTAATACCGTAATCAGCCGAGTGCTTGATGTATTCAAAAACCTGCGCTGATTTTAGTAAGGCTTTGGTGGGAATACATCCCCAGTTCAAACAAATACCACCGAGGCTTTCGCGTTCAACAACGGCGGTTTTCAAACCCAACTGCGAGGCCCGGATGGCAGCTACATAACCGCCTGGCCCGCTACCCACAACGATTAAATCGTACTGTGAAGCCATTTTTCTGTTTAGTTGATTTTTGTCGATCCGGCGATAGGGCAATCCAAGGTGAGTTAAGCAGTTATTCTTCCTTTCGCCTGCCTGTAATACTTACTCCCTCTATAAAGAACGCAAAGGTAGAGTGAAAAGTTGATAAGTACCGGCCATGAACACATCTACTACGTTCAGGTTTGGCTTAGTTTACAGCATCTATACGAAACCTTCACTGCGGTCGTCCCGCCGGTACATAAGCGCGTAGTTTGGCTAACCTCACGGTACCTTTGGTTTCTTTTGCGTATTTTTGAGGTATCTGCCTTTATCAGCTTATGCACAAATTCTGCTTCCTGTTAGTCTGTTTACCTTTCTCCCTTTTCGCCCAGACAGTAGTTGTTCTCAAACCAGACCGTGTCTTCGATGGCGAAACCATGCACGAAGGTTGGGCTGTTCGAGTGAAGGGTGACAAAATTGATGCGGTTGGCCCTGCGAATTCTCTTCCTGCTAACGGAACTGATCCGTCCAACATTTCGGTGATGGAACTGCCAGGAACAACGTTGATGCCGGGCCTGATTGAAGGACATTCCCATCTGTTACTGCACCCCTATAATGAAACCCCCTGGGATGAACAGGTTCTAAAAGAGTCGCGCTCACTGCGGGTAGCACGGGCAACGGTTCATGCGGAAAAAACTCTGCTAGCTGGCTTCACTACCGTTCGTGATCTTGGTACCGAAGGAGCCGATTATGATGATGTAGGCTTGAAGCAAGCAATTAACCAGGGTATAATTCCGGGTCCCCGCATGCTTATTGTCACACGAGCACTCATTGCCACGGGCAGTTACGCACCAAAAGGGTTTAGTCCTGATATCGACATACCACAGGGTGCTGAAGAAGCCGATGGGCACGATAACCTCATCAAAGCCGTAAGAAGACAAATCGGTAAAGGAGCAGATGCAATAAAAATATATGCCGATTACCGCTGGGGGTTGATGGCTGAAGCCCGACCAACCTACACCTTGGATGAGATAAAGCTCATTGTGGAAGTAGCCAAAAGTAGCGGACGGTCAGTGTTTGCTCATGCCAGTACTGCCGAAGGAATGCGTCGCGCTATTTTGGGTGGTTGCGAAACGATTGAACATGGTGATGACGGAACACCCGAAATTTTTGCCCTGATGAAGAAGCAGGGAACAGCCTTCTGTCCAACGCTGGCAGCCGGCGACGCCGTGAGTCAGTATCGCGGCTGGAAAAAAGGGCAGGAAGCTGAACCAGAACGTATCAAACAAAAGCGGGCTACATTCAAACAAGCACTGGACGCTGGTGTAACTATCTGCGCTGGTGGTGATGTGGGTGTGTTCAGCCACGGGGACAATGCCCGCGAATTAGTCATGATGGTTGAGTACGGGATGAAACCACTTGAGGTATTACGGTCGGTAACCTCTGTTAACGCGGATGTATTTCATCTGACCGACAGGGGTCGTATAAAGACTGGCTTACTAGCCGATTTGATAGTGGTGAATGGTGATCCGTTAAAAACAGCTGCCAGTCTTAAACAGATTCAGGTTGTGATGAAAGGAGGAGTTTTCTACAAAAAATAACCGAAAAACTTATTGCCTGAATCACCTGTTACCCCTTAATAGAAACGTAACATGGCTTTTTTACCACAATATCAACTGTCATTTGGATTTTTAGTCTAATTTCGCCCGGATGGTCTTGTTGCGAAGCAAAGTCAGTATTTATTACCCCAGATTCATTCTACCCTATCTTTTATATGGCAAACTCTGCTGATTTAACCGTCGATGGCAAAACCTATTCGTTTCCTACTCTGGAGGGAACAGAAAATGAAAAAGCCTTCGACATTTCTAACCTCCGCGATCAAACTGGATATGTTACCCTGGATCGTGGCTACAAAAATACCGGTGCTACCAAAAGTGCCATTACTTTTCTGGACGGCGAGAAAGGTATTCTTCAGTACCGGGGCTACTCGATTGAAGACCTGGCCGCTAAAGCATCATTCCTCGGCGTCGCTTACCTGCTTATTTATGGTGAACTGCCCACGCAGGTTCAGTACGATAAATTTGAAAGCGATATTCGGCACCATACGATGGTGAACGAGGACATGCGGAAAATCTTCGACGGCTTTCCCGTTGATGCTCATCCGATGGGCGTTTTGTCTTCACTGGTTAGCGCCATGAGTGCCTTTTATCCGGATTTGAATGAGGAGGACAACACGGATCTGCACATTATCCGGTTACTGGCCAAATTGCCAACCATCGCTACCTGGTCTTACAAGCGTTCAAAGGGTCACCCGATGAACTACCCACAAAATAAGCTCGATTATATACAGAACTTTCTGAATATGATGTTTGCGCTGCCGGTTGAGGATTACACTGTTGATCCGGTGGTAGTTGAAGCCCTGAATGTATTGCTTATCCTACACGCCGATCATGAGCAGAACTGCTCTACGTCTACTGTACGGTTGGTTGGCTCATCGCAGGCAAATATTTACTCGTCTATCTCGGCTGGTGTAAGTGCTTTGTGGGGGCCACTCCACGGAGGAGCCAATCAGGAAGTGATTGAGATGCTCGAAAACATCAAGGCCGATGGTGGCGATGTCAGCAAATACGTTGAAATGGCAAAAAATGCCAAGTCAACTGGTTTCCGGTTGTATGGCTTTGGGCACCGAGTTTACAAAAACTTCGACCCACGGGCTAAGATCATCAAGAAGGCCGCCGATGATGTGCTAAGCAAACTAGGTGTCAATGACCCTATACTGGACATAGCGAAGGGACTGGAAGAAGCAGCCCTGAACGATGAGTATTTCGTGTCGCGCAAGCTGTACCCGAACGTTGATTTTTATTCGGGTATTATTTATCGGGCACTGGGTATACCGACTAACATGTTCACCGTAATGTTCGCTATCGGTCGCTTACCGGGCTGGATTGCCCAGTGGAAAGAAATGCGGGAAAACAAGGAACCCATTGGTCGTCCCCGCCAAATATACACCGGCCCTACTCACCGGGAATTTGTATCGGTTGACAAGCGATAAGTTCAGACACATAGACCCAACAACTACAAACGGCAACTCGTGAGTTGCCATTTGTAGTTGTTGGGTGTTACATAAAAAAGGGTAGGCATAATGCCTACCCTTTTTTATACTAATTAAGTCAATTAATCATCAATTTCTCCCTCGTCATCAGCTTCCGTGGCGGCAAGTACCGGATCAACCAGAGCATCGTCATCTTCAGCGATTTTTGCCCGGATTTTTCCTTCAATCTCATCCATCAGCTCGGGATTGTCGAGCAACAACTCTTTCACGGCATCACGGCCTTGGGCCAAACGGCTGGTACCGTAAGAAAACCATGAACCCGATTTCTTAACGATTTCCATCTCAACACCCAGGTCAAGTATCTCGCCTACTTTCGAAATACCCAGACCATACATGATGTCGAATTCGACAACCTTGAAGGGAGCCGCCAACTTATTCTTCACCACTTTAACTTTCGTGCGGTTTCCTACTATGTTGTCAGCGCCTTCCTTGATCTGACCTATACGGCGGATATCGAGTCGAACCGATGCGTAGAACTTAAGGGCGTTACCACCAGTGGTTGTTTCGGGGTTACCGAACATCACACCGATTTTCTCCCGCAGCTGGTTGATGAAAATACAGCAGCAGCCCGTTTTGTTGATAGTACCCGTCAGCTTCCGCAGAGCCTGCGACATCAGACGAGCCTGTAAACCCATTTTGCTCTCGCCCATTTCACCTTCGATCTCGGCTTTTGGTACAAGGGCAGCAACGGAGTCGATAACGATGATGTCGATGGCACCTGAACTGATCAGGTGTTCGGCAATTTCGAGTGCCTGCTCACCATTGTCGGGCTGTGAAATCAGCAGGTTTTTCGTGTCAATGCCAAGCTTCTCGGCATACACACGATCAAAAGCATGTTCGGCATCAATAAAAGCTGCCAGCCCACCTGCTTTCTGTGCCTCAGCGATGCAGTGCATCGTAAGCGTTGTTTTACCGGACGATTCCGGTCCGTAAATTTCAACGACACGACCACGGGGCATACCGCCAATACCAAGGGCCAGGTCTAACCCCAATGAACCGGTTGAGATAACGGGAACGTCAACAACTTTCGTTTCACTCAGGCGCATAACCGTGCCCTTGCCAAACGCTTTGTCAAGTTTCTCAATGGTTGTTTGAAGGGCTTTTAATTTACTGTCATTAGCAGATGCTGTGGCTTGCGCCATATCTGATTTTGCCATGTTAGGATGGTTGTTTAAACAGTTAAAATTACCCAAAAATGGCTAGATTTCCTAGCTGTTTTTGAAAATAGAAAAGGAGATTTCATCCACCGCTTTCGATATTAAAAAGGCGTATAAAAAGCCCACCAATTGCTCTGAAACGAGCTAACGGGTGGGCTCTATAAGTAGCTGAAACTACAAGGTATCGATGGCTGCCGGTTGCGGTGCGGGGGCAGATTGCGGCATGTCGGGTGATGTCATCTGTGGCTGCGGCTGAACGGGCTGCGGCTGGCCCGGCTGATAGCCGGGATAGCCCGAAGAATCCCCGTATGGACGGGCGGGAGGGCCTACTATTTCTACCCCAGTAATATAGTATTTCGTTTCCCCGTTCCAGGGAAACTTCATTATTTTCTCTTCATAATGGAGGGTTACCCGCTGTCCGGTTTTGACGGCATCGGTAATCTGCTTGGCTACCGCATCATCCTTCACCGAAAAGTCAAAATATTGAGGGGTCAGTGAACCGGTTTCACCCGAAAAACCACCTACATTCAAGACACCTTCGTAGGTTTTAAAGATAAATCCGCGTCGGCTGAACTTAGATACAGTACCAGCCCGTTCGCCATCGCTGTAGCTCCAGCCAGTTAAGGCGTAGAGAACACCAAAGACAATTAATAAAAACAACAGAAAATATAATAGCCCACGCATAGATAGGGTTGGTTAGTTTAACGGCAATGTATAAGTCCACAAATAGACAAAATTTTCTGATAACTTCCGTTTTCGGATGGTAAAGTCCATGAATAATTCATTTAGTCTTGTACCATTCCCATTCGTGTTCTTACGTTTTAGCCCGTATTTCGTTACTTTGCAACGGGTTAGCCCACTTCGTATAATCGCTTGGTAGACAAACCCGAAAAACCGGCACGCCGGGGCGATCAATTTTTTCATTGTTAATCTTTCTTATTTCTTTACGATGAGTACCATTCAAAGCATTCATGCCCGACAAATTCTGGATTCACGCGGTAACCCAACGGTGGAAGTAGATGTCCGTACCGAAAATGGGTATCTGGGCCGTGCCGCCGTTCCATCGGGCGCATCAACCGGTACCCACGAAGCCGTCGAACTTCGCGATGATGACAAATCTACGTATATGGGGAAAGGCGTTCTGAAAGCCGTTTCTAACGTTAACGAACTGATTTTCCCGGAGTTAGTAGGTATTCCTGTTTTTGAACAAAGTATGATTGATAAAATCATGCTGGAACTGGATGGCACACCAAACAAAGGTCGTTTAGGAGCCAATGCCATCCTGGGCGTATCGCTGGCAGCCGCTAAAGCAGCCGCACAGGAAGCTGGCTTGCCGCTCTATCGTTACATTGGGGGCGTGAATGCCAATACCCTGCCCGTGCCGATGATGAATATTTTGAACGGTGGTTCGCACGCCGACAATTCCATCGATTTCCAGGAGTTTATGGTGATGCCAGCCAAAGCAGCAAGCTTTTCGGAGGCACTGCGGATGGGTACCGAAATTTTCCATACCCTAAAAGGCGTTCTGAAAAAGATGGGCTTAGCAACCAACGTTGGCGATGAAGGTGGTTTTGCACCAAACATCAAGTCGAACGAAGAAGCGATTCAAACCATCATGCAGGCCATCGAGAAAGCAGGCTATCGCCCCGGCGAAGATGTCTGGATTGCGATGGATGCTGCCTCTTCCGAGTTCTACGACGCAGAAGCAGGCGTTTATCACTTCAAAAAATCGACGGGCGATAAACTCACATCGTCAGAAATGGCCGGCTTCTGGAAAGACTGGGTTAGCAAGTACCCCATCATGTCCATCGAAGACGGTATGGCCGAAGATGACTGGGCGGGCTGGAAAGCACACACCGACGAATTGAAAGGCACCAACACCCAGCTTGTAGGTGACGACCTGTTCGTAACCAACGTGACCCGTTTGCAGGAGGGCATCGATAAAGGCATTGCCAACGCTATTCTGGTGAAAGTGAATCAGATTGGTTCACTAACAGAAACGATTGATACCGTAAATCTGGCGAAGCGGAGTTCGTACAAAAACATCATGTCGCACCGTTCCGGCGAAACCGAAGATGCGACCATCGCCGACTTGGCCGTGGCCCTTAACACGGGTCAAATCAAGACGGGTTCTGCGTCCCGCTCCGACCGTATGGCCAAATACAACCAACTACTTCGTATTGAAGAAGAGTTAGGCGAAACAGCTTATTTCCCAGGCCTTAAATTTTAATGAATAATGTAGCGTGAACAGCGAAGAATTAGCAAACACCAAGCTGTTACTCTTCCCTGTTCACGCTATATACCACACGTTTGCCATGCTCTACCGACGTATGCTGCGTTACCTTCGCAATTTCTACGTGGCCACCGGCCTGGGGCTTTTGGGCTGGATGACATTTTTTGATGCGAATGATCTGCCTACTCAGATTCAAAACAGGTGGAAACTGTATGAACTGGACGAAGAGGCCAGATTTTATCAGGAAAAAATCAAAGCCGTTCAGGACGAACGCAGAGAAGTGCTGGGCAATGACCAGTTACGGGAGAAATTTGCCCGGGAAAAATACCTGATGAAAAAAGAAGGGGAAGACGTATTCGTAATTGTAGATGAAAACAACGATCCTTTAGAAAAATAGCGCGGAGTTCAGAACGAAGGGTATCGCTAACATGCTCGACCCCACAAGCTCCACGGTCAAAACTCTATGCTCAATGTTCTCTTCGTCTGTTATGGTAATATTTGCCGGTCGCCGGTAGCGGAGGGGATTTTTCGGCAATTGACAGCTGAAGCAGGTTTAGAAGAACAAATAAGCTGTGATTCAGCGGGAACGGCTTCGTTTCATATTGGACAATTGCCCGACAGGCGCACCCGCGAAAGTGCCCTCGAACACGAACTGGCACTGACCCACCGCGCCCGACGACTTACCGGCGACGATCTGGCCCAGTTTGACTACTTCGTGGCCATGGATGAAACCAACCTCGAAGCCATCGAAAAGTTGAATTACCGCAGTACGGGACTGCACTCCAATGATACCATATTTCTCCTGCGCGAATTCGACCCGGACGTGAACGATCAGCCTAACGTACCAGACCCCTATTACGAAGGACCGGAAGTTTTTGAGGAAGTGTACCAGATAGCCCTTCGATGTTGCCAACAGCTACTTGCCTATATCGTTCAACAGCATAATTTAAACGAAAAAAGGGCGACGGATTGACCGAATACATTTACCGATTGATTTCGTTTTGTTATCCTTCCGCCCTTTTCCGCTCTACCTATGAATAAAAAAGTTATTCTCATTATCCTCGATGGCTGGGGTATTCCACTTAAGCCTGATGTATCGGCTATTGAGTCAGCCAATACGCCATTTATAAATTCGCTGTATCCAGCTTATCCCAACAGCAGACTTGACGCATCGGGTCTGGCCGTTGGTTTGCCAGCGGGCCAGATGGGCAACTCCGAAGTGGGTCATATGAATTTAGGTGCTGGCCGGGTCGTTTATCAGGATTTGGTCAAAGTAAACAAGGCGGTAGAAGAACACACACTCGACACCGAACCCGTTTTGGTTAACGCGCTGACATACGCTAAAATCAACCAAAGAAAGTTCATTTGATCGGACTGGTTTCGGATGGCGGTGTCCACGCCCACATAGATCATGTAAAAGGATTGCTTTCCATCGCGCATACCCACAACTTAAACGACGTGTTCGTCCATGCTTTTACGGATGGCCGCGATACGGACCCCAAAGGTGGTATCCGCTACCTATCCGAACTACAGGCGCACATGGCGGCTACAACCGGGCAGCTGGCTACCGTGGTAGGTCGTTACTATGCTATGGACCGGGACAACCGCTGGGAACGCGTTAAAGTAGCTTACGATGCCATGGTAAAGGGAATGGGTGAAAAAATAGCCCCCGACGATGTGACAACAGCCCTGTTGAAATCGTATGATGCTGAGATGACGGATGAATTTATCAAACCGCTCATTGTAGCCAAAGCCGATGGTTTGCCCGTCGCCACAATTGAGGAAGGAGATGTGGTGCTTTGCTTTAACTTCCGCACCGACCGGGGCCGGGAAATTACGCAGGCACTTACCCAAAAAGACTTCCCGGAACAGGACATGAAGAAGTTGGACTTGAATTACATCACAATGACCAACTACGACAGTGAATTTGTTGGGGTGAAGGTTATTTTTGATAAGGATAATCTGGAAAAAACCCTGGGGGAAGTCATTGCCGAAGCAGGTCGTAAGCAGATACGAATTGCTGAAACGGAGAAATACCCACACGTTACGTTCTTCTTTTCGGGTGGTCGTGAAGAGCCGTTTCCGGGCGAAAAGCGCCTGCTCTGCCCCTCCCCAAAGGAAATGACCATCTATAATGAGAAAGGAGAACCAACCGTTATTCCCGTTAAAACGTACGACCAGAAACCAGAGATGTCTGCCTATGATATTCGGGATACAATCATTCCCGAGCTGGAGAATGAAGAAGCGGACTTTATCTGCCTGAATTTTGCCAATACTGATATGGTAGGCCACACGGGCGTATTTGAGGCCGTCGTGAAGGCTGCCGAAACTGCTGATGCCTGCGCAAGAGCCGTTACGGAAACCGCCCTTGCGCATGGATACACCACGATTATCATTGCCGATCACGGCAATGCCGAATACATGAAAAACGAAGACGGAACCCCAAACACAGCACACACGACTAATCTGGTTCCCTGTATTTTTGTCGATAGAGATTACCACCCATTCCTGAATGATGGCAAGCTGGCAGATATAGCCCCAACCATCCTGCAACTGATGGGTATTCCACAACCACCCGAGATGGGGGGCGTAAGTTTGATTAAAGCGTAAGCGAAAAAAGGCCAGACAAAGCCGTACCGATTCCGTCGCGTACGGCTTTTTTGTGTTCATTCAGTAGTAGCCGGCACTACTTGTTCTTTAGGAAAGAGAACAAACATAAGTACGCACCCTTCGCAGTATGCAGATTGACACCTCCCTACAACCCTCCGACCTTACAGCAAAACTTACCCATTTCTGGGAAGTCTCGGGCCAGAAAATTCATTTGATTGATAAAGAATACGACGTAGCGAAGGGCTCTCCGGTTTTCACCGTAGCCGGGCACTACTCAACGCGCGGCTGGACAGAATGGACACAAGGCTTTCAGTTCGGTTCTGCAATTTTACAATTCGATGCTACTGATGATACCACCTTTCTGGAAATGGGTCGCCAAAAAACACTGTCAGTTATGGCTCCGCACATCAGCCATATCGGTGTGCACGACCACGGGTTTAATAACGTCAGTACGTACGGCAACCTGCTGCGACTGATGCGCGAAGGCCGAATTACGCAGAATGATTGGGAAGCAAATTTTTACGAGTTAGCCCTGAAAATTTCCGGGGCTGTGCAGGCTAGCCGATGGACCTCCATCAAAGGTGGTCAGGATGCCGGCGCAGGGTTCATCAGTTCGTTCAACGGGCAACATTCGCTGTTTGTCGATACGATTCGCTCCTGCCGGGCACTGGTGCTGAGCCATGTGCTGGGTCATGTATTTCAGGGAGAGGGCGATGTAAAAATCAATCTGCTGGAACGAGCTTTGCAGCACATGAAAGCCACCGCCGATTATTCAGTGTTTTACGGGGAGGGGCGCGATTCGTATGACATCTGGGGCAGAACGGCCCATGAAAGCGTTTTCAACGTGAAAGATGGGAATTTTCGCTGTCCCAACTCTCAGCAGGGATATTCAGGTTTTACCACCTGGACGCGTGGTTTAGCCTGGGCGATGTGTGGTTTCGCCGAAGAATTGGAATGGCTGGCTACTTGTGGTGATTCTGAATTACAGGCTTTTGGCGGGCGTGATTTCATCGAAGCATTCATGCTGAAAGCGGCCTCCGCCACCTGCGATTTCTACATTGACCACACGCCCACCGATGGTATTCCTTACTGGGATACCGGTGCGCCGAATCTGCACCGCTTAGGCGATTACCTAAACCGCCCAGCCGACCCTTACAATGATTTTGAGCCCGTAGATAGCTCGGCAGCCGCCATTGGCGCACAGGGATTGTTGCGATTGGGCCACTACTTGACCGGGAAAGGTAAAACGGAACAGGGCCAACGGTACTGGCAGGCAGGTTTAACAGTCCTCACAACCTTATTCGCCGAACCCTATCTCAGTACAAACCCAACGCATCAGGGACTACTGTTACATTCCATCTATCACCAGCCCAACGGCTGGGATTACGTGCCGCCCGGCAGCAAAATTGCTAACGGCGAATCGAGCATGTGGGGGGATTACCATGCTCGCGAGGTAGCATTATATCTCCAGCGCATTATCCGCAATGAGCCCTATTACACCTTCTTCAATCGGATTGCCGAACCACGAATTGCAGAACCACAACATTAACTTGCAGACCGTCTGACCGTAACTACCTAGATGAGCGAAAAATACAAGCCCCAGTTCCCCCGCATGGCCCAGTTGAAAACGGTTGCTGACCTGAAAACGTACCTGGACGGGAACGCCATCGACCTGCCGTTTGACGACACCTTGCTGCCTCCTGCCGAAAGCCCTTTCAATCAAGCCATCCCCCTCAAGTCAGGTAAAACAATTGGTAATAGCCTCTGTATTTTGCCCATGGAGGGTTGGGATGGTACGACTGACGGCAGGCCAAGTGAGTTCACAAAAGGCCGCTGGAAGAAATTCGCCATTAGCGGAGCCAAGCTCCTGTTTGGTTGCGAAGCCGTAGCCGTTTGTCATTCGGGTAAAGCGAACCCAAACCAATTAGTGCTGAACACCGAAACGTTTTCTGATTTTGTTGACTTGCGTAACTCACTTCTCCACAATCATAAGGAAGCCTTTGAGCGAACGGATGATTTGTTGATTGGCCTGCAGCTTACACATTCGGGGCGTTTTTGTAAGCCCAACAGCCACAAGACTTTCGAGTCGAAGATTCTGTACAGCCACCCGTTTCTGAATAGCAAGTTCGGTATGCCTGCCGACTATCCACTGCTTACAGATGCCGATATTGACCACATTATTCAACAGTACGTTGATGCGGCTGTATTGGCTCAAAAAGCGGGTTTTGATTTTGTGGATATAAAACATTGCCACGGCTATCTGGGGCACGAGTTTTTGAGTGCAGTAAACCGGGGAGGACGCTACGGCGGTTCGTTCGAAAATCGAACCCGGTATCTGCGAAATATCGTGGCCGGTATCCGGCAGGCAGCCCCGGGACTGGAAATTGGTATTCGACTAAGTGCGTTTGATATGTTGCCCTTCAAAAAAGGAGATGCGGGTACAGGAATTCCTGAAAGTGCGGATCACTATCCATTTGCCTTTGGCGGAGATTCCAACGGGTCAGCACTTGATTTAGCGGAAACAAAATTGCTACTGGCACTTGTCGAATCGATCGGCATACAGTTAGTGTGCATAACCGGCGGCAGTCCCTATTACAATCCACACCTCATGCGACCGGCCCTGTTCCCTCCTTCTGATGGGTACCTGCCGCCCGAAGACCCGCTTTTGGGTGTAAAGCGGCAAATCGACGTAACCAACGAGTTGAAACAGGCTTTCCCCGGGTTGGTTATCATCGGGTCGGGCTATTCGTACTTACAGGAATGGTTACCCAACGTCGCCCAGGGTGTTTTGCGGAGCGGTATGGCCGATAGCGTAGGCTTTGGGCGTATGGTTCTCTCCTACCCAACCATGCCTGCCGATATGCTGGCTGGTCGGCCACTAGTCCGAAACCAGTATCTGCCGCACCTTTTCCGACTGCACAACGGCCCCTAGAAATGGGCTGATTTCGGGCTGCTATCCGCTGGACCCGATTTACAAAAAAAGACCGGAAGCCGAGCAGCTAAAAGCGATAAAGACCAGCTTATGAAAAATGCGCAGGGACGGCCCGTAGCCTTCATAACCGGCGGCAGCCGGGGTATTGGGTACGGGATTGCCGAGCAATTAGCAGATGCCGGTTTTGACCTCGCTATCAACGGTATTCGCCCGGAAGAAAGCGTTAGAGAGGCAATGGATGCATTACGAAGCAGGGGTAGTAAGGTGCTGTATTGCCCCGGCGATATTGCTCTGGCAACCGCCCGGGGTGAGATGATGACCGCAATCAAGACCCATTTTGGACGATTAAACGTATTAGTGAATAATGCCGGCGTAGCCCCCAAAGAGCGAAAAGACATTCTGGAAACGACCGAAGAAAGTTTTCAATACGTGTTATCCACTAACCTGCAAGGAGCCTATTTCCTGACGCAGGCAGCCGCCAACTGGATGATTGGGCAGCAGGCAGAGCAAGCTGATTTTTGGGGTTGTATTATCAATGTTTCGTCTATTTCAGCAACGGTGGCCTCTGTCAACCGGGGTGAGTACTGCGTGGCAAAGGCAGGATTGAGCATGGCTACCCAGCTATTCGCGGTCCGATTAGGCGAATATGATATACCGGTTTATGAAGTACGACCGGGCGTGATTAAAACGGACATGACGGCTGGCGTGACGTCTAAATACGATGCGCTCATCGAAAACGGACTATGTGTACAGAAACGCTGGGGTTTCCCTACGGATGTGGGCCGAGCCGTGGCGTCACTGGCAAAGGGCGATTTTCCCTACTCAACCGGACAGGTTATTATAGTTGATGGTGGCCTGACGTTGCCCAGGCTGTAAGTAGTTCAGTCGACATTTTTGGTTTTACCAGCACGTTAACTCTCAAGCAGTTCCTAAATCAGTTACACTCATGGACCCAAAACAAGTTTCCCGGCGCGATATCCTCAAGGCAGGTGCCGTCAGTTCATTGGCAGCCATTGGCCTGCCTACTTACATTCCGGCGCATGCCTTTGGCGCTAACGACCGCGTACGGATGGCCGTCATTGGAATCAATGGCCGTGGTAAAGACCACATCCAGGGGCTTTCCAAGCAAAAAGACGTGGAAGTAGTTACCCTATGCGATGTCGACAGTGATGTCTTACAGAAAGGAGCGGCAGATTTTGAGAAGAAATACAATCGAAAAGTACAGACAATGGCCGACCTCCGGCAGGTCTACGACGATAAAAATATTGATGCCGTAAGTATTGCCACACCAAATCACTGGCACGCACTGGCAGCTATCTGGGCCTGCCAGGCGGGTAAGGATGTGTACGTCGAAAAGCCTGGCGCCCACAACCTGCACGAAGGACGCAAGCTGATCGAAGCCGCTACCCGCTACAATCGCATTGTGCAGCATGGTGTACAGTTGCGGAGTTCGGTAGCCATTCAGGAAGCCATCAAACACCTGCGCGATGGATTGATTGGCAACGTGTACATGGCCCGTGGACTGGTTTACAAGTGGCGGCCAGACATTGGCAACAAAGGCACATCGCCCGTACCAACGGAACTGAACTGGAACATGTGGCAGGGGCCAGCGCAGGAAAAAGAATTCAGCAAAAACTATGTGCACTACAACTGGCACTGGTTCTGGGACTACGGCAACGGTGACATCGGGAACCAGGGCATTCACGAAACTGACCTATGCATGTGGGGGCTTGATGTCGGTTTTCCGGAGGAAATTACGTCGGCCGGTGGTAAATTTTTGTGGAAGGACTGCAAGGAAACGCCCGAGACGCTGTCATCCGTATACAAGTATCCATCCCAGGGTAAGGTAATTCAGTTTGAGGTTCGGCCCTGGATGACCAATAAAGAAGATGGGGTTGAAATTGGCAATATTTTCTACGGCGACAAGGGCTACATGGTAATCAATGGCTACTCCGATTATAAAACCTATCTTGGAAAAGAACGCGCACCCGGTCCGGCCCGCAACCAAGGGGGCGACCACTACGCAAACTTCATCGAAGCCGTTCGATCCAGAGACAAGTCGAAGCAGAATGGACCCGTCGAGACCGCGCACCTTTCGTCGGGTATCGCACACTTGGGCAACATCGCTTATCGACTAGGCCGCACCTTACACTTTGACCCAAAGAACGAAGTATTCGTGGGCGACAAAGAAGCAAACCAGATGCTTACCCGAAAATACCGCGCCCCTTTCGTAGTGCCTGAAAAGGTGTAGATATTTCTCTGGAAGCTATAAAAAGACGGCAGGCACTGTTTCTGAAACAGTGCCTGCCGTCTTTTTATAGCCTATTGCGATTACTACATATCGAACAAAATCCGGGTAGGATCTTCCAGAATCTGCTTCACGCGTACCAGGAAGCTCACCGACTCTTTCCCGTCGATGATGCGGTGATCGTACGAGAGGGCCAGATACATGATAGGCCGAACCACAATCTCACCATTGATTACCACGGCCCGCTCAACGATGTTATGCATACCCAGAATGGCCGATTGTGGCGCGTTGATAATCGGTGTCGAAAGCATCGAGCCGAATGTACCACCATTCGTGATCGTGAAGGTGCCACCGGTCATCTGATCAATAGTCAGCTTATTATCGCGGGCCAGACCAGCCAGTCGTACAATTTCCTTTTCAATACCGGCAAAGCTAAGTTGCTCGGCATTCCGGATGACGGGAACAACAAGGCCACGCTCCGTAGAAACAGCGATGGAGATGTCGCAGAAGTCATTAAAGAGCATCTGGTCGCCATCAATCTGGGCATTTACCGCCGGGAAATCCTTGAGCGCGATACAAACGGCTTTAGTGAAGAAGGACATGAAGCCAAGCCCTACCCCGTTTTTCTCCTTGAATTTGTCTTTAAATTTATTCCGCAAATCCATCACTGGCTTCATGTCCACCTCGTTAAAGGTAGTTAGCATAGCCGTTTCATTTTTCACGGCTACCAGTCTGCGGGCAATGGTCCGGCGCAGGGAGGTCATTTTTTCCCGGCGTTGATTCCGGCTTCCCGGTGCGGGGTTGTCCGCTGTCGGAGCAGATGCAGCGGGAGCAGCTGGTTTTGTTGCTGGGGCCGACTGGGCCGGTGCAGCAGGCTGAGCCGGAGGGGGTGATGCTTTCATCGCATCCTCTTTCGTTACGCGACCGCCAACACCCGAACCCTGAACTTGCTGGGCGTTAACGCCTTTCTCGTCCAATATTTTGGCCGCTGCGGGGGATGGGTGATGAGCGGCATAACTACTGCCGTTCTGACCATTAGTCGATGCATCAGCAGCAGGCGCTGAGGTGGCCGGTTGCGGAGCGGGTGCTGTAGCCGGGGCCGCTGCGGGTGCGCCCGTTTCAATTTTGGCAATTAGCGCACCGATGGGCAATGTTTCGCCATCCTGCGCCATAATACGGAGTGTTCCGGCGGCTTCGGCGGGTAGCTCAAAGGTCGCTTTATCCGACTCCAGCTCACAAAGTACCTCATCCAGAGCAACCTGATCGCCGTCTTTCTTACTCCATGACGCAATGGTTACTTCGGTAACGGACTCGCCCACTGCCGGTACTTTCATCTCGACAACGCTGGCAGCCGATGCGGCAGCGGGTGCCTGTACTGGCTCAGCAACGGATTGCATGGCAGGTGCAGATTGCGGAGCCGCTTGTGGTGCTTCTGCTTTGGGTGCCTCTGCCTTAGCCGGCTCGGGAGCAGGTGTAGCAGCCGGTGCACTCTCGTTGTCGTCAATTGTGCAGATACTAGCTCCGATGGGCAATACATCGCCCTCCTGCGCTAGAATGTGCAGAATACCGTCGGCTTCAGCCGTTAACTCAAAGGTTGCTTTATCGGAGTCGAGTCCACACAGAACGTCATCCATCTTTACGCGGTCACCCTCCTGCTTGTTCCAGGTACCAACAGTTACTTCAGTAATGGATTCCCCCACGGGAGGGATTTTCATGTCAACGGCCATAGTAGTTAGTCATAAGGGGTAGAAGTAGAAACTATTTTAAGTCATAGGGGCCAAACCAGTGCGTTAGCCACCTATAGCTTTCATACTTGCTACTGTTTTAATCAAACGCTCTACGAACAATATCGGCTTGTTCCTGAGCATGTATTTTTGGATAACCCGTGGCGGGTGAAGCCGCAGCTTTACGGGAAATGATGGGGAGAATCATGCCAACACGAAGCAGGTACGTCCAGGAACCCATGTTTTCAGGCTCTTCCTGAACCCACACGATTTCGGCTTTCTTGTAGTTCGCCAGTATAGCGTCCAGTTGCTTTTTGGGTAATGGCGCAATCTGCTCCAGTCGAACAATGGCCACATCATCCCGCTTGTCGGCCTGTTGTTTATCCAGCAAGTCGTAGTAGATTTTACCCGTGCAGAGCAACACTTTTTTCACCTTTTTTGCCTGTGCGTAGCTATCATCCAGCACTTCCTGAAAACAGCCCTTTGTAAGGTCTTCCAGCGGAGAGATGCATTTTGGATGGCGTAACAACGATTTCGGCGACATAATGACCAGCGGCTTGCGGAATGCCCAGGCTAACTGCCGACGCATAATATGAAACAGGTTCGCTGGTGTGGTTATGTTGGCTACCACCATGTTATGTTCTGCGTACAGTTGCAGATAGCGCTCCGGCCGGGCGTTTGAGTGTTCCGGTCCCTGTCCTTCATAGCCATGCGGCAGTAGCATCGTCACTCCGTTCTGAATGCCCCACTTCGATTCGCCGGCGGCAATGAACTGGTCGATAATCAATTGGGCACCGTTCGAAAAATCACCGAATTGCGCTTCCCATATCACCAGCGCGTGCGGGTTAGCCATGGCATAGCCGTACTCAAACCCGAGTACGCCGTATTCGGAGAGCAACGAATTATAAACCTGAAACTGCGGCTGCCCTTCCTGAATGTAATCGAGAGAAGAATAAGACTCGTTTGTTTCTGAATCGTGCAGCACGGCGTGGCGGTGTGAGAACGTGCCCCGCTGTACATCCTGCCCGCTCAGCCGGACGGGCCTACCATCGAGCAACAGCGAACCGTACGATAGCAACTCCGCCATGCCCCAATTGACCATTTTGGTGTCCGTAAGCATGGCTTGCCGGTCTTTCAACAACTTGTCAATCTGTTTCAGCGGCTTGAAACCCTCCGGAATTTTCACCAGTGCTTTACCAATCGTTTCCAGTACTTCAGCAGGGACACCGGTTTCGGGCGACTTGTCAAAGTCGCCTGGCTCACTGAAACGGAGTTCGGCCCAGTCGAGGTCCAGTCGGAGTGGCTTGTAAGGAATTTCGGCCTTTTGCTTTACCCGGTCGAGCCGGTCCTGCAACTGCTGCTTAAATTCCGTATCCATGCGTTGCGCCAGTTCAGCATCCACATCGCCCCGCTTGATCAGTAACTCCTTATAAATTTCGCGGGGGTTCTTGTGCTTATCAATGATGTTGTACATCGTTGGCTGCGTAAACTTCGGCTCGTCCGCTTCATTATGGCCGTAACGACGATAGCATACCATATCGATGAACACATCCCGGTTGAATTTCTCTCTGAATTCAACGGCTAGTTTGGCGCAGAAAATAACGGCTTCCGGGTCATCACCATTGACGTGAAAAATGGGTGCGTCAATAATCTTGGCAATATCCGAGCAGTATATTGACGACCGGGCATCGTCGAAATCAGTGGTAAAACCAATCTGATTATTAATCACAAAATGAACCGTACCACCGGTTTGGTAACCCGCCAGCTTGGCCATTTGCGTTACTTCATAAACAATACCCTGACCCGCCACGGCTGCATCGCCGTGAATGAGAATGGGCATTATCTTGGTAAAATCACCGGCATACTCTTCATCGGCCTGTGCCCGTACAAACCCTTCAACAACCGGGTTTACGGCTTCCAGGTGTGAGGGGTTCGGTGCCAGCTTCACGCTGATCTGCTTACCCGATTTCGTTTTAGTCAGACTCGAATAACCAAGGTGGTATTTTACGTCACCATCGCCCTGAACCTGATCGGGAACATTTCCTTCGAAACCATCAAAGATTGACTCGTACGATTTGCCCAGAATATTGGCCAATACATTCAGTCGACCCCGGTGGGCCATACCAATCATCACTTCCTCAACGCCCATGTCGGCCGCCTGACTAATGATTGTATCAAGCGCTGGAATGGTAACTTCGCCCCCTTCGAGCGAGAAGCGCTTCTGCCCTAAAAACTTCGTAGCCAGAAAGTTTTCGAAAACGGTGGCTTCGTTGAGCTTTTCAAAAATTCGCTTCTTCTCGTCCAGCGAAGGCATAAAAACCAGCGCTTCCTTCTCGATTTTATTACGAAGCCAGTTTTTAACATCCAGTTCGCGGATGTACATGTACTCGAATCCAATATCGCCTGCGTAAATCTTACGCAACGAGTCCATAATGACACGAAGGGTAGCAGGCCCAATGCCCAGCAGTTTGCCGGATTCAAAGGTCGTATCCAGGTCCGCGTCGGAGAGGGCATAATCGGGCAGGTCAACGCGGGGTTGCCGGTCTCTACGTGCTCTGAGCGGGTTCGTTTTTGCGAGCAGGTGACCACGGGAGCGGTACGCTTTGATCAAACTGGCAACCGAGACTTCCTTTTCGGCGTGCGTGGTATCCACCGGTTTGGCAGCCTGCCCGCTTCCGTTGGCTGAAGCACCATTCTGAGTCGTTGCGGCCGATTTCCCATTGGTTTTTTCACCGTAAGCGAGTGAAAATTCGAATCCTTTAAAAAACTGTTGCCAGCTTTCATCAACGGTCTGTGGGTCTTGCTTGAAAGACTGATAGAGTTGATCTACGTAAGCAGCATCGGAGTTCGCAATATATGAGTACTGATCCATGACGGGGCGCGTCGTTGTTTTGACCGACAAAGTTAGCTTATCACGGCAAGAGTTAGCCCAAAAATTGTTGTTTTTATCCTGCCACTTGTTTATAGTGATTCTTTTTCGGGCAGAATCACTGAAAGTGGCTTACGCTACCAGCACGAATTTGATCAGCCCCTGCTGGTAAGTCACAAAAAGTGGAGATGTTCGACACCTTGCAAGTAGTACTCTCTGGCGAAGGAGTTCTTTTGTTCTGATGGAGTGATCAAATAGAAATAGGGTATAACTTTTGTAGAAGGTAGCGTTATTGCTCAGTAGACTACCAAATAGGAGACCACCCGACGGTATTAGCCAGATGGTAAAGCAATGAATTTCAAAAAATAACTTACTAATAGACGCCAGAAGTAGACTATTGCTACTTTTGTCCACCAACTCTATTTCGTCAATGCGGTTAAGTGCTTATTTTCTTTTTTTAGTAGCTGTTTTAAGCTGGAATGGCTGTCGTCAGGCCAGGCCCGTCGTTACCAAAAGACCACCCGTCGGTTCTTCCCGTCCGGCGGTTGCTACGACCAAACCGATGCCGCAAAAACCGGCGGTCGTCAAACGGCCGACACCAAAGCCAATACCACCCGTCGTTGAAACGCCCGCAGAGCCGATTGAGTTTGATGAAGTAACCGACCTTACTCCCCCACCACCCAAGCGCGAGTTTCGGGCAGTGTGGATTGCTACGGTCGAAAATATGGACTGGCCCAGTAAGAAAGGCCTACCCGTAGCCGACCAGCAACGCGAACTTATTGAGATGTTCGATATGCACCAGCGAATGGGGCTAAATGCGGTCATTTTTCAGATCCGTTCGGCGGCTGATGCATTCTATGCAAAAAGCTCAGAGCCCTGGTCAGAGTGGCTAACGGGTCAGCAGGGACTGGCCCCGGAGCCCTTTTACGACCCAATGGAGTTCATGATCGATCAGGCTCACCAGCGCGGACTCGAATTTCATGCCTGGTTTAACCTGGACCGGGCTACGTTTGGCCGGACGTCCAGCATAGCGCCCACCAACATTATTCACCGCAAGCCGGAGTGGATATTGACCTACGGCGGACGCAAGTTGTTCAATCTGGGCGTTCCGGCCGTCCGCTCCTACATTGCCGGGATTGTGGCCAATGTAGTGCGCGAATACGATGTGGACGGTATTCATTTCGACGATTATTTTTACCCCTACGCCGAAGCCGGGCAGGTGCTGAAAGACGATGACACGTTCAAGTCAAGTCCTAATCTCCTGCCAGGGATGACCAAAGGCGACTGGCGACGGGACAATGTAAACCGACTCGTTGCCGAACTCCGGGACTCCATCCGGACCAATAAGCCCTGGGTTAAATTCGGTATCAGCCCTTTCGGCATCTGGAAAAATAAGAGTAATGACCCGGAAGGATCGGCCACCAATGGTGGCCAGGCCTACTACGACAACTACGCCGATACCCGGAAATGGGTGCGCGATAGTTTGATCGACTACATTGTTCCACAAGTGTATTTTAGTTCAGAGTTTGGCAGGGCACCCTACAAATCCCTCGTAGAATGGTGGACGCGGAACTGCACCAATAGCAACTGCCAGTTGTACATTGGGCACGGGGCCTACCGGGTAGGAAGGGGTTCTGAACGTGACCCCGGCTGGTGGCGACAGACGGAGTTCCCGAACCAGATTCGTTACAATCGGAATCAGCAACTGGTGCAGGGGAGTGTGCTATTCAGTGCCCGAAATTTGAGACTCAACCCGCTGGCCATTCGGGATTCGCTACAAGCTACCCTCTACCGCCACCCGGCCCTGGCACCTACCATGCCCTGGCTCGACAGTATTCCTCCCTTACCGCCCCACGATCTTAAGGCCGCTATGACCCCAGACGGAGTAGAGTTATTTTGGCAACAGGCGGCCGAAGCACTCGATGGCGATGCGGCAAATGGTTACCTCGTTTACCGGTTTGAGGGAGAGCGGCCCCGCCTGCGCCTGGATGACCCCCGCTGCATTGTAGCCCACTGCATTGGAGAAGAAACCACCCGGTACCTGGATAAAACGGCCGATCCTGCCAAGAAGTACGTGTACGCCATAACGGCGCTGGACCGGTTAAATAACGAGAGCCGGGAAATTGTAGTGAAAGTAAACCCGCACCGTTAAAGCGGAGACTCAGCCTGCTCCATCACTTTCGCCATAGCCATCTCCACGGATGCTGCGTCAGGAAAAAACTGAATCAGTTTCAGTAAAATACCCTCAATGACAATGTCGGGACAGGAGGCACCACAGGTAAGCAGCATGGTAACGGGGCGGGTATCGGGTATAAAGTTTTCCGTAACAGTTTCCTGTTTGCTGTGATTATCAAAATGGCGAATCAATGTCTCAGACAAGATTTTCTGTTCTGATTCGATAAAATAGGTTGGCAGTTTTTCCTCACACAGTTCAACAATGTGCGACGTGTTGGAGGAGTTATAGCCGCCCGCTACGATGGCAAAATCGGCCGGGTACTTCAGCATAGCGTAGGTAGCATCCTGATTATCATTAGTGGCATAGCAAAGGGTATCGCGGGTGTTGGCGAAGTGCGTTTCGTCCGTTTCCCCCGTTGAACCGTACTTACCGGCCATCACCTGCTTCAGATAATCGGCAATACCCTGCGTATCCGACGCTAGCATGGTTGTCTGATTAACAACCCCAATCCGGTTCAGATCACGAGTCGGGTCGAAGCCAACGGAATATTGCCCGGCAAACTCCGCGTAAAAATCAGTGGCAGGCAGCTCGCCCGTGATATATTTGGCCAAACGCTCCGTTTGAGCCATGTCTTTGACTACTACCGTTGGAGCCGCTTCTTTACTGTGCGAAAAGGTAGCCCGCGTTTCTTCGTGACTGGGTTTCCCATGAACGATAACGGTATAATTCTTCTGACCAATCTGACTGGCTTTGTTCCATACCTTCTCTACAAACGGGCAGGTTGTGTCGTACCGGGCTACATCCAGTCCCAGCTCCGACAATTGGCGCTGAGTTTCCAGTGTCGTGCCAAATGCCGGGATAATTACAATGTCGTTGGGGGCCAACTCATTCCAGGGCGTAAGTTGACGGCCGCTCGTATCCATGATAAAACGGACCCCCCGGTCCTGTAAATCGGCATTGACATCGGGGTTGTGAATCATCTCGCTGAGCAAGTAAATTTGCTTGTCGGGGTTCTCGGCAATGGCTTTGTACGCAATCTCAACGGCGTTTTCGACCCCGTAACAAAAGCCAAAGTGCCGGGCAATCAATACCCGAATCGGGCCAAAATCAAGCAGGGTAGGCGCAAAATCACGCTTTAGCTTATCCCGCTTCCGTCGAAACTCCTTCAGCGGGGTAATAATACTACTGCGGTAATAATCGGGGATGTCGAACGATTTCATAGATAAGGTTGATAAGTCGGCCACTACGGAGCTTATCAGTCAACTAAGCAACACTGTCTTTTTTACCTTTGTTCACTGCTACTATCCCTATCCACCAACTCTCCAACCGACCAACTGTGCTATTATGCCTAAAAGACTGTTAAAGTACAAAAATTACGATGTTCATAGCATCACCACCCAAACGGCTGATGGCCGACGAAATGCCAATATTGCTACCTGGGTAATGCAAACGGCAATGGGGGGCACCCATCTGGTGGTGGCTCTGTATAAACCAGACTACACCATTGAGCTGGTTCGGGAAAGTAGTATGCTAAACGTTAACCTGCTGGCTACGGACCAGCCTAACCTGATTCGAAAACTAGGCCGCCTGTCGGGCCGCCCAGGTCAGAGTGGAACGACGGATAAATTCAGGAACCTGCCTCATGCGCTGGATGAACGAGCATGCCCTTACCTGACCGAAGCGGTAGGTTACGCTCAGTGTCAGGTGTTGCATACTTCCGACGCGGGCGACCATGAACTGTTTATTTGTAAGGTCCTGAAACAGGTTGTTTTAAACCCTGATAAGACCGTACTGACGAACCAGTTTTTGATTGAGCGAAAAATAGTGCGGGGCTGATTCAGGTAAACGCCCCTTGTTATTTTGTATGATAATCAGTTCTTTTGTTCATCAGCCAATGCGGTTTCCCTGATTATTTATCGGCTATTCGGGCCCTTACCAGTTTTTCTCGGGATTAGTAGAAGTCGTTGTCGGGTTGTAGCACACCATCGCGTTCAAAGAATTCAGCCGAGATTCTATTCCGCTGTTTACCCTGCATTGCACGGATGCCGGATACCAATCACATTGTATTAAACGGAAAAATTCGTGGTGATTCGGCGGTGATTGCGCTCAAGCGGCAAAAACGTCATTTCCAGTTGGCCGAACGACAGTTTCACTGGCTGTCGGAAGCGAATCGGCAACCTAACCTACAGCCACTTATCAACGGAAAACCGGGCGAGAATATCATCCAGGTATTCCCGCGAGTTGGCTAAGCGGGGTACTTTGTGCTGACCACCAACTTTGCCCCGGTGCTTCATCCAGGCATAAAACGTTCCAGGCCGCACAACGTGAACACGGGGGCGTTTTAACACGATATCGTTGTACCGTTTGGCGTCGTAATCGGAGTTGATTTTCCGGAGTGTCTCGTCCAGAACCCGGTTGAACCGCTGTTGATCGTCGGGTTCCTGTGTGAACTCAATCACCCATTCGTGCGAACCGTTTGTGCCATTACCCATGTAAACCGGACCGGCCGTATAGTCTGAAATAATGGCACCGGTTGCTTCGCAGGCGCGGGTGATGGCGGTTTCTGCATTTTCTACGATTACTTCTTCACCAAAGGCATTGATAAAGTGTTTGGTTCGTCCGCTTACTTTCAGCCGATGCGGATATAAGGACGTAAATCGAACTGTATCGCCAACTCTGTACCGCCAAAGACCACCGTTAGTCGATACAATCAGGGCGTAGTTTCTGTCCAGTTCGACTTCATCAATGGTATACGCTTTTGGGAAAGGCTGTTCTGCATCCTGCAAAGGAATGAATTCATAAAAGATGCCGTAGTCGAGCATAAGCAACATTTCTCCCACGCGGCTCAGGTCATCCTGAATAGCGAAGAACCCTTCGGAAGCATTGTACACCTCCTGATACCGAACCGCTGCCGATGGAAAGACCTGTTGCTGAAACAATTCCCGGTAAGGTTGGAAATTGACCGCCCCGTGCATCATCACCTCAAAATTAGGCCACACTTCCAGGATGTTGGATTTACCGGTAAGGGACAGAATTTTATCGATCAGCACGATACCCCAGGTGGGCGTGCCCAACAGGCTGGTCACGTTTTCCTGGGCCGTAATCTCAGCCATCCGCTCCAGTTTAACTTCCCATTCATCCATCAAGGCGACATCTATGGATGGCGTACGGATGTATTGAGCCCAAGTGGGTAGATTTTTCATCACTACGGCCGATACATCGCCAGCCGCACTATTGGTACTGTAAGGGTTATGGTGAAGGCTTCCGCCAATGGAAAGCCCTTTGCCTTCAAAGGCCCGGCTCTCAGGATTGTTGGCGACGTAGAGGGCCATCATATCCTTTCCCCCCTTGAAATGACTTTCGTCCAGTGATTCGGTGGTAACAGGAATAAATTTACTCCGGGCGTTCGTTGTTCCAGACGATTTAGAAAACCAGCGAACGGGGGATGGCCACAGCAGGTTGTTTTCCCCCTTCATGACCCGCTCAATGTACGGAAACAGGTCTTCATAACTCGATACAGGAACCTGCCGCTGAAAATCGTAAATGGACCGGATGGCGTTGTATTGATGTTTTTTTCCCCACTCCGTCCTCCGACCCGACCGGATAAGCTGTTTGAAAACGTTATGCTGTATGGCACCGGGGTTTTGCATCATAGCCTCGATGCGCGGCAGTCGCCGTTGCAGGAGCCATTTGAGCGTGGTGTTGAGAACAGTCATGGGGCTAAAATACAATAAACCAACTAAATTGAAATGGTCATCTAGTAAAACTCAATCCAATGGTTTAGGTTTATAATCCAATGGCCCGGTCGGGGTAATCGGTAATGAGGCCATCAACGCCCCACGCCTTCAGGCGCACCATATCATCCCGTTGGTTCACGGTCCAGGGAATTACCTGAACGTTTTTTTCGTGTAGCCGGTCAATCTTCTCCTGAGTCAGCAGTTTGAAATAAGGACTATAGATATCAGGTTGGAAACCCAGCTCCTCCAGATTTTTTTCCGGACTGCGCAGGTTCTCGACCAGAGCTGATAGTCGCACATCGGGGTATTTTCCTGCCTGAACGCCTTTCTTCCACTGCTTCAGTACGGCGAAGTCGAAGCTTTGAATCACTACGCGCTCGGGCGGCAGTTGTTTGGTAATGATGGTCTGTACCAGGTCACAGAAAGGCTCCGGTTCCGGCTGACTTTTGTTGTACTCCGTCGGTTCACTTTTCAGTTCGATGTTATACGAAAAGGCCGGTAGATTTTTAGCTTTTCGGTAGGCTTCTGCCTGTTCGATCACGTCAATGAGGAGCGGTTTGTAGGTTTTTAGTTTTTGCTGTTCAGGATAGGCCGGATTACCATTGGAGCCCGTGTCATACTGTTTGATATCGGCGTAATTCATCTGGTACAACACCAGGTCTTTCTGCTCTTTTTTGTCGACGGACGTCCCATCGGGTTTGATGCTGAAAGCTGCGTTGAAGTATGGCTCATGCGAAACAACAACCTGCCGGTCTTTACTGATGACCACATCCATTTCGAGCGTCGTTACACCAAGATCCAATGCTCTAAGGAAGGCTGGAATAGTATTTTCAGGCATCAGCCCCCGGCACCCCCGGTGGCCTTCAATATCGAACGGTACGGGTGCTGAAGAAACAAAAGCAGTAGCAATCATGCAGAGTACTAGTAGACCAAAGCGCATACACCTTACGGGAAGTGGGGCTTAAAAATACACTTTATTTTTGAGTTCAGTTCACCATTGGCCGCCGTTCACCAATGAACGGCGTAAACGATGTACCATCCGGCGAAGCTCCGTTGACTTGCTTTACGAAAGAATTGTACTGATGGTATAGGAATACTTTTTATTTGCTCGATGCAATGGTAAACTTGCATACCGAAACTGGCTTATCCTCATTTCTCTATGCGCTACGCAAAAGCTATTGCCTTTCCCATCCTTACAGTTCTTCTTATCTGGGGATTAAATCGCTCCTGGGGTAGCGTTCCCGCTTTTGGCTCGCTCTTGAGCCCATTCGTCGGTTTCTGGCAAAATGCAGAGTCGGTTAACACCTCGGACGAGGAAATAAGTCTGAGTGGCACCCAAGCCCCCGTCACCGTCATTATAGACGACAAAGCCGTTCCGCACGTGTTCGCGCAGAATGACCATGATGTCTATTTCGCGCAGGGTTACCTGACTGCCCGCGACCGGCTCTGGCAGATGGAGTTTCAAACCCATGCCGCAGCGGGCCGGGTATCGGAACTGGTGGGCGAACGCGCGCTGGAACTGGACCGCTACAACCGACGTCTCGGCATGGGATTCGGAGCCGAAAAATCCGTGAAGGCGATGATGGCCGATCCTCGTTCGCGCGAGTCGGTTGAAGCGTACACGGCCGGTGTCAATGCCTGGATTAGCCAGCTGAAACCGGCACAATACCCACTAGAGTATAAACTACTCGGCTACGCTCCGGAGCCCTGGCAACCAATCAAATGCGCGTACTTCCTGAAATACATGTCGGGGGTGCTGGCACTTGGGGCCGATGACCTCAACATGAGCAATGTTCTCCAGAGAGCAGGGCCCCGCCGTAACGGCCGACCTGTTTCCTGATTATCCCTTTCGGGAAGACCCAATTATTCCCGTTGGTACGAAATGGGATTTCAAGCCGGTTCAGATCCCTGTTGTTCCACCCGCTTCGGTGTCGGCGGTTAGCCCGGTAAGTATGCACTGGGCCGAGCATGACCCTGCCATTGGCAGTAATAACTGGGCAGTTGGGCCGCAGAAATCGGCCACGGGTTATCCCATTCTGGCTAACGATCCGCATTTGACCCTGAGTTTACCCTCCATCTGGTACCAAATGCAGCTGGTAACGCCAACCATGAACGTATATGGTGCTACGATGCCGGGCGCACCGGGCGTTATCATCGGCTTCAATAAACAGGTAGCCTGGGGTGTCACTAATGTCGGTGCCGACGTGCTGGATTTCTATCAGATTCAGTTTCGGGATAACCGTCATCTGGAATACTGGCACGACAACCGCTGGAAACCCGTTACCCGCCGGATAGAGCGGATAGGCATTAAAGGGCAGCCCGACAAAGTTGATACCATTTTGTATACCCACCACGGACCAGTCATGTACATGGAAGGGCAGAAGCCGTTCGCTAAAAACGTGCCGGTGGGTTATGCTGCCCGCTGGATTGGTCATGAAGAGTCGAATGATTTCCTGACGTACTACCTGCTCGACCGGGCCGCTAACCACGCCGACTATCGCAAAGCACTGAGCTATTACGGTGCCCCGGCCCAAAATTTTGTGTTTGCCGACGTGGCTAAAGACATCGCCATCTCGCCAAATGGTCGCTTTCCGCTCAAATGGAAAGATCAGGGCAAATTTTTGCTGGATGGTACAAATCCCGCCCACGACTGGCAGGGGTGGATTCCGGCGGAACAAAATCCACACGTTAAAAACCCACCCCGAGGCTTTGTCAGCTCGGCTAATCAATCCTCTACCGACACCACTTATCCGTATTACATCAACTGGCAGTTTGCTCCCGCTGAGCGGGGCACGCGCATCAACCAGCGGCTGACGGCTATGCAACGAGCGACTCCTGACAGCCTGCGCCTATTGCAGAATGACAACCTGAATCTGCGCGCCCAACAGGCCCTGCCTGTTTTTTTACCCTATGTGCGAACACAGAAGCTTACCGACGAACAGAAAAAAGCGGTTGATATCCTGAAAAAGTGGCGTTACAACCACGACATTGCGGAGATAGGACCTACCCTGTTTACCGAGTGGATGCGGCAGTATATGGATGGCGTTTGGCGGGACGATTTCCCTGCTACCGACAGTACAACGCTACGGTATCCCAGTTTCGACCGGACGCTCCGGATGGCCGAGCAGGACCCCACCGCCCACTGGTTTGATAATGTAACTACCCCTGTTCACGAAACGCTTGGCGATGTACTAACTCAAACCCTACAGCTAGCGGTTGATTCACTCGTCCGACAGCATGGTACCCTTGGCGAATCGTGGCAATGGGGCAAACACAAGGCGACTCGTATTGCCCACCTGGCCCGGCTCGATGCGCTCAGTGCCCTCAACGTGCAGATTGGCGGAGGAGCAACTATTGTAAACGCCACCACCGAGCGAACGGGGCCTTCCTGGCGCATGGTGGTGGCCCTTGGCCCGCAACCGAAAGCGTATGGTGTATATCCGGGCGGGCAGTCGGGCAATCCGGGTAGCCCCTACTATCTGAATATGCTGGAAACCTGGAGAACCGGGCAGCTGAACGAGTTGCTGTACCTGCAATCTGCTCAGGACAAGAATCCAGCCATTAAACGGCGTATCACCTTCAAATGACAAGCACGTCTCTGTTACAGTGACAACTTCTGAAACCGGGAACCGCGTAAAACAAACTTCAAAGCGATTTATTGCCCTGCTACCAACATGATTCAACTTATTCTGATTGCAATTCTGGGGCTACTGGCCCAACTGATACTTCCCTGGTGGAGTTTGGCCCTTGTGGCATTTCTGGTGTGCCTTTGGCGGTCTCAAAGCGCAGGGCAGGCATTCCTGTACGGCTTTGTAGGTATTGCCGTGGTGTGGCTGGGTTATGCCTTGCTTATTTACGCGCAGACTGGCGGGGATTTTACCGGCCGGATGGGAGAACTACTCTTCAAGGTAAACAATGCGGCCCTTCCCATGCTGGCAACGGCCCTTTTAGGCGGACTGATCGGCGGGCTGAGTGGTTTATCGGGATTCTTTGTGCGCCAGCTATTCGTAAGCGAGACTACCAGCCGTGCTCATTCATAATCCAACAATTCCCCATACCTTTGTAGAATAAACTTGTAACTAACTGATTTATTTACTGTGAAGAATGCCTCGTTGATTCTAAATGTCATCCTGACCATTGCCGTAGCTGTCCTATACTACCTGCACTTCAAGGGCCCTCAATCAGACGCGACTCCAGCTGCCAAAGCCCCGGTTGAGGCAAAAGGAAAAGCAATTGTTTATGTAAACGTTGACTCGCTGTTAACCAAGTACGATTTTTTTAAGGACACGCAGAAAGTTCTGGAAAGCAAGCGTTTTCAGTTGGAAAATGACCTTGCTACCAAAGGGAAAAATTTACAGAATAAAGTAGCTTTCTTTCAGCAGAAAGCCCCTACTATGACTCAGGAACAGGGTCGTGCTACCGAAGCGTCACTCCAGAAAGAACAGCAGGATATTATGGCTTATAGAGACCGGGCTGCGCAAAACCTGGCCGTCGAGGAGCAAAACAAGAACAAGGAATTATACGACCAGATTTACGATTACCTCAAAAAGATAAATGCTCAGAATAAATATGAGTTTGTTTTAGGCTACACGAAAGGAGGAGGCATCCTGTTTGCCGACCCATCTGCCGACCGGACAAGCGTTATTCTGAATGGGCTGAATAAAGAGTACGAGGCAAAACAGACGTCTAAAGCGAAAAAGTAATTCTCTTCTCTTTCTTATACAAAAACCCGGCTTACTAATTAGTGAGCCGGGTTTTGTATTTGATAAACATATCTCAACAGCTCCCTTCGAGCTTAATTGTAGGTTTAGTAGCTACGTCAATAGCCGCTTCCGAACTAGCGTCTGCTTTCGCCCACGCGCCACAGCACTGTTGCTAACCCGACAAAGGCCAGTGCGCCCAGCAACATATATCCTCCTTCGCCCAAGACACCTGCCAGAGCTGGTTCCAGCGTTAAGGATGCCAGTCCGTTATAAACGGTTTCGTTAACGGATAACAAAGCGACCAGTACTCCAGCTAATGCCCCCCCGGCCACCAGTCCGGTAGCAAACAGGTTACCTTTACCCAGGTCAGGGTCTTCTTCAACCGTACCTTTCCGTTTGGCATTCCAGTCGACAACTGACTTTACCAGGCCGCCCGCAAAAATTGGCAGGGTGGTAGAGAGGGGAAGATAGAGCCCTACCGCAAAGGCCAGCGCACTAACGCCACACAGTTCAAATACGAAAGCGATAAACGCCCCCACCAGTACAAACTGCCAGTCGAGGTTGAACGACAACAAGCCTTTAATGAGAGTGGCCATCAGCGTACCCTGCGGAGCCGGAAACTTATCCGAACCGATGGCGTGCGTAATACCCTGCGCCAGTAAATCGGGGGTGGGTGTGTCCAGCACTTTTACCGTTGCCCCGATGACCAGCGAGGAAACAATAACGCCGATAAACAGTGCTATCTGCTGGTATTTGGGCGTTGCCCCTACCAGATAGCCGGTTTTCAAGTCCTGCGAGGTAGCTCCGGCATTGGCAGCTGCCACACAAATCATACTGCCTACTACCAGTACGGCTGGTTCAAACGCTTTGCCAGTCAGACCGAAAGCAATAAAAATAAGCGACGTGCCCATGATGGTTGCAATGGTCATACCCGATACCGGCGACGAACTGGACCCGATCAAGCCCACAATCCGGCTGGCTACAGTGACAAAGAAAAAACCAAATACCAGCACCAGAATGGCAATCAAAAGCTTGGTCAAAATCGAATCGCCGGGAATTTGTGGAAGTACCACCATCAACAGGGTAAGTACTACACTTCCGATGACAACAATTCGGACACTCAGATCCTGTTCGGTACGGGGGGTGTTATTCCCCCCGCTTAATGCCTCTTCCTCTTCGATTGCCTTGACCGACGACCGGCTAAAGCTTTGTTTGAACGAGGAAATAATGGTCGGTATCGTTTTAATCAGGGTCATAAAGCCTCCCGCCGTAACGGCCCCGGCCCCTATTTGCCGGATATACGCCCGGTAGATGGCCGCAGCCGTATCGGAGAAGGTGCGCGTCGTAGGATTCCAGCCACCCGGCCCACCTGCCGTCTGGAGATTGTCGAGGTAGCCGAGTTTCTGTAGCTGCAGGGCAATGGTATCACCCGGCACAACCGATGCCAGCAGGGGAATTAATCCCAGCCAGGCCAGAATGCCACCACCAACCAGCACCGCCGAAATGCGAAAACCAATAATATACCCAACGCCCAGGTACTCCGGTGTTATTTCGCCCGCTACCTGTGCCGAAGGAAAGTATCGATTCGTTTGTCGGGTAGCCCAAACCGGCACCTCGGCAACCACGTGCAGTACTTTTTGAAGCAGCGCATATAAGGCCGCAGCCCCCAGCCCCTGATAGGCTGTTTTGGCAAAATCACCCCCGCGTTCGCCCGCTATCAGCACTGAGGCACAGGCCGTACCTTCCGGATACGGCAGCGTGCCGTGTTCCTGCACAATCAATGGTCTCCGCAATGGAATCATCATCAGCGTACCAATCAGTCCACCCAGAATAGCCAGCGTCAGAATAGTCCAGTAATTGAAAAAATCAGCGCCGGTTCCGTTGGTCAGAAATAGAAAACCCGGCATCGTGAACACCACGCCCGACGCAATACTCTCCCCGGCCGAACCGGTGGTCTGGATAATGTTATTTTCAAGAATAGTGGTGTTTAAAAACCGACGACCGAGCGAGATGGCCAGTACGGCAATAGGAATGGAAGCCGATACAGACAACCCGGCTTTTAGCGACAAATAAACTGTGGCAGCTCCAAACAGTACCCCAAACACCGCCCCGGTAATAATGGCTTTCAGGGTAAACTCAGCCGGAGATTCGGAAGCGGGTATGAATGGCTTATGGGCGGGTACGGGTTGGGACATAGTCTAACAGTTTGCGAAGCGCTGTAATTGAACTTCACAAAGTAATACATTCCCCGCTTATACCCAATCCTGTTATATGGGCCGGGTTGTGTATTGATCCATTACGTCGCTGGGATGGATTTCGAGCACATTGGCCAACACGAGCAACACAAGAGTACGGGAGGCTATCCGGCGCGAAATACCGGCAATCGATGCAAATAAATCGACCGTAATACTGTTGTGCTCACCCAGATGCTGCATAAGCCGGTGCTCTTTCTCCCCATACGTAAAGCGAATGTGCCGTTCGGCCTGTTCCCCTTTCAGAATTTCGCGCACTTCGCGGCTGGCCTGAACCGATTTGTCGGCTACACGTACGTAAACCTTTTTGTCGTCGGGGTTTGTCGGGTCGGGAATAATGTAGTGAGGTCGGGTGGGGCTGCGGGGCACGCGGATAACGAGAACTTCCCGTTCATCCAGCAGTTGCACCCGGTCAATAGTGTATGAAATGCGCGGAAAACAGAATTTATTGAGGGCCCGAACGAGCAGGTATTCATCCTCGTCGGCATACTTCAGCCCCGGAATCCGCTTATCGTCGGCGACGCCGATGAGCATGATACCGCCGTTTGTATTAGCGAAGGCGACCACGCCCCGGATTATCTTCTCGGGATGATTGGTTTTCAGCTTAAACTCTAAACTACTACTCTCTCCCCGTCTGACCAGGTTTTTGAGCGCCTGATAGTCCATAACCGATGGGTTCATCTGGTTGAGCACTGACTTGCGATAAAGATACTACTTTTGAATAAACTTGCAATTATTTCCGCGGTATATCTCTACTTTTTCTTGGTAAAAAGTTGACCAGATAACAGGCTTATTTTACTTTAAAATCACAAAATGCTGGTAAATGTTGCTTTGGTCTAGGACTTTCAACCGATCATGGAGGCGTATCTGTTTACGATAAAACGAAATGTACTGTTTTTTATGGAGCTGGCATGTGACCATCACAAACACAATTCTGTTGATAAACAGTTTGCGCTGGTTTGTAACGGATACTTTACTGTTTATGGAAAGGGTTGCCTGGTTGTTACGCATACGGTTCTAATAATCATGTGGATTGTTAATCGCGTTTTAAGTAAGATTATAGAGTTGGTACACAACGATTTCCCTTATTCTCACGTCTGCATTAGTAGCTAACCACGAGTTTTGATTAGTATCGTCCAGCCCGCCCCCGAGAGTATAAGTAATAAAAAAGGCGCAATTCCTTCGGAATTGCGCCTTTTTTTAGTTACTGATGTCTGGTTATTTCAATATTCGTCCTCGTTAAAGAAGAAATCATCTTTGGTTGGATAATCGGGCCAGATTTCTTCAATGCTTTCATAAGGTTGACCGTCGTCTTCAAGCTCCTGAAGATTTTCGACTACTTCCAGCGGGGCTCCGGAGCGAATCGCATAGTCAATGAATTCGTCTTTGGTGGCGGGCCAGGGGGCATCTTCCAGATAGGATGCTAATTCGAGTGTCCAGTACATAATATGTCTTTTAGTTAATAGCTATTTTCAATGAGGGTGCAAAAGTAAAAAAAACGGTAATATCCAAGCTATTTTTGTCAAAAATGTTTGATCTTCTGTTTTGTTGAGATTTAGGCGATTAACGTGCTGGTAGTTTTTTTGTTTTACGTTTGAGTTTGCCCAGCGAAAAATGTTTTGAACATATATTTTATAGTCCTTAAAAACTATGCTTATCGAAGTTTGTGTATACTCGCTGGAATCAGGCCAGACGGCACAACGGGCTGGGGCCAGCCGGATTGAGTTGTGCGGGGGAATGGCCGAAGGAGGTACTACGCCCAGCGCCGGATTAATTCAACTGACCCGACACCACCTCTCTATTCCAATTCATGTAATGATTCGTCCCAGAGGGGGCGATTTTCATTACTCTGAAACCGAACTAGCAGTTATGAAGGCTGATATCGAAATAGCTAAATCGCTGGGGGCCGATGGTCTGGTATTTGGTATACTGAATGCTGATGGCACCGTAAATGAAACAAAAACAAAGGATCTTGTAGACTTAGCCCACCCTCTACCGGTCACGTTTCACCGTGCATTCGACATGACCCGTGCCCCGCTGGAAGCACTGGAAGCCGTCATCAGAACCGGCGCCAGTTGTATTCTCACTTCTGGTCAGCATCAGACTGCCGAACAGGGATTGACTATCCTTCATCAGCTAACTGAAAAAGCGGCTGGTCGCATCAAAATTATGGCCGGGGCTGGGGTAAATGCCTACAACGCAGGTCAATTAGTCGAATCGGGCGTAGATATACTGCACCTGAGTGGTAGTCAGAAAAAAGACAGCCGGATGATGTACCGACAACCGGCGGTATCCATGGCATCGTCAATACCCGGCGAATATGAGTACATAGAGGCTAATGAGGATAAGATTAAAAGCCTGCTTCTCGCTAGTTCAGTGCCAAACCAGTAATTTCATTTATAAATGATGAAGAGTTGAAACTCTCATTGCATCTGGCTGACCGCCTGACTATTCGTCAATCTGCTTATTTGCCTGATAGTAACTTGGCTGAGGACTAGTACGCATAGTTCCAGCAACGCATATTTACCTACTCACCCCACAAACGCCTTCTTTCGGGGATGCATCGAACTGGCAGAATCAAACCCGTGAAGAACGACCGTTGCCCTGGCAAGCTCAATAAAGTTAATTGATGGCAATCTTGTTATCTACTCTTATCAGCAGCTGTGTTCAATCCCGTTTTATAAAACAACTGTTCGATTGCCGTAGATAAAGACGCGGTCGTTAAACACTAATTTCAGGGCTTTCGATAATACCTGTTTTTCGACTTCGTGACCTTCGGTAGCCATATCGGCAGCTGTATGCCGATGACTTACTTCTTTCACGCTCTGCGCAATGATGGGGCCTTCGTCCAATTCGTTATTTACGTAATGGGCGGTGGCCCCAATTATTTTCACTCCCCGTTCATACGCCTGCCGGTATGGATTAGCGCCCACGAAGGCGGGCAAAAATGAGTGGTGAATATTAATGATACGGTTTGGAAAGTGATTGACAAAGTCGGCATTTAATACCCGCATATACTTGGCCAGCACAATGTACTCTGGCTCGTAAATGGCCATCGTTCGTAAAATAGCGTCTTCGTGTTCCTCACGGGATCGACCTTCGTGCGACACGTAATGAAACGGAATCCCAAACTTGCTCACGAGCGGTTGTAAGGTGTTGTAGTTGCTCACTACGGCCAGGATATTGGCGTCCAGTTCATCGAACGCGTACCGAATCAGCAATTCGCCCAAACAGTGGTGTTCTTTGGTAACCATCACCACAATATTTTTCTTCTGCTTCGGATTCAGCCGAAACCGGATAGCCGATGGGTGCGCCCAATCCGGTAAGGTCGTCTGTAATTCAATCAGCAGAGCCTTTCGTATCAAGCGTGCCTTCAAACTCAGTTCGCATAAAGAACCGCCCGGCGGGACTAACGTACTCATCGTTACAAATCACGTTCAGGTCGTGCCGGAGTAACACGCCCGTAACGTGATAAATCAGCCCCTTACTATCGGGGCCATCCATGAGCAGAATGTGTTTGGTGGTCGACATATCCATAATCTGGTGATTGCCCTCGACAAGGTACGTAAAAGACAAAGCAATTACCGTCCGCCTTCTGATTAATGACCCGTGCGATGTTGACGCCCAGTACAGAGACAGGGCTTTTCCAATAAGAACCCTCATCTCTGCATCTGATTTCTTACCCACCTTTAAGCGCCGAACAAATGCACTGGCAATAGGCGCATTAGCCTGCTTGTTCCAGCCATGATTGGACAACGGACATCGTCGGTAGTAGACAGAAGAAAATGAGTGTTGGTTTCAGCATAAATAGCGAGTGTGCAGTATACAAAATACGCGTTAGACTTCTCTGAAACAAACAAATCATCTACCTTCGGCCATGATTATACGGTAATCGTATTGAATTGGCACCCGATTACTTTTCCATGTTTCCTGACTTTATCAACTAACTAGCAGATTTAGGACCACATCAACCCTCTCCTCTTCTATGCTAAATCGTCGCCGTTTCCTAACTCTGAGTTCCTTATCCGGCCTGTTACCATCACTGACTTTTGCCGATAAAATCAAGCACACAGATGCCCCCACCAGGCCACTTATCCTTTCAACCTGGAGTCAGCCCAAAGCGAATGCCGCAGCGCAGGCCGCTTTTGATAGAGGAGGCAGTGCGCTGGATGCCGTTGAAGCGGGTGTCAGAATCCCCGAGGCCGACCCTAATGACATGAGCGTTGGCTATGGCGGCCGACCTGACCGCGATGGTCATGTAACCCTTGATGCCTGCATCATGGACGAAAAAGGAAATGCCGGTTCCGTCTCATACCTGGAAAACATCAAACACCCGATTTCTGTAGCGCGGGCCGTAATGGAAAAATCGCCCCACGTTATGTTAAGTGGCGATGGCGCACTAGCTTTCGCGCTGGCGAATGGATTTAAAAAGGAGAATTTGCTCACCCCTAAAGCAGAAAAGGAGTGGCGTGAGTGGCTCAAGACCGCCAAGTATAAGCCAATTGCGAATATTGAACGGCACGATACTATTGGCATGTTAGCCATCGACAGTAAAAGTAACATCTCTGGAGCTTGTACTACCAGCGGACTAGCGTATAAAATGCGGGGGCGGGTAGGCGATTCGCCCATTATAGGAGCGGGTTTGTTTGTGGATAATGAGTTTGGAGGTGCCTGTGCTACCGGCCTGGGCGAATTAGTTATGCGTACCTGCGGTTCATTTTTGGTAGTTGAGTTAATGCGACAGGGTCGCACACCCCAACAGGCATGCGAAGAGGCTGCTCTCCGGATAGTAAAAAAGCAGGATTTTAAGGATATTCAGGTTGGTTTCCTGGCCGTGAATAAGCAGGGAGAGTACGGTGCCTTTAGTATTCAGAAGGGTTTTAACTACACCATCACCCTCAATAAGGCCATACAGGTAGTTGACGCTCAATCATATTTAAAATAAACAAATTTTTCTTTTATTGTTTATACCGGTTATTTGCAGGATGAACGTATACTGAGGTACCCATACTAACTAATTACTCAAAATCAGTAACTACATTGGAATCAGTCTTTTCAACATCGAAGCGGAAACTCCTACTTGAAATAGCCTGGGAGGTTTGTAATCAGGTAGGCGGAATTTATACGGTTATCCGGTCGAAAGTACCGGCAATGGTCGAGAAGTGGGACGATAATTATGTAGCCCTGGGCCCTTATTTTCCACAGCGATCGGCAGCCGAATTTGAACCCATTGTTGAACTGGACGAAACGGAAATTGGCCAGACTGTTCGGAAGATGCGCCAACTGGGATACGGGGTCGAATACGGTTACTGGCTTGTTACGGGCCGCCCCCGGGTAGTGCTATTCGATATCAACAGCGTTAGTACAGATCAGTTGAACCAAATAAAGACGCAGCTATGGATAAACCATCAATTATCAACGCTGAATGTCGAAGACCTCGTTAATCAGACGATTGCTTTCGGCGAAATGGTGCGTCAGTTTATTACGCTCCTGGCCGAAGGGCACTCAAAACGAGTCGATTTTGTGGCGCATTTCCACGAATGGATGGCGAGTACCGGCTTGCCCGACCTGCGTCGCGATAACGTTAAAGTCGCTACCGTTTTTACCACGCACGCTACGATGCTGGGTCGGTATCTGGCTCAAAACGAACCGGGCTTTTACGGGAAACTACCTTTTTTCGACTGGAAACGCGAAGCCCAGCATTACGGTATCGAAACACAGGCTACCATTGAGCGGTTGGCTGCGCTACAAGCGCATGTATTTACGACGGTTAGTGACGTAACAGCGCGGGAATGTGAAGTTTTTCTGGGTCGAAGTGCGGATCTTGTCCTCCCCAATGGTCTCAACGTAACGCGTTTTGCCGCTGTTCACGAATTTCAGAACCTGCACGTTCAGTACAAGGAAAAAATTCACGAGTTCGTAATGGGCCACTTCTTTCAGAGTTACTCATTCGATCTGGAAAAGACCCTATACTTCTTTACCTCAGGCCGTTTCGAGTTTTCTAACAAAGGATACGACATTACCCTGGAAGCCCTGGCCCGGTTGAATCATCGGATGCGGGAGAACAATATGGATATGACAGTGGTCATGTTTATGGTTACCAAACAGCCATACACATCCATAAATCCGGAAGTACTTCATTCACGGGCGTTATTGGAAGAAATTCAGGAAACCTGCGAAAGTATTGAAAAACAGGTAGGTGATCGATTGTTTCATGCGGCAGCTTCCAACACGCAGAGCACAAAACTCCCGGATCTGAACAACTTCGTGGACGAATACTGGCGTCTTCGCCTACGGCGGACGGTACAAAGCTGGAAAACGCATCGATTGCCTCCCTACGTTACCCACAATCTGGTACAGCCGGATGATATGACCCGGTTCATCGAAAAAGCGAATCTGGTCAACAATGAATACGACCGGGTTAAAATCGTTTATCACCCCGATTTTATTGCTTCTACCAATCCACTCTTTGGACTGGATTACAGCCAGTTTGTTCGGGGTTGCCACCTCGGCGTATTCCCAAGCTACTACGAACCGTGGGGCTACACACCCCTGGAATGCGTGGTACGGGGCATTCCAACGGTTACCAGCGATCAGTCGGGTTTTGGGGATTTTATTATGCAGATTATGCGGGATTATGAGAACCGGGGTATTTACGTTATCAACCGGCGCACCCAGTCCTTCGATGAAGCCGCTGACCAGTTGACCGATGTATTATACCGGTTTGTCAGAATGGCCCAGCGCGACCGTATCAAGCAACGGAATCAGGTAGAGAGTATCGCCGATGTGTTCGACTGGAGCAGTCTTCGTTCGTACTACGATACGGCGCACGATTTGGCGATGAAGCGGAAGAAACCGATGTAATGCCTAGTACTCATTAGAAACGGCTCCGCAATTTTACTTTTGAACGCTCAACTAGCAGCAGCCTAAAACACGTTTTTCAGTGCTATGGTTAAAATTGGTATTATCAACGTTTCGGACCGGGCGAGTGCGGGCATTTACGAGGATATTCCGGGAAAGGCCGTTGTTGGCTTCCTGACCGAATGGCTCAGTTGCGAATGGGAGCCCGTTTACCGCGTTATTCCCGATGAACAGGACCAGCTGGAAGCAACCATGATCGAGCTGGCCGACCGGAAGGTTGCTGTCTGGTTGTTACAACTGGTGGCACCGGCCCCGCCGTACGGGACGTAACACCCGAAGCAACCGAAGCCGTCTGTCAGAAAATGATGCCTGGTTTCGGGGAGCTAATGCGACAGGAAAGCCTCAAATATGTCCCAACGGCTATTCTGTCCCGCCAGACGGCCGGAATCCGGAACCAGACCCTCATGCTGAACTTGCCGGGTAAACCAAAGGCTATAGGTCAATGCCTGTCGGTCGTATTTCCCGCTATCCCCTATTGTATTGACCTTATCGGCGGGCCGTTCCTGACCACCCACGAAGACAAAATGACGGTGTTCAGACCGAAACAATAGTGTTCTCCTGAATGGCAAGAATATTATAATGGGAGACTTACTTTCCCCATTGTTACACTGGGTACACCCGCCCGCTCGCCAAAAGACGTATGGCCTCCGGTCAGACTTTCATTCGCCAGTACAGCAAACAGGACAGCTTCTTTGGCATCACCGTTGATACCAAGTTCATTCGTTCGCCCAAAGGTACAGTTGGGTAGTAGTGTCTGAAGCGTACGGGTAAGCACAGGATTGTGAACCCCTCCCCCACTCATGTAAATTCGATACGTTCCGGCCTCACCGTTTCCATGCGTTTCCTTTTCCTGAATGGTACGATTGATTGCGTCAACAATCGTTTCGGCGCTGAATTGCACCAACGTAGCCATCAAATCGGCGCTGGGCAGAGTCTGAGTTTGACTCCTGTTTTGAGCATCGCTGACGTAATCCGTATTAAATACCTCCGGGCCAGTTGTTTTTGGAAAAGGGGCCGCAAAGAACGGATTCGTCTTCAAGACCTGGAGCAATGAATTATTGACATTTCCCGATGCTGCCAGCAAACCATCTTCATCATACGGTTTGTCCAGAAATTGACGGGCATAAGCATCCAGGAGTGTGTTCCCCGGACCGGTATCCGTTGTAAAAACGCTGGTAGCGTCACCACTGGCTGGCAGGTAAGTAAAATTGGCAATACCGCCCATATTGAGCAGAATACGATTTTCGTTCGGGTCAGAGAACATAAAGTAGTCGCCGTAAACGGCCAATGGTGCCCCTTCCCCCCCGTGAGCTACGTGTTTCTGCCGAAAGTCACTAAAAGTGATTATGCCCGTTACGGCCGCCACGTGGTCACCATCGCCGATCTGGAGCGTAGCGTTGGGAAATTTCGCCTTTCGATGCTGGCTTCCGGGGGCGTGGTAAACCGTTTGCCCATGGCTGGCCACGCAGTCGATAGCATCAGGCCGGATACTCCAGTCCTGCAAACAAGCGAGAATCATTTGCCCGTGCAGCCTGCCAATGTACGGGTTCAGCAAACAAAGCTGTTCAAAACTGATTTGATCTTTAGCAAAAATCAGGCGAATATCGGCTTTCAGCTCATCCGAGTAAGGCACGGTGGCAAACGCTTCGAGCCTGACGTTGGTATCAGGACCACTGCCCGAAATTCGACACAGTGCCACGTCAAGCCCATCAAGTGAAGTACCCGACATAAGACCAATGATTCGACGTTCGGATTTTCGGGCAATGTCGTATAAATGCTGAATTTGTACGTTCATACTAAAGAATGGGTTGACTAAGGTTAGTTTTAGCGTTCATTGACTCATTTTCACGTTGGTAGGTAAACCACGCTGGCGCAATCGTTGAACAGCTGAGTAAAAATCTGAAACGGTATATGAATTTCTGGGGTGATGAGCAGTTTACATTTTTTGAAAGCATCCTGTTTTCGGCATTGGGCCATTCGGTTACTGTTAATGACATGCAGTTCGTGTCTGGTGGCAATATTAATACTTCCGCGCAGGTATCTTCTTCTGCGGGTGTATTCTTCATAAAGTGGAATCAGCTCGAACAGGACATATCACCCGATATGTATGAAACGGAGGTCAGGGGCCTATCTCTGTTACGTCAGACGAATACCTTCTACATTCCACAGGTTATTGGACACGACCGGCACCTGGGTAAGTCCTATTTGATTCTGGAATTCATTGAGGGTGGTTTTCCAAACAAAACATACTGGGAAACGCTCGGTCGGCAATTGGCGGAACTGCATACCCATACCCAACCGGAATTTGGTTTAGGATTCAACAACTACATTGGTTCCTTACCACAAACTAATACACTGACAACTGATGGGTACGATTTCTTCTTCGACCATCGCCTGTTGCCTCAGGCTGGCCTGGCACTGTATGAAGGTTTGTTGCCTAAAAAGTCCTACGATGCCCTTTTGCGTCTGCGCGATCGACTACCTGAACTACTGCCAAACGAAAAACCCGCGTTGCTTCACGGCGATTTGTGGTCTGGCAATGTCCTCTCCAACCAACAAAATCAGCCTACCCTCGTCGACCCGGCGGTTTATTACGGGTTCCGGGAGGCCGAACTCGCTTTTACCAAATTATTTGCTGGTTTTGATGATCGGTTCTATAAGGCTTACAATGAGGCATTTCCACTTAAAAGCGGTTTTGAAGAGCGAATAGCGATCTACAACCTGTATCCGCTTCTGGTCCACGTGAATCTGTTTGGGTCAGGTTACGTTAGTGGCGTAGAACAGGTGTTAAAGCCGTTCTAAAAACAGGCGCAAGTCGTTGTGTAATGGCGGTCAAACAGGCTGATTAGCAGCAGAAACTGCTTGCTGCTTTTATAATTTACGCCTTCTACGATTATTCTCTTTTATGGAAATCAATTCTTTCGAGCAATTCGACCTGAACCGGCAACTATTGAACGCAGTGGCCGACCTTGGGTATACTGAGCCGACGCCCATTCAGCAGCAAACGATACCACTGAGTCTGGGAAATCACGACGTGCTGGGCATTGCCCAGACGGGTACCGGTAAAACGGCGGCTTATCTTTTGCCGTTGCTCATGAAAATAAAGTACGCGCAGGGGGAAAACCCGCGGGCACTAATTCTGGCACCAACCCGGGAGCTGGTCATGCAAATCAACCAGGCCGTTAGCGAATTGGGTAAATACACGGGTTTGCGCCATCTGGCTCTTTTTGGCGGATTAGGCCCCAAAACCCAGATTGAAACATTGCGGAAGGGCGTCGACTTAATCGTTGCCACACCCGGCCGCTTTATGGATCTCTATCGGTCAGGCGAAATTGTGACGAAAGAAATCAGGACGATGGTGCTTGACGAAGCCGACAAAATGATGGATATGGGCTTTATGCCCCAGATTCGGTCCATTCTGGAGGTGATTCCCACGAAGCGTCAGAACCTGCTGTTCTCGGCTACCTTCGGTGGACGGGTAGAGCGACTATCGGCCGAGTTTCTGGAAGCCCCCATCAAGGTAGAGGTAACCCCACAGGCATCAACTGCCGATATGGTTAATCAAATCCTGTATGAGGTGCCAAACTTCCGCACCAAAATCAATTTACTGGATACATTAATCACCAATGATGCTTTCCAGCGGGTTATCATTTTTGCCCGTACCAAAGGCACTGCCGAGAATATTTACAAGTTTTTGATCCGCAAAGTGGTTGAGCCGGATAAAGTGCGGGTCATTCACGCCAACAAGGGGCAGAACACCCGCATCAACGCGATGGAAGCCTTTAAAGAAGGCAGTGTGCAGGTATTGGTTGCTACAGATGTGGCGGCACGGGGCATCGACGTGGCCGAAGTAAGCCACGTTATCAATTTCGATTTACCCCTGATTTATGAGGATTACGTACACCGCATCGGCCGAACCGGCCGCGCCATGCATACAGGCGAAGCGATAACGTTTCTGACAACGGCGGAAGAATACCACGTACAGAAGATCGAAAAAATTATTCGTATGACCATCCCACGCTACCCCTTACCTGATGGCGTTGTGGTTACCGAAACTCCTTTTGACGAACAGCAGGCCATGCTTCGTGAAATTGATGAGCAGCGCCGAAAAGAAAACCCAGACTTTTTGGGTGCCTTTCACGAAAAGAAGGCGAAGAATGCACACGGCCCCAAAGTACGCTCCAGTGATCGATCGGGGGCGACTGCGGGCACGAAGTCAGTGACACGCACCGCAGGGCAAAAACCGGGGAAACCGGACCGCAGAACGCCTGGTGCAGCAAAGGGTAAAACAGGGGGATCAAAACGAACGGGCAGTCGGGGTGGCAGGCGGTAATTTGCCGGTAATGTACTAACTTGGATTCCCCTTTCGTTGTATCGGGAGATAAACCGTATGCAGTACCTTCTTCCTATGAGTGTTCGCATAAAACTGATACAGTGGGCTTTAGTTGCTTTACCGCTTTTGTCGGCAGCGCAAACGAAAGAGTTCATCATATCGGCTCGTTCGGGCGACACGGTTCGGCAATCAAACGCCAGCCGTGACCGTTCAGAATCAGTTGCCCACTCAACGGAAGCCACTCCATCCGGCGGACTAGAAGTCGAAGGTGGTGCGCTCAATACCCTCCCCCTCTTTGGCGAACGCGCTAAAACGACTACTCAGATTGATGCTGATATTCGCTTTCTGAACGACTGCGACCGGAATTTTGCCAGCCGATCCGAGGCCAGTAACTTCTTTGCTGCCCGTGGCTGGGATTATATCGCCGACGGGCAGTTGGACACGGCAGCTTACCGATTCAATCTGTCCTGGTTGCTCAACTCAAAGAACGTAGATGCTTATTGGGGACTGGGCGTTGTTTGTTACCAGAAAGATCAGTTGCCCGATGCCATACGCATGATGCGCAAAGGATTGGCGGTGGACGATAGCAACACGGTATTACTGACAGATTTGGCTACTGTGGAGATTAAGCAATACCAGCGGAAGCCAGATGACGAAATGCTGATCCAGGCAGAGAACCATCTGCAACGGGCAATCGCACTGACTCCCACTGCACCATCCTGCCAAAAACTATCCGTAGTTTATTACCTGAAAGCCAACTACGGCAAGGCTTGGGAATACTATCATCAGGCTCGTACACTCGACCTGTCATCGCTGGATATAGGGTACCTGAACGAATTGCTGGCTAAGCAGCCTGATCCCCAGGGCGTGTTCAAGTGAAACACAGAATAGAAAACGCCATCTTAGTTTTCCGTTTCTTCTTCCTCAACAACTTTTTCCTTCGATCGCTGATACGTTACTTTCCCTTTCTCGTCCCACTCAGTAATCGTGTAAGGCTCAAACTCGGTGTCCCACTGATTAGCCGAGTACTGGGTCAGCTTACGGCGCATCCGCCGACCACTCGGGTTTATAGGGTAAAATTCTGTCCATCGCCCTACTCTTACGCCATTGTCGTATTTACCTTCTTCGGCTACTAACCCGTTCTCGTAAAAAGCCATGTAGGTACCGTTCATTTTGCCATATTCTATGGGTAAGACTTCCTTAACTTTCCGGTGCGTTGAGTCGTAGTAGGCCAGTTTCGATTCGGATGGAATACCCTGATGCCAGTAGCTTTTGTCGAGCAGCATAAAATTAGCGTCATACTTCTCCCAGCGGCCGTCTTTCATACCGGCATAATAATAGCCCTCTTCCAGCAAATCCCCGTTCTGGTAGCGCTTGTAAGGCCCGTGCAGCAACAAGCCAGCCCCCTCATCCCGCACAATAGAACTCGTTACCCGACCAGAGCGCTGGTAGTACCGGACAATATCCCGAACATAAGGCAATGGCTTAGCGGCATCATTGTCACGCAGCACGTAAAACTCCTCCACAATGGTTCTGTCGCCACTACCAAACTTAGTGTATGCCTTCACCATCGATAACCCTTCATATTCCGTTTTCGACAGTTTGTTTTTCGATTTCCGGTCAGCCTTCTGCTTTTTGAGTTGTTTCACCTTCAGCCCCAAGTCTGGCATAATCCCCGCTACGTAGTCATCCTTTTGCTTTTTCAGTGATGACATGGTTGGCAGGCCAAGTGTTGTTAGTGACGATGGTATTGAAGAAAAACCGGACAAAGGCGAAGCAGGTGCACCAGAGGGGGCCAAAACGGGCTTCGATGCCGTGGTAAGCGATGCCGGAGCGGATGGTGCAGGAACCGTTTGTGCACGTACTGATACGGACAATGCTATAACTAATACTAAAGAAGGTAATCTATATACAAAAGCAAACATGGCTATAGAACTGTTTGATGCCCGAAGTTTGTTAAATTTGCAACTTTAAGGTTGCAACGCTGTAAAAAGCCCTATTATTTTATCCATTCATCCGTCTGGTTTCCAGGCGGCTAAGCATAGGTTCAATTTTCGTGGAAAAACAGGCCCGTATTTATGTTGCCGGACACCGGGGGATGGTCGGCTCAGCTATCGTTCGTAAGCTTCAGGACGAAGGTTATAGCGCTATTATCACGCGTACATCGTCAGAGTTAGATCTACGAAATCAGGCAGCAGTGGCTGATTTTTTCGAGCAGGAGAATCCAGCGTATGTTTTTCTGGCCGCAGCCAAAGTTGGTGGCATATTGGCCAATAACACCTATCGTGCCGAATTTTTGTATGATAACCTGATGATTGAGTCAAACATCATTCATAGTGCCTACAAAACGGGTGTTAAGAAGTTGTTGTTCCTTGGCTCCTCCTGTATTTACCCCAAACTGGCTCCTCAGCCCCTCAAGGAAGAATACCTGCTAAGCGGCTACCTTGAGTCGACCAACGAGCCGTATGCCATTGCTAAAATTACGGGAATCAAACTGTGTGACGCCTATCGGAGTCAATATGGCTGCAATTTCATTTCGGCCATGCCCACCAACCTGTACGGACCAAATGATAACTATAACCTACAGGGGTCTCACGTGTTGCCGGCCCTCATTAGGAAGTTTCATGAAGCGAAAGTAAACGGTGAGCCAACCGTTGAGGTATGGGGTACTGGTTCGCCCATGCGGGAGTTCCTGCACGCCGATGACCTGGCCGATGCGTGTTTTTTCCTCATGGAAAATTACAACGATGAGCTTTTTGTCAACGTCGGTACGGGCGAAGACGTGACCATCCGTGAGGCAGCTGAGTTGATAAAAGATATTGTCGGCTTTGACGGAGAATTACGCTGGAACACAGAAAAACCTGATGGAACTCCGCGCAAACTCATGGACGTGTCCCGACTGCACGATATGGGCTGGAAACACAAAACAGACCTGCGGCAGGGTCTCGAGATGACCTATCAGGATTTTCTGGCCAACGAAGTACTTTACATTGAGTAGCAGCCCGTAAGCTGTTTGGCTACATTTTCTTGGCCGGGTTGCCGAAAACGGTAGTCCCGGCCACTACGTCTTCTACCACTACAGATCCCGCTCCAATGCGGGCATTTTTGCCAATTTTCACGCCGGCTACTATCGTTACGCCCGTTCCAATAAAAGCCCCCTCTTCTACTACGGCATCACTGTTTAGTATACTTCCGGTTCCTACCAACACGTAATCACCGACTTTCGCCCGGCTCTCAATGATAGCCCCGGCCTGAATGATACAGTGCTGTCCTACCTCGGCAAAGGGATTAACAACTGCCCGGGCGGCTACCAGATTACCATGCCCGATAACGGCCAGGGTTGAAACGACTGCGGTATCATGGATGGCGTTGACGGGCTGAACTTTGCGCCGTTCGTTCAGTAGTTTGACCAGACGCTTACGAACCCGGGTATCTCCAATGGCAACGAATGCTTCGCATTTCTGTCCAATCAGCTTCAGGAACCCATCATCATCCGTTTCGCCCAGAACTGAAACGTCGCCAAATTCCTGGCCGTGTAATTCTTTGTTGTCATCCAACAGGCCGTAAACAACAACACTGTTGCGTTGAAAGAGGTCTAGAGCCGTTAGGCCCAAACTTCCTGCTCCGAAAATGAGCACTGGATTTTCCATGTATAGCGGTTTTGTTAAGTCAATATGAACAAGCGCTTCTACAACGCTATAACCTTGTCAATTTGGTAACATTTAAATAAATCTTACGTTACAATCAGCCTGTATTTTCGCCTATGCAAGCAAACACGCAATTCAGGATGATCGTACTTTCTGATATTCATCTCGGTACTGCCGGATCGAAGGCGAAAGAAGCTACTGAGTCTGTACGCTACTATTCCTGCCAGAAGCTTATTCTCAATGGCGACATAGTGGATGGCTGGCAATTGAGGCAATACGGCACCTGGAAGAAGAAGCATACTGCCTTTTTTAAAACAGTTTTAAAGCAAATCGTTCGGCATGACACGAAAGTTATTTACCTGCGGGGTAATCACGACGATTTTCTCGACCAGATAATGCCTTTGAAGGTAGGCAAGAATTTTTCTATCCGTAAAGATTATACTCTGACTTCCGGCACCAGAAAATTTTATGTCACGCACGGCGACGTTTTCGATTCTGTTACCTCGCAATTGAAATGGCTGGCTTACCTGGGAGATATGGGCTATACATTTCTGCTCTGGGTTAATAAGTTTTATAATAGCTACCGCAGCTGGCGTGGCCTGCCGTGCTATTCCCTTTCACAACAAGTGAAGTCCCGCATAAAAAAGGCCGTTAGCTACATCTCCGATTACGAACAAAAGCTAACCGAACTAGCCCGCGCCCGCCATTGCGACGGCATTATTTGCGGGCATATCCACCAACCGGCTATCCACACCATTGCTGGTATCATCTACATGAATTCAGGCGAATGGGTGGAGTCATTAAGTGCCCTTGTCGAAGATCATGAAGGCAACTGGAGCCTTCTTTACTACACGCCGGATTTATCGGATAACGAAACGGGTAGCACGGAAAAGTAGTCACTACCAAACAGTTTACTAACAACGCAGTCCCGGTTTAGGCTCACAAAACCCTACTTGCTATGCCTATTCTATTTCTGGTACAAGGTGAAGGCCGGGGGCACTTAAGTCAGGCTCTGTCACTGTCTCAAATTTTACAAACGGCCGGCCATGAAGTTACCGGCGCTATCGTTGGCGTAACGGCCGAGCGGAACATACCTGCTTTTTTTAGCGAAAAATTTACGGCTCCGATTATTCCCTTCTTTAGCCATGGCCTAGTATATAACGCAGGTACCAACGCGCTGGAACCTACCAAAACAACCATCCGGGCAATTTGCACCATCCGTCCTTTCTGGAAGAGCCTGAAGCAGGTACGGGCTGTTATTGATGCACACCGTCCCCACGTGGTGATCAATTTCTACGAAATGCTCGTCGGTATGACGTATGCCCTGCTTCGCCCCTCGGTGCCTATGCTATGCATTGCCCATCAATACATGGCTTTTCACCCCAATTTTCAACGTCCCAAAGGGCAATGGTTTTATCGGCAGGTCTTTAAACTCAATACGCTATTAACCTGTTTTGGTGCGCATGAGCCTTTGGCGCTGTCATTCGATAAACAAGCGGATGCGCCGAAACAACGGGTTCGTATTGTACCGCCCTTGCTTCGGCGGGAGGTTACCAAGATAAAACCGTTGGCGGGAGAGTCATTGCTGGCTTATGTCACGCAGCCTGGCCTGAAAACAGAGTTGCTCAAGGCACACGGGCAGCATCCTGAGATTCGTATGGACGGCTTTCATTCGGGGGTGAGTGTACCAGACCAGGTAGTTGATGATACACTGAGTTTTCACGCCACCGATGGTCAGCGTTTTCTGGCGTTTATGGCGCGGTGTAGAGCCATTGTCATAACAGCGGGGTTTGAGTCGGTTGTGAAGCGGCCTATCTGGGTAAGCCTGCTCTGATGGTTCCACAACCAAACCATTACGAACAGGCTTGTAATGCCATTGATGGGCAATGTGCCGGGGTTGGTATCGCATCTGACCGAATCAATCTGGATCAGCTCATGTCTTACCTTCCTCAATACGATGCTCAATTAAACGAACGATTCCGGGCCTGGCATGGACAGGGACATTTTATGTTTCTGGCGGCTATAAACCGGGCGGCTGCGTCATCCAGCCGCTCATTGGGTGGGTTCTTTCCAACGCGTATGCGTCAACTACTTCGTTCCTAGCTGGTAGAAAAACTGCAGCGGGTCAGGATAGAGGAAGGCATATGGTGTAGCTTGAAGCAGCTTTTCGACACTGACGACCTTATGAGGAATGGGGTGATTGGGCTGCTCAAAGGTTGGCTGGTCATAGCCAAAATCCGTACAGCTCTTTTGGTAAATGTCCTTTCTGACGGGATGCTTGGGAGCTACAGCATTGAAAACCCCCTGCATGCGTTCTTGAATCAAGGTGAGCAAAATACCCACGGCGTCATCCTGGTGTAGGTAATTGACCGGAACATCGCCACTATCTATTGTTTTTCCGGCAACGTACTTACCCGGAATTCGGTTGTACCCCATCAAGCCCCCACAACGCAGCACAGTCACCACCTTTTCGGGTGCAAAGGCCAGCACGAGTTGTTCGGCCTGTACTAGCGCAGGTGCACCGGATTGATCCGGCAATACAACGTCAGTTTCTACAACAGTTCGATTCAGTTCTGGATAAACCGAGGTTGAACTAACGTAGATAATGTGCTTTATATCCGATTGGATGATAGCTTCTGCCAGATACCGAATTTGTTCTGGGTGAAAATCTTCCCCAAACTTACCCGCTTTGGGGGGCACATTAATGACAAGCGTGTCAGTATCCAATAAATCCTTTAAATCACCCGTCGGGGCCGGATTTAGTATTAACCGATACGCTTCGATACCGGCCTGATTTAGATCAACAACCTTATCGGCACTTGTAGTACTGCCTTTCACCTTAAAGCCAGTACGTTGTAATTGCTTTGCCAGCGGTAGTCCCAGCCAGCCTAACCCAATGATGGAAACCGTTGTATCTGCCATAATCTAAAACCCAATTCCAAACGTCAGTGTTCGAACGTCCGGCCCCTTGTCAGGCTGAAAAAGAGGATTCAGGTCATACTTCACGAAGAAATTCAAACTTCTAATCCCAATGTGTGCTATAGCTCCGTACCGAAAATCATTGAGGTAATAGTCCGAGTGCCGCCGGTCTTTACTACCGTCGGCTTCTTTTATTTTCCGGTAACTGTCGAGCCGATAATTGGCATAGCCACCTATGCCAAAGTGACCTACCTTCCGACCATCATTGTTGTAGAACGTAACGCGTGGAACCACCGGAATTCCGATTGTACATACCGTCAGTTTGCTTTTTTGCAAATCACGACCGGCATCGGGAAAAGCAACGGCATCGGGTCCTTTTTCAACTTCACGGTTCCCTTCGAACATAAAATTGTTCCAGGCTACTTCAACACCGTAGTAAAGCTTTAAGGATGCGTGTTTACCCCGAATGAGCGTAGGCATAGCACCCACCGATAAGGCAATGTAGCGGGAGCCAAAAGGGCGTAAATCATAACTCTCTTCGGGATAACTAATGTTTGGCGATTGTTGAATAAAATTATTCAGTCCGATACTTATTCCATACTCAAAACTGTTTTTATCCCGTCTCTGGCGTTTCGCCTGCGTGTAATTCCGTTTAATGCTATCCTGTTCGGCTGTATTTGTTCTGGATGTATCTCCCCTGCTGTTGATGACGATGGTTAACCCCTCTTTTTTTCTTGTCACGACTAATACCGTGTCTTTCAGGAAACGCTCTCCATCCTGCGAAATGGCTGTCTGACCACCTGGCACGGAATCAAGTTTCATTCCCATTTCCCGGACAATTTTGTTTAAGTCGTAATTTGATAATGCCTGAATACCAGCTTTGTCCGGAGCGTAAATAACCAGTCGGGTACGATTAGCGAATCGAATTACCAGGGAGTCCGTCGGGCTTGCGGACGCGGCATTAATGCCTGGGGTGACAACGACCAACAGCCATACAATTATTGTGGTTAGGGTACTCAAGAGCCTGTTCATCATTTCTCGGATTTGTCTTTTTCAAAGCTCTGTTTCAGGCCACTATATGCACGTCCAAGTAATCCTTTGTCGTCGTTATTCAGGTCATCATGCCGAACGAACACGTTGCCCTCTTTGATTCGCCTAACTTGCTGCCACAAAGTACCTTTTGCTTCTTTTTCGGAATTATCTTCATTGGTATTAACAGATACACGTTCTTTTCCTGTGATCGGCTGAGCGGCTACCAGTGATGCAGGCTCTTTGATTGTTACTGTTAGTACACGTTCAACCGGAGCATTAGTTTTTACGATCTCTCCGGCTGGTTGCTCTGTGTCTATGGCAACCGAATTAGTAGGCTTCAATTCTGGAAGTGTCGTAAGTGTCGGCTTGGCTACATCTTCACGCACTGGTGACTGAGTCAGTATATTTTTCTCGCTTCCAGCCGCGTCAATTACCTTATTTTTGTTCTGACCCAACTGACCATACGTGTCAACTGACGGATAAGGGTGCTGTTCACTCTCTGCGGGCCTATTGACGGTGGCGAGATGGTTTTCTGACCCTACCCCCGTTCTGGAGCTATCAGACTTCTTCACCGTCGGATTTTTATTCGTCTGGGTTTCGCTCTGCTCTGTCACTGTATTTGGCGACTTAACAGCGCTGGCAGCTACTTGCTCCCCCTGTTTCAACGACGCTGAATTTGATTGTAAATAAAACCAGCCAAAGAGGCAAACCACTAGCAAACAGGCAGCGATTGCCATGTACCGCTGTATGGTTGTGTTACGCCGAATTACCACGCGTGCCCCGGGATCTGCTTTACTTATCCGTGCCTGTAATCGTTCATATCCATCAGGGCCTGGCGATAGTGATGCGTCACCCAGCTTGCGGGCAAAGAACGCATCAATCGGCTGATTATCTTCCTGTTCTTTCATCGTATCTATTTAGATGGCCCGCTGTTGCAGGAAAGGCTCTTTTTCTACTTTTTTTAGGGTGGCCTGCAATAACAACCTTGCCCGGCTCAATTGGGATTTCGATGTTCCCTCCGAAATCCCCAACATGTCAGCGATTTCGGCATGATTATATCCCTCAATTGCGTAAAGATTGAACACCGTTCGATATCCGTCGGGTAGATGATTGATAATTCGTAACAGATCATGCTCGTTCAGCGACGTGTCTGCCCAGCTATAATCTGGTTCTATTTGAATCTCCTCAATGGGCATCTCATGCCGCCATTGCTTCTTTTTCCGCAGAAACATCAGCGACTCTGTCACCATAACCCTTTTTATCCATCCCTCAAAACTGCCTTCTTCCCGAAATTGTTGAATCTTCTCAAAAACGCGCATAAATCCATCCAGCATAACCTCTTCTGCGTCATTCCTGTTGCCACAATACCGGGTACATATAGCTAGCATTTTACCTGCCAACCGTTCGTACAAAACTTTGTGAGCACGGCCCTCTCCCCGCTTCAAGGCAGCTATTAACTGACCTTCAGTCGAAAAAAGGGGAATTATTCGAAGCATAATTGTTTCAGTTCGCTGATGAGATGCAAATTACCTGGGTTGGGGTTGCATGTACGAAAAAAATTGGCACAAAAAAAAGGGCTTTTAAAGCCCTTTTACGTATTTGATACCTGCCACATAGTGTAGCCATACAACGCGTGATATTCGAAAATTGATTGGGGCAATCAGTACCATAACGGGTGCAATGACTGCTGCATATACCCACCCTTGCGGATCATTGGCCAGGTAAAAAAGCAGAAAACCTATAACCAGGGCCACTCCACCCGAAACGGCGTAGCTCACATACATAGCCCCAATAAAATATCCTGGCTCAACTTCGTAACGCAGTCCACAATGTGGACATAGTTCATACATGTCGTCAAATTTCCTCAGGGAATAGAACGGGCTTTTGAATATTTTACCTTTTCTACATCTGGGACATAGCCCGTTTGACGCGGCCTGCAATTTCGAGACGTCTTCCATGCTCCTGTTTGCTATTCCGATACCATAGGTAGCCAATAGTGGCAACAATGAGATAAGGAGCCACAAATAAATATAAGATACCTAAATTAAGATTCGATGCTACTCCGCTTCGACCGTTGCTGATAGTACTCTCCACACTTCCCCGACACATAGCACACTGAGCCATCAGCTCCGGAGCAAGGGATAACAGAAAGATTACTAAGATCCACACTTTCCAACTTCTCATCTTTCAAATCAGGTTAATGAACGTAATAAGGCTTTATCATCAGATACACGATAACTCCTGTAGTGCTAACGTATAGCCAGATTGGGAAAGCATACTTTACCGTTTGTTTGTGCCTAGCTATTTGTCCACTTAGAGCAAAATAAACGGCTCTTAACACAAACCACACGACAACCACAGATAGCACAATGTGAGATACCAATAGAAAATAATACACAGGACGAACCCATCCCTGTCCACCATAAGCTGTTGACTCGTTGGTCAGATGATACAATACGTAGCTAACCAGAAAAATCGATCCGAGTGTAAACGCCATCAGCATTGTTCGCTTATGGGCCTCTACATTCTTTTGCTTGATAAAGTACAACCCGGTCAGCAACAGCAGGGATGTAATGGAATTAATCACACCATTGATATGAGGCAGATACGTTGTCCAGGTACCCAAATCGACTTTTTGCCGGATACCCAATAAAACCGCTACTGCAACAGGAATCGTGAAAGCCAGGATATTGATAATCCGATTCGCTTTCTGCTCTCTAACTGCTTGCAAAACCTCCATACCGATTACTTATTCTTTTCTATAAATGTCAAGTAGAACCCGGATTTCAAGCACCAATCTATCAACATCTTCTTTATTTGTGCCGTCATAAAACCCCCGCACAATACCTTCCTTATCTACTAATACCAACTTTTCGCTGTGGATAAAAGTTTCGTTGGGGTTACCTTCCTTCAAGCCCGCATCAACCGTTGGCAGATAATATCCATGCATGGCTAAATTATAAATTTGAGACTTGCTTCCGGTCAAAAAATACCATTTGCCGGGTATAGCATCATATTTGCGTGCATACGCTTTCAGCTGCTCAGGGCGGTCGTGTTCCGGATCAACTGTATGCGACAACAAGACGATGTCAGGATTATTGACGAAATATATCCTGAACTCTGGTAAGCTGCGATGAAATACGGGGGCAGATGGTGCTGCAGCGTGTAAAGAAGAAATCAGCTACGTAGATCTTACCTTTTACAATCGACTGATTTACCGTGTTTCCATCCTGGTCGATTAGTCGAAAGGGTGGGATATGATTATAAATGGTATCAGTTATTATCACTACCATCGGGCAAGCGGGTTTTACCCATTAGCGGTTCACCCCGAACTGAATCAATCTTCGGTAAATAGCGGGGCAACACATAGTGATTCTGAGTGCCAAACCGTAAGAAATAGATACAGCAAAGCCGGGACCAGCAGCGTAGCGAGCAGGATCCCGGCTTTTCAATAACCGTCATAACTTATCGTAATTGAAAAATCGAACCGCCTTCGGTCAATAATGCCATCAGCAACCAGACAATAAAGACTATTGGTATCACAATTGCCCAGATCAGGCTTTTCACTTCATGCTTGAGGTGCATGAATTCGCCAACAATGTAAAAGGCTTTTACCAACGTCATGATGACGAAGATTGACGTTCTGAGACCACCCGCTTTCATAAAATAAGCCAGGGTAAACTCAAACGCTAGTAATAACAGACAGAATGACAAACGTACGCCAGATAAGCACCTGTATTAGCGGGTGGAATTTCACCAACTTCGTGGGTTCCGTGTGTATGATCAGACATGATAAAAGGTAATTAAACCAGATAGAAGAATGTAAAGACGAATACCCAAACGAGATCAACAAAGTGCCAGTAAAGACCTACTTTCTCAACCATTTCATAATGTCCACGTTTCTCGTACAAGCCCGTTGCCGCCCGGTAAAAAATCAGAATATTCAAAACAACTCCACTAAATACGTGCGTTCCGTGGAAACCTGTTATAAAGAAGAACAAATCAGCAAAGGCAGGCGGACCATATTGGTTTTCGACCAGGTTGGCACCGAAAATGGTGCGTTGAATGCGTTTGTCCATTTACTAATTTCACTAATCGTCGTTCCGGTTTCGGTACCATGAATAAAGTGACTCCACTCCCATGCCTGACTACCTAAAAAGGTAAAACCTCCCAAAATTGTCCATAACATGTATTTTTCCACATCCTTACGGTCCATCCGATGACCTGCTTCAACAGCCAATACCATGGTGACACTACTAAAAATGAGGATGAACGTCATGATACCGACGAAAATCAGCGGGCAGGTCAACACCATGCAAGAAATGGTACTGAATGTGTAAACCTTTTCTGGCGTTGGCCAGTACAGGTTGGAGAATTGAAATACTTCACCAAAAATAGCGGGGTCCCAGGCCGGATAGCTATAGCGGATCAAGCCATACGTTACCAGCAAAGCTGAGAAAGTAAAGGTATCGGAGATCAGGAAGAACCACATCATCAGCTTGCCGTAGCTCACTTTCATGGGTTCAACTCCACCCATCCAGGTTTTTTTGTCGAACACTTGCTCCGATTCGGTTGTCAGGGTATCATGGGTTACAGTAGCCGCCATGCGTCTAAAAAATTATCAATGAAAATAGACTAAAAAGAAAAACAAATACAACCACAAAATGTCTAAAAAATGCCAGTAAGTAGCCGCTATTTCGATTTGATTCAGGCTTTTGGCATGAATTCGGAGTCTAAAAGCAGCAACCAACGCAACTACAAGCACTATCAGTCCGGAAATCAGGTGAAACCCATGCAACCCAGTAAAGATATACATGAATGAACCTGCCGGGTTACCAACAAAAAATACATTTTCGTTCACCAACTCTACCCAGCCCTGAAACTGCATGTATAGAAAAATCACTCCCAAGTACAAAAGTAATAGTTATCGCTATCTTCAGGGTGTCAAAGTTGTCTTTTTTTGCAGCCACATAGGCCCAATGCATCGTAATACTACTAATGATAAGTACGACAGAGCTGTAGGAGAAAATTGACGGAATATCATACTCCAGCCAGTTACCTTCCGCCCTGCGTACCAGATACGCACTGGTCATAGCCGCAAACAGCATGATGATACTGACAATGAACAACCATAGAATAAATTTGCGGGGGTTCATCGAGAGCGTTTCCTGCGGCTCCTCGACAATTGAAATTTCACTGATTAGCTTCGCTCATGGTTTTGTTGTTATACTTTATCGAAAAGATAAACAATCTGTACCATAGGCAGATATAGCAATGATCCAAACATCATCTGCAGAGCTGCCTTATCGGTACAGGTTCTCATTAAGTGAAACGTTTGTGCCAGAAACAAGATTCCGCCAACCATAGCAACCAAGGCTGAATTGATACCGGTCATTCCCAGTAAGTATGGTAACCAGCCTACCGGGATAAGAAACAGCGTATAAATCATTATCCTGAAACGCCGTTTCAGTCGTTTTTCCCTCACCGGGCATCATTTGAATACCTGCTTTTTTGTATTCATCAAATGCCAGCCATCCAATGGCCCAGAAGTGAGGAAACTGCCAGAAAAACTGAATGGCAAACAAAATTCCCGGTGCCCAGCCGAAATGATTTGTAGCGGCAACCCAGCCAATCATTGGCGGAAAAGCACCTGGAAATGCACCAACAAACACGGCAATTTGACCTTTACGTTTCAAGGGCGTATAAACAAATCCGTACAGTAACAAGCGATAAAACTGCTAATGCGGCTGCCCGAATATTGAAAAACTCAACAAACAGAAAACAGCCAATGCCAAAGAGAATAAAAGCAAATATTGCTGCTTCACGCACGGAAAGTCGTCCTGTTGGTAATGGGCGAACAGCAGTCCGCTTCATTACCTTATCTGAGTCTTTCTCAATAATTTGATTAATGATATTTGCAGCACCCAGTAATACTAATTGATGCAATCAACTAAGCAATGCTATTTTCCACCAGTTAACCTGATCAATAGCCAGACAATAGCCAAATACCCCAGAAAAAACTACAGCTAGTGTAAGTTTGAGTTTTATGAGTTCAACATAAGCACTTGACCTTATACGTTATATGGTTAACGCTATTATTTTTCCATGTTATACTTTTACTAATCGGGATCTTACTCAGTACATGTTCGATCGTCTAAAAGCCAGGGTGTCTATTAACAACAACAAAGTCGACAAATTGTAATCCAACAATACTGATGGCTAAGAACAAATGAATTGGCTGCGGCAAGGCCGGTACGCCTAAAATAGGCCATTAAAACACCAGTACCGATTTCCACTAAACAATACACATTACATAGTGCATTTGATAACCCACTTCAACCAATCTGTTTTATACATTTTGCGAAGTTGGTAGATCAGCGGCAATATTGACTGCTAAGATTAGTAAGGAGAAGGAACGGTGGACATAGAAACTCCAATCTCAACTGGCTAATCCAGTTTTCGCGTTGTGTATAACCCTAAGTGCTTATGCTACTGTATCCAGTGAATCCCGAACCTGAGTTCCTAGAACAATTGCCTAAGCGTCAGAACTAATTACTCCTATGCTAATGCCAACGTATCCCTTTGACTATATTCATTGAGTTAATATCTGATGTGCAATTGTATGCCTTTGACCGAACTCACACAAATAGCAGAGCGAAGACCAGCAGAATGGCTAGAAATAAATGAGCGTAATCATGTACTGAGCTAACTCGGTAGCCACTACACGAGAACCTAAGCCAACCATTAGTACCAACAAGCAAAAAGGCGCTAATGCTTCCAAAAACAATTAGTTTATCTTTACGCAAGTAGGTAAAGGATGCAATCAGAGTAGCAAAAACAGAAAACCGACTAAAACACCTAACAGGCGGTTGACATACTCTATCCAGGTCTTTACGGCGTTGAACTCGACTTCGCCTTTCAGCTTGGCCCCGTAAATCTCCTTGTAATTGGGCGGTAGTTGTGAAAATTCAGTGGGTGGAATCCAGCGGCCAAAGCATTTTGGCCAATCTGGACAGCCCATTCCAGAACCTGTACCTCTAACAATGCCACCTGCTAATATGAGCAGATAAATACCAATACTATTGTCAGAGATACCAGATTCTGGAATCGCTGTTCCTTTTTATCAATGAGGCTGGTTGAATTGATCATTCAAATTTTGGGCCTCAATTTCTTTTTCCAGACCAATCAACTCATTCTCATGAGGAAATTGGATTCTGGTGTTTGTGAGTACGGTACGTTTTGAGGAATGAAGTCATCCTTTGCACCTGGTTTGCTGTAATCATATGGCCAACGGTATACAGCAGGAATTTCGCCGGGCCAGTTACCATGACCAGGATTTATCGGAGTTGTCCACTCCAGCGTATTTGACTTCCATGGATTTTGTGGTGCTTTCTTACCTTTAATAAGACTATTCACAAAATTGTAGATGAATATCCACTGAGCGTAAAGGTGAAAATGGCCGCAAGACTGATAAAGCTATTCATGTCAGCGAAGATATTCTTCGTAAAATCATAGCTTGTGAACGCATAATAACGACGTGGAAAACCCGCTATACCTATATAGTGCATCGGAAAAAACACCAGATATATCCCGATGAATGTCAACCAGAAGTGGATATAACCTAACTTCTAAATAAAAGTCGCCTGAATCTGGCTACCCAGGTATTATTTGATTTGAACATGCAGTTCCGGAACAACGGCACCGTCCGCGCCCTCGACCCCAGACAATCCAACTCCGTTATCAACGGTGGCACTTGGAAATTAACGCCAGACAATCAGTCCATTGATGTTGATGTTCAGGGTTTTGCGGGAAACTTCCCCATCCTCACCCTGAACAAAAATAAGCTAATCCTGCGCCAGCGTGCCCCGGTCGATGGCACCACGACCGACATTAATCTGGAATTTGACCCCACCCTGTAAAAACAGATCAATAGCCTGAACCAGGCGTACCACGGCAAACAAACAGATGGTGGCCCGAAACTCAATAGCAGTCTTCCTGAACCAACAGGCATTCGCCCGGCATCGCTTACGCGTGTTTCCAGAGGGCTTCGAGTTTAGCATTGTTGGCCTCATAATTGCTTGATTTCTATTAGAAAAAAAAATTTGTCTTTTTGTTATCACATGATCATTTTTTGAAAGAATACCTCATATATTTGCCGTAACCTGATCCATAGAGATACTTCCTTAGTAAACAAAATCAAGCTTTGTGGATATGCACCGTTCGGTGAAACTAAAACAACTGCCTTAATCAGACTAACGGCTTCAAAATCTGTTTCTGTCAACTCACGGGGTTTGTGCCTACGGTACCCTCGTTCCTTCCCGGATGGCAGCCTTCTTTTGGCGACAATCTCTGAGGTATTACCTGATCGAATCAGGATCTAACTGCTCCTACCCGCCCCCTTAATTTTCCAAACTGTTTTATTTTACTAACGGCAGAAGCGTCAGGACCACTTCTGTATCAATCTCCTTTTTATCCGTATCGTGTTAACTTAACTTCTATGAATTTCATCGTCAATGACGGGTGCAACCCCCTGTTATCCAATCGGCGTATGCCTTTTTTTCTCTGCATCCTGACCCTACTTTTTATCAGTTTGGCTGGTCACTCAGCTTTTGCACAAACAACGTATTACGTAGCCAGTAATGGCAACGACGCCAACGACGGGCGCTCGATGGCTACCCCCTTCCAGACGCTGGCTAAAGTAAACGCCCTTTCTTTACGGGCGGGTGATGTAATACTGTTTCGCCGGGGCGACACTTTCCGGGGCACCTTGTCCATCCGACAGTCGGGTACGGCGGATAAACCCATCGTTATCAACGCGTACTGGTCCGGCAATAAACCCGTCATTGCGGGTTCGGCGATCCTGAGCGGCTGGAACCGCTCGGGTAACGTATGGCAGACTACGTGCTCATCCTGCGGCAACCAGGTTACGGGGCTGTACCGAAACGAGGCAGCGCTGCCCCTGGGCCGGTACCCTAATCTGAGTGATGCCAACAAAGGTTACCTGACCGTTCAGTCCCACGTTGGCAGAACCCGGTTGACCAGTCAGCAGAGTTTACCCACAAACTGGACGGGGGGCGAAGCCGTAGCCCGCTCAACGCAGTGGATTCTGGACCGGGCTCTGATTACCGCACAAGCGGGCAACACACTAACTCTCAGCAGCAACAACAATTATGACCTGGCTGACGGGTGAGCAATTCA
>CAWAJC010000028.1:0-26532 GCA_963782245.1 uncultured Cytophagales bacterium
AACAGGGCTGGTTAGTAAGAAGTCATCCCTATTGAGCAAACAGCTAAGATCACTATTTTTTGGGTTAAAAAAACGGGCTATAACCTTGTTGGTGAGCGTTTTCAACCCGTTTGGATTATGCGCGGTACACGGAGTGAGCCAAAATAGCCAAGGAGCCTGGCCTGATAAGTGATGCTTACCGCAATTTGAGAAAGATCACCGGCTTTCGGGGTAAGAAACACCTGCCGAAGCATTCTTTTCAAAACTGTTTCTCACCGTACTGATGGAGAATGGTCTTGTTAAATAACCGTACCGCCATCGGCGTAGAATAAACTCCCGGTGCTGTAGACGACGCATCCGAAGCCAGGAACAGGGCCAGCGGCTAATCTCGTCGGGGGTGCCCATGCGGGCAATGGGGATGCTTGGTAAAATGATCCAGGATTTTCTATCCTGCCACAACGCCTGACTGAATTTGGTTTTGATCAGGCCGGACAAATGGCATGACTCGGATATCGTCCGGCCCCCATTCTTGAGCACTTTGGTAAACATACTCAGGGAGGCTTTGCTGACGCTGTATATGCCCAGGCCGGGGTCGGGGGTGTGGCCGGCAATGCTGCTGATCATGATGATACTGCCACCCCCCCGCGCTTTCATGTGGGGTAGCACAGTTTACTCAACTCGAATGGAGCTTTCACGTTGCCTGATAATCTTGTCGAAAGCCGCCCCATCGCAGTCCAAGGAAGGGCCGAAAACCGGATTCGAAGCCGCGTTGTTAACCAGAATATCAATGCCGCCGTAGGTCGCGATGCTTTTGTCGACCAGTTGCCGGAGTTGCTCCATATCGCCCACGTGGGCCGCAATGCCGGTTGCTTCGCCCCCCTGCGCGTTGATGTCGTTGGCAAGGGCATCGCAGGCATCCTGCTTGCGGCTGCTGACAATAACTTTAGCCCCAAAGCGGGCGAAAACGCGGGCCATATCTTCACCGATACCTTTACTGGCTCCGGTAATGACCGCTACTTTGCCGGTGAGGTCGAACAGGGCTTTTTCGGCCGTTGTAGAGTTTTCCATGGAGGTTTAGCGTAAACTGAAAACATCAAACATTTTTATTTCTCAAAAAAGCAGATGGTACCGCCCACCCAGTCTTTGTTTTTGTTGAAATCCACCCCAATCATTTCGCCCCGGCTCAGCCGACCGAGGTTGGTGAGCAGCGTCGGTTTTTCATCGGCCTTCGGCCAGATAAACAACATCCGGATTTCGCACTTGACCAACCCATCCGGCGACTGAACAATTGGTTCATAGACTACCTTTTTCTGAAGCAGGTACCCGCTCCGCTGATCGACCGCTATAGCGTCTAGGTCGGCGGGCGTCACGTTGAGTTTGACCCCGCTGCCGGCAAAGGAGAACAGTGGTTTCAGGACGTAGTTTTCCAGGTCGGCGGGGTATTCGGGCAAATCAGACAGGTAATAACTGTCGGGTATGTACGGACTTTTCAGGAGTGGCAGGGTGTATTTGCTGATGCGGAAAAACCAGTTCGGGTGCCCGACCCACTCCACATCCACATCATCCGTGAGTTGAAAATCGGTTTTCAGGTCGGGGAAGTGCTTCAGGTCGTCGAAGATGAGCCGGTTGTATATTCGTTTGATACGGATTTGTCGCCCGTTTTTCTCGTAATAAAGTGCCCGGCCTACTTTCCTGATTTTGGTCAGACAAACGGGTGCAACACCGGTGGCTTTTTGGGTCAGTACAAAGTCGATACGGGTCTTTTGCTTCTCGGGGTAAATTTCCAGCAGGATAACTTCTTCCGGGTTGCAATCGCCCACCAGCATTTGCTTCAATTTCATCAGATAGTCGATGTTGGTATCCGCGTTGAATAAATGCGACAGGTTGTCCGGAATGGGGTAAAACGTGCGAAAAAGATTAGCCAGGTAAGGCTGAAAGCCGTAAAGGGACGGAAAACCCTGTAACTCGATAAGCTGTGGAGTTAGCTCACCGGTGGAGGGGTCCTGGCAAACGGCGAAGTCAACGGCTAAAAACTGGGTGTGGGCATCCGGGGCGTCGTACGGTTCATTCGGAACCCGTTGCCCGGCCGGGATCGCTTTTTCCGATCGGGCCCTGAAATCGTCGCGGGTAATCACATCAACAATGTCATTGCAAGCCTGCAATACCTTGTCAGTCAGCTGTTTTGGGACGAAAATAGGCGTTTCGGCCACGCGGAAATCCAGTTGACCAGGCAGGTCGGATTCTATTTTATCTAAAAAAGCCCGGTAGAGTTCCGGGCTAACTATTTCGTTGAAGGCTTGACGAGCAGACTGGATCATGGTATTACACGCTTTGTGGTTCTTCGGCAGTAACGGACAGGGCCTGGATGGCATCCCGCAAAAATCCGGGTAAGATGACCGACTCGGTCAGGGCAATTTTATCGGGGTCCAACAGGTAGGACACCATGTCGTCGTATTTCTCCTGCCCAAAATTCAGGACGATGTGGTTGCGTTTCTCGGCCGTCTGGAAATAGCGTAGCATCCCTTCGTTGTCGGCTTCGGGGTGAAACTGGGTGCCAATAATTTCGGGCGAGAACCGGATGGCCATCACCGCCCGGTCCAGAGGGACGTGGGGCCGGTACTTCTCCAGACATAAGACCTGAGCACCCAGGCTTTCCAGGCGTTCACTGTTCGGCTCCGTGATCTGGTAATCACGCGAATCGACGGCGAAAAATGGATCCGTCAGGCCCATAAGCATAGGTTCGGTATCGCCCTCGTCGGTTTTGTGCACCGGAAAAATACCAAAGGAAGTCGATTTGCGCTGACTGACTAATCCCAGTTCGAGGTGCCGGACAACCAGCTGAAAGGAGTGGCAGATCAGGAATACGAACTTCTTGCGGTCGTTGTGCCGGTTCCACGCAAAAAGCTGGTCGATCAAGTGAAAATACGCTGTTTCCCATTCGTCGCTGGAGGCCATGGGGCTACCCGGCCCGCCCGATGAAATGTAAATGTCGTACCCCAGGTCAGGTATGTCATTACTCCCCCGAATATCGAACACATCGACGGATAGTTCACTGGGTTGCTCTCCCTGTTTATTTTCGCCCTGGGCGTTCCGGATCAGGTGCATAATACAACGCATGCTTTCGTTGGCATGCTTGTTATTCATGTCCAGAACGGCAATCTTAACTGAGTTCATAGCGATGAGTTACGGTTCTTATATTGATGAAACTTGTTCCAGCAAGAACGGTCAGATTCCGTAAGAAGTTTCTTTAACAATATAATCCACAACCTGTTTCAAATCATTCGTTTCCTGAAAAACGGCTAACTGGCGGTCGGCACCGGTGCCCATCTCCATAATTTTAAGCAGGTATTCGCACTCGGCGCGACTCCCCAGTTCATCGACAACATCGTCGATAAAGTTGAGTAACTCGTGCAGCAGCTGATGGGTGGGCACTTCTTCCTGTTTGCCGAAGTCGATCAGTTTTCCTTCAATCCCGTACCGGGCAGCCCGCCATTTGTTCTCGTTGATCAGGATACGCCGGTAGGGACGGAAGTTCAGATTCTGCTTGTGCAGCTTGTAAATCTTGACCACCAGCGCCTGCATGATGGCCGCCAGACAAATGGTTTCATCTACCCGCATCGGCACATCGCAAATTCGGAACTCAATAGTATTAAAAAACGGGTGAAGCCGGATGTCCCACCATATTTTTTTGCCGTTGTCGATGCAGTTGGTTTTCACCAGCAGGTTGATATAATCATCGTATTCTGTAGCGGTGGCAAAAAAATCGGGGATGCCCGTACGCGGAAACTTGTCGAAAACTTTGGAACGGTACGACTTGAAGCCGGTGTTGCGCCCCCGCCAGAAGGGAGAATTTGTCGAAACGGCGTAGATGTGGGGCAGGAAATAGCGCACGGCATTCATAATCTGAATACCATCGTTTCGGTTCTCGATACCCACGTGTACGTGCAGTCCGAAAATAAGGTTTGACCGGGCCACATCCCGCAGTTCGTCAATAAGCTGGTCGTAGCGTTCGTTGGGTGTAATCAACTGATCCTGCCAGTCGGAGAAGGGGTGCGTACCAGCAGCTGCCACCTTAAGATTTTGATTATCAGCCAGTTCGATAATCATCTTCCGTAAGTAGGTCACTTCTTCGCGGGCATCCTGAATGGTATTGCAGATGTTGGTGCCTACTTCTACCACGGCCTGGTGCATCTCTGCCTTGACGCGCTCGTGCAGTACAATTTGGCCACCGTCCACAATCTTCGACATGTGGGACCGTAACTCGTAGGTGTCTGGGTCAATGGTCTGAAATTCTTCTTCAATTCCGAGCGTAAATGCTGGCATGAGTATATACGTTAAAAAGATGCCGGTTAATGTGTATCGGGAAACGGTTTGGTAAGATACTGTTTTTTTGAAACCTGCCAGCGTATCAGTTGTTTTTACGGAGAACGAACTTTTAATCACAGCGTACCATGAAAACCAAACGTGAAAAAAAACTGATGACTAAATACTGGCTCTTTGGCGGGGGCGGAGCGATGTTGCTCGGGAGTGGTTTGGCGGTATTGTTACACGGAGCTAAACTCAGGGAAACCAACACCGACCCCTGGTTCTGGATAAGCACGGGCGGATTCGCGCTCATCATGTCCGGCTTGGGTTTCATTGGCGATGCCAACCGGTTCCGCACGATGGTTGATGTATTGAAGGAGTTGGACAGTCGTACAAAGTCATAAGAAAAATCCATTCTGAATGCTACTTTGCAGGACTCAATCTTGTTTGATGAACGACTGCCACTAAACTGGCTTCCGGGCTAGTGGCAGTCGTCCGAATAATGCCCATGCCTGACCCAGCCAAACGTACCATACGCCCGATGAGGCTCATTACGACTTCACTATCCCTGACCTGCTGCCGACCGATGCCGAAACGCCCGAAGACCAGTTTTATAAAGACTTTTTCTGGGAGGAAGCTGATGCGGGTGCTGGACGAACTACCCGATAAGCAGCGAACGGCGTTTGTACAGAATGAACTGGAAAACGTGACGTTACAGGAGATAGCCGATCAGACGGGCGAAAACCTGAAAACCATTATTTCCCGGAAAGGCTACGCCGTACAGCACCCCCGAAAACGTCTGAAAGCTTTGTATGATGAACTCGATACCCTGTAAGTTTCCAAACCACCTTTGGCATCGTGAGCAATTACGCTAACCTACTGGCAGGCTATGGGGCTACTCCTGTTAACCCGCATCCTGCTGGGAGGTATTAAATTCGGTGGCCCGGCCAATCGGTTACCCATGGGCGGACGGGGCGACTACTGGCGCGAAAAATGGCGCTGCATGAGCGATGAAAAACGGGCCGCCATCAAAAATAAGTGGCGACGCTGGGGTCAGGGGAACCCCTGACTAACCCGACGATTACTCCCTGTACCATGAAACTAACCTGGACATTCTACCCCCGTGGTCAACCCAGCATCTCGCTGACGGTTCTGTACGTCCCACAACTGGACAATGTATCAGCAGCGGGCTACCTGGATGTAAACACCAATACAGCCTTCGTGAACTGGGCTAATTTTCAGGTTTTCAACTCCACCGATCAGGTCTCGAAAAAAGCGCTTTTCGCGTCATTGATAAGGATATCGACGGCGGACAGGGAAGCGGTGAACCTGATCATAGGTCAAACACCACCCGATTAAGCACCCGCGTTGTCTTTAGTGTACTACAGCAGAATGCGCGGGTCAGCCAGCACGTTCATCAGGTCGATCATTGTGTTGAAGACCACATCGTCTTCGCGCGACTCTGGATCAGGTTTGGAACGTAAACCCGTACACGATAGCATCCAATATAGTCCGGGGGTATTATCAAAGAAGGGGGAAACCGGTATACTGGGCCACGGGCTGGGCTTTAACCTCCCTAATCAAACCCTGCCCTTTTATGTGCTGGACCTGACGCAGCCGGAAAAAAGCGCGCTGATCGCTTTTATGAAAGCGTTGTAAGAAACATAAAAACGAACGCCTGTCATCAGTGTAAGCGTCTCGAAACCAACGGGTTTATTCGGCTGCCTTTCATACGCGGCAGGAAACAGGTAGTTACTCAGGTATCGTTCGTACCGAAGCAAATTGGGAATGGCAACTTTTTGAACGGCTATGTCGAGGCCTAAACCCACCGTACCACTCACCGCTGATTTGGTCAAGGGGGCAAGTTCCGGACTATACTGGGTTGGGCATGGTCCCGTGAAGCAAACAATAAGAAGATCCTCTTTGTAGCGGCTGCTTACAAGTCGGTTGTAACTAACGCCTGCTTTGTCAAAGATTCCGGTCAAGGGGAAATGGTTGGAACGTGCGTGAAAACTAGTGTAGACCTGTTTAAACTTCACTTCCCGGAGTATCTTTATGTATCCTTGATGCCCACGTCCGGGTGAACCAAGACGAACTCCGACCCGGACGTGGGCGTCAAGGGTACGGGCAGCTATCAATACAGGCGAAAGTGAAATCCTGGACAATTGTTACACGTGCTTCACCAGGAAATTGATTAACTTCTTCACCTTGTCGGTATAGGGCGGGTAAATGAATTTCATGGTACCGAAGTCGCGCTGCATTACCCCTCGCTGATTGGAGAATTCCTGAAAACTGAAGTAGCCGTTCGATTTTCCGATACCACTATTGTTCACCCCGCCAAACGGCAACTCGACATTACCGAACTGCAGAAGCGTGTCGTTCACGACGGTATCACCCGCCGAGGTGCGATCCAGAATATACTGGGTGGTTTTGCGGTTGCGGCTGTGGATGTACAGGGCCAGGGGTTTCTCGCGCTGGTTGATAATGCGCAGGGCATCATCCAGGTTGGTGTAGGTCAATACCGGCAGTACCGGGCCGAAAATCTCGTCCTGCATCACCCGCATGTCGTCGGTAACACCTTCCAGCACCGTTGGCTCGATAAAGTTCTGGCTGGCATCATTTTGCCGCCAAGCGTTATGGTGGCGCCCTTCGCCAGCGCATCATCGAGCAGGGCCTGGATTCGGGCAAAATGGCGGTTGTTCACGATGCGGGCGTAGCTGTCCGATGCGTCAACGGGCTTTCCGTCGGGGCTGTACATGCCCGTCAGCGTTTCGCGAAGGCCTGCAGAAAGGGTTCTTTTATCGACTGCATGAACCAGCAGGTAATCGGGCGCAATGCAGGTCTGCCCATTGTTGAGGCATTTGCCCCAGGCCAGCTGTCCGGCGGCCTGTTTGACATCGGCCGACTCATCCACAATGGCGGGCGATTTGCCGCCTAGTTCCAGCGTAACCGAGGCCAGGTGTTTGGCCGCAGCCGCCATCACCACCCGCCCCACCGCCGGGCTACCGGTAAAGAAAATATGGTTGAACGGCAGTTCCAGCAGCGCTTTCGACACCTCGGCATCTCCTTCAAAAACGGCTACTTCTTCCGGCGGGAACAGTTCCGTAATCATCTGGCTGATCAGCCCGGCCGTATGGGGTGTCAGTTCCGATGGTTTCAGGATGGCTACGTTTCCAGCCGCAATGGCCGACACCAGCGGGCGGATGGCCAGCACAAAGGGGTAGTTCCAGGGGGAAATGATGAGTACGTTGCCTTTTGGCTCGTGGACAATATGACTTTTCGTGCCAATCAGCGCGAGGGGAGTTGGCAAAGACTGAGGCTTCATCCAGCGTTTCAGATGCCCGACGGTGTGCTTGATTTCGGCGTATAGGGCCATCAATTCGCCCAGCATCACCTCGGCCGATGGTTTCCGGAAATCATCGTACATCGCCCGCTGAATGTCGGCTTCATGGCTATTCACCCAGGTCTGAATGCGCCGGATGCGTTCGATACGCTGGTCGGCGGTGGTGAGGGCCATTGTGGGCGCGTGCCGACGCTGCAGGTCGAACGTAGTCTGAATGTCTGGTGTTCAGCGCAGGTTGAGTTATTGTCGAGTGTTGTGCTGGTAATCATGTTTTAGGCGGGGTTAGTGTGGTAAGCCCTTGAAACAGTGTAATAAAGTACGTTAAAAGTACAAAAAAGTGCGATATGTGGATTTAAAACACGAATCCTTTATCTTAGCTGAAACTTTAGCCAACCCGAACTGGATGACGCTCGTTAGTGACAATATCCGCTACCTACGCAAACTGAATGGTTTGACCCAGGAGCAGTTCTCCCGAAAAATAAATATAAAACGTTCCCTGTTAGGGGCTTATGAAGAAGGGCGTGCTAATCCAAACCAGCAGAATATACAGGCTATTGCCAAAGCCTTCAACACCACCGTTGAGCTGTTGACCCGGCAGGACCTCCGGAAAATCCGGGAAACACCCAGCCTGAGCATTCCACTTGGCCAGAAAGGAGACGACCTCTACGCCAGTCGGAGTGCCAATGAGCACGCACCGTCCATTCGGTCGGATGGGAAACTGACCACCGATGATGACCCATTTCAGCACCCCGACTTTCCCGATATTTTTGCCCAACCCGCAGCCCCCACGCCCGAACCCCAGCCCCTGGCTTCGGTGCTGAATAAATACTATAAACCGCGGAGGAGATCCGTCGGGAACCCGTTGCGCCCCCCGTCATTACCGCCCCCGTACGGCCGGGAAGTCAATCCAGTTCGTCTGGCGACCGCCCGCAACCAGCGGCCTTCCAGTCCCGCCCGGCCGATTCCCGGCCACCGGAACGGAACGCAGCCCCGCCCGTTGAACGGCTGTTTTCGTCCCCGCCGGAACCCCGGCCTACCCCAGCCAGCCGCGCCAATGAAACACTGGCCTTTAACAACGTATATGAAGGAGCGTCGGCATCGGCCCATCCGGCATCAGCCAGTCAGCCGGTTACGCCGAGCTTTCCGGTGGTAATGCAGCGGCAGTTTGCCGAGTACGGTCAGCGGTACCGGCAGGCCGATTTCCTGCATCGGCTGCCCGCCATGCACCTGCCCACCCTGCCCGAAGATCATTACCGGGCTTTTGAAGCGGGCGATGATTTTGCGTTTCCGGGGGCATTGCTCGTGGGTAAGTTCATGCGAAACTGGTTCGATATTGCCGATGGAAAGCTGTACGTACTGCTCATTCACCAGCAACCCACCGGGGCCGGCATTCGCTGCCGACGCGTGTACAATCAGGTAAAAGTGAAAGGGTCACTGCTCCTGACCACCGACCGGGCCGATATTACCCAACCGGACGTAGCCCTGAAACGATGTACTGGAGGTGTGGGAAAGTCTGCGCCTTCGTCGAGTCAGCAACTCCCCCCACCGTCCCCCCAACACCGACCGGCTACGGCAATTGGTAGACGAACTGCGGTTTGAAGTGGAACGGTATAAGGTTTGGTGGCGGGCTGAGCCTGGAGCGGGCCGTAGCACCTGAAAATGATGCCAAAACTTTACGCTAACTGGGATACCGGCACGATTGATAAGCGAGTTCACTGTAGACGTGTATATGCAGTCAGGCCCCTGTTGTTGAGCAAACATTCGTTCCTTCCTCTAAATGGGGCTTCGGTCAGGAAAATTCCTGTAGCCGAAGTCCCTGCGTGACCCAAGCCGTACTTTTGTGCGATGCGTTATTTTCTTGAACTGGCTTACAAAGGAACACACTACCACGGCTGGCAGCGGCAGCCCAACGGTCTGAGCGTACAGGAAGTGCTCGAAACGGCGCTGGCCACGGTGCTCCGGCAACCCATCGCCATCGTGGGGAGTGGCCGCACCGATGCAGGGGTGCATGCCGCCCAGCAATTTGCTCACCTCGACCTCGATGCGCCCCCGCCCGAACACCTGCTCCGGTCGCTGAACAGCTTGCTGCCGCATGATATGGCCGTGTATGACTGCTTTCCCGTCCGGCCCGACGACCACGCCCGGTTTTCGGCTACGTACCGCTACTACCAGTACCACATCAGTCGCCGGAAAAACCCGTTTCAGGAGGGGATGACGTATGTTTTTACGTTACCCCTGAACGTGGAGGCCATGAACGAAGCAGCGGCTATTTTCCTGACCCACACCGATTTTGAGAGTTTCAGCAAGGTGAAAACCGATGTGAAAACCTTCAACTGCCGCATCGACCGGGCCATCTGGGAGCAAAAACCAAACGGCGATCTAGTGTTTCATATTCAGGCCAATCGCTTTCTGCATGGCATGGTCCGGGCTATTGTGGGTACGTTGCTGGATGTGGGGCAGGGAAAACGGAGCGTTGCCGATGTAGAACACATCATCCTGGCCCGCGACCGCAAACAGGCGGGCCGGGCCGCCCCCGCAGCCGGTTTGTTCCTGACGAAAGTAGGCTATGATTTTCTGAAACTGAATGAGTCAGCAGGTGTGTTTTGTAAGGGGCTGATTGTAATCCTATAAGTCTTGAAGACTTATGATTACGTTAACTTGCTTACTGCACCGACACCGGTTTTGTGGGGTCGATACGGAACCACAGCAGCGCACTCACCAGCAGGCAACCCGCAATCATGAACAGGGGGTAGTTGAAGTTCTTGGTTTGCTCTACAATGGTGCCAAACAGAATGGTGATGAAAAAACCGCCCAATTGCCCGGCAAAATTCATCGACCCGGCCACCGTACCGGCATTCCGCTGGCCAATGTCCACGCACACGGCAAAGGCAACGGGCAGGGCAAGGTCTTTCATTAGCACGCAGGTGGCCAGCAGGTACCCCGCCAGCTGATTATCCTCCGTCAGTCCGGCTAGCAGGAAAAACAGGCTCGACAGCCCCAGGCCCGTTACGCCCACCGCCCTCCGGCCAATTTTCAGCCCGTAGCGTCGGGTCAGCACATCGCTCAGGCCACCGCCAACCAAACAGCCGATAGCCCCCAGGAAATAGGAGAGGGAGATGAAATTCTTCGTTTCATCTTCACTCAGTCCGCGCCCTTCCTGAAAATAGACCGACGACCAGTTGGTGAAGAAATATGACCCGTAGAAAAACAGGTGGCACATCAGCATCAGCGCCCACAAATCGGGGTTGCGGATAATGGTTGTCCACGGAATGCGGTGGTCGGTTTTTTTGATGTGCCGTCCGGCTTCAATTTTTGCTACTTCGGCCGGGGTGATACCGGCCATGTCGGCGGGTTCGTCCCGAAACCAGGCGTACCAGCCAATGGCCCACAGCACGCCCAATAGCCCCAGTAAGCCGAAAGCCCATCGCCAGCCCGCCCAGTGCACCAGCGGAATGACCAGCAGGGGCGTTAGCGCACCGCCCAGCCGGCCGGCGGCCCAGATCACCGACTGCGCCCGGCCCGTTTCTACCGCCGGAAACCAGCGGGCAATCACGATAGACGCGTTGGGGTAGGCTCCCGCTTCGCCCGCGCCAAAGAGAAACCGCACCACGAGGAGGGAGACGAAATTGAACGCCAGACCGGTGAGGGCCGTAAACCCCGACCACCAGAACACCACCCGCGTCAGTACGCGCCGGGGACCAAGGGTATCGCCCAGGGAACCGGTAGGGATTTCGAACAACGCGTACGACAGGGAGAAAGCCCCCAGAATCCAGCCAAATTCCTGATTGTCGAGGTGTAAATCCGCCTTGACGTATTTACTGACAACGTTCATGCAAACGCGGTCGAGGTAGGTGATGGTAGAGAGCAGGAACAAACCGGATAGCACACGGTAGCGAACGTTCATAAGCGGGACTGACTGGACAAAGAAGGAAAAGTCAAAAATAGGTACGAATTAGACTTTCTACACCCGGCCGACTGCTGTACTTTTACAGCATGTCAACTGTAACCATCGCCCCCCTGGCCGAGAGCCTGCCTGTTTTTCTGGATGCGCATAATTTTTCGGCTCTCGCCGTCATTGCCGACAACCATACGTTCCGTTTCTGTTACCCCAGTCTGAAAGAAATGCTGCCTAAGCACACGCTGATCAGAATCAAGGCCGGGGAAGAGCAAAAACACATCGCTACCTGCGAACTGATCTGGGATGCCTTTACGCGGGCCAACTTCGACCGGCACGCGCTGGTGCTGAACCTGGGCGGGGGCGTTATCGGGGATATGGGCGGATTTTGTGCCGCTACCTACAAGCGGGGTATTGACTTTGTGCAGTTACCCACCACCCTGCTCGCCCAGGTAGACGCGAGCGTAGGCGGTAAGCTGGGTATCGACTTCAACGGCTTCAAAAACCACATTGGCGTGTTCAAACAACCGAACGCCGTTTTAATCGACCCGACCTTGCTTGAAACCTTACCGGAGCGCGAACTGCGGTCGGGTTTTGCCGAAGTGGTAAAACACTGCCTTATTGCGGACGGCACCATGTGGGACAACATTCGTCGGCGCGACCTCGACGAGCAGAACTGGTCGGCGCTGGTAGCCCATTCCGTCGCCATAAAACAGCGGGTGGTAGAACAGGACCCGACAGAACAGGGACTCCGCAAGATTCTGAACTTCGGCCATACCATCGGCCACGCCGTGGAAACGTATTTTCTGACGGTCCCGCAATCGGGTCAATCCCGAAAGCGGCTCCTGCACGGCGAAGCCATTGCGGTGGGGATGCTGGCCGAATCCTACATCGCGTGCCACAAAAAGATGATCGATGAAACCCTGTTGACACAAATCGAAGAGTACCTGTTTGCCGTATATGGAAATATACGACTAACGGAAGCGGATACGGAGCCGATTCTGGCCTTGACCTTACAGGATAAAAAGAATCGGGGCCGGGAAATTCGCATGTCGCTGCCCGACGGAATTGGGCGTTGTGCGTTCGATATACCGGTTTCTGCCGCCGAAATGCGCAGGGGGCTGGAGTTTTACCGGGGCCTCAATAAATAATAGATTATTTGGCGATACCGTATTGCTTGCCAAACAATTACAAGTATATTTGAGTTGAAACCAAGTTGCTTAGAAGCTACTATTAACTAAAATTTATCTATCGAAAAACTCTTTACAATTGTGAGTATGAAAAAGTGCATCGGAGTATTGTGTATGCTGGCCGTTGTTGCTATGGCGGGTTGCTCATCGACCAAATTATTCGTAGAGCATGATTATAGCTACGAAGGCCATTTCAAAAACTATGAGTCGTTTAATTTTCTGGAATGTGAATTTGTCGATTCCACCTTGCTATGCTCCGATATTCAGGATGCCATCCGGCATCAGATGGAAGCACGGGGCTACCGGGTTAGTAACCGTAGCCCAAACCTGCTGATTTCCTACAATATCTTCCGGTCCGATCTCCGGTTCCGCGGCTACCAGCAGCCCGTTATTAAAGACTGGGTACTGCGCGAAGATGACGAAGCAACTTACAAGCGTATTGATTATAACCTGGACGAAGGTACTCTGATGATTTCGCTCATCGATGCCGAGTCCTATCAGGTAATCTGGAAAGGATACGCGTCCAAGATGATGCGCAACCAGAACTTCAAGAACAACTACTTTAAAGGGATTGTCCGGTCCATTTTTGATCAGTACCCCCTTATGGCAACGGCCCGGTAGCGCCAACTACTTTTCGTGCAGGTCATTTGAACAGGTGAGACATACAGTCCCACCTGTTTTCGTTTTGTGGCTACCCAAGCCGATGGGATGATGATCAGCAAGTCGGACAGGCTAACATACCAGCCAGTGGCTTGCTATCAAGCAAGTCTGGCACGAAGAACGGTTTTACGTACCATCAAGCTCGGCCATAACCACCCATCTCTGCAGTGTCCTGCGTGCCTTTCAGAAATTAGTAACTATGCGTCGTGATGGGCTCATTGATTTAACTTACAGCGTACGCGATACGCTTTCGCAAGACACCCGGAGGAGTTAAGTTTATGAGTTGGTGTACCTTCTGCTTTACTTACAAAAAGGGTGAATTTCCCCTTTCCTCAACAAATTAATTCTATTTTCTTTGCTCTACTGCGTTAGTCGATGGCCACATCGACTCCGGTATGTACGTTCGCGGCAATCAGCTTGACGAGCCCACGTTAACAACGCTCTTCTTTTAACCCCCATGACCATGAAACAGGAATTGCCCGAAATGGCCGACGACAGGCCAGCGCCGATAGCCGAAACGAACCAGGAAGAGTCGGAGGCCAGGGATCAGCAGTGGTGTTTTGCCTGGATGCCCGATGCACCCCCAAAGGAAGGCGCGGAGCGGGGAGTCTTACTGAAAAAGTTTCAGTGGAAATCAGGGCAACCGATCAAAATAGCCTTTCTGGATGGGATTCCGTCGGTTCAGGAACGGGTGAAGAAGGTAGCGCAGGGATGGACAGCTCCGGGTCTGGCAAACCTCAAACTGATCTTTCAGCCGGATATCAATTCGGCCGACATCCGCATTTCCTTCCAGCAAAGAGGATCGTGGTCAAGCATCGGGACATCCTGCCGAAACATTACCGACAAAACCCGGCCCACCATGAACTTCGGCTGGCTGACCGAACAGTCGACTGATGAGCAGGTGGCCCGCGTGGTGCTGCACGAGTTTGGCCATGCCCTGGGCATGACCCACGAACACATGAACCCGGCGGGGGGCATTGCCTGGAACCGGGAGCAGGTAATCAGCGACCTGTCCGGGCCGCCCAACAACTGGACACTGGACCAGATCGAAAACAATATGTTCAGGCAGTTCGATGTGGCCGAAACAAATTTTACCGCTGTTGACCCTCAGTCGATTATGATGTACCCCATCCCCGAACGGTGGACAACCAACGGGTTTAGCGCTGGTACCAATACGACTCTGTCGGACACCGACAAAAAGTTTATCCGCAAACAATACCCCCGGCGATAAAGCACGACAAGCCGTTTTAAGTCGCTTTTTTCACCACCCTGCCCATGAATCCTGACGACTATGCCATTATCATTGGTTTACAGACCTACCCCGGCCTGAGTAATCTGGCCGGGCCGGAGAACGATGCCCGTGCCTTCCGCGACTGGGTTGTCTCGCCAACGGGGGGCGGTGTCCCCGACGATTCCCATTTGCCCGGCGATCCTCATTTGCCCAACGAAGAAGCCATTCACCTGCAACTTATCCTGTCCAGTAATTTCAAACCATTCACCCATGTGCGGAATGCCCATCCGGTGGTGAGTGAAATCCAGAACGCCTTCCTGAAGCTGTACGACATCTATTCACAAAACAGCGAATCGGGGAAAGGAACCAGAATTGGTCGGCGGCTTTACATTTATATGGCCGGGCATGGCATTGCACCCTCGGCATCGCGGGCGGTTAACCAATATGAATCGGCGTTGCTGATGGCCGATGCCCGTTCCCTTTTTTATGGGTCCTCCTACCACATCCCCGGTGCCTACACCGCCAACTGGTTTAGTATCAACGGGTGTTTTGACGAGATTTTCCTGTTTATGGACTGCTGTCGGGCCGATGAGTCGGTGCTGGCTATCAACGAGTTTTTGCCGGATGATAGAGGAGAGAACGCAGCAACCCGCTGCTATATGTTCAGCACGAAATGGGCGAAGAATGCCCGCGAGAAAACCATGACCAGCGAAGGCGGGACTGTGGTTGTCCGGGGGGTGTTCACCAAAACCCTGCTGGATGGCCTGTCGGGTGGCGCTACCGTGCCGGACCCTAAACTGCCCGGACAGGGCATCATTACGGTGTCATCGCTGAAAGGCTACGTTTATGACAATATTGGTAAGGTGATGGCCAGCCCGGCGGGTACGGTAGCTGAATCGCCGGGTGTCGGCATCACGGAAAGCGTTGATATTCAGGAACCCGATATTGACTATTACCCCCGCCGATTCGATGGCACCGACATCGTTATACTGCGCGTTCCGGCCGCGTTGCCGCCGGTTGCTGCTCCCGTGGAGAGAGCCCTGGAATTCCCGCAGCCCCATTTTTCAGACCCGCACAAGACACCTCCGGAAGCGGTAATCCCCGAGGAGAGAGACGCAGAAATTTCGCAGCAGCCCGTTACACTGGAGGTTAAAACGGGCGATGAAGCAACGGAGATCTTTGTGTTGAACGATCGGTTCGGGCGGGTGGGCCGGGCGGTAGGTAATCAGGCCCGGTTTACACTACCACCCGGTGTGTATAGCGTGAAGGTTAAATCGGGGGATACGCAGCAGAAGTACAAAGTAGACCTCCAGGCAAATCAAACTATTACGTTTGAACCGGCGGTGTTCAGTTCGCCATCTCCCCTGGAGGGCACCGCCAAAACGCACGAGTTTCAGGTGTATAATGCCGCTGATCACAGCAGGCAAACTAACAAAACGCTTGGTGCGGGCAGTGAACTGTATGTATTTGTGCGGGACTGGACCGCAGAAAACCGACCAGCCAAACTTCCTGCCAACAAAACCGTTGAGCAACCCGCCACCGGGCTGACGATACGGAATTTGGCCGGGGAAGTTCTGGTCGATTTAGCTTCTGACGAGTTCCCCGGCGAAAATCGCTGGGACCCCTGGAAAGCCTGCAATGTGGTGTTAGACCCCGGAACGTATCTGCTAACCCTCGAAAAACCCAATGGCGATTTGATTCAGCAAACCATCATGACCTGTCGGGGCTGGCAGACCCAGGTTTTCCTGTTGCTGAAAGGCTACGGCAAAGGCCGCAACAAACGCCGGGCCGACCTTTCCAATGCGTCGATCTACATGGCCGAATTGGGGAAAGGGTTCAACCCGTTCCGGAATACGGAAGAAAATGCCACCGCCCGCCTGACCGAACTGGCCCGGCGGGGTTTAGTGAACAACCGCCGGGTGCTGACCGAGCCAACGCTCCGGGAGGTACTGAACAGCAAATTCGCTAACCCCATGCTTGGTATTATGGGTGGGCATCTGCTGTTGCTGGAAGAAAAAGTAAACCACGACCTGCTTAAACTGGTGGTTGGCAACCTGCGCGGGTTGCTGGGGCGCAGCCATCCCGATGTAGAAGCCCTGGCTATTCAGGCTGGTATCGGGTCGGACTATCGTTTCGATGCCCCGCCCATGCTCTTGCCGAGTTGGTCGGTATTGCTTCGGTCCTCCGCCACCGATCCTCAGCTCATTCCCGGAAACTCGCTGGCTAATGAAGTGTCTGACAAACTGTGGGGTGGTTTTCCCTGGCTGTTGTGGACCGTTCCCAATCAGATTACCGCGAAAGATGCGGCTGTCCGGAATCAACAGCTACAGCAGCAGTTGAATCGGGTGGTAGCCGCTCAGGAGGCCACGTATGGGTCAATGGAGTCGATGGGGGTGGATCGGGATGCACACCCCGCTGAGCCGGTTGGAGCCCTAAGTGACGAGCAACTGAGCCGACTGGTTCAAACAATGGGGCTACCCCGCTGTAAAATCGAGCAGCTTGTAAAAGATCAACAGTAGCCATTCTGTCAGATTGTAACAAAACCTCTGTCCAACTCCTCAAAACTATGAATCCCCTCAATCCGGTCTCACCCATGAACGAAATCGCTCTTTCGGCAACTTCGCAGACCTCCGTTACAACCGTGGTGACCGATGCAAACGGCCTGCCCATGCGCTTGACCCTAACCATTCAACTGGACCCGATGGCCCGCCCAATGGCCACTGCTCCCCCGGTTGAGGAGGCAGACCTTACCGAAGCCGTTGCCATCGACTACAGTAACCGAAAAGGCTACGACCCCAAGTTTCTGGGACCGAACAAACTGGTGCCGATGCCCAAACTGTCGGCCATTCTGCAACGCGATGCCGCCCGGCTCACCGGTGCTACTGGTGCCAATGCTATTGAATTAAAATACACGCATTTTTCGGTGGTGCAGAACCGGCAGCGAAAAATGCCGTTTTTAACGGCGGTGAACATCGACGGACGTAAACTCCGGCGAATTCCACGGGGCGACAAATGGATGAAAGATAGCCGGATTGACCCGAAAGCGCAGTTCGGAAACGAATTATATTCAGCTAACGATCTGGATCGAGGGCATATGGTTCGGCGGTTAGATCCCGTTTGGGGAACGGATGCCGAGGCCGCAGTAGCCAACGACGATACATTTCACTTCACCAACTCATGTCCCCAGCACAAAAACCTCAACCAGAAAACGTGGGCTGATCTGGAAGATTATATTCTCGATAATACCGATGCCCGTAACCTGAAAGTATCGGTGTTTACCGGGCCGGTTTTCCGGGCCGACGACAAGCCTTACCGCACAGCCCGCATTCCCCGCGAGTTTTGGAAAATTGCGGTGCTGGTGGATGACCAGACGGGCCAACTGTCGGCAACGGCCTACCTGCTAAGTCAGGCCGGGCTGATCGAAGACCTCGAGTTTGCGTTTGGGGCGTTCCGTACCTTTCAGATTTCTGTTGCCGAAGTCGAAACCCTGACCGACCTTGACTTCGGCAACCTGTCCGACTTCGATCCCATCGGGACTACCGAAAGCATTGGCCCCCGCCTTATCGACCGTCCGCAGGATATTCGGTTTCGCTAAGTTCCCGTATCTCATTTACCACCCCCTATTTACTAGCCCTGAACCCATGGATGATCCTAAAAAACGAATAGCCGAAATGCTGCGCCGGGCCGCTAAACCGGTGCAAATGCCGCGTCAGGCCCCCAAACCCCGTTCGGCTAATGACCTGAACGAAGGCATGGAAGAAAGCCTGGACATAGCCGAAATGCCTCAACCGGTTCCCGTTAATCCCGAGCAGCTAGTGGATCGGGTCGCTACCGACAACCGTACCCACGACCTCGGCATGAAAGCGTTTGAAAAGGTCGAACAGGGCAACGATAATTTCTCGGCCGACGAAGCCGATATTTCCGAAGCCATTATCCTGCTGGCGCTGCGGCCCTGCATTGACATTCAGAATGATACCTTCGGCGAAACCCCGCCCGAATGGAGTCAACTGGCCAATTTTAAGCCCGTTATCGAAAAGGCCATTCGGGGCGTTGGCCGAATTGAACTACCCAACTTTCCGGGCCTTCCCTACGGAGGAACGGGCTTCGCGGTGGGTAAAAACCTGCTGCTCACCAACCGGCACGTAGCCGAACTGTTTACGGGCGGCCTGGGCAAAAGCGGACTCCTGTTCAGGTCGCACATTGGCACCTCCGTCGACTTTCGGCAGGAGATAGGCGACACGACTAAACCAAAACCGCTGAAAGTAAAAAAAACGGTGCTGATCCATCCGCACTGGGATGCCGCCCTGCTCCAGGTTGATGGGCTTGACGACGATCGCTTACTGACCCTGTCGGCCAACGAACCCCGCGACCTGAACGGGCGAACAGTGGTCGTGATTGGCTACCCCGCCCTCGACCAGCGCAACGACTTTGCCCAGCAACAGCGGATTTTCAGGGGAGAATTCAACAAAAAACGACTCCTGCCCGGCACCCTCATGGGGATGCGGCAGGTGAGTTCGTTTAAAAAGATGGTCGAAGCCGTTACGCACGATAGTTCCACCCTGGGTGGCAACTCAGGTTCGCTTGTGCTCGACCTCGAAACGGGCAAGGTGTTGGGGCTGCACTTTGCGGGTCGCTACATGGACGCCAACTTTGCCGTTCCGACCTGGGAGTTAGCCAATGACAAAAACCTGCCCACCCTGAATTTCGATAAACTGGTTCGCTCCGACGGCTTTACGCCCCCCCTGTGGCTCGATGCCTGGGGTAAACTCAAGGTATCGACCGAAACGGTGGTATCTGTCGCCACCGAATCGGGGCAGCGAATGACCGTGTCCGACTGGTTTGAGCGCACCACCACCGACGAACTGACGGAGGCCAATCAGCGCGACCCCGACGGCACGCAGGCTCTGTTGCGCCAGACGCTTCTCCCCGACGAAGCCGAATCACTCATTGCCGATCTGGAAGCGACAGAATCGGTAGTCGAAACGTTTCCTCCGTCGGTGGAGGGGCTTTTCAGCCCCCGCGTCGACCCCGACCTGCCCGAAATTGTCTTTCTGCACGGTATCACGGGTTGCCACCTGGCTGGGGGTGCCGGATTTGTCAGTCGGCTCTGGCTGAACCCGCTGGCTTTTGTGGCGGGCGATATGGCCGAAAAACTAAGCTTAGCCAACGACGGCCTGACCGATGCCCGGCCCGGCTCGCACCTGGTGGCCGACGGGCATATCCGGTTTGTGTATGAGCGGGCAGCCCGCACCTGGCAACAGGAGGGCTTCGTGGTTCACCCGTTCTCGTTCGACTGGCGCAAAGGCGCGGCCAATGCCGCCGACCGACTGCACCTGTTTCTGGAAAATCTACAGCTCGAACGGCCCAATGGCAAACCGGTGGTGCTGGTGGCCCACTCGATGGGCGGGCTGGTAGCCTCGCTTTACGCCCAGCGGCACCCCGAATGGGAGGAGCGGGTGGGGCAGGCCATTTTTATGGGATCGCCCATCCGGGGGAGTTTCGCGCCCGTTTCGGCCGTGTTGGGGACATATTCGTTCATGCTGAAACTGGCCCGCCTGAGCCGCAACGACGACATAAACGATCTCCGGCGAATGTCCAGTACGATGCCCGGCCTGCTGGATATGATGCCTGACCCCGTTGTGTTTACGGATGTCGAGCCGGTTTATAAGCCCCTGTTCTGGCCCGACCATATTGTGCCGCAGTTGAGTTTGCTGAAGCAAAGCAAAGAACTAAAACCCCTGCTTGCCCAAAGTCCGCTGTTGCCCATCACAACGGGTATTGTGTCGCTCGTGCATGGCACGGTGACCTCGTTGCGGGCTGGTGGCCCGCCGGCGGTTGGCCCGGCAACGGGCGTGGGCGATGGCACCGTACCGGGCCGGTCGGCGGTGATTGCGAACCGTCCCAATTTCAAAGCCACCACCGAACACGCTAATCTGCCCCGCGACCCGGCCGTGATTCAGGCCGTCATCGACCTCATCAAATCGGGTACCTGTGCGTTGCCCCCCCTGACCGCTGCCGACGATCTGAACGCCACGCTGCCCGCTGCCGAATCCCTCGACCCGATCCCACTCGAAGCCGCCATGGCCGAAGCCGCCTTGTCAATCGACGGCCGCATCAGAAGTGGTATATTCACCCAGGCCGATTATGATTGGCTGGTTGGTTAGCAGTACGATTCAATAGGTATGCAGGTGTGAGGCCTGCCCATTGAGTTGTGTTAAATTAATTTTCTCCTTTTTGGCCCTTTTTTCTCTTTATGTCATGGCTTGGGACAAAACTCTTACTGCACTCACTTACCGGTTGTCGGATATCTATTTTGATTCGCAGGAAGCCCGTCTAGTAGCTATGAGGGCTGGCTTAGATGTCGGCGACATTGTCTATACAGGCAATGTCCGTAACTACTGGCAAAATATATTGACCTATGCCGATAATATCGACGAAGGTGCCCATAACCATGATCTTATCGTTGGCTTGCTCGAAACCATCACGTCGCCCGAAGAACGGGGCAAAAAAGATGAGTTTCTGAAAACAGTGCTGAATAATTACAAAACGGATAAACCAAATATAGCCGACGACAAGGGCCCGTCGGTTGATGACAACTGGCAGGAACCCGAAAGTCCTGATCAACTGGAGAAGCTGATGGGGAGTATCAGTACCCTACAACCCATTAGCTTTCTGGAACAGGGCTTGATCTGTGCGCGGGCCGTAGCCCGGATTGTAATCGGAAACAACGTGGGGACAGGATTCCTGGTGGCTAACAATTACCTAATCACCAATAACCATGTCCTGCCTAACTCAGCAGCAGCGGCAACGGCAACGGTTCAGTTCAATTACCAGCAAAACTGGCTGGGAAACGATTTGCAGTTTGACTCCTTCACCCTGGCTCCCGAAGCGGGTTTCGTTACCAGCACTGATAAGCCAGCGACTAAATCCCTCGATTTTACGATCATAAAAATAGCGGGCGATGCCAATGCGGGCTACGGGCAGCTACTATTTAGCAATGAACCGGCTGAGAAAGACGACTTCGTTAGTATTATTCAGCACCCGGCTGGTGGGCCGAAACAGATTGCTCTTTACCATAACGTGGTCACGTTTGCCAACGATACGGTGGTGCAATACCTAACCGATACGTTGCCCGGCTCGTCGGGGGCACCGGTGTTCAACGACAAATGGGAGGTGGTGGCACTCCACCATAGCGGAGGCTGGATCAAAGAACCCGGCCTGGCAAAATCGGTATACCGCAACGAAGGAATCAATGGCCAGCGGATACAGGAAATTCTGGATCGAATAATTGCATAAAGCTATGCCCCTAACTTCTAATACACGCTTTTACCTCATTCAGCGGTTGAAAACTGCCTATTCAACTGATATTGGGAACCTTATTCAGCGGGCTGGCCTGGCACCGGGTGATTTTACATTGCAAGGCAGAGCGCTAGATATCTGGACAGGTATCGTCGCAAGAGCAGAAAGCACCAGACGGTCGACGGATAATTCGGCAAAACCCCTCGAGACCAAATTGGATCTGGAAATTCTTCTACAACACATTATCGAAAAAGAAAACCCAACTGATGAAATAATAAAGCAGGCACTCGAAGAACTCAAAAATAACTATACCACTAAACTGAAACTGCTGGCCAAGTCGATAAAAGCCGGGCAGTGTGTGCTTTTTCTGGGGCCGAAGGTATTGTTAACCTTGCAGGGAGGAATACAAAAATCGTTCAATGACGTGCTGGCGGAAGTAATTGTCAATCAATTTACTGAGGATACTTACTACGACATAAGTCAGGTCGATAACCTTAACTATGTAGCCCAGCAATACAGCAAAATGGAAGGGTACGTAGCAGGCGATCAGGGTCGATTAGCGCGGGAACTATACGAACAATTAAAAGGAGAGGAGACATTAGACACTAAAGCGTATGAAAAATTAGCTGAACTGCCTTTCCGATACATCATCAACACCAACCCGGACGATCAGTTGGCTACGATCATCAACGAGATGAAGCCCGACAGTTGCGTAGTACGCCATTATGACCCCGCCCGGATCGAACAAGCCGATGAACAGCCACCACTACCAGTGAATAAAACGCTGATCTATAATTTACTCGGTACAATGGCTGATCCCGTTTCAGTTCAGATGACTGAAAGTCAGTTAATTAAATTTACGTCTCGCATTGTCAGTGGTAAGCCCCCTTTAGATAGGCAGGTGCGGCTGGCTTTTAATGAAAATACTTATTACCTGTTCCTGGGGTTCGATTTCGATCAATGGTACATGAAATTGGTGCTGGATATGGTACTCGAATTAGTGAAGCAGAAAGGAGGCCGGGCTTTTTCGACGTTCTCAGCCAATGCTCCGTTTAGTGCATTTAACCGGGAGTTTTATCAGGATGAATTCAAATTCTATTTTATAGACGAGGACGTCCAGAAATTTGTGAAACTGTTGGTCGATTACTATAAAATAATTTAATCTGAGCTATGTCCATTGATCGTTATCCGGGGCCTCGCTCATTCGAGAGCAACGAACAGGCTATCTTTCGGGGCCGCACGTCGGAAATAAAAGATTTACTCGACCTGATTCGACTAGAGCAGGTGCTTGTGTTATTTTCCAAATCGGGTTTGGGCAAAAGTTCCTTGCTCAATGCTGGTGTTGGTCCAGCCTTACTCACTTTCAACTACCAACCTATTCGGGTGCGATTTCAGATTTTTGGTACTCAAGCAGATACCACTACTGATGCAACTGACACCACCCCCCTAAATTCTACTATTGAATATATTATCAGCGAATACAACGCGGCCTACCATATTTTACAAAAACAACTTGATACTTGGCAACAGGAAATGGCTCAATTACCCAATGGAAACGGGGAGCAACAGGCAAAACAACAGGCCGAACTGGAACGGGTTATTCAGCAACAACTCGAATCGCTCAGTGCAGAACATCCACTCACGGATGAAAAACTGGCTGAATTCAAACAAAAACAGCATGAAATTACGGACCGGACATTGACTGACATAAACAGGCGGGTTTGGTTAAATAATAAAATTGAGGTAGCTGAGGCCGCCCTGGTATTAACTACTTTGTCGCTCACTGACAAACAGGAGAGTACGTACAGTCCTCGTACCCCCGTTGACCCCTTTGGTCAGATAGCAGGAGGCCGCCTATGGGAAACGTTGAAACTTTACCCTTTTCCGAACGGTGCAGCACCTGTGTTCTTCTTCGACCAATTTGAAGAGTTTTTTTCTGCCCCCACTAACGCGCAACGTGATTTTCTGACCCAGTTAGCCGAGGTATTATGCGATCAGCCGCCCAGCCGCATCTCCGAACGTATTGCCCAAGAACTTTCTTCGGCTAGTCCCGGACAACACGCTAGCCCCAGCCAACGCAACGTCATTGATAAAGCTCGCATCGCTGAATTGACAACATGGGGGCGACAACCCGTGGTAAAGTGCGTGTTTGCTATTCGCGACGACCGGCTGGCAGAAATCGATAGTTTGGAGAATTTTATTCCATTAGTATTAAAAAATCGCTATAAGCTGCATCCCTTGAGCGGTAATAACGCCCGGTTGGCTATCGTAGAACCAGCCGCAGCCATCGGAGATTTCACCACTCCTCCCTTTTTCTACGCTGATCAGATTGTGCCAAACGATGAGTCGGGCAACACGCTGCAACTCATCATCGACGGGCTAAGCAATGATAAAGGGGAAATTGATAGTACGCAGTTACAGATGGTCTGCGACAATATTGAAACAAGTGTTAAACAAGAACTAGATGACACAGGGAAGCCAACAGATAAACTCATTTTTGTTCCTTCTGAAGGAGCGAAACCTATTTTGCGGGTTGATAAACGGCTGATCCCAACCAGGCAAACGATCAAAACATTCATTCATGATTTTTACACAACTCGCCTACATACAATGGGAAGCCCAGCCGACATTGATTTGACAGGGAGCGTTCTCGAAAATTACTTTGTGCTCAATGGAAAGCGAATTGGGGTAGATGAACCTGTATTAAAGAAGCATTTGTTGGGAAATGAATTGTTAATCAATAAATTAATCGAGAGTCGGCTAATTCGTCCTGAGCCTACCAGCCGGGGTATCGCCTACGAACTAAGCCACGATAAATTAGTTGAGCCAGTTGAGCAAGCGAAGAAGGTACGGGATAAGAAAAAGCAGGGAAAACAACAACGAAGAAAAGAACGCTTCTGGGCCGTTGGAATTGTAGGCTTTTTAGGATTGGCGATTGGATTCGCTCTCTACAATTATTCTATGCAGAAGAGATTTAAAAACCTTTACGCAAATGCTATTGGTATAAAGGCAAAGCAGCAATATGACTTAGAGAAGTTTAGGGTCGCTTATCGAATGTGGATCGATGAAGAAGATACTACCGATAGACTAAATGAAAAATTACTATTTACGCCATTCGCTGGCCAGGAAATTGTTTATAATGACCAGCAAAAGTACGTGGCAGTCAGGTATAAGGATGATTCCGTTTCTGTGTTTGAAAGAGCTAAAGATTCTGCGTATCACCGAATTGCACTGCCGGTTCCTACGCAAAAGCTAATAAGCATAGCTATCAAGGGACGCTGTATGGCTTTGGTTGATGAAAAGGATGCGGTGCAGCGATTACAAATAGTTGACTTACCGACGCATCGGCTGCTTTTTTCTGAAACTTCCAGAGGGGTATTTCATCCAGGAACATTTTTATTATCCCCCAAAGGAAATTATATCCTACTTACTGATAAAGCAAATACGCCACATTTATTTAAAATATCGGCCAAAGGTTGCTATGAAGATTGTCAGTTTAATGTAGCTGGCTTGAAATTTAATGCGCGCATAGGCTTTTCATCTATAGATTTTCTACCTAATGAGACTGGGTGCTACTTTACAAGTAAGCCAGAATCGAATAATACTTTTTCGCTATACATTTCTAATTTCAAATGGGATACTACGTTCAACATTACAGGTTACGGGAATTCGCCCTCCGGAAGAAAAATGGCTCTCTGGACGAATGAAGGAACGATTTGCCAACCATTTATTTTGGATATATTTACTAAGAAAATATATAAAATTCCCCCTATTTTTTTGGATAAAGAGATTAATAAAGTTAATAATTTTTATCCCGCATACTTTAGAGTAAATTTTATTAATAATGACTTGATACTAGTAATTCGACACGGAATTTATTATTCTAAAAATTTTGATAATATTTTGGCTTACTACATTAAGTTTAATAAAAAAATGACGGGATTACAGCCATTCGTGAAAACGAATAGGTTTAATAGTAATTTGGACGAATCTTCAGTTAATTTTTCTTTCAATACTGAGTATTACATTGTAAAACCACAGATAGATTCATCCAGTATTTTCATTCATAATGTTAAAAATAATATTATACGAAAATTTCCTTTCAGGGGAGGGGATTTCGAGTGGCTGTCTAACGATGGAGACTATGTTGTTGTACAAACAAAAAGTGATAAAAAGGTATGGTTGTTTAATGTATTGAGTAGGAGACAGATACAGGTTGGTACAGCCTCACCAAGCGGGTCATTGGAGTGTAAATTGTATATATCGCCGGATAAGAAAACGGTTAAACTAATTGAATTATCGGAGAAAACGCTCTCTATACACACAATTCTGGAAAGCGGAATTAATTATGCCGATAAGGGAGCGATAACGGCTGATGTCTATACAGATAAAGGACGAGGCTTTGACAGTATAGATATAGTTGATGGTATGCTTCAGGTGAAGTTGAGAGATGGTAGCTATATACTTTTATTTTTAGAGAGCCGCAAAAACAAATTCCCATACCTGGCTGATAAGATGTACCCTGCTCTTAGCCCAATGGAGCGAGTGCAGTACGGTCTTGGAAATAAATGAGTCTGAACGATTATCAAACTCGCTGTTTATTCAGCTACCCGTTATAACCTTTCACTTT